>JAUYNO010000055.1 GCA_030696045.1 Stagnimonas sp. | reverse complement strand
CGCGCTGGCCGGGCGCTGGCGCCGCCTGCTCGGGTCCGCGCAGCCGGTGGGGGAGCCGGTGCCGCCGGCGCCGGCCATGGCGGCCGGCCGGCCGTCGCGCGGCCACCCCTGGATCTACGTCAACACCTCGCACGGCCAGCTCTACCGCGCCGCCTACGACCGCTGGCTGCGGCAGCCGGACCTGCGCAGCCTGTTCTTCGTCCACGACCTGATCCCGCTGCGCCACCCGGAGTACAGCCGGGCCGGCGAGCCGGCGCGGCATGCCGCGCGACTGGCGCTGATCGCGCGGCACGCCCAGGGCGTGCTGGTGAATTCACAGGCCACCGCCGAGGACCTGGGCCGCTATTGGCGGCAGCAGGGGCTGCGCACGCCGCCGGTCACGGTGCTGCCGCTGGGCGTGGCGTCGCCGGCCGGCGGGGTGGTGCCGACGCCCCGGGCGGAGCGGCCCTACTTCGTCATGCTGGGCACCATCGAGGCGCGCAAGAATCACCTGCTGATGCTCAAGCTCTGGCAGCGCCTGGTCGAGGCCGAGCCGCTGGCCGCGCCGCGTCTGGTGATCCTGGGCCGTCGGGGCTGGGAAAATCAGGCCGTGTTCAACCTGCTGGATCGCTGTCCGGCGCTGCAGGGGCATGTGCGGGAGTGCGCGGGGCTGGGCGATGCCGAGGTCTGGGCCCTGCTGCGCGGTGCCAGGGCCCTGCTCAATCCCTCCTTCGCCGAGGGCTACGGCCTGCCGGTCGCCGAGGCGCTGGCGCTCGGGGTGCCGGTGCTGGCTTCGGAGCTGGCGGCCCACCGCGAGGTCGGCGGCGCGACTGCCGAATACCTGGACCCCCTGGACGGCCCGGTCTGGCTGGCGGCGATCCGCGACTACACCAGCCCGGATTCCGACCGCCGCAAGGCCGCCCTGCAACGGGCGGCCGGCTATCGGGCGCCGCGCTGGAACCGGCATTTCGAGCAGCTGCTGGCGATGGTACGGAAGCTGCATTCGGGCAACTGAACCCGCGATCAACTCGGGCTACACTGCGCAGCAAATGAATCCAGTCCAGTCCGGCCGGCGCGCGAACGCGGGTCTCCTTCAGTTCGTCCTGTGGTCCGGCTGCGTCGCGCTGTCCGGCTGCGCCTGGCTGCCCAGCGATGGCCCTACCCAGGCAGCGGTCGACCGCCAGCAGAAGCGCGGTGACGACGAGGTGTTCCGGCTGATCGACATCAGTCGCGCCGCGCTGGCCGCCGAAGCCCAACGGCCGGTGACCGGGTTCGCCGAGCACTTCGGCGGCGCCGATCAGGTTCCGGTCAGCCTGGTCGGCATCGGCGATGGTCTGACGGTCGAAATCTGGGAAGCCGGGTCCAACCCGCTGTTTTCCGG
The DNA here is from genome assembly GCA_030696045.1 of Stagnimonas sp. Taxonomy (GTDB): domain Bacteria; phylum Pseudomonadota; class Gammaproteobacteria; order Nevskiales; family Nevskiaceae; genus Stagnimonas. The sequence goes on along the minus strand of JAUYNO010000055.1, from coordinate 151,403 downwards.
CCGCCCCACGGCCAGCGGCGGAGCGGACAGCGGCGTCGGCAGCCGCTCGACCACGCTGCCGGAGCAGGTGGTCGGCGCCGACGGCAGCATCACGCTGCCCTTCGTCGGTCGCATCCGGGTGGTCGGCCTGCGTCCGGACCAGGTAGAACAGGAACTGCGCGAGTCGCTGGCCGGCAAGGCCGCGAAGCCGCAGGTGGTGGTGCACCTGCGCAACAGCTCGGGCGCCGTGACGGTGGCCGGCGATGTCGCCGCCGGTGCCCGGGTGCCGGTCTCGGTGCGCGGCGAGCGTCTGCTCGACGTGCTCGCCGCCACCGGTGGCGTGCGCGCGCCCAGCTACGAGACCCGCATCCAGCTCACCCGGGGCGGCGACAGTTTCGCCATGCCGCTGCAGCGGGTGCTGCAGGACCCGCGGCAGAACATCTACCTGCGGCCGGGCGACCTGCTGGTCGCCACCCGCCAGCCGCAGAGCTTCACCGCCTTCGGCGCCACCGGCCGCACCGCGCAGATCGAGTTCGGCGCCGAGCGCATCTCGCTGATCGAGGCGGTGGCGAAGACCGGCGGCCTGCTCGACCAGCGCGCCGATCCGCGCGGGGTTTATCTGCTGCGTTATGAGCCGCGTCGTCTGCTGGAACCGGTGCCGGCCCTTCCCGCCGCTGCCGGTGAGGACGAGTTGCGGGTGATCTACCGGCTCGATCTGGCGCAGGCGGAGAGCTATTTCCTGGCGCAGCGCTTCGGCATGCGCGACCGCGACATCCTTTATGTCTCCAGCGCGCCGACCAACGAACTGCGCAAGTTCCTGGAAATTCTCGGGCTGGTCAGTCAGCCGGTGATCCAGGGCGCGGTGGTGCGCGGGGCGCTGAAATGAGCGCGCGCCTGCCCGGTCCGGACTCGTCTCCGCCCTGGCTGGAAGCGCTCGCCAGTTGGGCGAGCCGGCATGCCGGCTCGCTGCTCTGCGTAGCCCTGCCGACCCTGCTGGCGGCGCTCTACTACCTGCTGATCGCGGCCGACCTGTACGCCTCCGAAGCGCGCTTCGTGGTGGGCTCGCCCTCGCGCATGCAGATCAACGGCCTGGCCGGACTGTTGCAGCCGGGCGGCGCCGCCGGCCACGAGGACGTCTATTCGGTGCAGGCCTACGCGACCTCGCGTGACGCGCTCAAGGTGCTGGCCGGCAAGATCGACCTGCGCGCCATCTTCGACCGGCCGGAGGCGGACTTCCTGGCCGCCTATCCCAATCCCATCGACTGGGACAATGCCGAGGATCTGTATCGCTATTACCAGCGCCGCGTCGAACTGGTCTACGACACCACCACCGGCATCAGCGCCCTGACGGTGAAGGCCTTCCGCGCCGAGGATGCCCAGGCCCTCGCCCAGCTGCTGCTGGCGATCAGCGAGGACATGGTCAACCAGCTCAACCGGCGCGCCCACGACAATTCCGTGCGCGATGCCGAAGCCGATGTCGAACGCGCCCAGCAGGCTGTGGCCGAGGTGCAGGCCAGCCTGCTGAGCTACCGCAACCGCGAATCCCTGCTTGATCCGGGCAAGACCTCGGGCGCGATCTTCGAGTCCCAGGCCAGGACCGAGGCCGAGCTGGCCAGCAGCCGCACCCGGCTCGCCGAGTTGCGGCGCAGTTCGCCGCAGAGCCCGCTGCGCGGCGATCTCGAATCGCATATCGCCGCGCTGGAACAACAGGTCGCCCGCCAGTCCGCCCGCCTGACCGGTGGCGATGGCGCGATGGCCCCCAAGCTCTCGGCCTACGAGCAACTGTCGCTGCGCAAGGATTTCGCCGCCCGCGAGCTGGCCTCGGCCCTGGCCTCGCTGGAGGCCGCGCGCGCCGAGGCGCGGCGCCAGCAGATCTATCTGGAGCGAGTGGTGGATACCAGCCTGCCGGATCGCGCGCTCTACCCGCGCCGGCTCATCAACGTGCTGATCGTGTTCATCAGCTGCTTCCTGATCTATTCGATCGGCAAGCTGCTGCTGCTGGGGGTACGCGAGCATGCCCAGCAGTGAGGGCCGCACCGCGCCAGCGGTGCTGGCCGGCGATTTCCGAGGCGCACTGCGACTGCAGCTGACTGTCATCGGCGCGCTGATGATGCGCGAGCTACATACCCGCTACGGCCGCGAGAACCTGGGCTTTTTATGGATGGTGGTGGAGCCGCTGCTGTTCTGTGCCGGCGTGATCATCATCTGGTCGGTGGCGCAGGGCCGCTACACCCACGGCAGCCATCTGAACGTGCTGGGCTTCGTGATGACCGGCTATCTGCCGCTGACGCTCTGGCGCCACACCACCAATCGCGCCGTGCACTGCTTCCGCGCCAACGCCAGTCTTCTGTACCACCGTCAAGTGCGGATGCTGGACCTGCTCACCGCCCGCATGATTCTGGAGCTGTACGGCACCGCCATCGCCTATCTGGTGATGGCCTTCGTGTTCTGGGCCGCCGGCGTCTACGAATGGCCGAAGGACTGGGGCCTGTTCTACCTCGGCTGGCTCTACTTTGCTGCGTTCTCGGTGGCGATGGGCCTAATCATCGGCGCCCTTACCGAAATGGTGGAATGGGTCGAGAAGCTGGTCGGCCCGCTGATGTACTTCCTGCTGCCGGTCTGCGGCTGCTTCTTCATGGTCGATTGGCTGCCGGGTTCGGTGCAGGAGCTAGTGCTATGGATGCCCACCGTCAGCGCCTACGAGTTGATCCGTGGCGGCCAGTTCGGGCCGGAGCTGCGCATCCACACCAACCTGCCGCTGGCCACTGCCGTCTGCCTGGCGCTGCTGGCCACGGGGCTGCTGCTGTGTCGCAACGTGCATCGACATCTGGTGATCGAGTAGTGATCCGGGTCGAGAACCTGCACAAGGTCTACCGCAGTCATGGCGGTGAGCATGTGGTGCTGCGCGATACCAGCTTCACCGTGCCGCGGGGCTTCCGGCTCGGCATCCTGGGTCGCAACGGAGCCGGCAAGTCGACGCTGATCCGCCTGATCGGCAAGGTCGAGCAACCTACCCGCGGACGGGTGAGCCACGAGATGTCGGTGTCCTGGCCGCTGGGCTTCTCCGGCAGCTTCCAGGGCAGTCTGACCGGCATCGACAACATGCGTTTCATCGCCCGCATCTACCGCACTGACTTCGAGCAGCTGCGTGCCTTCGTCGAGGAATTCGCCGAACTGGGCAGCTTCCTGTACCAGCCAGTGAAGACCTATTCCTCCGGCATGCGCGCACGGCTGGCGTTCGCGCTGTCGATTGCCATCGACTTCGACTGCTACCTGATCGACGAGGTGATGATGGTAGGCGACGAGCGCTTCCACCAGCGCAGCCGGGGTCACCTGTTCGCGCCTGACAGCGGTCGCGCGCTGGTCGTTGCCTCGCACGACGCCAGCTTCATCGAGCAGGTCTGCGATGGCGCCCTGGTGATATCGCGGGGCCGTACCCGCTACTTCGACGACGTCGCCGAAGCCATCAAGACCTACAAGGCGCTGTAGGGCGCTCTCCTCATTCACGCCATCAAACACTCCATGAGCCAGCCCGATCCCGTCCGCATCCTGATGGAGCTGCGCACCTGTTTCGAGGGCTTCGCGGGCATTCCGCAGGAGACCCGCCTGCTGTTCTCCGCCTTTCTCGACATGCCAGCGCTGAAGGTGGATGGACTGATCAACCACACCGGCCAGCGGCTGGGCAAGGCGCTGGAACCGGGTGGCAGCTACGAGGGCGCGCGGACGCACAAGCGCTACGACCGGCTGTCCCAGTTCGTGGCCTCGACACTGGAGCCGGAGTCCAGAAGCGGCTGGGCCAAGGCTCAGGAGACCGTGTTGCGTGAGCTGCTGCCCTGGGGGCTGGCGGCCAAGACCAAGCTCGGCATGGATCTGAAACTGCACCGGTTCGATCCTGCCGAGTACAGCGACTTCCTGTGGGAGACCTTCTTCGCTGCCAGCCTGCCGCCGAACGAGCGCGGCAAGATTGGCGCCACCGACTATCGCACCCTGTCCATGCCCTGGCGTGCCATGCACCGCGCCGGCCTGGTCGGCGGCCAGGCCATGAGTTCCTATCCGACGGTCGACACCCGCGGCTACGACATCGTGATCTCGCAGACGCCGTACCCGGCGCGGCTACCGCAGGGCTCGCAGCTGCTGGTGCGCTACCACGACGCGATTCCGATGTTCCAGACTCACACTATCCCGACCGCGCGCTTCCACGCCAAGTCGCACTACCGGGCGTTGCTCGACAACGCCAGCCACGCGGTCTTCGCCTGCACTTCGAACTCGGTGCGCAAGGATCTGCTGACCATGTTCCCGGCGCTGGAAAAGCGTTCCCGGGTCATCCACGACGTGGTCTCGCACAGCTATTCCCCGGAGCCGGTGCGTGTCGGTGCAGCGGCGGAGATCATCCGCTCGCGGCTGAATCCCAAGACCGAACCGCGCTGGGGCAGTTCCAGCGGCGCCACCTCAGGGTCCAATTCGCCGCATCTCAAGGCCCAGTTCTACGAGCAGCATCTGCTCTCGAAGCCGCTGCGCTACCTGTTGATGGTTTCGTCCATCGAACCGCGCAAGAACCACATGCGCCTGATGCGTGCCTGGGAGGCGCTGCGCATGCGCGGCGACAGCGATCTCAAACTGGTGTTCGTCGGCGCCATCGGCTGGCATGTCGAGAACCTGCTCAATGCCCTCAAGCCCTGGCAGGAGCGCGGCGCGCTGTTCCACCTCAGCAACGTGCCGGTCGGCGACATGCGCCAGCTGTTTGCGGCGGCCGAGTGCGTGGTCTGCCCCAGCGTCGCCGAGGGCTTTGATCTCTCCGGTATCGAGGCCATGCTCTGCGGCGGCGCCGTCGCGGCGTCCGACATCCCGGTGCACCGCGAGGTCTACGGCGACAGCGCCGAATACTTCGACAAGTACTCGGTCTCGGAGATCGCCGACTGCATCGGCCGCCTTATCGATCCCGCCCGCAAGTCTGAGCGCGCGGCCCTGCAGCAGCGCGGCATTGCGCATGCCCAGCAGTACAAGCGCGAGGTCATCGCGCCGCAGTGGGGCGAACTGTTCAGCCGCATCCGCGCTGGTGATTTCGCTGCCGGACTACGTCCATGAGGCTAGGCGACTGGTCCGTGCGATTGCGGCGGAGGCAACGCTCGCAGCTGCCGCTGCCGACGGTGGACCTGCCCACGCTTCCATCGCCGGCCGCAGCCGTCTTGCCAGCGGTCGATCCGCCGCCTCGGCCGCTGTCGGTGCAGGACCTCGACCGCGCCGCCGTCGTGCTGCGCGAGCACAGTGTCCGGCCGGGCAGTCCCTGGGATGAATTCCGCGACCGCTTCGTGGCATTGCCCGACTGGTACGACTGCGGGCTCGATCCTTACTCGTCTGCCTACGCCGTCCAGCAGGACCGGCTCTGGCAATGGCTGTCGGGACGCCCCCGCTACCAGCCCAGCGAGCACGAACAGACTCCCGAGACCGCGACCCAGGAGCACATCTACCGCCCCGCCTTCTACGAGCTGCGCGGTCAGCGGGCGATGGAGACCGGTGGCAAGCACATCATGGCGGCCGGCCATTTCCTGCGCCGCTCCGGCATCAGCTCGGGCGACCGGGTGCTGGAGTACGGCGCCGGCTACGGCCAGACCGCGTTGACCTTCGCCCGCATGGGCGCGCGGGTCGATACGGTCGATATCAATCCCCATTTCAGCCGGGCGGTGCAGGCGCAGGCCGAATTCTTCAAGGTCGAGCTGCAGGCCTTCGTCGGCGAGTTCGGCGACCATCCGCGGCCGGGCGAGAAGTACCGGCTGATCTTCTTCTACGAGGCCTTCCATCACAGTCGCGACTTCCTGGGGCTGATCCGCCGGCTGCGCCAGCTGCTCGCCGACGATGGCCGCATCCTGCTCGGCGGCGAACCGGTCACCGAGGACCCGCGGAGCCCCGCGATCCCCTATCCCTGGGGCCTGCGGCTGGACGCCGAAACCGCCGGGGTGGTGCGCTGGCGCGGCTGGTACGAACTGGGCTTCCAGGAAGACTTCCTGGCGCGCTGCTTCATCCGCGAGGGCTTCGAATACCGCAAGCACGCCTGCGAGGCGGCGGATTTTGCGGTGCTCTACGAATTCCGTCCGCGCCCGCCGGTGCTGGCCCTGGAATCGGCGACGCTGGCGCCTTCCGATGCCGCGACCTGGCATGGGGCAGAAGGCGGCGGTCGCTGGACCACGGCGCGCTCGACCTTGACGCTCGACGTCCGTGGCGCCGAGCGCCGGCTTGGGCTCACCGCCATCAACCACCACCCGACACCGATGACGGTGTCGTTCACCGTCGGCAGCGTTTGCCATCACCAGCTTTTCGGCCCGCGCGAACGCCTGGAGCTGAACCTGTCGGCGCCCGACGGTGATCGTCTGCTGATCGAGTGCGAGCCGCAGTCGCCGGCCAGCTACGGCAGCCCCGACACCCGCCTGCTCGGTCTGTTCGTGGAGCAGGTGGTGCAGCCGGAGCCGGTGGTGGTTGTCGCAGAGGCCTCGATCCCGAACTGCCTTCCGGTCGGTACCGTGCCACCGCCGCCGCCCGATGTGGCGCCCTGGCTGCGCGCGGCGCGCCGGCACGCCCCGGGGTTGGTGCAGGCCGCCTATCGCGGCCTGTTGCAGCGGGAGGCCGATGCGGGAAGCTTGGAGCGACAGGTCGGCCGGCTGCGCGAGGGTGGTTCCCTGGAAGACCTGCTGCAGGACCTGGTGCAGGGGCCGGAATTCGGCCAGCTCGCCGAGCGCCAGCGCCGCTCGCGGTTCGCCGCCGCCGAACTGCCGGCGCCGCCGCTGCGCCTGGCCTTGCTGGGCAAGTGCCAGGCGGTGGGCGTCGGCCGCTGTCTGCAGGCGCTCACCGGCTGGCAGCCGCCGCGCTGCGACTTCGTCACCGCCGCAGAGCTTGCCGACCCTTCGGTCCTGCTCCGACGCTTCCAGTCCGTGCTCGCCGACCACGATCAGGTGTTGCTGCAGTCCAACGTCGCCCGCGCCCTGGCCGGGGTCACCGAGCTGCCGGCCGGTCGGGTACTGGTGTTCCCGACGATCGTGTTCCCGGCCTTTCATCCCGATCTCTGCCAGGTGAGTGGACCGCAGGGCCCGGTACGGGCGCCGCTGAGCTTCAGTTCGTCGATCAGCTTCCACGCCTGGAAGGCCGGCATGAGTCCGGCGCAGGCGGTGTCGCTGTTCAATCGCGAGGTCTACACTCAGCTCGGCTTCTTCTCCGCCTGGGAGCCGGCGGTCGCCGCGCTGCTGGAACCCTCGCAGCCCTCCGATCTCGATCTGACCGGCTTGCCGGAACAATGGCGTCGGCAGGGCGCCTTCATGCACAGCCCCAACCACCCGAAGTTGCGGGTGCTGGCCAACCTGGCGCGACGGCTACTGCAGCGCCTGGGCTTGCCGGCGCTGGACATCGATCCCGCCGAGGCGCTCTGGGACCCGCTGGCCGATCACCAGACCTACCCGGTATACCCGGAGATCGCCGCGCAGCTGGGGCTGTCCGGTGGCAGTCATCTGTTCAAGGCCGCAGGGCTGGGCGCCGAGTCGGCGGCCGGGGTGCGCTGGCTGGACCTGGAGGAGTTCGTGCAGCGCTCGTTCGCGGCCTTCGCGGCGCAGGGCAGCCCGGAATCCCTTCGGTGCAGCCGGCCCCGCGAGCACGGCTATCGGGACGTGTTCGGCGCTGGCCGCCAGACCGGAGTCGGATGGACTGGGGCCGCTCCGGACTGGCAGGCAGAGGTCCGTGCCGGGCACAGCCTGGTTTGCGAGGAAGAGCAGCTTGCCGAGGCTGCGCCCGAACCGGTATCGACGGCTCCGGTGATTGCCGAGCCCCCGTCGGCGTCGTCGCCGTCGGTACCGGCCGGCTACGCCGAACTGCTGCAACGTCACGCGCCGACGCTGATCCAGGCCGCCTACCAGGGCCTGCTCAACCGCGAGGCGGACGTCGGTGGCCTGGCCCACCACGTCGATAACCTGCGCCGCGAGGGCCGCGTCGAGAGCACCCTGCAGCGCATCCTCGGCTCCGACGAGTTCCTGACTGCCTTCGAGGAGCGCAGCCAGTTCCACAGCCGCGCCATCCAGCACTCGCTGCCGCCGCCGAAGAAGCGCATCGCCATCTACACCAACTGCCAGGGCAACAACCTCGGCCGCTGCATCCAGGCGCTGAGTGGCACCCAGCCGCCCACGTTCCGTTTTGTCACCGCCGAGGACATCCTGCGTCCCGAGCGGGCGCTGGAGGCAGTGCGCACCTCGCTTGCCGAGAACGACGTGGTGCTGATGCAGCCGATCTACGCCGAAGCGATGCGGGCGGTGCTGCCGGAGCTGGACGAGAAGCTGGTGCTGTTCCCCTCAATTTCCTTCCCGGCCTTCCAGCCCGACCAGTGCTATGTGCGCATCAAGGGCACCCTCAACGAGGTCAGCGGGCCGCTCGGCCCCTACCACTCCTCGATTGCCTACTACGCCTGGCGCGCCGGCATGAGTCAGTCGCAGGCGGCGGATCTGTTCTGCGACCCGGTCTATGAGCAGCTCCGCTTTCACGACTACTGGGACAGTGCGACCGAGGCCCTGCTCGACGAGGGCCGGCGCTGCGGCATGGCGCTGGATGGCCTGTTCAAGCAGTGGCGCGCGCGCGGCTGCTTCATGCACTCGCCCAACCATCCCAAGCTGTTCGCTGTCGCCGACATCGCCCGCCAGGTGATGCAGAAGCTGGGGCTGGAGATGCTGCCCATTGACCCCCTGGAAGTGGTCTGGGACAACCTGGCCGATACCTCGATCTGGCCGGTGTATCCGGAGATCGCGCGGCGAATCGGCATCGAGGGCAGCTACATCTTTAAGGGCAACAACCCGGGCCTGCCCAGCAAGTCGCCGATCGTCTCCTACGACCTGGAGGCCTTCATCGCCCGCTCCTTCGAGGCCTTCGAGCAGTACAGCCGCAGCCACGAGATCGCCTGCAACCGCGCCTATACCGCGCGCTACCAGGCGGTGTTCGGGCGCAGCGGCGCGGTCGCGGTGGAGCCGGTCCGCGCGCCGACGCCAGCGCCGACTCGCGCCCACCCCTACAGCGGCCTGCCTGCGCGCCGGTTCTGGAAGTCGGCGATCCAGCAGACGCCGGCGGGCGAGGTCGATCCGGTCGGCGATGCGGCTTTCCTGATCCGGCGCGACAGCCGGGTGGCGACTGCCGGTAGCTGCTTCGCGCAGCACATTTCGCAGCGCCTGCGGCGCCAGGGTTTCCTGCACCTGCAGACCGAGCTGCCGCCCGAGGGCCTGGCGCCGGAACAGGCGCGCCGGCAGCAGTACGGGGTCTACTCGGCGCGCTACGGCAACCTCTACACGGCGCGTCAGCTGCGGCAATTGTTCGAGCGCGCCTACGGCCAGTTCGTACCGCGGGAACCGCCCTGGCAACGGCCGGACGGCCGGCTCGCCGACCCATTCCGGCCGGAGATCGAGCCGGGCGGCTTCGCCGACGCGGCGGCGCTGCACGCCTCGCGTGCTGCGCACCTGGCAGCGGTGCGCGAGATGTTCGAGCGCGTCGAAGTGTTCGTGTTCACGCTCGGCCTCACCGAGGCCTGGCGTAGCCGTGCCGATGGCGCGGTGTTTCCGCTGGCACCCGGGGTGGCGGCCGGCGACATGGACCCGGCGCGGCACGAGTGGGTGAACTTCTCGGTCGATGAGGTGATCGCCGACCTCGACGCCTTCGTCGCCGCCCTGGCGCTGCGCAATCCGGCTGCGCAAGTACTGTTCACGGTCTCGCCGGTGCCGCTGGCCGCCACCTACGACGACAGTCATGCGCTCACCGCCACCACCTACAGCAAGTCGGTGCTGCGGGTGGCGGCGGCCGAGATCGTGCGCCGCCACCCGCACTGCGCCTACTTCCCGTCCTACGAGATCGTCACCGGCCACTACAACCGGGGCGCCTACTACGACTCCGACCTGCGCTCGGTGAACTCGGCCGGCGTCGATCATGTGATGCGGCTGTTCTTCGCCCACTACGCGCCCGGCGGGCAGGCAACTGAGCCTGATCCGGAGCTGCTGGAGGAGGCACGCGACAACTACCGCGTGGTCTGCGAGGAGGAACTGCTGGCCGGAGGGCGGCGCTGATGCTGCAGGCCCTGCGTCGCCTGACCACGGGCCGGCCGCCAGCGCCGAGCTCGCCGCGCGAGCTTCTACAGGCGCTGGTCCGCTACGACCGTGCGAGCGGGCTAGAGCACTTCTTGGATCGCTTCGATTTCACCGGGGTGCGGCCGCACCAGATCTATTACTCGGTGCTTGGGCGGCTCCCCGAATCGGCGCGGGTGGCGACTATGCCGTCCGACTACGATCCGCGCCGGCACCTGCGGGAGACCTTGCTGAGTCCGGAGTTCCAGTCCGGCCTGCTGGCCCGGGTGCTGGCGGCGTTTCCCGAGAAGCACCGGCTGTTCTTCGTGCATGTGCCCAAGTGCGCCGGCTCGGACCTGGGCAGTCACCTGATGCAGCGCTACGACGGCGCCTACCTGGGCCAGCTCGACCAGAACCCGCTGCACCTCCTGCCGGAGCTGCTGCCCTGGCGCCTTCAGATCCTGATGGCCGGACTGGCGCGCCACGACACCCTGGCCCTGGTCGGCCACTTCAGCCTAGCCTGGCTGCTCGACGAGCACCTGCTGCGCTATGGCGACACCGCCTTCTCGGTCCTGCGCGATCCGGTCGATATTGCCATCTCCAAGGCCAACTATGTGCTGACCTCGATCTGCCGCAGCGACGATGCACCGGCGCCGGACGTGCGCGGCTGGATCGAGCAATTCGGACTCCGTGCCTATGCCGGCGGCGGTGTGCAGGACCCTGCCGAGTTGCAGGCGGCGACACTGCGTCTGCTGCGCGATCCGCGCCTGGCGGTGGGCAACACGCTGTGTCGTTTCCTGGGTCGCGGCGACGCCGACAGCGCGCTCGACCTCTGCGCCGCCGCCGACCTGGAGCTGACCACGGTCAGCCGCTACCCGGCCTGGCTGCACCAGCGCTGGGGCGTCGCCGACAGCCGCCGTCTGAACGAGTCACGCAAGTTTCTGGACCGCACCAGCCTGTCGTCAGCCGACCTCGACTATCTGAACCAGATCAACGACCAGGACCTGCGTCTGTACCAGCGCGTCGAGCGCCGCTTGCAGGAACAAGGCGGGCTGTCGGTGACCGGGGCGGCACTGTGAGTACGGTGGCACGGGAGCGCGAGGCCGGGGCGGTGGTCGAGGAACGGCTGCTGGCCGACTCGCGACGGTTCTATCTCTTCTTCGGTGGCTTGCAGGGGCGCCTGGGCACCGACCACTTCGAGTTCATGCGCAGTGCCGGGGTGCTGGGTTGCAGTCGTCTGTTCCTGCGCGATCCTCACCGGGCCTGGTACCAGCGCGGTCTGCCGGGCATCGGCGAGGATGTGCATGCCGTCGCCCGCTATCTAGAGCAGCGCATCGCCAGCAGCGGGGCCAGCGAGGTCCGCTTCGTCGGCAACTGCATGGGTGGCTACGCGGCCCTGCTGTTCTGTTCGCTGCTGCGGACTGGCAGGGCCATCGCCTTCGCGCCGCAGACCCTGATCGGACCGGGAGCGCTAGAGTGGCATCCCGGCCAGCCGGTCGCCGACGCCTATGCGGGTATGTTCGCCCATCGCAATGATCGCCATATCTACGATCTGCCGGAGTGGCTGCGCATCCATACTCCGGAGCTGGAGGGCGAGGTCTACTGCTCCGCCAACTATCCGATCGACATCGCCCACGCCGAGGCCTTGCGCGGCTTTCCGAACATCGCCATCCACCACGTCGACATGGACGGGCATGGAGTGTCGAGGTTTCTGCGCCAGCAAGGACGATTGAAGGAGATTCTCAGTGCCTGACCGCCCCATGATCGATCTCGAGCAGGTCCGCCAGGCGCGCGCGCTGCGCGCCTCCCGCAAGCAGCGCTGGCTCGACTCCCTCAGCGGACCGGAAGAGCCGGTGCTGCAGGAGCAGTTCTGGCAGGGCTCGGAGCGGCTCTACATCCTGTTCTCAGGCCTGTACGGCCTGATGAGCATCCCCACCGAGGTGTTCTTCCGCAATTCCGGCCTGATCGACCAGAGCCGGCTGGTGTTGCGCGACCCTCACCACGCCTGGTACCAGCGCGGCCTGCCGGGCATTGGCGACGATGTCCACGCCATCGCCCGTTATCTTCAGCAGCGGATCGAGCAGAGCGGTGCCCGCGAGGTGCGCTTCGTCGGCAACTGCAAGGGTGGCTTCGCGGCACTGCTGTTCTGCGCGCTGCTGCGGCAGGGCAAGGCCATCGCCTTCGTGCCGCAGACCTTCCTCTCGCCCGAGCGCCAGGACGAGGACCCGCGCCAGCCCTATCTGGTCGAGGAGCTGTACCGGCATCGGACCGACCGCCACATCTACGACCTGCGACCCTGGATGCTCCAGCACGCGCCCGACACTGAGGCCGAGGTCTATGTCGGCGACAACCCCTACGATCTGAATCATGCCCAGGAGCTGGACGGGTTCCGTCGCATCCGCGTCCATCAGGTCGGTGGTGGCGGGCACCGGGTGGCGGCGCAGCTCAACAAGCAGGGCCGTCTTAGCCAGGTGCTGGCAGCCTAGCTTGCGGTGCCGCCGCCCCAGTCTTCCGCCATCCAGCGGTAGTCACGGGCCTGGCAGGCACGCTCGACGAATTCCTGGCCACCGGGCAGGCCGGTCAGCAGCGCCTCGCCGGCTTCCGGACTCAGTTCCTGCCGGTGCCGCTGGCGCTCGGCTCGGTTCTTCAGCGGCTCCGCCCGCTCCAGGGCCAGGCTGTGGATCGCTTCCAACTCGGCGGGCTCGAATCGCGCCAGACCGAGCTGTTGGCCGATCCGCTCGATCACTGGAAGCGGCTCGAAGGCGACGTCCTCGTAGTACAGGTGCAGCGCACCGCGCACGCTGGCCCAGTTGCGACAGACCTGCAGCTGCCGGGCGACGTGGAGGCCGGCCTCCTGCAGGTCGTGAAAGCGCGCGAAGCCTCGGTCCGCCAGCGGTTGCTCGCCGCGCAGGCGGGCCCCGGCGTCGAGCAGCGACAGCGCGACGTCGCGTGGATCGCGGTAGCTGACCAGCACCCGGCAACGACCTGCAGCGACGGCGGCATCGAGATGGCCTCGGCAGTCCTTGTCGAGCAGACCGTGCAGCTTGATCGCGATGCGCTCGCCGTCCTGCAGCTCCTGCAGGGCCTGGTCGATCAGCGCTGGGCTCGGCTTACCCATGAAATTTCCAGCGTGGCCGCTGCGCATTACCGCATCGCTGAGCCGGCGCTGGTGGTGGCCGCGCGCCTCCAGGCTGGCCCGGCACAGCTCGAAGGTGAGCGTGCTGCCGGACTTGGTCATGCCATAGCAGAGCACGATCATGGGCAGGGGTCAGTCTGCGGCCAGCCAGCGGTAGTCGCGCTGCCGGCAGGCGCGCTCGATGAACTCCGGGAGCTGGGGGATGGTCTCCAGCAGGTAGCGGTTGCCGCCCTCGTCAAGGTCGCTGCGGTGACGGTCGATCACCGCCTTGTTCTTCAGCGTGTGGGCCCGGTTGAAGACCTCGTCCTTGATCGCCTCGCGGCTGGCCGGGGTCAGCTCCGGCAGGCCGAGGTTGCCGCACAGCCGTTCGATGACGGTGTCGGTCTCGAAGGCGACGTCGTTGTAGTAGAGGAACAGCGGCGCGGCGAGACCGGCCCAGCTGCGCAGGTCTTCGAGTTGGCGGATGGTGAAGCGGGCGGCCTCCTCCAGGTTTTGGATGGTGCCGAAGCCCCGTGTGCGCTGTGGTTCGCGCCGGCGGATGGTGGCTCCGGCATCGATCAGCGACAGGCAGACCTCTCGCGGATCGCGGTAGTTGATGTGCGCCCGGAAGCTGTCTTCGGCGATGGCGCGATCCAGGTAAGCCCGCGACTCGACCGACAGCGGGCCGTGCAGCTTGATGGCGATGCGCTCGCCGGGCGCCAGCGCCGCGTGCATGGCTTCCAGCTGCGCCGGCGAGGGATTACCGAAGAAGTTGACCCGGTGACCGTCGAACACCACGCCGTCCGGCAGCCGCCGCTGCGGAAAGCCGTTGGTCTCGAGGATGGCCTTGCACAGCTCGAAGGCGAGGGTGCTACCCGACTTGGTGACGCCGTAGCTGAGCACGATCACGGCGCAATCTCCTGCGCCTGGTCGCCGAAGCCATAGCCGAAGGTCTCGAACTCCCAGGCGTAGGCATGCCGGACGATGGCGCGCGAGGCTTCGGTATAGAGGGCTTCGACGCGGGCCTCCGGTGGCCGGAATCCAGCCTTGTAGCGCGGCAACTCCTGCGGTCGCCAGGGCAGGCCCAGGCGGGTACAGAGGTCGGCAAGGTCGGCCTGCAGTCGTTCGTAGCGCAGCACGCTATCGACGGCAATGCGGTCGTCGATGCAGTAGACGTTGCGGTCGGACACCGGCGCCTCGAGGCGCAGGGCATTCTCGAGCTGTTCGGCTTCGCTGGCCCCGGGCGGCTTGATGATGCCGCGCTGGCGCCGGAAGAAGAACATCGAGACCACCTTGTCGTAAGGGTTCCGCACCACGCAGAACTTGTGGTATTCCGACCATTGCGGCTCGCCCAGCTGTGCGCACACCGCCGAAGCGGTCATGTGGTTCCACCAGCGCACCTCGGGGCCGAGGCCGGCGCCGCGATGGCCGATGATGCCCTGCGACGTCACCGTCTCGCGCCGACTGGGCTGGGGCTGCCACGCGCCTGCGGGCAGACAGTGGCGCTCGAAGTAGGACTCCAACGAGGTGCCGGCGGTCTTGAAGGTCTTGAGAAAGATGAAGCGGTGGCGATGGCTGATCAGCATCGCGGCGTCTCCGCGCGATAGCCGAACTGGTCCAGTTCGTAGGCGAACACTTCGGCGATCCGCGCAAGGCTAGGCGTCCGATACAGCGCTGCGGCGGCTGCCCAGGGCGGGCGGATGCCGGTCTTGTAGCAGGGAAGGGCCTCGGGTTTCCAGGGCAGCTTCAACCGCCGGCAGACCTGTTCGAGATCGCTGGACAGGGTTTCATGGCGCAGGATCGCATCCATGCAGATCTGCCCATTGATCAGGTAATGCTCGCGGTCCAGTGGCAGCTCGGTGCCCAGCACCCAGCGCTCGAAATCGGCGGCGGCCCGCTCCGGTGTGGTGGCTGCGACGGTGCCGCGACGCTGCTCGAAGAAGAACATCGAGACGACTTTCTCGTACGGGTTCCGGACCACGCAGAACTTGAAGTACGCCATCCAGAGTTCCGCGCCGAGCTGTTCGCGGATGACGCTGGCCGGCATGTGGTTCCACCACCGGAACCGATGCGCATTGCCGCCGCCGCGCTGGCCGATGATGCCCGAGGCCGAGACGTATTGGCTGCGGGAATGGCTCGGCGTCCACTCGCCTTCGGCCATGCAGTAGGGCTCGAAGTAGGACTCCACCGAGGTACCGCCGGTCTTGCGGGTCTTGGTATAGATGAATTTGTGGCGATGGCTGACCAGCATGCGCAAGCGTGCTCAGGCGGCGGCGCTGACGGCGTAGGGACGGACCCGGCGTGCCGTGACCAGGGCGGCGGCGAGGTCCTCGGCGGCGATGTCGCGGCGCAGGCCACCGGCCGGGAGTGCCGAGTTCCAGACCAGGTAGTCGCTGTGTGCTTCGTCGAGCGGCAGCCGCGAGTTCACGCCCGGTAGGCTGGGCAGGTGGTCGCCATAGAAGCCAAGAACCCCCGGTTGCGGCCATCTGGCAAGTGCGCCTGATAGCAGGCCGAGCATGCTGTCGGCGTTGACGAGACTGGCAGCGTACTGGCCGAGCGTTTGTTGCTCTGTGGACGACAGGCCCAGTTCCGGAAGGTTCGCCAAGTCTGTACGCGCTGCACCAGACCAGGGCCCATGGTTTTCCATGGTGATGATGAACAGGAACAGCTTGGGGCCGTGTTCGCGCAGCAGGCGTTCGGCGACGCGGGCCACTTCGATATCGGCGACATAGCCGTTGATGCGGGCGGCGTCGGCGAACTGTTCTTCGCCGAGGAATTCGTCGAAACCGAGCAGCGGCATTGCCAGGTCGCGTCGGTAGAACTGGCGGTCAAACGGGTGCAGGCAGATGGTCCGATAGCCTTCGGCGCGCAGGGTCCAGGCCAGAGAGGCAATCGGGCGGCTGACGAAGCGCAGGTAGGGGTTGAAGCGGTCGAAACCGAGCGCCTGCTGCGACAGGCCGGTCAGCACCGCGAACTCGGTGCGGACCGTGTTCGCGCCCCAGCTGGGAACAGCCAGCCGGCCCCATTGCTGGGCTTCAGCGCAACAGCGGGCGAAGTTCGGCAGCAGGTCGCGCGGGATGGCCGGATGCAGCCGGCGCAGGTCAAAGAAGGATTCGTTCTGGATCAGCACCACCGGTCCTCCCGCCGCTGTCGGTGCGGTGGGCCTCCGGGCCGATTCGGCGCCGGGCGCGTGGACGTGGCCCTGCTGTCGCGCCGGGCGCTCGCGGGCGGCGAGCAGGGTGTAGAGCAGGATGGTCGCGAATGGTCCGTGCCGTGCCGAGTCCCGGGCCGGGTCGAGACTCAGTCGCTGGGCGAAAGTCGACAGCGGCAGACCCGGCGCCGCGCGGGTCAGCAGAACCAGCGCCGGGGGTACTGCCACCGGCAGCCAGGGCAGGCCGTGCCATGCCGGGGCTTCCCACAACAGCAGCGCAGCGAACAAGGTGATGGCGGTGAGCGCCAGCGCGGCCAGCGCGCCCGTGTTGGGAAACGGCAGCGCGAGCTTGGGGTGCCGCAGCATGTCCAAGGCCTGGGCGATGTCGCTGAACACGATGGGTTCGCGCAGCACGCGGCGCTTGTCGCGGTCGGCGCGCGCCCAGCCAGCGCCCATCGCCAGGCTGACCACACCCGCGAACAGCGGGCGGGCGGAGAGCGCCAGCAGGCTGGTGAAGATCAGCAGCGGCAGCACGGCATCGACGGCCAGCGCACGGCTCCAGCGCCAGGGCGTGTCGGCGACGCGACGCGCCAGTTGCCAACCGGCCAGCAGCAGGCCGATACCGAGCAACCAGCAGACGAGGCCCGGGCTCATGCCGCCTCGGCGCAGTCCGGCGTGGTCGCGGTGTCGAAGCCTGTCTCCGGTGGCCGCGCCAGGCGGTGGACCTCGGCGCGGTGCGAAAGGCTGGCTGCGGACGCATGAATCTCGGCGCCAGCCGGCAGGCGCACCAGTGCGCCCTCGACGGCCTGCGCAATGCCCTCGGCGCTGAAGAAGCCGCCGTTGATCTGGGTTTGGGCCGTGACCACGCGCCGAAAGGCGTCGAACAGCTGCGGGTCGGGCCGGCTTGGTGCCGACCAGTAGGCGTCGAGGCCCTGCTGGCAGCTCAGGCCTGGCAGGTCGTAGATAGCGGTGCCCAGGGCGATCACCGGCACGCCGGCCGCCAGCGCCGTGATGCCGATGGTGCTGTTGACCGTGATCAGGCCGCGCGCCTTGGCGATCAGTTCCGGTGGACTGCCGCCGCGCAGGAACAGGGTGCGGCCCGCGACGCCGGCAGCGGTCGCCGCATCGCGCACGGTTTTCGCCAGATCGACCGGGCCGTAGTCGAGCGGGTGCTCGGTCAGCACCAGCAGGCTCTCGGCGGGAGCGTGACGCGCGAAGGATTCGATGCTGCGGCGGATGAGCGTGGGCAGATCGCCGGGCGCGTGAAAGCGGATCTGCGAGTCGGCGGCCAGCTGCAGCGGGAACAGGAAGTAGGGCTGGGCGCCATCGACAAGAGCCCTGATCCGCTGTTCAGTCTTGGCGCGCAGTGCGGCCTTCATCGGCAGGCGGTAGGCACCGATGGCGTACTCCCGCAGCGGGTGCCAGGGGCGGTGGCTATGGTGATGCGGAAAGCGCGCGGCGCTGGCGAGGCTGCTGAGGTGATACAGGAAGTCTTCGCGCGCACGCCGGGCGAAGCTGGCCGGGATCGAGCTGGGCGCGGGCAGCTCCGGCAGGGTGGCGGCGAGGCGGAGATAGCTCGCGGCATCGCGCGGCAGCGAGGAATGGCCGTTGACGCCGCCCGGCTCCAGCGTGATGTAGTCCGGGCGCAGATAGCCTTCCTCGAACACTTGCACGCGCACACCCAGCGGGACGGCGATGCGGATGGCGGCAGCGTGCAGCGGGCGGCAGTCGCTGAACAGCACCACATCGGTGATCTGCCAGTCCCGCAGGCGGGCCTTAAAGAATTCCGGCCATTGATCCGGCCGGCCGCGGAAATCGACGGCGCCCGGCAGCGACCAGAACTGGCGGTCGCCGCCGTTGAAGTGGATGCGGTGGACCGGATGGCCGCGACGGTGCAGCGCCTGCCCGAGTTCGGCGAAGAACGGACTGATCTGACCCTGCAAAAACAGGTAACGGGATGTGCTCTTCAAGGCCCGGCTCAAGCAACAACAGGCCCCGGAAGAGAGTCCTTTCTTCGGCGACCGGTTCTGGAATTCGCGGCTCAAAATCCCTGAGCCGGCACTACGGCAAGCAAGGAGCTTGCCTCAGTCGGCGGGAGGAGGGAAGGGCAGGGATTCAGGTGGCGCCAAGGGCGCCAGCCGCCTACTTGTCGCGGAAGGTGATGCGACCCTTGCTGAGGTCGTAAGGCGTCAGCTCGACGCGGACCTTGTCGCCGTCGAGGATGCGGATGTAGTTCTTGCGCATGCGGCCCGAGATGTGACAGGTCACGACGTGGCCGTTTTCCAGCTTCACGCGGAACATGGTGTTGGGGAGCACGTCCATCACCACGCCTTCCATCTCGATGTGATCTTCTTTCGCCATTACGCTCTTTTGAGGTCCGCCCTGATTTGAGAGGCGCGCATTATGGGTGAGCCTCCGGCCGGCGGCAATGGCGGCTTTTTGATCGCCGCCCGCGAACTCAGCTGAGGGGCGCGGGGCGCCAGAGCAGGCCGTCGAACTGCTCCAGGGGACGGAACTGGCGCTTGTAGTCCATGGTGTCCGAGTGCTCCACCCAATAACCCAGATAAACGTGGGGCAGGCCCTCGCGCCGCGCCGCCTCGATCTGCGCGAGCACGGCGTAGGTGCCCAGGCCACGGCTGGTTTCGGCCGGGTCATAGAAGGTGTAGACCGCCGACAGGCCCTGCTCCAGCCGGTCCACCACCGCGACCATCAGCAGTTCGCCGGCGGCATCGCGGAACTCCCAGAACTCGGTGACGCCCCAGCGCGAGCCGAGGAATTCATGGAAGGCCTTGGCGTCGTAGGCGTCCATGCCGCCGAAGGGATGGCGCGCCAGCAGGTAGCGGCGATAGAGGTCGAAGTGCTCCTCGCCGACCGCGAGCAGGCGGTTCAGCACCAGGTCGGCGTTGCGGCGGGCACAGCGGCGCTGGGCGCGGTTGGGCCGGAAGCCGGCGGCCGGCAGCCGCACCGGCACGCAGGCCGTGCACTGCGGGCAGGCCGGTCGATAGGCGTAGTCGCCGCTTCGCCGGAAGCCGTTGGCGATCAGGGCGCCGTAGAGCTTGCCGTCGAGCTGGGTATGCGGCGCCACGAAGGCGGAGCGCGACAGCCGCTTCGGCAGGTAGCCGCAGGGTTGCTCGGCGCCGAGCAAGAGTCGCAGCGGGATGGCGCGGGTCATGGCAGCGGCCGGCCGACGGTGGCGACCAGGCCGGGCAGATGGCAGGGATCGCCAGCGTGCGCGGGCGCGAAGCGCCAGTCGCGGGGCGCCTTCCCCTGCACGGCGGTCGCCAGCAGCTCCAGGAATTGCGTGCGCGCCACCGTGCGGGCGCCCAGGCTCAGCAGGTGCTCGGAGGCGACCTGGCAGTCGAGCAGGCTGAACTGCCAGTCGTGCAGCTGGCGGTCCAGATGCACCAGGGCGAGCTTGGAGGCATCGCTGTGGCGACTGAACATGCTCTCGCCGAAGAAGGCGCCACCGATGGAGACACCGTAGAGGCCGCCGGCCAGCTCGCCCTCGATCCAGAGTTCCACCGAATGGGCATAGCCCAGGCGCCGCAGTTCCCGGTAGGCGCGGCGCATGTCCGGCCCCAGCCAGGTGCCCCGGCCGCCACGGCGCGGACCGGCGCAGGCGTCCAGGACTTCCTCGAAGGCGCGGTCGAAGCTCAGCGCGTAGCGCTGCGCGCGCAGGCGCTTGGCGAGCGAATGCGAAACGTGGACCTGGCCGGGCGTGAACAGGCAGCGCGGGTTCGGGCTCCACCAGAGGATGGGCTCGTCCGGATTGAACCAGGGGAAGATGCCCTGAGCATAGGCGCGCAACAGCCGGCGCGGGCTGAGATCGCCGCCCACGGCCAGCAAGCCATTGGGATCGGGCAGGGCGGTTTCGGGGTCTGGGAAGGCCTGGTCCGGCTGACGCGGATCCAGCCATTGCAGGCGGACCGGGCTCTGCGCTGTCATGGGGGCGCCTCGGCTGGCTGCTCGGCCTGCCGGTAGGCGCGGTGCGCCTGCAACTGCTGGTAACGCGCCTGCACCAGCGGCCGCTCGTGCACGAGCGCGCGGCTCACGGCCTGCGCCAGGCGGGGATCGGCAATGCAATGGGCGGAGTGGGTCATGACCGGGTCGAATCCACGTGCCAGCTTGTGCTCGCCCTGCGCGCCCGCGTCATAGAGCTCAAGCCCCTCGCGGATGCAGTGCGAGATGCCCTGATAGTAGCAAGTCTCGAAATGGAGTCCGTCATGGCGAGCCGCCGCGCCCCAGTGCCGGCCGTAGAGCCGCTTCCCATCTTGCAAGAGCAGGGCCATCGCCACCAGCCGGGGCCCATCGCGGGCGATCGTGACCCGCACCGGCGTGCCGGGCCGACGGGCGTAGTCGAGGAAGAAATCCAGGCTCAGGTAGGGCGGTTGGCCGCGCTCCTCGTAGGTGTTGGCGTAGAGGGCGTACAGCTCCGCCCAGTCGGCCTCGCTGAAGTCCTCGCCCGGCCGGGTCTCGAAGCGCAGGCCGCTGCCGGCCAACTTGTGCCGCTCCTGGCGGATTTTCTTGCGCTTGTCATGGCGGAGCGCGGCCAGGAAGTCCTCGAAGTCGGCAAAGCCACCCGGCCGGTTGTGCCAGTGGAACTGCAGGTCCTGGCGGTGCAGCGCGCCGAGCTCGGCGAGCGCGGCGGCGTCGGTCTCGGGCAGGAACAGGCCGTGCCAGGAGGACAGGCCCGCATGCAGCGGCATCGCCGTCAGAGCCTGCAGCAGCGCTGCGCGTGCGGCGGCGTCGCGGGCTCCGAAGCGTGGCCCGGTCGCGGGGGTGAACGGCACCGCGCTCAGCAGCTTCGGGTAGTAGCGGATGCCGGCCTGCTGGGCGCCCTCGGCCCAGGCGAAGTCGAATACGAACTCGCCCCAGGAATGCGCCTTGAGGTAGAGCGGCGCGGCGGCGCGCAGACCGGTTTCGTCTTCCAGCACCAGATGGCAGGGGGTCCAGCCGCTCTCGGGGGTGGCACAGCCGTGGTCTTCGAGCGCGCGCAGCCAGTCGTGACGGACGAAGGGATAGCCGGCCGGGAACAGGGCATCCCAGGCCGGGGCCGGCACCTCCGCGATGCGGCCGAGGTGCCGGAATCTCACTCAGTGGAACGTAATCGGTGCCGCAGGAAAATCCTTCAGCGCCCACTGCACGCAGGCATCGTGCTCGAAGCGCGAGAAGGTCTCGTCCTCGGCCGGTGGGCCGGCTTCGGTCATGCGGCCGTCGGCGTCGAAGCGGATGCAGGCGCCGGCGGTCTGGATCTTCAGCTCGGTCTCGGCGGCATCGTCGAGCGTCAGCTGCAGGTAGCGCACGCGTTGGGCGGCGAATTCGGGCAGGCGATCCGTTCCGGAAGCGATCAGCGCTGCCTGCTCTGGCGAGAACTCGCGGATGCTGCCGTCGGAAGAGAGTACGAAATGCCGGATTTGCATGGCGGATTTACACCCGGGGACTGGAACTGACGAACTGATAATGGCCGGTTTCGACGGCAATTCAAGCCCCGCCGACCTGCGGCGGTGCAGGGCCGACCGGAGCCCCGCTGTATACTCGGACGCAACATTCACGCCGCCAGTTCCGCGCCCCTTTCGCGGCCCCACGCAAGCTCCATGAAGCTGCCCCGCCTGTCCAACAAGACCCGTGCCGCCGAGCCGGTGCAGCCCGATGCCGGCTGGCTGGTGCGCCTGCCGCGCGAGGCCCTGAGCCTGCTGCTGTTCGGGCTGGCGACGCTGCTGCTGCTGTCCCTGCTCAGCCATCACCCCAATGATCCGGGCTGGTCCTCCTCGGGTGCCGGCGAGGGCCTGCACAACTGGATGGGGCGGGGTGGGGCCTGGCTGTCCAACAGCCTGCTGAGCCTGACCGGCTATGTCAGTTTCGTACTGCCCTTCGCCCTGGCCTGGATCGGCTACCGCACCCTGCGCGGTGCCGTTGCCGCCGCCGCGATCCCGGCCGGCCTGCGGGTGGCGGCCGGCCTGCTGGCGACCCTGGCGCTGTCCGGCCTGCTGGCCCTGCAGATGGCGGTGCCGGGAACCTGGACCCCGCAGGGCGGTGGTGGCCTGCTGGGTGCGGCACTGCACGAATGGCTGTCCGGCCTGCTGGGCGAGCACGGCACCGCGCTGCTGCTGCTGACCCTGTTCGTGGCGGCGCTGCCGCTGGCGCTGATCTTTTCCTGGCTGGATCTACTCGACCTCATCGGCGAGCGCACGCTGCGACTCTGGGCGCGCTGGCGCCGGCCGGCGGTGCCGGGTCCGGTGGATGAGGAGCTGCTGCTGCCCGCTGCCGAGACCAGTCCGGCCGGACGGTTCGGCCGGCGCCGTGGCCCGCCACCGGTCGAGCGGCGCGAGCCGCAGGTGGACCTGCTCAGCAGCGCCGCCCAGGCCGGCCCCGAGCCCGCGCCGCCTGCGGCGGACGATCCCTGGGCCGAGCCGGTGACCAGCGCCCAGGCCAAGGCCCAGGCCGCCGTGCCGGGGCCGGCTGATCTCAAGGATTTCTATGCCTCGGTGGCCGAACACGGCCATGCCGTCGGCGAACCGAGCCCGGAAGCGGCCGAGCTGCTGTCGGCGCCGCCGCCCGCCGCCGAGGACCTGCCGCCCTGGGTGCGGCCAGAGGCGGTATCTGCACCGCCGGCTGCTGTCACGCCGGATCGGGCCGCCGCCCTGCTCGCCGCCGAGCTGGGGCCGACCGTGGCGCCGCTCAGCAAGGCGCCGAAGCCGGTGCTGCGTACCGCGCCGGCGGACTTGCAGACGCCAGCCGCCGTCGCACCCAGCGTTGCGGCCGAGTTCGGCCTGCCGCCACCGGCGCCGGTGCTGTCGCCCTATGCGGCGCACAACCGCGCCACGCCCTTCGCCGCGCAGCCGATCCCGCCGATCGACCTGCTGGACCCGGCCAAGCCCTCGGGCCGTCGCTACACCCAGGAAGAGCTCGACCTGCTGTCGCGCAGCGTCGAGCGGCACCTGCTCGACTTTGGGGTGAAGGCGCAGGTGGTGGCGGCCATTCCCGGCCCGGTCATCACCCGCTTCGAGCTGCAGCTGGCGCCCGGCGTGAAGGGCGTGCAGATCACCAACCTGAGCAATGACCTGGCGCGCTCGCTGTCGGTCAGCCGGGTGCGGGTGATCGAGGTGATCGAGGGCAAGCCCTACGTCGGCCTCGAAATTCCCAACGCCAAGCGCGAGTTCGTGATGCTGCGCGAGATCATCGACTCGGCGGCCTACCGCAATTCCGCCTCGCCGCTGACCATGGCGCTCGGCAAGGACATCGCCGGCAATCCGGCGGCGGTGGACATGGGCAAGATGCCGCATCTGCTGGTGGCCGGCACCACCGGCTCCGGCAAGAGCGTGGCGATCAACGTCATGATCCTGTCGATGCTCTACAAGGCCACCGCCGACCAGGTGCGCTTCATCTTCATCGACCCGAAGATGCTGGAGCTGTCGGTCTACGAGGGCATTCCGCACCTGCTGACGCCGGTGGTCACCGACATGAAGGACGCCGCCAACGCGCTGCGCTGGTGCGTGGCGGAAATGGAGCGGCGCTACCGGCTGATGACCCAGCTCGGCGTGCGCAATCTGGCCGGCATGAACAAGAAGGTGCTCGACGCAGCGGCGGCGGGCGTGCCGATCCGCGATCCCGTGCTTTCCACCCCGGACCTGTTCAGTCAGGCGCCGGGCGAGGCGGTGTACCTGCAGCCGCTGCCGCACATCGTGGTGGTGATCGACGAGCTGGCCGACATGATGATGGTGGTCGGCAAGAAGGTCGAAGAGCTGATCGCCCGCATCGCGCAGAAGGCGCGCGCCGCCGGCATTCACCTGATCGTCGCCACCCAGCGGCCCAGCGTCGATGTCATCACCGGCCTCATCAAGGCCAATATCCCTTCGCGCATCGCCTTCCAGGTGGCCTCGCGCATCGACAGCCGCACCATCCTTGACCAGATGGGCGCCGAGACCCTGCTCGGCCACGGCGACATGCTGTACCGGCCGGTGGGTGCTTCCAGCGTCACCCGCGTGCATGGCGCCTTCGTCGACGACCACGAGGTGCACAAGGTGGTCGCCTACCTCAAGCAGGTCGGCGAGCCCGACTATGTCGATGGCATCCTCGCCGACGAGGAGGATCTCAAGGCCAAGGCCGAGGAAGCCGGCGGCGGCGACGCCGAGAAGGACCCGCTCTACGACCAGGCCGTCGCCCTGGTGCTGGAAACCCGCAAGGCTTCGGTGAGCTGGGTGCAGCGGCGGCTGAAGATTGGCTACAACCGCGCCGCCCGCCTGGTCGAAGCGATGGAGAGCGCCGGGCTGGTCGGCCCCAGTGGCCCCGGCGGCAACCGCGAGATTCTCGGCGGCGGACGCGACTAGCGTCCCCCCGTTCAAGCACCGTTCACCGCGCCCGGCCAGACTCCGGCCGCCTCCCGCTTCCAGGATAGTCATGCGTACCCTGATCTTCTCGCTGCTGATGCTCGCCCTTGCCAGTGCCCGGGCTGAAACGCCGGAGCAGGCGCTGGCGCGCTTTGTCGACGGGGTGCAGACCCTGCAGGCGGATTTCGTCCAGACCCAGACCGACGAGCAGGGGGAAACCCTCAGCAGCAGCCAGGGTGCGATGGCGCTGGTGCGCCCGGGCAAATTCCGCTGGGAATACCAGACGCCGACGCCGCAGCTGATCGTCACCGACGGCAGCAAGCTCTGGCTCTACGACCGCGACCTGCAACAGGTCAGCATCCGGCCCGCCGCCGAGGCCCTGCAGGGCACGCCGGCGGCGCTGCTGTCGCAGCAGCAGACGCTGACCGAGACCTTCCAGGTCGCCGATGCCGGCGTCGATGGCCCGGTGCGCAAGCTGCGGCTGACGCCGAAGGCCAAGGACGGCGATTTCCAGTCGGTGGATCTCTGGCTGCGGGCGGGCACGCCGGTGCGCATGCTGTTTCGCGATCAGCTCGGCGGCGCCACCGATATCGCGTTCAGCAACATCCGAACCAACGGCCGCGTCGAGGCGGCGCAGTTCCGGTTCCAGCCGCCCAAGGGTGTCGAAGTCATCGACAGCACCTCGGCGCCCTGAGGGCGCCACGGGCTTGGTGCCCGCGCGGGCGTCCCAGCGCCTTACGATAGGCGCATGAAGAACGTCCTGTCCCAGCCGCTCGCCGAGCGCATGCGTCCGCGCAGCCTCGACGAAGTCGTCGGTCAGGAGCATGTGCTGGCGCCGGGCGCGCCATTGCGGGCCCTGCTGGAAGCCGGCAAGCCGCCTTCGCTGGTGTTCTGGGGGCCGCCGGGCGTCGGCAAGACCACTCTGGCGCGGCTGATCGCCGGCCACGTCGAGGCGCAGTTCCTGACCCTCTCGGCGGTGCTCGCCGGCGTCAAGGACATCCGTGAGGCGGTTGCCAGCGCCCAGGTCGAGGCGCGCGGGCTGACGGCGCGGCGCACCGTGCTGTTCATCGACGAGATACACCGCTTCAACAAGGGCCAGCAGGATGCGCTGCTGCCCTTCGTCGAGGACGGCACCCTGACCCTGGTGGGCGCGACCACCGAGAACCCGAGTTTTGAACTCAACGGCGCGCTGCTGTCCCGGCTGCGGGTGTTCGTGCTGCGGGCGCTGGACGAATCGGCCATCGTCGCACTGCTGCAGCGCGCGCTGACGGATGCCGAGCGCGGTCTGGGTGCCGGAGCAGATGCTCTGCCGGAACGCTGGATCGCCCGCATCGCCGAAGCCGCCGACGGTGATGCCCGCAAGGCCCTGGTGCTGTTGGAGACGGCCTGGGAACTATCGCGTGCTGAGCGCTCCAAGGACGAGGCGCTGTTGGAAAAGCTGATCGGCCGGGGCTTCCGCCGCTTCGACAAGCAGGGCGAGCATTTCTATGACCAGATATCCGCCCTGCACAAATCGGTGCGCGGCAGCGATCCCGACGCGGCGCTGTACTGGTACTGCCGCATGCTCGATGGCGGGGTCGATGCCGGCTATGTGGCGCGGCGGGTGACGCGCATGGCCTACGAGGACATAGGCCTCGCCGATCCGCGTGGCCTGCGGCTGGCGCTCGACGCCTGGGAGGCCTACGAGCGCATCGGCTCGCCGGAAGCCGAGCTGGCGATCGCCGAGGCCATCGTCTACCTGGCGGTGGCACCCAAGTCGAACGCGGTCTACCGGGCCTACAAGGCAGCGCAGGCGGCGGTCGCCGAACACGGCACGCTGGAGGTACCGCTGCATATCCGCAATGCACCCACCAGGTTGATGAAGGAACTGGGCTACGGCAGCGGCTACCGCTACGACCACGAGGAAGAAGGCGCCCATGCCGGCGGCCAGCAGTTTCTGCCGGACAAGTTGATCGGCAGCGAGTTCTACCAACCGACCGTGCGTGGGCTGGAAGGCAAGATCGGCGAAAAGCTGGCGCAGCTGCGTGCCGCCAACAAGAAGGGAGCTGCCTGATGCCGATCTGGCTCGCGGTGACTTTGGGCGGCGCGTTCGGAACCTTGGGGCGCTACGGGGTCGGAGTCTGGGCGCGTGCACTCTGGCCGGCTTTTCCGGCGGCAACCCTGATCGTCAACGTGCTGGGCGGGCTGGTCATGGGCCTGCTCGCAAGCTATGCCGCGGCGCGGCCGGAGTGGTCGGGCGCCTGGCGTCTGGGTCTGATGACCGGCGTGCTCGGCGGCTTCACGACCTTCTCCGCCTTCTCGCTGGAAACCCTGGTGCTCTGGCGTGAGGGGGCGCTGGGCCTTGCGCTGGTCAATGTCGCGCTAAATGTGATCCTGAGTTTGCTGGCCTGTGCCCTGGGCCTGTTGCTGGGGCGTAGCCTGTAAACTTCGGCTCCCCCACGCTTCACGCCTCAACGCCATGCTCGACCCCAAGCGCCTGCGCTCCGATGCCGCCGCCATCGCCACCCAGCTGGCGCGCCGCGGCTATGCCTTCGATCTCGAAACCTTCGAGCGCCTGGAATCGCGCCGCAAGCAGCTGCAGACCGAGACCGAAGCGCTCCAGGCCAGCCGCAACAAGGCCAGCAAGGAGATCGGTTTTGCCAAGGCCAAGGGGCTAGACGCCACGCCGCTGTTCGAGACGGTGGAGCAGCTCAAGCAACAGCTGGGCGAGAACGAAGCGGCGCTGAGCCGCCTGCAGAGCGAACTCGATGACTTCCTGGCGCGGGTGCCGAATGTGCCGCATGAGAGCGTGCCGGATGGCAAGGACGAAAACGACAATCTCGAAGTTCGCCGGGTCGGTGCTCCGCGCCAGTTCGAGTTTCCGGTCAAGGACCACGCCGATCTCGGCGAGGCCTGCGGCCAGATGGATTTCGCCGCCGCCGCCAAGCTGACCGGCGCGCGCTTCGTGGTACTGCGCCGGGACATCGCCCGCCTGCATCGCGCGCTGACCCAGTTCATGCTCGATGTGCACACCCGCGAACATGGCTACGAGGAGCTGTATGTCCCGTACATCGTCAACGCCGCCTCGCTGCGCGGCACTGGCCAGCTGCCGAAATTCGGCGAGGACCTGTTCGCGCTGAAAGGGCAGGAGGGGCAGGACTGGTACCTGATCCCGACCGCCGAGGTGCCGGTGACCAATCTCCTGCGCGAGGAGATCCTCGATGCCTCCGAGCTGCCCAAAAAATGGGTAGCGCACACGCCCTGTTTCCGCTCGGAGGCCGGATCAGCCGGACGCGACACCAGGGGCATGATTCGCCAGCACCAGTTCGAGAAAGTCGAGCTGGTGCAGGCGGTGGAGCCGGGCAAGTCTTATCAGGCGCTGGAAGAGCTGACCAGCCACGCCGAAGCCATCCTGAAGAAGCTGGAACTGCCTTACCGGGTGGTCGCGCTCTGCGCGGGCGACATGGGCGCCAATGCGGCGAAGACCTACGACATCGAGGTCTGGATCCCTTCGCAGCAGCGCTACCGCGAGATCAGCTCCTGCTCGAATTTCGAGGACTTCCAGGCGCGACGCATGCTGGCCCGCTACCGGCAGCCGGACGGCAAGAAGAACGAGCTCTTGCACACCCTGAACGGCTCGGGGCTGGCGGTTGGCCGCACCCTGGTGGCGGTGCTGGAGAACTACCAGCAGGCCGACGGCAGCTGGCGGATTCCGTCCGCGCTGGAGCCTTATCTTCGGTAGTCGGGCCGGTATCCGAAGCGCATATAAAAAAGCCCGCGAGATGCGGGCTTTTTCGAATCCAACCAAGGTTCAGCGCTTGGTGGTGTCGCCGTCTTCGACGGATTTGATGAGGCCATCACCACCGATGACCACGGTAATGGTGTTTCCGGAGGCATCCGAAATCACGTAGATGCCAGGGCCGGCGTAGTCGCCACCCAAGGCACTGATCGCCGCCGCACCGGAAGCGCCAACGCTCAAAATGCCGCCGATCCCAGTCAGCGAAGCCATTGACGACGAGCTGAGGTTATTGGTGGTGGTCAGGCCGCCGATCTGGAAGCCGGCGCTGCCGGAACTGCCGTCGTTCGAGACCTGCGCGAACGCAGTGCCCGAAACGGCGATCGCCACGGCAGCGATTGCGAAAACATTCTTGCGAGAAATCATGCTGAGCCTCCTGGAGACTAGAACTTGAAGCCGTAACCGATGGAGCCGCCGAATTCGGTATCCGCGCCATTGGATTCGGTGACATTGATCGCACCGATCGTCACCGACAGGGGGATCTGCTTGAACGGCGCAGCGGAGACGCCGATGTTGGTGAAGCGACCGGTGTAATCGACGATGGCTGAGATTTGCGGGGTGAAGTAGAACGCGACCGATCCGAAGGGGCCAGCCCCTTCTTCGCCCGGATCAACGAAGCCGTTGTCGCCCACGCCGAGGTTCAGCACCAGCGTCTTGGTCGAGCCGCCCATGCTAAGCGGAATCGCCTTGCTGGCAACGGCGAAGACACTGCTCTTGCTGGCATCGTTGTTGCCACCGAAGCGACCGAAGTTGCTGACACCAACGGCAAAGGCCGCTCCGCCCGGAAGCGCGGTGTGCGCCTTGAGGGAGAATGATCCGTTCTCACCAAAACCACCATCACTGCCTTGATCGTCGAACAGCGAGGACAGTACCATCGAAGCTTCCAGCCCGACTGCTTTCTTGGCATCGCCCAAGCCCATCAGGAAGCCCAGGCCGCCGTCTTCGCTGTTGCCGAGGGTCTGCCCGAAAAAGCCGACACCGACATTGCCCCAGCTGGCGCCGTAGGCGAGAGGGGAGCCGAACGCGGCCGCTGCGGTGCCCTTGGGGGCCAGCACCTTGGCGAGTGCAAGGTCGCTGACCTGGAGGTACCGGACGATGTCCGCTTGAGCCGGCGTTGCTACGACGGCAAAAACGCCAACCAGCGCCGCCCCTGTTTTGATGCTGAGTTTCATAGGCTTAATCCCCGTCTTTAGCGTGATGAGTAATCTTGAGCGGAACACAGTATTCCATGTGCGCCTTAACTCTATCTACCAATTCCGCATTGCACAAGACTCGCCGATGGCCGACTCTGCGAACTGCTTCTCCGTCCCGGCTTAACTTAAGCCTCCGTTAAGGCAACCACCGATCCGGATGAGGCAATAGTCCTGAGGTTTCAGCGTGTAGCGGTGCTACTGAGCAGCAACGAACAGGCCTCGTCGTCCTGGTCGGCTCTGAGCAGGAACTGGGTGAAACAGCAAATCTTCAACATTCTGAGCTGGTCATAGACCACCGCCCCGCCCCGAGCTCGCAACTCCCCGCTGTAACGACCGTTTCGGGAAAGCAGTCGCGCCTGCGAGTACGCCCTGCCATCGGCAAAGGCGGGATAGTCCAGGACAAGCAAGGGACAGGCCAACACCGACGCAGGCAAGCTCAGGACGTTCGCCGTATTGGGCAGCAACACTGCGGCCGCGGCGGGAGCACCCTCTTCCATGAACCGTTCCAGAGTCAGCAATCGAGGCTGTCCTGGGGGCGGTGTGCCGGGTTCGGTCCATTCCGGGTATAGATCCGGTATGCGCTGGCCGAGGCGGTCGAGCAGCAGGCTCATGCGGCCTCCGGGTACAGGCGGCGCTTGTAGGCGGGCATGCCGACCCGGCGATAGCAGTCGAGGAAACTCTCGTCTTCGTTCAGCCGCAGTTCCAGATAGGTCTCGACCAGTGTCTGGATCGCGTCGGCGATGTGGGCGCGCTCCACCGAGGGTCCGGTGCGATCACCCAGGGAGGCGTCATTGCCGGAGCTGCCGCCGAGGGTGATCTGGTACCACTCCTCGCCCTTCTTGTCGACGCCCAGCACGCCGATGTGACCGACGCTGTGGTGACCGCAGCCGTTCATGCAGCCGGACATGTTGAGTTTGATCTCGCCGATATCGTGCTGGTAGTCGAGGCTCTCGAAGCGGTCGAAGATTTCCTCGGCGACCGCGATGGAGCTGGCATTGGAGAGCGAGCAGAAGTCCAGGCCGGGGCAGCAGATGACGTCGGTCAGCAGGCCGATGTTGGGGGTGGCGAGATTCAGTCGGACCAGTTCCTGCCAAAGCGGGTACAGGTCCTGCTGGCGGACATCGGCCAGCACCAGGTTCTGGTTGTGGGTGGCGCGCAGTTCGCCGAAGGAATACCGGTCGGCCAGATCGGCGATGGCATCCATTTGCGCGGCATCGACATCGCCGGGCGCGACACCCCGCGCCTTCAGCGACAGAAACACCAGGTGGTAGCCATCGACCCGATGCGGCTGCAGATTGCGCTTGGTCCAGGCAGCGAAGGCGGAGTCGCGCTCAAGCCTTTGCGCATAACTTTGGTCAGCGGCTGCGCTCGCGTCGTAGTGGAAGCTGCCGAAGTGCGCCTTCATGGCCTCCAGCTGCCCGGCTTGCAGCTTCAGGGGGCCGTCCTTGATGCGCTGCCACTCGGCTTCGACCTGCTCGGCGAAGGCAGCCAGGCCCATCTCCTTCACCAGGATCTTGATGCGCGCCTTGTAGATGTTGTCGCGGCGTCCCAGCAGGTTGTAGATGCGCAGGATCGCCTCGCAATAGCTCAGCAGGTCGGCTTCCGGCAGGAAGTCGCGGATCTTCTGGCCGATGATCGGCGTGCGGCCCAGGCCGCCGCCGACATAGACCTCGTAGCCCAGCTCGCCCGCCGCGTTACGGACGATGTGAATGCCGATGTCGTGCACCCGGGTGGCGGCGCGGTCGCTGGTGGTGGCCGAGAAGGCGAGCTTGAACTTGCGCGGCAGCCAGTTGAATTCCGGGTGGAAGGTCGCCCAGTGCCGGGTCAGTTCGCAGTAGGGGCGGGGGTCGACCAGTTCGTCCCGGGCGGCCCCGGCCAGCGGATCGCTGGTGATATTGCGGATGCAGTTGCCGGAGGTCTGGATGGCGTGCATCTCCACCGTCGCCAGGTCGGCGAGGATGTCCGGCACCGTTTCCAGCTTGGGCCAGTTGTACTGGATGTTCTGGCGCGTGGTGAAGTGACCGTAGCCCTTGTCGTACTTGCGGGCAATGTGGGCCAGCATGCGCATCTGCTTAGACGACAGCAGGCCATAGGGAATACTGACCCGAAGCATCGGCGCGAAGCGCTGTACATACAGGCCATTGCGCAGGCGCAGGTGGCGGAATTCGTCGGCGGACAGGCTGCCGGCCAGATATCGGGCGGTCTGGTCGCGGAATTCGGCGACCCGGGCGTCGACGCCGGCCTGGTCTTGCTGGTTATATCGGTACATGGCGAGTCTCGGTTCCGGCCC
This sequence comes from Stagnimonas sp., assembly GCA_030696045.1. GTDB lineage: Bacteria > Pseudomonadota > Gammaproteobacteria > Nevskiales > Nevskiaceae > Stagnimonas. The sequence continues at coordinate 119,503 of JAUYNO010000055.1, read as the reverse complement.
GGCCCGCGGCCGGCGGGCGCGAAGGGTAGCAAGCTGGCGCCAACATATCGACAGGTCCGCCGGACCTGGCCATGGCGTTCATGCCGATTGCCCCACCTTGATGCGTTTGTGGACCTCGTCGCGACGCTGTTCGGCGTCGGCGATGCTGGCGATGTGATCGACCAAGTCGCGCTTTAGATGCGGTGCGAAATTGGCGATGAAGTCATACATGTAGCCGCGCAGGAACAGGCTGCGGCGAAAGCCGATGTGAGTCGTGCTGGCTTCGAACAGGTGGTCGGCGTCGAGCCGGATCAGGTCGCTGTCGCCGCGTTCGTCCCAGGCCATGCTGGCGACAATTCCAATCCCCAGGCCGGCGCGCACATAGGTCTTGATTACGTCGGCGTCGACGGCGGTCAAGACCACGTCCGGCTTCAGGCCGTGGGCGGCAAACGCCTGGTCGAGCTTGGAGCGGCCGGTGAAACCGAAGGTATAGGTGATGATCGGGTGCTCCGACAGCTGCTTGAGCGTCGGCTTCTTTACCTGGGCCAGGGGATGGCCCGGCGGGACCAGCACGCAGCGATTCCACTGGTAGCAGGGCAGCATCACCAGCTGATCGAAATGGTGCATGGCTTCGGTGGCGATGGCGAAATCGGCCTCGCCCTCGGCCGCCATCTTGGCAATCTGTGGCGGCGAACCCTGGTGCAGATGCAGGGCCACTTTCGGGTACTGCTGGCGGAAGCCCTGGATCACCTGGGGCAGGGCATAGCGGGCCTGGGTGTGGGTGGTGGCGATGGTCAGATCGCCCTGATCGGCCTGCCGGAACTCGCGCGCCACATTGCGGATGTTGTCAGCCTCGGCGAGCAGCTTTTCGGCGTAGCTGAGGATACGCTTGCCGGCGGGGGTCACCTCGGCGAGATGCTTGCCGTTGCGGACGAAGATGTCGACGCCCAGCTCGTCCTCCAGCAGCTTCAGCTGCTTGGACACACCGGGCTGGCTGGTGAACAGGGCTTCGGCGGCGGCAGTGACATTGAGCCCGCGCTTGGCTACTTCCAGCACGTAGTGAAGTTGTCGGATTTTCATGGCGCCATCAATTTGGCATATCCATATAAGAATAAGAAAATACCGTTTCAACAACTAATGGCTACTGCTAGCCTAGCCTATCGAAATTGGGCGGGATGTACATGGACGGTCTTGGATTCTCACTGGCAGGCCTGCTGGTCGGCACTGCCGTCGGCGCGACCGGCGTCGGCGGCGGCTCGCTGATGACGCCGATCCTGATCCTGTTCTATGGCATCAGCCCGGCGGTCGCGGTTGGCACTGACCTGCTCTACGCCTCGATCAGCAAGGCCTGGGGCGTGGTCCTGCACCAGCGCCGGGGCACGCTCGACTGGCAGATCGTCGGGCGACTGGCGATTGGCAGCGTGCCGGCCTCGTTCCTGGCGCTGGCCTTTCTGCACACCATCGGCGCCAGCGCCGAACTGGACCGCCTGATCAAGCTCACCCTGGCAGTGGCGGTGATCGTCACCGCCAGTTTCACCCTGCTGCAGGATCTGCTGCTGCGCTATCTGCGCGCGCCGGCCGGCCTCTCAGTCGCACTGGCAAGGCACCAGACGCTGGGCACCATCCTGTCCGGGGTCCTGATCGGGGCGGTGGTGACAGTGTCCTCGGTCGGCGCCGGCGTGATCGGCATGATGCTGCTGATGCTGCTCTATCCCCGCCACGAGACCATCCGGTTGGTCGGTGCCGACCTGGCACACGCGGTGATCATCACTGGCATCGCCGGCCTGGGTCATGCCAGGCTGGGTACCGTGGACCTGCACATGCTGGGTTTCCTGCTGCTGGGCGCGATGCCCGGCATCTGGGTGGGCAGCCGGATCGGCTTCCGGCTGGATGCACGGCAACTGAAGCGGGTGATCTCGGTGCTACTGGTCCTGGTCGGTGGTATGACTCTGTACAAGGCAATGGCAGCTTGAGCGAGCGCCCATGAAGGTCCATCCCTGGTTCCCGATCACCCTGCGCCTGGCCGGTGCCAGCGTGCTGGTCGTCGGCGGCGGCGAGGTGGCGGCGCGCAAGGTGCGTCTGCTGCAACGGGCCGGTCCGCGGATCGCCGTGGTCAGCGCGGCACTCAACGCCGAGCTGAGCGCCCTGCTCGGCGCGGGTGAACTGCGGCATGTCGGCGAGCGCTTCGAGCCGAAACAGCTGCAGGGCTGCCGCCTGGTGATCGCGGCAACCGACGACGCCGCGCTCAATCGCCAGGTGGCCGAGGCGGCGAATGCAGCCGGCGTGCCGGTTAACGTCGTTGACGATCCGGTGCTGTCGAGCTTCATCACCCCCTCGCTGATCGACCGCGCACCGGTGCTGGTCGCGATCTCCACCGGCGGCGCCGCCCCGGTGCTGGCGCGGCGCCTACGGGAGCGCATCGAGGCGCTGCTCCCGGCCGGCTATGGCCGCATCGCCAGCTTCATGGAGCAGCACCGCCCGGCGGTGAAGGCGCTGCCGGTGGAACGCCGACGCGCGCTGTGGGAGCGTTTTCTCGACAGTAGCGCGCCCGAGTGCTTGCTCGCCGGGGATGAGGCGGGCGCGGCAGCGGAACTGGCGCGGCTACGCGATGGCTCGGCGAGCGCGACCGGTGAGGTCTACCTGGTCGGCGCCGGTCCGGGCGATCCCGACCTGCTGACGTTCCGCGCCCTGCGTCTGATGCAGCAGGCCGACGTGGTGTTGCACGACCGTCTGGTCCCGGCGGCGATCCTGGATCTGGTGCGCCGTGATGCCGAGCGCATCTTCGTCGGCAAACGCCGCAACCAGCACACGGTGCCGCAGGACGAAATCAATGCCGAACTGGTGCGCCTGGCGCAGGCCGGCAAGCGGGTGCTGCGGCTCAAGGGCGGCGATCCCTTCATCTTCGGTCGTGGCGGCGAGGAAATCGCCGAGTTGGCCGCGAACGGGATTCCCTTCCAGGTGGTGCCGGGCGTCACCGCGGCGGCCGGCTGCGCCGCCTATGCCGGCATTCCGCTGACCCATCGCGACTACGCCCAGTCCTGTGTCTTCGTCACCGGCCACGCCCGCGCCGATGGCGAGCTGAAACTGCACTGGGACCAACTGGCCCGCCCCGGCCAGACCGTGGTGTTCTACATGGGCGTGAGCACGCTGCCGCGCATCTGCGCCGAGTTGCAGGCCCATGGCCTGCCCGCCGATTGGCCGGCGGCGCTGGTGGAGGACGGCACCCAGCCGAGCCAGCGGGTGATCACCGGCACCCTGGGCGATCTGCCGGCGAAGGTCGCGGCTGCTGCTCCGTCGGGCGCCTCGCTGCTGATCGTCGGCGAGGTGGTGCGCCTGCGCCAGCAACTGGACTGGTTCAAGTCCGGCGTCTGAACTCGCCTCAGCCGTCCCTGGCGCAACTTCGCGTCTCTGTTCGAAGCCCTGCCGCGCCATCCTTGGCGCGGCGTTCGCCGGGTGCGACAGCCATTCAAGGCTGTCGCACTATTTCCGGCTCACCCAGCCACCTTCCGGTGTCTGCTCGAAACTCTTCAGTTCATAGCCGCGATCGCGGTAGAACTTGAAGCGCTCCCGGCAACGGGCGCGGCTGTCGGGGTCGCCGGGCACGATTTCCAGCACCCGTTCGAAGCGGCTGAACCAGGCCGGCACTTCCGGACTTAGGGTCAACAGGATGTCGTGCCAGGCCTCCGGCGGCTCGATCTCGCCCAGCAAGACCTGCGGCAGCGGTTCGACCGGCGCCGCGTGCAGGTAGCGCTCCTGCGCCAGGAAGCTGCCCTGGCGCAGGGTCCAGAGCAGGTCGCTGAGCTGGTCGAGTCGCGCCGCCCCTGCGGTGACATAGAGCCGGTGGCCGGCCGCCACCGCCTTGTCGCAGAGCTTCGCCGCCGCCGTCAGCGGATCGGTGCCGCCCTGCTCCGGCAGGATGTAGAAGTCGACCCGAGTCACGGAAATGCTTCCTCAGCTACTGCGCTCGACATTTCCCATTCCGGCGGTGCTCGTTCGGGCTTGGCGAAGCAGTGCTTCGCCCGAACCAGCCCTCACCCTCACGACCCAATGGTCGCTGCGGTTGCTCCGCTCCGGCGGACTGTGAACTGTCGTCGCTCGCTACGCCGATGAAGCATTTCTGCTTTGCCAAGGCTTACTCTTCCTTGCCCGCGTAATTCAGCAGGTACTGGGTCAGCAGCGGCACCGGCCGGCCGGTGCCGCGCTTGCCGGTCCAGGCGGTGCCGGCGATGTCGAGGTGCGCCCACTTCATCTTCTTGGTGAACTTGTGCAGGAAGCTGGCGCCGATAATGGCGCCGCCGCCCTCACCCTTGGTGGCGATGTTGGCGATGTCGGCGAACTCGCTCTTGATGTTCTCCTCGTACTCCGGCCAGAGCGGCAGCTCCCAGGCGCGGTCGCCGATCTCCTCGCCGGCGGTCAGCAGGGCGCGGGCCAAGCCCGGGGTGTTGCTGAACAGCCCGGAGGGGAACTGGCCGAGCGCGATCACGCAGGCGCCGGTCAGGGTCGCCATGTCGATGCAGACGGCGGGATCGAAGGTGCGCTCGGTATAGGTCAGCGCGTCGCAGAGGATCAGCCGGCCCTCGGCGTCGGTGTTGAGCACCTCGATGGTGATGCCGGCCATGCTGGTTACGATGTCGCCCGGCTTGCTGGCCTGGCCGTCCGGCATGTTCTCGGAGGAGGCGACGACGCCGACCACGTTGATCGGCAGCTTCAGCTCGATCAGTGCCTTGAAGGTGCCGAACACCGAGGCGCCGCCGCACATGTCGAACTTCATTTCGTCCATCTTCGCGCCCGGCTTGATGCTGATGCCGCCAGAATCGAAAGTGAGGCCCTTGCCGACCAGGGCTACCGGCTTGTCGCCGGCCGGCCCTTGGCGGTACTCCATGACGATCAGCTTGGCCGGCTGGCGCGAGCCACGGCTCACCGACAGCAGCGAGCCCATGCCGAGTTTCTCCATGTCGGCCTCTTCGAGGATCTTGGTGCTGACCAGACCGTTGGAATCCGCCGCCAGTTTCTGCGCGGTTTCTGCCAGATAGCTCGGCGTGCAGACATTGCCGGGCAGATTGCCCAAGTCCTTGGCGAGCGACACGCCCTTGGCGATGGCCAGGGCCTCGGTCAGGCCTTTCTCGCCGGCCGGCAGGTCGGAGCGGCGCGGCACGTCGAAGGTCAGGCGCTCCAGCTTGTAGGTCGGCAGGTGCTCCTTGGTCTGGGCGCCCTTCATCTGGTCGAATCGGTAGTAGGCGTCCTCGGTCACCAGGGCGGCCTGCTGTACATTCCAGTGGAAGTCACGGCCCTTCACTTCCAGATGGGTCAGATAGCTCACCGCGTCGATGGCGCCGGTCGCGCTGCGCAGGGCGCGGGCGGCGGCGGCACTGGCCTTGCGGAAGGCGCTCTCGTCGAAATCCCTCTGCTTGCCCAGGCCCACCAGCAGCACCCGGTCGGCGAACACGCCGACGACGTTGTGCAGCACCAGGGTGGAGCCGAGTTTTCCGTCCATGTCGCCCCGGCGCATGATCCCGCCGATCAAGCCGTCAGCGGCCTTGTCGATCACCTCGGCGGCTTCGGACGGGCTGCGGCGGTCGTAGATGCCGACGATGATGCAGGCTACGCGCTGCTTTTCGGGGTTGCCGCTCTTGACGAAGTATTCCATGGCCGGAGGTGCTTTATGAGTTTATCGGGTGGGTGTCCGCTGACCGGATAATCGCAAAAAATCGGTGGTGTCAGTGGACAGGGCGAGAAATCGCTCGGACTTTTTCATTTTACCGCCCGTACGCCGGCCCGGATAGCCGGCGCTCGCCGGCACCATCGCAGTTCGGCGATGATCCGGGTTCATTCCCTCTGGAACGCCGTCCGCGCTCATGCCGCGCCTGCTTACCCTGCACATCGTCCGCCACGTGCTCGGCACCACCGCCGTGGTCGCGCTGGCCATGTTGGCGATCCACAGCTTCATCAGCCTGGTGACCGAGGCCGACGAGACCGGCAAGGGCGGTTTCGGGGTTGCGCAGCTGCTGCTGAGCACCTTTTTTCACCTGCCGTCCGGGCTGGCGCTGCTGATGCCCATCGTCGCCATGATCGGGGCGCTGATGGGCCTGGGCATGCTGTCCGGGCAGGGCGAGCTGACGGCCATGCGCGCCGCCGGCTTCTCGGTGCGCAGCATCGCCCTGGCCACCCTGATCGCCGGCGCCCTGTTGGGCGCCACTGGCTGGTTCGTCAGCGATGTGCTGGCGCCGGCCGGCGAACGGGCGGCGGATGCGGTCAAGGCGCGCGCGCGCGGACTCGCGGTGGGGACCGGCAAGACGGTCTGGTTGCGCGACGGCGATCAGGTGCTGCGGATCCGCAACCTGCGCGCCGAGGACCGGGCCGACAATCTGGAAATCTACCGGTTGGGACCGGACTTTCGCCTGCTGCAGGCACTGTCGGCGGCGCGGGCACGCTACCAGGGTGATCGCTGGCTGCTGGAGGACGTGCAGGAAACGCGTCTGGCTGCCGATGGTCGCACCGAGGTTGCGCGCCACGAGCGGATGGAATGGAGCGGCGCCGTCAACCCCAATGTGCTGCGACTCTATGTGCTGGAGGCCGATGCCCTGTCGGTGACCGGCCTACGCCGGCTGATCGCCTATCTCGACGACAACCGGCTCGATGCCCAGCAGTACCGTCTGCAACTCTGGCGCAAGCTGTTCGAGCCGCTGACGGTGATGGCGATGGCCCTGTTCGCGGTGCCTTTTGCCTTCGGCGGCTTGCGCGACAGCGGCGCCGGCCAACGGTTGCTGATCGGCATCCTGCTGGGCGTCGGCTTCTACGTTGTCAACCGGGTCAGCCTGAGCTTCGGCCAGATCTACGGCTGGTCACCCCTGCTCGCGGCCGGCACACCGACCCTGGCCTGGGCCGCGCTCGGTAGCTGGCGCCTGCGGCGAATCCGCTGATCAACCGACTTTCGGTAACTCGATCACCTCGGTGCCGGCCACCAGGTCGTTGAAGGCCTGGCCGCGACTGGACAGCAGGCAGGGCAGGTAGCCGAGCAGCATGGCGCCGTAGGCGCTGGCGCCAAAGGCCTTGCCCAACCAGAGACCGAGCAGGATCGGCCCCAGACCGGCCGCGAAGCGGATCACCGCGATCGGCCAGCGCAGCGGGCCGCCGTCCAGCCGGCGCACCCGCAGGCGCCAGACGCGCATGCCCAGGGTCTGGCCGCCGTGGGTCCAGAACCAGCCGAAGAAGCCGGCGCCAATCAGGAAGCCGCAGGCATTGAGAACGGCAAAATTATGCAGGGGCGTGCCGGCATCCCTGGCGACCAGGGCCGCGACGAAGGGAGTGGCCAGCACGTAGACCGCCATCAATAGGGCGAGGTACAGCAGGCCGTCGTAGCCGAACGAGACCAGTCGTCGCCACAGCGGGGCGGGCAGGGCCAGGGCGGTCGTGGTCACGGCAGGATGAATCCAAAAAGTGGCGATGGCGGTATTGTCACCCAACACCGCCCCGCCTTCGCCGGAGATTGCCATGCGTCGTCTGCTCCTGTTGCTGTCCCTGCTCGCCACGCCCGCCCTGGCGCTGGACTGTGCCAAGACCGACCTCGACTTCGACAGCAAGCGCTTGCTGGGCAAGACCGAGAATCTCTGCCAGAGCTACGGCGGCAAGGTGGTGCTGGTGGTGAACGTCGCCAGTCATTGCGGCTTTACGCCGCAGTACGAGGGCCTGGAGTCGCTGTACAAGACGTACAAGGACCAGGGCCTGGTGGTGCTGGGCTTCCCCTCCGGCCAGTTCCTCGACCAGGAATTCGACGACGAGAAGGAAATCCAGAAGTTCTGCCAGGCCAACTACGGAGTCAGCTTCCCGATGTTCGCCAAGACCGAGGTCAAGGGCGACCAGGCCAGCCCGTTCTACCGGCGCCTGAAAGACAAGACCGGCGAGTCGCCGAGCTGGAATTTCAACAAGTACCTGATCGGGCGCGATGGCAGGGTGGTCCGGCACTACGGCAGCAAGGTCAAGCCCGACGCCGAGGCGCTGGTGCAGGCGATCAAGGCCGAACTCGCCAAGCCGGGTAGCTGATTGCGGAGCGCGCCGCTACAATGCGCGCCTCGCTCCTATCGTCTAGAGGCCTAGGACGGAGCCCTCTCAAGGCTTAAACCCGGGTTCGAATCCCGGTAGGAGCGCCAGCTTTCTGACATGGCTCGCCATGTCAGTCAGAGTAGTTTCCCCCAAAGGTTTGCTTTAGTGGCAAACCTTTTTCGTTTTGCCGGTCGATCCCGCTTGGAACCACGCCGCATTCCGCGCGAAGACCATCCCGTCTCGCGCAAGCTCATTTCACCCGCCGCGCTGAAGGTGCTCTACGGCCTGCGCGACGCGGGCCACGAGGCCTATCTGGTGGGTGGCGCCGTGCGCGACATCCTGGCCGGCATCGAGCCGAAGGATTTCGACATCGCCACCAGCGCGCATCCGGAAGAGATGCGCCGGGTGTTCCGCACCGCGCGGCTGATCGGCCGCCGCTTCGTGATCGCGCACGTCCGCTTCGGCGCCGAGATCATCGAGGTCACCACCTTCCGAGGTGCGATCACCGACAGCCACGAGCGCGACGAAACCGGCCGCATCCTCTCCGATAACCAGTACGGCAACCTGGAGTCCGACGCCTTCCGCCGCGACTTCACCGCCAACGCCCTGTATTACGACATCCGCGATTACTCGGTGGTCGATTACACCGGCGGTCTCGAGGACGTGCAGGACCGCGTGCTGCGCCTGATCGGCGACCCCGAGCTGCGCTATCGCGAAGACCCGGTGCGCATGCTGCGCGCGGTGCGCATCGCCAACAAGCTGCGCTTCGAACTGGAGCCGGCCACCGCCGAGCCGGTGGCGCGGCTGGCGCCGCTGCTGCGGGAGATTCCTCCGGCCCGGCTGTTCGACGAAGTCATCAAGATCCTGATGTGCCGTGACGCGGTAGCGAACTTCCGTGGCCTGCGCGCCTACGGCCTGTTCGCCCAGCTGTTCCCGGACACCGAGGCGACCCTGGTGCGCTATCCGGCGATGACCGGCTTCGTCGAGCGGGCGCTGGACAACACCGCGCAGCGCATAGCCAACGACCAGCCGGTGACGCCGGCCTTCCTCTATGCCGCGCTGTTGTGGCCGATGGTGGCGGAGCGCTTCGTGCGCCTGCAGGCCGAGCAGGGCCTGCATCCCAATGCCGCGCTCAGCCAGGCCGGCGATGAAGCCGTCGCCCGCGCCTGCCTGCGGGTGACCCTGCCCAAGCGCTTCTCGATGCCGATGCAGGAAATCTGGGAGCTGCAACCGCGCTTCGACCAGCTGCAGGGCAACAAGCCCAAGCGCCTGTTGGCCCATCCGCGATTCCGGGCGGCCTACGATTTCCTGGTGCTGCGTTCCGAGACCGGCGATGCCGACCCGGCGCTGGCGCGCTGGTGGACCGCCGCGCAGGCCGGGGCGACCCTGCCCGAATCGCTGGACGATGCCGAGGACCTGGCTGCTGAGTCGGCGACCGCCGAGGGCGCGCCCAAGAAGCGCCGCCGTCGCAGCGGCCGGCGTCGTGGCGGTGCCGGCACTCCGGCGGATGGCTAGAGCCTACGTCGCGCTGGGGGGCAACCTCGGCGACCCCGCCGCGCAGCTGGAAAACGCTATCGCCCGCCTGGCGCAGCTGGCGCAAACGCAGCTGCTGCGGCGCTCCCGCCTGTACCGTACCGCGCCCCTGGGGCCCGCCGGCCAGCCGGACTACTGCAACGCGGTCGTGGCGCTGGAAACCGGCCTGCCGCCGGTGGCCTTGCTGGACGCGCTGCAGTTGATCGAGACCCAGCTGGGCCGGGTGCGTGGCGAGCACTGGGGAGCGCGCCATCTGGACCTTGATCTCCTGCTGCTCGGCGACCTCGTCTGCGACAACGCGCGACTGAGACTGCCGCATCCGGAACTGGCCCATCGCCGCTTCGTGTTGCAGCCGCTGGCCGAGATCGCGCCCGGACTGGAACTGCCGGGTCATGGCGCCATCGAACAGCGGCTGGCGGCGCTGCCGCCCTGGGAAGTACGGCCGTGGACCTGAATCCGCCTCTGCCCTATCTGGTGATCGAAGGCCCGATCGGCGCGGGCAAGACCACCCTGGCACGGCGGCTCGCGGCCGATCTCGGCGCTCGCCTGCTGCTGGAAAAGCCGGAGGACAATCCCTTCCTGCCGCGCTTCTATCGCGACCCGGTCAACGGGGCCTTGCCGGCGCAGCTGGGCTTTTTGTTGCAGCGGGCGGGGCAGGTCGAGAGCTTCCAACAGCCCGACCTGTTCGACCAGCGCTGGGTCGCCGACTTCCTGTTCGACAAGGACCGGCTGTTTGCCGAACTGACGCTGACGCCGGCGGACCTAGCGCTCTACGAGTCGGTGTACCGGCGGCTGGCCTGGGATGTTCCGGCACCGGACGCGGTCATCTACCTGACCGGCCCGGTCGATACCTTGCTGGAGCGCATCGCCCGCCGTGGCCGCGACTACGAGGCCGGCATCGAGCGGCGCTATCTGGAAGACCTCAGCGCGGTCTATGCCCGCTACTTCGGCAGCTATTCGGCGGCACCGGTGATCGAGGTCGATGTCTCGCAGATGGACCTGGTAGCCGAGCCCGCGCATTACGCCGAGCTGCTGGCTGCCTTGCGCCAGCCGCGCGGCTATCTGCGACTGCCCCGGGCTGACCTGTTGTAAGGCCGGCCGAAACGGCTTTGGTATAGTCCGCGCCCGCTATTCCCGGGCTGTCCCTGCACATGGAAACCCAGAAACCGCTGCACCTCGCCGAGCTGCGCAAGATGCGCGAGGCCGGCGAGAAGATCGCCTGCCTGACCGCCTACGACGCCAGCTTCGCCCTGCTCGAAGACCGTGCCGGTGTCGACGTGGTGCTGATCGGCGACTCCCTGGGTATGGTCATCCACGGCGGCAACACCACCACGCCGGTGACGGTGGACGACATCGTCTACCACTCCAGGGCGGTGGCGCCGCACCTGAAGCGCGCCTTCCTGATCGCCGACCTGCCGTTCCTGAGTTACGCCACCCTGGACCGCGCGCTCGATGCCAGCCAGCGCCTGATGCAGCAGGGCGGCGCCAAGATGGTGAAGCTGGAAGGTGGCCGTGAGCAGGCCAGCATCGTCGAATATCTCTCGGTGCGTGGCGTGCCGGTCTGCGCCCACCTGGGCCTGCAGCCGCAGTTCATCCACAAGATGGGCGCCTTCAAGGTGCAGGGCCGCGACGACGCAGCCGCCGAGTCCATGCTGCATGACGCGAAGGTGCTGGCCGAGGCCGGTGCCGACCTGCTGTTGCTGGAGTGCATCCCCGCTGCCCTCGGTGAGCGGATCACGAAAGAGAGTCCGGTGCCGGTGATCGGCATCGGCGCCGGCGCCGCCGTCGACGGGCAGATCCTGGTGCTGCAGGACATCCTCGGCATCTCGCCCCAGGTGACCCTGGGGCGCACGCCCCGTTTCGTGAAGAATTTCATGGCCACCGCCCAGGCCGCTGGCGAGAAGGGCGGGGTGATCGAGGCGGCCATCGCCGCCTACGTGAAGGCGGTGAAAGCCGCCAGCTATCCGGCGCCCGAGCACTGCTTCTGATGCGCACTGTCCATACCGTTGCCGAGTTGCGTGCGCAGCTGGCCGCCTGGCGGACCGCGGGCGAGCGCATCGCCTTTGTGCCGACCATGGGTAACCTCCACGCCGGCCACATCGAGCTGGTACGCCAGGGCCGTCAGCGGGCGCAGCGTGTCGTCGCCAGCGTGTTCGTGAACCCGCTGCAGTTCGGCGTCAACGAGGACTTCGGCCGCTATCCGCGCAGCCTGCCGCAGGACGCCGCGCAACTCATCACGGCCGGCTGCGACCTGCTGTTCGCGCCCGGCGTCGAGGAGGTGTATCCGCAAGGCGTGGGCGCCACTACGGTGCGGGTGGCCGGCGTCACTGAAATGCTGGAAGGCGAATTCCGCCCTGGCCATTTCGACGGCGTGGCCACCGTGGTCAATATCCTGTTCAACCTGGTGCAGCCCGATGTCGCGTTGTTCGGGCAGAAGGACTACCAGCAGCTGGCGGTGATCCGCCGCATGGTTGCCGACCTGCGCCTGCCGCTCGAAGTGGTCGGGGTGCCGACCCTGCGCGCCGAGGACGGTCTGGCCCTGTCCTCGCGCAACCAGTACCTGAGCGCCGAGGAGCGGGCGCGCGCCACGACCGTTCATCGGGTCCTGAGCCGGATCGCCGAGGGCTTACGAGCGGGTCGTCGTGATTACGAGGTACTGCAATCGGAAGCCGCGTTGACGCTGCAACGTGCCGGCTTCCGCCCGCAATACGTCGCCATTCGTAGCGCGGAGTTGCTGGAGCCGGCGGCGTCGGCGACCGATTGGGTGGTCCTGGTGGCCGCCTTTCTCGGTACGACCCGTCTGATCGACAACCTGGTGGTCGCTGCGGGCTGACGAGCGCGGTTTGATCCGGATCACATTTGTTCTAAACTAATGTCCAATTCGTGACGGAAGCGTCACGGTTTTGATCGCGGCGAAACCGCTGCGAACCGGGTGCATGCCTTAGTGGGCCGCCCGCTTGCTTGAATAACGACACAGCGAAGGCGCATGTCTTAGTGGGCCGCCAACGCTGACCCCGGCAAGAGGAAGCCAGCCATGCGTCTGACCATGCTCAAGTGCAAGTTGCACAGCGCCCGCGTCACCCACTCCGAACTCGACTACGACGGTTCCTGCGCCATCGACGGCAAGCTGCTCGATCTCGCCAACATCCTCGAATTCGAGCAGATCCAGATTTACAACGTCACCAACGGCGAGCGTTTCACCACCTATGCCATCCGCGCCGAGGAAGGCTCGGGGATCATCTCGGTCAATGGCGCTGCCGCCCACAAGGCGCGTGTCGGCGACAAGGTGATCATCGCCATCTACGCCGATATGGACGAGGCGCAGGCCCGCAGCTACAAGCCGCGCCTGGTCTATTGCACCGACCAGAATGGCGTGCAGCGCACCGCCAATACCATTCCGGTCCAAATGGCCGCGTAATTTCTCTGTTCACCCTGACCACGCCCGCTTCCCAGCGGGCGTTTTCTTTTTTGCCTCTGCCATGGCCAATACCAAGAGCTGGTTCCCGACCCTGATTCACCACGCGCCGCTGCTGCGCGGGGCGGCCGCGACGCGCTACAACGCCGAGTTGCTGCGCGAGATCGGCCAGCTGCGCGACTACGACCGCGCCGGGCGCCAGTGGTCGGCCAAGAGCTACCCCGGCGGCTATACCAGCTACGGCTCGATGGACCGCCTGCACCAGTTTTCGTCCAGCTTCATGGACCTCGAGAAGCGCATCGACACCCAGGTGCGTCGCTACGCCAAGGCGCTGGCCTGGGATCTGCGCGGCGGCCGGCTGGCGATGACCGACTGCTGGGTCAATGTCATGCCCAAGGGCTGCGCGCATAGCTTTCATCTGCATCCGCAGGCGGTGATCAGCGGCAGCTACTACGTGAAGACGCCACGCGGCTGCTCGGGTCTGAAGTTCGAAGACCCGCGGCTGTCGCGCCTGATGGCGGCGCCGATGCGCCAGCCCGAGGCCGATCCGGCGCAGCAGCCGCACATCAGCTACCCGGCGCAGGCCGGTCAGGTAATTCTTTTCGAGAGTTGGCTGCGCCACGAGGTGCCCGCCAGCCCGGTCAGCGCCGAACGAGTGAGCGTCAGTTTCAACTATCACTGGATCCTGTGACTTCCGGTCCGGGAATCGCCTCGCGTAAGCTCCGGCTACATCAGAATCATCGGTCCCCGGATGTCCGTACTCACCCACAGCGCCGCCTGGCGAGCGCTGCAAGCACACGCCGCAAGCCTTGAGCCCCAGACGCTGAGCCAGCTGTTCGCTGGCGATGGCGGACGCGCGCAGCGGCTGTCGGCGGAATTCCAGGGCCTGTTCCTCGACTATTCCAAGCAGCGGCTGACCGGCGAAACCCTCGACTTGCTGGTCGCGCTGGCCGAGCAGCAGGGCCTGGCCGGCTGGATCGGCCGGCTGTTCGCCGGCGAGGCGGTCAACCACACCGAGCATCGCGCCGCCTATCACATGGCGCTGCGCGCGCCGCCGGAGGCGACCATGCAGGTCGCCGGGCGCAATGTCGTGCCGGCGGTTTGCGAAGTGCGGGATCGCATGCGCGCCTTTGCCGAGGCGGTGCGTAGCGGCGAATGGCGCGGTGCCAGCGGCGAGCGCATCACCGACGTGGTCAACATCGGCATCGGTGGCAGCGATCTCGGACCGCGCATGGTCGGCAAGGCGCTGGCGCCGCTCGCAGACGGGCCGCGCGCCCATTTCGTCGCCAATGTCGACGGTGCCCAGCTGCATGCCGAGCTGCCGCGCCTGCGGCCCGAATCAACGCTGTTCGTGGTCACCAGCAAGACCTTCACGACGCAGGAGACCATGGCCAACGCCTGCGCCGCGCGCGACTGGCTGCGCGCGACCCTGGGCGAGGCGGCCGTACCCAAGCATTTCGTGGCGGTGTCCACCAATGCCGCCGAGGTCCAGAAGTTCGGGATCTCGCTCGACAACATGTTCGGCTTCTGGGACTGGGTCGGAGGCCGCTACTCGCTGTGGGGCGCGGTGGGCCTGTCGCTGATGCTGAACCTGGGGCCCTCGCGCTTCGACCAGCTACTGGCCGGCGCGCAGGCGGTCGACGAGCACTTCCGCACCGCGCCGTTCGGCCAGAACCTGCCGGTGCTGCTCGGCCTGATCGGGGTCTGGAACCGCAACTTCCTCGGGCTGGCCGATCAGGTCATGGCGCCCTATGCGCAGCGCCTGGAGAAATTTGTTCCCTGGCTCCAGCAGCTGGAGATGGAGAGCAACGGCAAGGGCGTGGATCGCGACGGCTGCCGCGTCGACTACGCCACCACGCCGGTGCTGTGGGGCGATGTCGGCACCAACAGCCAGCATGCCTTTTTCCAGATGCTGCACCAGGGCAGCGGCGTGCACCCGGTGGACTTCATCCTGGTCCGCGAAGCGGATCACCCCTACCCACGGCTGAACCAACTCCTGCTCGCCAACGGCTTGGCGCAGTCGGCGGCGATGATGCAGGGCAAGGACGCGGCCGAGGTCCGCGCCGAGCTGATTGCCGCCGGCCTGCAGGGCGCAGCGCTGGAAGCCGCGATCCCGCACCGGGTGTTCAACGGCAACCGGCCGTCCAGCACCTTGCTGCTGCCGCGCCTGGATGCCTGGCACCTGGGGGCGCTGTTGGCGCTCTACGAGCACCGCACCTTCGTGCTGAGCGTGATCTGGAACCTCAACGCTTTTGACCAGTGGGGGGTCGAGCTGGGCAAGCAGCTGGCTGGCCGCACCCTGCAGGCGATGGAAGGCCAGGGTGCAGCCGGCGATGCCAGCACCGCGCAGCTGCTGGTGCGGCTAGGCTATTGAGGACTTTCAGCGTCGATTCATCGCCGCCGGTCAGCCTCGCCGTGTTGCTGCCGCTCGGCAGTGGACGCGATCCGGAACAAAATCTCTTTAGGAGTGGCCAATGAATAACCTCAAATCCTCACTCGCAGTTGTCGTCAGCGCCGGCATGATCCTGCTCGGTACCCCGGGGGTTTCGTCGGCCGCCATGATCGGCACTGAAAGCCTGGCCTCGCAGTCGCTGCGCGCCGATACCGAAGCCCGGGTGCAGTCGCTGTTGTCGCGCGACGACGTGCAGCAGCAGCTGGTCGCCTGGGGCGTGGATGTCGAAAAAGCCAAGTCGCGCGCGGCCTCGATGAGCGATCAGGAACTGCAGCGCGTTGCCTCGACCCTCGACCAGCAGCCGGCCGGTGGTGATCTGCTGGTGGTGGTCGGGCTGGTGTTCGTGGTGCTGCTCATCCTGGAACTGGTCGGCGTCACCAACATTTTCACCAAGATCTGATGATCCGCATCCGGACGCGGCTGCCAGCCCTGTTGCTGGCGGCCGTATTGTCCGGTTGCGCCGCGCTGCCACCCGCACCGGGCGGTAGCGCGGTACATTTGGCGGGGGTGCCTGCCTATGCGCAGGACGAACTGCAGTGCGGCCCAGCCGCGCTGGCCAGCGCCCTGAATGCCGCCGGAGTCGCGGCGACACCGGAAGGGCTCAAACCCGACCTGTACATCCCCGGACGTCGGGGTTCACTACAAATCGAATTGCTGGCGCAGACGCGCGCCCGCGCGCGGCTGCCGCTGATCCTGCCACCCCAGGAATCGGCCCTGATTGAGGCCCTGCGTGACGGCCAGCCGCCGCTGCTGCTGCTCAATCTCGGCGTCCGCAGCTACCCGGTCTGGCACTACGCCGTGCTGGTCGGCTACGACCCCGAGCAGGGCTATCTGCTCAATGACGGCAAGGCCGAGCCGAGCCGCTACAGCCGCCGTGCCTTGCTGCGTCGCTGGGATTGGGCCAATCGCTGGGCGATGAGCGTGCACGCGCCGGACCAGATACCCCAGCACGCGGTGGCCGAGCGCTGGATTGCCGCAGCGGCCCCGTTTGAAAAATCCGCGCCGGCGGTTGCCGAGACCGCCTACCGCGCTGCGGTGCAGCGCTGGCCGGAGCGCGCCCTGGTGCAGGCCGCCTGGGGTGCGCAGCGTTATGGCGCTGGCGCCTTGCCGGAGGCGCTGCTGGCCTTGCGCAAGGCGGTCGCGCTGGAGCCGGCCAATGCCGCCTATGCCAACAACCTTGCCAGCCTGGAGTTGGCGCGCGGCTGTCCGCAGGCCGGTCTGGCGATACTGGATGCGATCAATCCCACGCAGGTCGCGCCCGCCAACGCCGCCGCGCTGCGTGCGACCCGGGCCGAGATCGAGGCGAGTCCGGCCGGTCACTGCCCGGACAGCAAAGCGCCTTAGTGGTCTCCGGCCCGGGCCTGTCGCTGCAAGGCCCATTGCACATGCTCGCGCACCGCATCGTCCGGATGCTCGCTGCGTTCTGCCAGGGCCGCGATTACCTCCGCCGAGCGCGGCGCATTACCCAGCCCGATGGCGAGGTTGCGTAGCCAGCGCGCGTGGTCCAGCCGGCGCAGTGCCATGCCCTCGGTCTTGCGCAGCCAGGTCGCCTCGTCCCAGGCGAACAGCTCCACGAGCTTGGCGGTGTCGAGGCCGTGGCGCGGCGCGAAATCGGCTTCGGCGGTGGTCTGCGCGTAGCGGTTCCAGGGGCAGACCAGCTGGCAGTCGTCGCAGCCGAATACCCGGTTGCCGATGAGGGCGCGCAGTTCCTCGGGAAAAGCGCCGCGATGCTCGATGGTCAGGTAGCTGATGCACTTGCGAGCATCCAGGCGGTAAGGCGCGACGAAGGCTTTGGTGGGACAGATGTCGATGCAGGAAGTACAGGTGCCGCAGAGATTGCTGGCGAGCGCTTTGTCATCCGGCGGCAGCGGCAGATCGGTGTACAACTCGCCGAGAAAGAACCAGGAGCCGGCCTGGCGATTGAGCAGTAGGGTGTTCTTGCCGATCCAGCCCAGCCGGGCATTGCGCGCCAGGGCCTTTTCCAGCGCCGGAGCGGAATCGGTGAGCACACGGTAGCCGTGCGGGCCGACCTCCTGTTCCAGTCGCGCGCCGAGCTTCAGCAGCCGGGAGCGCATCAGCTTGTGATAGTCGCGACCCAGGGCGTAGCGGGAGATATAGGCGCGTTCGCCGTCGTCGAGTACCGCCTGCGCCTGCTCAGCCAGTGGGCGGTAGTCCAGGCGCACGCTGACCACCGACAGGGTGCCGGGTCTGAGGCCTGTGGGGTGTGCGCGCTTGTCGAGATCGCGGCCCATGAAGGCCATCTGGCCGTGCATGCCGGCGTCCAGCCAGCGCTGCAGATGGGCGCGGTCGGCATCGAGCGTCAACTCGGCGATGCCGGCGTCGGCAAAACCCAGTTCCCGGGCCCAGGCCTTGATGCGGGCTGGCAACTCGTAAAATGGGGGCATGGACGACATGGCGCGCGCAGTGTATTCCGCCCGCTCGCTGCGGGCGCTGGAGCAGCGCGCGCAGAGCGAGCTGGGCATTGCCGGCTACACGTTGATGCAGCGCGCTGCCGAAGCCTGCCATTGCCATGTCGAGGCGATGCTGGCCGGGCGCGCGCTGCGGGATGTCCATCTGCTCTGCGGTAGCGGCAACAACGGCGGCGACGGCTACCAGCTGGCGGCGCTGCTGCAGGCGCATGGCCGAGCGCCCCGCGTCTGGACCCTGGGCGGCCCGCCGCGCAGTGGCGATGCGGTGCAGGCGCACGCGGCCTGGCGTGGTGCGGGCGGACGCGAGCAGCCCTGGCGGCCGGACGCCCTGGACGCGGTGGATCACCGCGACCTGATCGTCGATGCCCTGTTCGGACTTGGCCTGTCGCGACCACTGGACGGCGAGGCCGCTGCCGCCGTGCGGGCGATCAATGCCGCCGCTGGCCGTGGCGCGCCGGTGCTGGCGGTTGACCTTCCCAGCGGCCTCGACGCCGACACCGGCGCCGCGCTGGGCCCGGCGGTGCGGGCGACCCGAACGCTGACTTTCATCGGCCACAAGACCGGCCTGCATCTGGGCGCCGGCCCGGAGCTGGCCGGCGAGCTGCGCCTGCACATGCTGGGCCTGCCGGCGGACTTTCTCGCCAGCGAGCCGGCAGCTTTCCTGCGCCTGCGCGCCGACGACCTGCGCGTCGGGTTGCTGCCTCGTGCGCGCGAGGCGCACAAGGGACATCACGGCCATGTGCTGGTGGTGGGCGGCGAGGCCGGGATGGCCGGCGCCGCCCTGCTGGCGACCCGCGCCGCCCTGCGCGGCGGCGCCGGCTGGGTCAGCCTCGCCACCCACGGCGCGCACGCCGCCGCCCTGGTGGCGGCGCAGCCGGAGGCCATGGTCTCGGCGGTCGCCGATGGTGCGCAGCTGGCGCCACGCCTGGCGCTCGCCAGCGTGGTCGCACTCGGGCCGGGGCTGGGGCAGGGCGACTGGGGCCGGGATATGTATCAGACCGTGCTTGCCAGCGGCCGTCCCCTGGTGCTCGATGCCGATGCCCTGAATCTGCTGGCCGCGGCGCCGCAGCCGTTACCGCCCGGCACGGTGCTGACCCCGCATCCGGGCGAGGCGGCGCGTCTGCTCGGCCGCAGCACTGCCGAGGTGCAGCGCGACCGACTGGGCGCGGTGCTGGCGCTGCGCCAGCGTTACGGCGCGGTGGTGGTGCTGAAGGGCGCCGGCAGCCTGATCGCCGCCGAGCAGGTCCACTACTGCCCCTATGGCAATCCGGGCATGGCGGTCGGCGGCATGGGCGATGTCCTCACCGGGCTGATCGCCGCCCTGATGGCGCAGGGCCTGGCGCCCGGGGCGGCGGCGCGCCTGGGTGTGCTGGCCCATGCCCTGGCTGGCGACGCGGCAGCGGCGGGCGGCGAGCGCGGGCTGTTGCCCTCGGACCTGCTCGCCGAGTTGCGGCGGGTGCTGAATCCATGAGCATCGAAGGCCAGCTCGAGTTGCCGGACAGCGCCGCCACCGAGGCCCTGGGTGCGGCCCTGGCGCCGCTGCTGCGCAGCCGGCCGGGCGGCATGATCCATCTCGAAGGCGAACTGGGCGCCGGCAAGACCACCCTGAGCCGGGCGCTGCTGCGTGCCCTGGGTGTGCAGGGCGCGGTCAAGAGCCCGACCTATACCCTGGTCGAGCCCTACGAGACCGACGGCCCGAAGGTGCTGCATCTCGATCTCTACCGCCTGCTGGAGCCCGAGGAGCTGTACGGCCTGGGCGTGCTCGACGAAGCGCCGCCGGCGGCTTGGTGGCTGGTGGAATGGCCCGAGCGCGGGGCGGGCGTGCTGCCGGCGGCGGACCTGCGCCTGCGCCTGAGCCATGCCGGCGCTGCGCGCCGTCTCGACTGGTCGGTCGCGCCGAGCCTGACGGACGATCCCGGCTGGCTTCGGGTACGGTCCTGTTTTGAGTCCCAGTAGCAGCTTTAAGAAGTTGCCCTTGTCGACTGATTTGAATGAAAAAGTTGCAGTACTTTCGAGCGCGCGCTATCGTCCCGCCATCGTGATCGGCGTTGGGGAGTGGGGCGTGCGCGTACTGGTGACCATCGTTCTCGGGCTCATGGCGTCGCTCGCGCACGCCGTGGAGCTGCGCGACGTGCGTCTCTGGGACGGCCCGGAAAGCACCCGCATCGTCTTCGATCTGGAAGGCGGCACCCAGCACAAGTCCTTCACGCTGGACAATCCCAACCGGCTGGTGATCGACATCGCCGACGCCAAGGTCGCGCCGGCGCTGAACCTCGACGGCCTCGGCAAGGGCATCGTCAAGGGCGTGCGCACCGGTCCCCGGGAAGACGGCCTGCGGGTGGTGCTCGACCTCAGCGAGGCGGCCAGCCCCAAGAGCTTCGGCCTGGAGCCGAATGGCCAGTACGGCTATCGCCTGATCTTCGATCTCTATGTCGAGCAGCCGAGCGCGCCGGCGGCGACCGAAGCGCCGTCCCAGATCGCCATCGCGCCGCCGATAGCGGCTCCGGCTCCGACGCCGCGCAGCCCCGCGCCCGCCGCGCCGGTGGAGACGCCACGCCCGGCGCCCGCGGGCCGGCCGATCATCGTTGCCATCGATCCCGGTCATGGCGGTGAAGACCCGGGCGCGCGTGGCCGCAACGGCGTGATCGAGAAGGAAGTGTCGCTGCGCATTGCCAAGAAGCTGGCGAAGATGGTCAACGATACCCCCGGCTACAAGGCGGTGCTGACCCGCAACGGCGACTACTACGTCGGCCTGCGGCAGCGCACCGCCATCGCCCGCAAGGCCCAGGCCGACCTGTTCGTGTCGATCCATGCCAACTCGCTGCCGACCGCCAAGAACATCCGTGGCTCGGCGGTCTATGTGCTGAGCCAGCGCGGCGCCACCAGCGAGCACGCGAAGATGCTCGCCAGCCTGGAAAACGCCGCCGATCTGGTCGGCGGGGTGGAGATTGCCGGCAAGGACGACGATCTCGCCTCGGTGCTGCTCGACATCTCGCAGACCGCCGTGCGCGAGGCCAGCTTCGATTTCGGCAGCCGCCTGCTGGAATCCATCGGCCAGTTCAACGCCCTGCAGAAGCACGACGTGCAGCAGGCCGGCTTCGCGGTGCTGAAAGCGCCGGACATCCCCTCGGTGCTGGTCGAGACCGCCTTCCTGAGCCATCCGGAAGACGAGCGCCTGCTCGCCGCCGCCGACTACCAGGAGAGCATGGCTGCCTCGCTGATGGCCGGCATCAAGGGTTACTTCTCCGGTTATCGCCCGCAGCAGCAAATCGTGCAGGCCAGCAACGAGCACATCGCCGGCCCGGTGCCGGTCAGTCTCAAGCGCAAGAGCCACTAGGGCCTGATTCCGAGGACGGCGCGCGGGTTATCCTGCGCGCCGTTTTCTTTTGCGCGCCGCTCATGCCGATCCAGTTCCTGCCCGAAGTCCTGATCAACCAGATCAAGGCCGGTGAGGTCGTCGAGCGGCCTGCTGCCGTGGTGAAGGAACTGGTCGAGAACGCGCTCGACGCTTGCGCGCATCGCCTGGTGGTGGAACTGGAGGATGGCGGCCTGCGCCGCATCCTGGTCCGCGATGACGGCAGGGGCATTCCGCGCGAGGAATTGAGGCTGGCGCTGAGCCGCCACGCCACCAGCAAGATCGCCAGTCTGGACGATCTCGAACGGGTTGCCAGTCTGGGCTTCCGTGGCGAGGCCCTGGCCAGCATCCTGGCGGTGTCCCGGCTTGCGCTCAACTCGCGCACCGCCGCCGACGAGCACGGCTGGCGCCTGGGCGGCGAGGGCGGGCTGGCGAGTCCGGAGCCGGTTCCGGCGGCACTGGCGCCGGGAACCGCCGTGGAGGTGCTGGACCTTTTCTTCAGCACCCCGGCCCGGCGCAAGTTCATGAAGAGCGCCAGCACCGAGGCACGCCATGTCGAGACCGCCCTGCGGCGGCTGGCGCTGGCGCGGCCGGAGGTCGCCTTCAAGCTCAGCCATGACGGCCGCCAGCTGCTGCAACTGGAACCGGCGCTCGACGAGCCGGCGCGGGAGCGGCGCCTGGCGGCAGTCTGCGGCGCCGAGTTCCTCGCCAATGCGGTGTATCGCGAGGCCGAGGTCGGTGGCCTGTGTCTGCGGGGCTGGATCGCGCTGCCCAGCTTTTCCCGTTCACAGCCGGACCTGCAGTTCCTCACCGTCAATGGCCGTGGCGTCCGCGACCGCCTGCTGGCTTCAGCCTTGCGGCGGGCCTATGCCGACGCCCTGCACAGCACCCGTCATCCCGCCTTCGTGCTGGCGCTGACGCTCGACCCGGCGGCGGTGGACGTCAATGTCCACCCGCAGAAGACCGAGGTGCGCTTCCGCGAAGGCGCGCGGGTCCACGATTTCCTGTTCGGCCTGGTGCACCGCTGGCTGCGCGAGCTGCGGCCGGAGCCGGAACATCACCACGGGGTCGGCCTTGCCGCCGCGCCGGAGCCGCATAGTTACGCGCTGCCGCTGCGCACCGCGACTGCCGGTGTCGGCGAGGCTATGTCGTCCTACCGTCCGGCGCTCGCGACCTGGGCCGACCTTGCCGCCATGGCCGCGCCGCGCGAGGCGCCAGCGACCCGCCCCGAGGCGCGCGCCGAACATCCGCTGGGCTATGCCATCGCCCAGCTGCACGGCCTGTTCATCCTGGCGCAGAACGCCCGTGGCCTGGTGCTGGTGGATATGCATGCCGCTCACGAGCGGGTCATCTACGAGCGCTACAAGCGCGAGTTGGCGCAGGGCGGGGTGCCCTCGCAGACGCTGCTGGCGCCGATCCTGGTGCAGGTCGGCGAGGCCGAGGCCGAGCTGGCCGAGCGCCAGACGGAGACGCTGCGCGCGGCGGGCCTGCAGTTGGATCGTGCCGGACCGGGGCAGCTGCTGGTGCGTGCGACGCCGACGTTGTTGCCGACGGAAGCGGTGGTGGAACTGCTGAAGGACCTGTTGGGCCGCAGCAGCGACAGCGGTTCCCACGCCCATCTCGGCGAGGTGCTGGATGCCCAGCATCGGGTGCTGGCGGACATGGCCTGCAAGGCCGCGATCAAGGCTAACCGCAGTCTCGGCCTGGGCGAGATGAACGCCCTGCTGCGCGACATGGAGAGCACCGAACTCGCCGGCCAGTGCAATCACGGCCGACCGACCTGGGTGCAGGTGGAGCTGGCGGAACTGGACCGGCTGTTCCTGCGGGGGCGCTAGTTGCCTCGGCCTGCGCGGTCCAGGGACCGCGCAGACCCGGGCCGATCAGAAGTTGTAGCGCCCGCCCACCGTGTAGCCATCGGCATGACTGGCGTACTCGGCGGCGCCGACCACCGAGATATGCGGCGTGATCCGGTACTCCAAGCCGGTGCTGAAACTGCCGGTGGTGTCGTTGCGCAGCCCGGTGAAGTCGTAGCCGATCGCCAGTTCCAGCCGCTCGATCAGCTGCGCCCGCAGGCCCAGTTCGATGAGGTAGCTGAGGTCGTCGTCGCTGTAGCCGCTGAAGCCGCCCTTGCCCTCGGTGTTGGCGTAGGCCAGGCCGGCATTGCCGAACAGGTCCAGGCCCGGGGTCAGCGCGTGGTGGGTGCCCAGCCGCAGGCCGGCGTCAAGGGCGGCGAGCTTGCCGCTGACGCCGCCGTCGCTGTAGTTGTCGGTCTCCAGGTAGCTGAGCCCGCCCAGCAGGTAGAGCGAGGAGATGCCGTACAGCTCCGGCAGCGCCAGCGCGCCCGACAGCACCGGGCCGGCGGCTTGCGCGGTGGTGGCGTCGGCATCCGAAAAGCCGTAACGGGCATCGGCATAGGTGTAGCTGAAGCCGTCGGCGACGGCGGACAGGGGCAGGGCCAGCAGCAGACCGGCCAGCAGCGGGTGACGCATCGGACCTCTCCTTGTTGTCATTGTTAGGGCCTGTTCACCATTAAATGGTCGCTGCGTTGCAGGTCAAAACCGCGCAGTGCGAGGCGCGAGACGACGCGAAGGGTGGCTCACCTTCGCTAGTCTCGCAACGAAGCAATGCGCGGTTTTGGCCGCAACCCTTCGGGGCCGGACTGTTTTGGGGCATTGCTACGTCAGGCAGAGAGGGCAATAGAACCACTATTGCCGCTCTCTGCCTTCCTCGCACTGCCCCAAAACAGCCTTCGGCCGCAGCGATCATTTAATGGTGAACAGGCCCTGGAGCGCAGCGCCGAGCGTTTTACCGCAAATCGCGCCGGCTGGGCAGCTCTGGGCTAAGGTGATGGCATGAGCCTGTCACCGCGCGAAAACGCCATCCCAGCACTGTTCCTGATGGGCCCCACCGCCTCCGGCAAGACCGGCCTGGCGCTGGCCCTGCACGCGGAAGCCGAGGCCGGGCGGTTGCCCTGGGCGGGTGCCGATCTGGTCAGCGTCGATTCGGCCCAGGTGTTCCGGCAGATGGACATCGGCACCGCCAAGCCGGACGCCGCGACGCTGGCGCGGGTGCCGCATGCCCTGATCGACATCCTCGATCCGGCCGAAAGCTATTCGGCAGCGCGCTTCCGCGTGGATGCGCTGGCACTGGTGGCGGCCAGCCGGGCGCGCGGACGGCTGCCGATCCTGGTCGGCGGCACCAGCCTCTACTTCCGGGCCCTGCAGTACGGTCTGTCGGAACTGCCGGCGGCTGATCCGGCGGTACGCGCGCGGCTGGAGGCCGAGGCCGCCGAGCTGGGCTGGCCGGCCCTGCATGAACGACTGGCGGCGCTGGACCCGGAAGCCGGCGCCAAGATCAAGCCCATGGACCAGCAGCGCATCCAGCGCGCACTGGAGATCCTCGAACTCAGCGGCCGTTCGCGCTCCGAGCACTGGGCCGCGCCACGCAGCGAGGGCCTGCCGGGACCGCTGGTCAAGCTGGCCCTGATGCCGCCCGAGCGCGAGGTCTTGCATGCTGCGATTGAGCGCCGCTTCCGGCAGATGATGGCGGCTGGCTTCCTCGACGAAGTGCGTGCCTTGCGCGCCCGTGGCGACCTCGATCCCGCGCTGCCGGCCATCCGCGCGGTGGGATATCGACAGCTTTGGGAACATTTGGACGGTCGCGGCAGTCTCAGCGAGGCTGTCGAGCGGGGAGTCGTCGCGACCCGGCAATACGCCAAGCGCCAGATCACCTGGCTGCGCAGCGAGGCCGATACCGAGTGGATTGATCCGAGGGCAGGCGGGGCGGCGTTGGCGCGGGTGGTCGAAAGGCTGCGCGGGGCGGCGTAAGCGGCATTACACCTCGTGGTAAAATCCAGACTTGCTTGCCGGCCGTCTCTACTTCGGCAAGCCCACGACAATCAGCAACTACAACAAAAGGAAGTCGCCATGTCCAAAGGCCAAACCCTTCAGGAACCGTTCCTCAATGCCCTGCGCAAGGAACGCATTCCGGTCTCCATCTACCTCGTCAACGGCATCAAGCTGCAGGGCCACGTCGAATCCTTCGACCAGTTCGTGGTGCTGCTGCGCAACACCGTGAGCCAGATGGTCTACAAGCACGCGATCTCCACCATCGTGCCGGCCCGTGCCGTGCGCCTGGCCGAGACCGAGGGCGACGAGGCTGCCGCCACACCGGCTGCCTAATTCGGTCTGACACGGCCTTCGTCGGCCGCGGAGTTTTTCGCTGAAGTTCATCGAACGCCCGCGTGGCGGGCAGAAAGCCGTGCTGGTCCACCTGGAACTGCCGGGTACCGACTATGTGTCGGACCGCGCCGAGTTCCAGGAGCTGGCGCGTTCGGCCGGTGCCGAGATCGTCGCCTTCCTCGGTGGCTCGCGGATCAAGCCGGACGCCGGCCTGTTCATCGGCTCCGGCAAGGCCGAGGAAGCGGCGGCGGCCGTGGCGGCGGGCGAGGCCGAGGTGGCGATCTTCAATCACGACCTCTCGCCCAGCCAGGAGCGCAATCTTGAGCGCCTGCTCAAGTGCCGCGTGCTGTCACGGGCGGGTCTGATCCTCGATATCTTCGCGCGCCGCGCCCGCACCCACGAGGGCAAGCTGCAGGTCGAGCTGGCCCAGCTGCATCACCTGTCGACCCGGCTGGTGCGCGGCTGGACTCACCTTGAGCGCCAGGGCGGTGGTATCGGCATGCGCGGCCCGGGTGAAACCCAGCTCGAAATGGACCGCCGTCTGGTGCGCGGCCGCATCGACAAGCTCAAGCGCGACCTGGCCGACGTGAAGCGCCACCGCGCGCTGTCGCGCCGTGCCCGCAAGCGCAACGAGACGCCGCTGGTATCCATCGTCGGCTATACCAATGCCGGCAAGAGCACCCTGTTCAACAGCATGACCGGCGCCACGGCCTACGCCGCCGACCAGCTGTTCGCGACGCTCGACACCACCATCCGCAAGCTGCAGCTGC
Organism: Stagnimonas sp.; assembly: GCA_030696045.1. Taxonomy (GTDB): domain Bacteria; phylum Pseudomonadota; class Gammaproteobacteria; order Nevskiales; family Nevskiaceae; genus Stagnimonas. Next base: position 93,349 of record JAUYNO010000055.1, on the reverse strand, counting down.
CGGCCGACCAGGAAATCCTGCTCGCCGACACCGTCGGCTTCATCCGCGACCTGCCGCACGACCTGGTCGCGGCTTTCCGCGCCACCCTGGAAGAGGCACGCGAGGCCGACCTGCTGCTGCACGTGCTGGATGCCGCCGATCCCGAGCGCGCCACCCGCATCGAGCAGGTGAACGCGGTGCTGCAGGAGATCGAGGCCGACGAGGTGCCGGCGCTGCTGGTGTTCAACAAGATCGACCTGCGCGAGGACGAACCGGCGCGGGTCGAGCGCGACGAGACTGGCCGGCCACGGCGGGTATTCCTGTCGGCCAAGACCGGCGAAGGCCTGGACGCGCTGCGCGAAGTGCTGTCGGAACTGATCTTCCCCGACCTGTTCGAGGGCGAGGTCAGGCTGACGCCGGCACAGGGCAAGCTGCGCGCGCTGCTCTATGCCGCCAACGCGGTGCAGGACGAACAGGTTGATGAGACCGGTGTCTCGCACTTGAAGTTGCGGCTGCCGCGTCCACGTTATGAACGTATCTGTCGGGAGGCGGGCGTGCCGGCAAATGGCGCGGCTGCCGACCGACCTCTAGAATCCTGGGAGAGCGGTGGCGCCGGCAAGGCTCATCGCCGGGCCTGACCCGCTTTCAGGAATGCCCGCATCCGGCGGTGAGGCAGCCGCACGGGAAACTCAGCAATCGAGACAGTCAATGGCATGGAATGAACCGGGGCCGGGCAACCGCGACCCCTGGAATCAGGGCGGCAAGGGCAAGCAACCGGGGCCGCCCGACCTCGACGAGATGCTCAAGCGCTTCAAGGCCCGCTTCTCCGGCAAGGGCGGCGGTGGCGGCAAGAGCGGCCCCAGTCTGCCCATCGCCGGCGGCGCCGGTCTGATCGCCGGCCTGATTGCCCTGCTGTGGGTGCTGTCCGGCTTCTATTCGGTGGATGAGCAGCAGCGCGCGGTGGTGTTCCGGTTCGGCGCCTATGTCGGCACCACTGAGCCGGGTCTGCGCTGGCACCTGCCCTGGCCGATCGAGAGTCATGAGAAGGTCAATCTCACCGGCGTCCGCAACGTCACCGACCGCGCCACCATGCTGACCCAGGACGAGAACATCGTCGACGTCGAGCTCTCGGTGCAGTACCGAGTCAGCGACGCCAAGGACTACGTGGTCAACGTCGCCGATCCCGACCTCACCCTGCGCCAGGCCACCAAGTCGGCGGTGCGCGAGGTGGTGGGGCAGAACAAGATGGACTACATCCTCACCGACGGTCGCGAAGCCATTGCCGACCGCACCAAGCAGCTGCTGCAGGAGCGCCTGGAGGAGTACAAGACTGGCCTGCTGGTCAACGAGGTCAATCTCAAGGACGTGCAGCCGCCCGAGGCGGTGCAGGCCTCCTTCGCCGAAGTCACCAAGGCCCGCGAGGACCTGGAGCGCTTGAAGAACGAGGCCCAGGCCGATGCCAACGAGCGGCTGCCGCGTTCGCGCGGCGCAGCCGCCCGCGAACTGGCGGAGGCCACCGCCTACCGCGAGCAGATCGTCGCCAAGGCCACCGGCGACGCCGCCCGCTTCACCTCGCTGGTCGGTGAGTACCGCAAGGCTCCGCAGGTCACCCGCGAGCGGCTCTACCTCGACACCATGAACGAGGTGATGCGCAAGACCAGCAAGGTGGTGGTCGATGTCGACAAGGGTTCGCCGATGATCTATCTGCCGCTGGACCAGCTGCTCAAGAACCAGCCCAAGCTGGTCGCACCCGCCGTGGGCGTCGAGCCGGCGCCGACGCCGCGACCCGATCCCTACGACGCCAGCCGCGCGCGTGACCGGAGCCGCTGATGAATCAGGACCGTAGCCTTATCGTCATCGGCCTGCTAGCGCTGCTCGCGCTGGCCGTCGCCAATTCCACCTTCATCATCGACCAGCGCCAGCGCGCCATCCTGTTCCAGCTCTCGGCGGTGAAGTCCTACGAGTTCGAGCCGGGCCTGCACTTCAAGCTGCCCTTCATTCAGTCTGTGAAGAAGTTCGACGGCCGCACCCTGACGCTCGACAACCAGACCGAGAATTTCCTGACCGTCGAGAAGAAGAACCTCGAGGTCGACTTCTACGTCAAATGGCGCATCGCCGACGCGCTCCAGTACTACCGCTCCACCGGCGGCCAGGAACTGGTGGCGGCGGACCGGCTCTCCTCCATCGTCAATCGTGGCCTGCGTGACCAGTTCGGCTCGCGCACCATCCAGCAGGCGGTCGACAGCCAGCGCGACCAGATGATGCAGGAGCTGGAAAAGGGCGTGGTCGAGAAGGTGAAGGAGCTGGGCGTCGAGATCGTCGATGTCCGCATCAAGTCCATCAACCTGCCGCAGAACGTCTCCAACGCGGTGTACGACCGCATGCGCGCCGAGCGCGCGCGCATCGCCTCGGACTTCCGCGCACGCGGCGCCGAGGAGGCCGAGAAGATCCGCGCCGAAGCCGACCGCGAGGCGCAGGTCACCGTCGCCAACGCCTACCGTGACGCCGAGAAGCTGCGCGGCGAGGGCGATGCCAAGGCGGCGGAGATCTATGCCCGGGCCTATGGTGCCGACGTGGAGTTCTACCGCTTCTACCGCTCGCTCTCGGCCTACCGGGATTCCTTCGGCGTCGGCGACGTGATGGTGCTGGAGCCCAAGGGCGAGTTCTTCCGCACCTTCAAGGACGGAAAGTAAGGAGGCGCGGTGGCCGATGATTTCCTGCGCGCGCTGGCCTTGGTGATGGTGATTGAAGGTCTGCTGCCCTTCCTGTCGCCGGGCCGTTTCCGCGAATCGATGCTGCGCGCCGCCAGTCTCGACGACCGCCTGCTGCGCGGTTTCGGGCTGGTTGCCCTGCTGCTGGGCGCCGGCCTGCTGCACTTTCTAAGTTCGACGCCATGAGCAAACTCTGGATGTTGCCGGACGGCATGGAAGAATCCCTGCCGCAGCAGGCCTGGCGGGCCGAGAGCCTGCGCCGCGCCCTGCTCGACCACTATCGCGGTGCCGGCTACGAGCTGATCCTGCCGCCGTTCCTGGAGCACCTCGACTCGCTGCTGACCGGTGCCGGCACCGATCTCGACAGTCTCACCTTCAAGCTCACCGATCCGGCCAGCGGTCGCCTGCTGGGCCTGCGCAGCGACATGACGCCGCAGGCCGCCCGCATCGCCGCGCGTCATTTCGCCGACCAGCCGGTGGTGCGTCTCTGCTATCTCGGCACCGTGCTGCGCACCCGCCCGGATGCGCTCGGCGGCCCGCGCTCGCCGCGTCAGGTCGGTTGCGAGCTGTTCGGCACGCCGCCCGGGGCTAGCGCGCTGTCGGCGGATCTGGAAGTGCTGTCCTTGATGTTGCACACCCTGCGGCTGGCGGGTGTCGCCGAGGTGCATCTCGATCTCGGCCATGTCGGTGTCTACCGCGCCGTGGTCGAACAGCTGGCCTTGTCGGCCGGGGACGAGACCGCGCTGTTCGACATCCTGCAGCGCAAGTCGCGGCCGGAACTGCTTGGCTTCGCCGCCAGCCTGGGCATTGCCGCCTCGGCGGCCGAAGCGCTGCAGGCGCTCACCACCCTGCACGGTGATGTCACGGTGCTGCAAACCGCGCGTCGCACGCTGTCCCGGTATGGCGAGGGCGTGGCGACGGCATTGGCGACACTGGAAGCGGTCATTGCCTCGGTGACGAAGCAGCACCCGGCGCTGCCCCTGCACCTGGACCTCGCCGAGTTGCGCGGCGCGCGCTATCACACCGGTCTGACCTTCGCGCTGTTCGCGCCCGGCCACGGTCGCGAACTGGCGCGTGGCGGTCGGTACGATGGTGTCGGTGGTGAGTTCGGGCTGGCGCGACCGGCGACCGGCTTCTCGGCTGACGTCAATGAATTGCTCAGACTCGGGTCGATGACCTGAGCGCTATTGGTTAAAGATTTCCGCAGGGGATGAACATGGGTAAAAGCGTCGTCGTTATCGGTGCTCAATGGGGCGATGAGGGCAAGGGCAAGGTGGTCGATCTGCTCACCGACCGGGCGCAGGCGGTGGTGCGTTTCCAGGGCGGCCACAACGCCGGCCATACCCTGGTCATCAAGGGCAAGAAGACCGCGCTCAACCTGATCCCCTCGGGCGTCATGCGCGAGGGTGCGCCCTGCTATATCGGCAACGGCGTGGTGCTGTCGCTGGCGCATATCTGCGGCAATGCCCGGCTTGGCATCAAGAGCGAATTGGAGACCGTCGAGGCCACCGGCATGGAAGTGCGCTCGCGGCTGAAGATCAGCGAGGCGGCGCCGCTAGTGCTGCCGGTGCACGCACGCCTGGACCAGGCGCGTGAGCGCGCGCGCGGCGAAGCCAAGATCGGCACCACCGGCAAGGGCATCGGCCCGGCCTACGAAGACAAGGTGGCGCGACGCGCTGTGCGCGTTGGCGACCTGTATCAGCGCGACCTGCTGGCCGCCAAGCTCGGCGAGCTGATGGCCTATCACAACTTCGTGCTGACCCAGTACTACAAGGAGGCGCCGGAGGATTTCCAGCAGACGCTGGACGATCTGCTGGCCTATGCCGAGGTGATCCGGCCGATGGTGGCCGATGTCACCGAGCACCTGCGCCAGCACCTCAAGCGCGGCGACAACGTGCTGTTCGAGGGCGCCCAGGGCGCGCTGCTGGACATCGACCACGGCACCTATCCCTACGTCACCAGCAGCAACACCACGGCGGGTGGTGCGGCCACCGGTACCGGCGTCGGCCCACGTGAACTCGATTACGTGCTGGGCATCGTCAAGGCCTACGCCACCCGCGTCGGCTCCGGTCCGTTCCCCACCGAGCTGGACGACGGCCCCGAGGGCCTCGGTGCGCACATCCGCAAGCTCGGCGACGAGTACGGCACGGTGACGCGCCGGCCGCGCCGCTGCGGCTGGTTCGAGGCCGTCGCCGCCCGCCGCAGCATCTTCCACAACTCCGACTCGGGCCTGGTGGTGACCAAGCTCGACGTGCTCGACGAGCTGGAAACCATCCGCATCTGCACCGGCTACAAGCTGGACGGGCAGGTGATCGAGAACCCGCCCATCGGCGCTGAGGGCTTCGAGAAGGTGGAGCCGGTGTTCGAGGAACTGCCGGGCTGGCAGAGCAGCACCTTCGGCATCAGCCAGTACGACCAGCTGCCCGAGAACGCCCGCCGCTACCTGAAGCGGATGGAAGAAGTCACCGAAGTCGAGATCGCCATCGTTTCCACCGGCCCGGACCGCGAGCACACCATCGTGCTGCACCACCCCTTCGACTGATTTCGTCGATCAGGTCGCCGCCTCGCAGGCCTGCTCCTGGCTGTCGTCCTTCTCGGTCGTGGCCTCGTCTTCGTCCTCATCCGCCGACGACGGGTCGCTGCCGAGGTTCTGATAGAAGCTGTTGATCTCGTCGGCGGCCTGGCCGTAGAAGGCGTCGCGGTCGCTGAACACCGTGCCGTCCAGAATCACGACCTGGCCGTCGGTGAGGATGCGCTCGCTGCCCAGGATTCCCGCCTGGGTCGCCAGCACGAAATGGGTGTTTGACGGCCGTACATCGACGTCGAGCTGGTCGCTGATCTGGATGCTGGCGCGATAGCCGCTGCCACCGATCACCAGGGTGCTGTCGCGCAGGCCGCTGCCCAGGATCAGTTCGCTCAGGCTCGGCAGTTGCTCGCCCACCACGAAGTTGAGCTGGCTGCCCGCGCGCTGGGCATCGTCGCCGATCCGTGGCAGTTCGCCGAGCACAGAGCTCAGGCTGCCGATATTGGGCTGGATGCGACCGCGGTTCAGTGGGATCTTGCTGGCCGCGTCGCCGAGCACGTTGGCATCCACGCTCTCGGCGAACAGCGGCAGGTTCAGGCGCGGTTCCAGATGCACGAAGCCGCCGGCCTGGGCAAACTCCAGGCTGCCCAGGAACAGGAAGTCGGACCGGATGTGCAGGTAGTCGCCGGACAGGCTCAGCTGGGCCAGGCCTACCGTTGGCGCGGAAAAATAGGCGTTCGGCTGCGGGGACTCCGGTAGCAGTTCGGGGCTTGCCAACGCCAGCCGGCGCAGCAACTCCGCGTCGCCGAGGTCCTCGGCCAGACCGCTGCCGACCCGCACCGCGCCCTGGAACAGGATGGTGCTGCTGGCGGTGGCATCGAGCGCGCCGGCATCAATGCTGGAGTCGGCATCGCTGTAGAGCGCCTGGCCCTGGAGCTGCACCGAGTCGCCAGCGAGACTGGCCATCTCCAGTTGCAGCGTGCCGCCGGCGGCCAGCGCCAGATGGCTGGCGCCGACCTCGGCGAAGAACACCGTCAGGTCGCCCTGCGTGGTCGCGGTCAGCGTCTCGAAGTCGGTATTGGCGCTGAGGAACAGCTCGCCGGCGTGGATGTCCAGGCTGCCGCCGGACAGCGTCGGCTGCACCGATGGTGAGAACAGCTCGGCATAGCCGCCGATGTCCAGCCGGCTGTCGCCGAGGACCGAGTCCGAGTCGAAGTAGGCGAACAGATTGTCGGCCTGGATATCGGCGAACGACAGGCTGTAGCTGCCGGCATCAAGCAGCACGCCGCCGAGCTCGGTCGAGCTGGCTTCGGTGTCGGTAAAGCGCAGGTCGCCGAGCGTGCCGCGCTGCAGGAGATTGCCCGCGAACACCAGGTTGGTGCCGTAGCCCTCGCTGAACCCGGTGCCGGTCAGCAGCTGCGAGCCCACGGCCTGGCCGCTGCCGGCCTGCAGGTTCTGCAGCGTGCCGAGCACCGACACCGGGCCGCCCAGCCGGGTGCGGCCGAACAGCGAGTTGAGATAGAGATAGGAGCCGTTGGCGTCGAGTCCCAGGCCGGACTGGATGTGGTCGAGCCGGCCGTCGACCAACACGGCGCCGTCGACATCGAGCTGCGCACCGCTGGTGTCGAGCCAGAACGCGGCCCCGGTCAGTTGGGCGTAGTTGCCGGTTTCAGCAGCGCCGATCACGCCTATGACCTCGGCCGCGCCCAGGCCGATATCGCCCTGGTCCGAGAGCAGGGTGCCGAAGGCGCCGATCAGATAGGAGCTGTCACCCGCCTCGACCGTATCAATGCGGCCATCGAGGCTCAGCTTGCCGTCGAGCCGGTTGTCGGCGGTCGCGTGCAGCAGCAGGAAGGCGCCGAAGGCGCCGCTGGCCTCGCCACCCTGCGCCTCGGCGATATGCCCGGTGAAGCTGGCGTCGCCGGCGAAGTGGACGCTGCCGATGGCCGTAGGCTCGTTGCCGAGGCTGCTGATCGCCTCGAAGCTGGCCTGGGTGCCGGCGAACTCGCTGCCCTGGCCGGCCTGGGCGCTGCCGAGCTGGCCGTCGACGGTCAGCGGCGCCAGCACCTGCACATTGCCAAATTCGCTGGAGAGATCGAGCACGCTGCCGGAGATGCTCGCGAAGGCACCGGTCTGCGCGCTGTCCACCGAGCCCTCGATCAAGGCCATGCCGCCCAGCCGTGAATCGCCGAGCCGGCTGGCGAGCCGCAGGCTGGCGCCCTGCACCAGCGCGGAGCTGCCGAGGGTCGTCACCCCGCCGATCTCACCATCCAGCATCAGGCTGCCGTCGATGGCGGCACTGCCGCTGCCGGCGTCGAGCTCGATGCTGGCGCCCCAGACCGCCAACTCCTCGAAGCCCTGCACGCTGCCGATCCTGCCGTCGACCGCCACCGGCCCGTCCAGCCGGATGCTGGCGAACTCGGCGTTCACCAGCAGCTCGGCGCCGTGGACCTGGGTGGAGTCGCCGACGCTGGCTTGTTCAATCTCGCCGGAGACCCGCAGCGGTCCGGTGACGACAATGTCGCCGTTGGTGCTGCCGATCAGTACCTGGGCGCCGGCGAGGCGCTCGTAGCCCTCGCTGGCAAGGCTGCCGACATGGCCCTCGACATCAATCGCAGCCAGGCTCAGGCCCTCGCCCGCATACAGGTTCAGTTGCGCGGCGCCGGTCTGGTTGTGGACCTGTAGGGCGCCGGCATCCAGGCGGCCGTACAGGCCGGCGTCGATGCCGATGGACACACCGCTGTGGATCGAGCCGATGTCGATGTTGCCGCCGTAAGCCTCGGCGGTCGAAGCCAGGAAGCTGCCGTCGAGTTCGATGCTATCCCCGGTATGGTCGAAACCGATCGCCCGGCCCTCGCCTGCGGCGTGGAGGGCGAGGCTGCCGCCGCGCGTCCCGGCCTCGGTCGAGCGACCGTCGAGCCGGCCGTCTTCCAGCGCCGCGATGCTCAGGCTGTCGGCCGCCGCCAGTTGCACTTCCACGCCCTGCCGCAGCTGACTTTCCAGCTGCGTCTCGCAGATCGCGTCCGGGCAATCGTTGCCGGCGCCGACGCGAAGCCTGGTCGCGGCGAGCTGGAGCTGCCCGCCGGCACCGATAGCGACGGTGCCGCGCAGATTCACCGTGTCGCCCGCCGCCAGCAGCAGGCCGCCCGTGGCGGCATTGCCATCGCTGGAGACATCCAGCGCGCCACTGCTGTCCAGGCCGCCACCGTCGGCCAGCAGGTAGATCTCGCCGCCGCTCTCGGCGATGGAGCGGGCCGCGATCTGGCCCTGGTTGTTGACCACGGTGGTCAGCAGCGACTGCGCGGTGCGGGCCGCCAGCCAGACGCGGCCGCCGGCCGCGTCGATCACGCCGCTGTCGAGGTTGCGGACGCCGGCCAACTCGGCGCTGCCGCCCTGGTCCAGGGCATAACTGACCAAGCCGTCGCCGAGTTCCAGCGTCAGCGCCGCGCCGGAAGCCAGTACCACACTGCCCAGGCGCGCCTGGATCAGACCGGAGTTCTCGACCTGGCCGGCGGCCAGTACCACGAAGCCGCCGTCGCCCACCGCAATGTCGCCGGCCTGGATGATCGCCTCGCCGCTGGCCGGATCGCCGGCGAACAGGTAGCGCCCCTGCAGGAAGTCGTCGTCGGCGAGGTCCAGGGTGCTGGCGACCAGGGAGCCGACATCGACATTCGCCGAGGCACCGAACAGGATGCCGCGTGGGTTGATCAGGAACACCCGGCCATTGCCGGACAACTGTCCGAGAATGCTGGAGGGGACATCGCCGGTGACCCGGTTGAGCACGGCAGCGGCGGCGGAGAGCTGGTTGAAGACCACCGTCTCGCCGGCGCCGATGGAGAAGTCCTGCCAGTTGATGACGGCGGTGGGACTGTTCTGGCTGATGGTGAGCGTCTGGGCGTCGGGGCTGGCGAAGGCGATGTCGCCGGCGATCACCTGGCCGCCGCTGGGGTTGGCGAGCGCGGCCCAGGGCAGCAGGGCGGCGGCACTGGCACCACCGAGCAGGGCCCGGCGCCAGGGCGTAGGGGCAAAGGGAATCCGGCAGGCCTGCATGTGCTCCTCCCCAAAGCGGTCTTTGACTGCTACTGTAGAGCGTCGCTGCAAATTTGACGTGACCATGTTCACGCCGGCCGGACTGTCCAGGCCATCGCAGCCCATCGATGGAACCCTGGCCTTTGAACGGCAACGCGGCGCAACCCCAGTACCAGACCCGCTGCGCGCTGCGACTTATCGTCGCCCAACAAAAAACCCGGCCGGAGCCGGGTTCCTTTGATTGGTGCCGAGAAGAGGACTCGAACCTCCACGATGTTACTCGCCAGTACCTGAAACTGGTGCGTCTACCAATTCCGCCATCTCGGCCTGAGAATCGGCATCCATCACAGCCGCCGACTTTCAAGGGCGCGCAGTATCGCGGCGAGGCCGCCCGTTGTCAATGAAAAAACGTTCCTCTTCTTCCACGCCCCCGCGCCCCGGCAGCACGCCCTATGACGAGCCCTGGAAAGCCTCGGACAGCGCCTCCGTGCGGCCACCGCCGGCGCGGTCCCAGGCCAGCTCCGGCACCCCGAGCGCCGAGGCGGTGCTGGCGCGTCTGCGCCAGCACCCCGGATCGCTGGACGATCTGATCGGCTACTTCAAGCTCAAGAAACTGCCGGAGCACACCGCGCTGGAGCGCCGGCTGCTGGAACTGGGCCGCAGCGGTCAGGTCAGGCTGGACCGGCGTGGTCGGCTGGAGGCGGCACCCGGCGGCAGCCCGACGCCGCTGCCCCAGGCCGAGCCGCCTCGGGCAGCCCCGGTCCCGCCGGTCTTCGTGCCGCCGCCAGCGGCGGTGATCGCGGCGCCCAAGGCAGCTCCGGGCAAGCCGGCCAAGCCGACCGCGCCGAAGCCGCCCAGCGGCATGATGGCGGCGGCCCGCAGCGCAGCGTCTTCGCTGTCGCGGCTGATCAGTGGCCCTCCTGCTGGCGAGCCCAAGCCGGTCCTGGACAAGCCGCTGCCGGCGCCCAAGCGGCCTGCGGCGGCGACTCCGGCCAAGCCCAGCAAGCCGCCCGCCGTCGGTGACGAGCTGAGTGGCCGGGTTTCGGCGCATCGCGACGGCTTCGGCTTCGTCGTGGTCGATGGCCCGGGCGAGGACGTGTTCCTGCCGCAGCGCGAGATGCGCGGCCTGATGACCGGTGATCGGGTGAAGGTGCGACTGGTCGGGGTCGAGGCCAACGGCCGGCTGTCCGGCGAATTCCTGACCATGCTCAGCACCGCGCCACGCTTTGTGGTCGGCCGTCTGCGCCGCGAGCAGGGGCGCTGGCTGGTGACCCCCGACAACCAGAAGGCGCAGCCCTTCGAGCTGGCGATCGCCTCCGGCGATCTGGGTGGCGCCACCGAGGGCCAGGTGGTGCGGGCCGAGATCATCAGCCAGCCCGGCAGCCGCAACCAGATGGCGGGCCGCGTCAGCGAAGTCGTCGGCGAACACCTGGCCCCGGGTCTGGAGATCGAGATCGCGCTGCGCCGCCACGACCTGCCGCACGAGTTTCCGGCCGAGGTCGAGCGTGAGGCCGAGGCCTTCGGGCCCGAAGTACGCGCCGCCGACACCGAGGGCCGGGTCGATCTGCGCAAGTTGCCCCTGGTCACCATCGACGGCGTCGATGCCCGCGACTACGACGACGCGGTCTATGCCGAAACGCTGCGCGGCGGTTACCGCCTGCTGGTCGCCATTGCCGATGTCTCCGCCTATGTCGAGCCGGGCACGCCGCTGGATGAGGAGGCGACCAAGCGCGGCACCTCGGTCTACTTCCCGCGCCGGGTCATCCCGATGCTGCCGGAAGCGCTGTCGAACGGCCTCTGCTCGCTCAACCCCAAGGTCGACCGGCTCTGCCTGGTCTGCGACATGAAGCTGGACAAGGACGGCACGGTCAGCGCCGCCAAGTTCTACGAGGCGGTCATGTGCTCGCAGGCGCGGCTGATCTACGAGGACGTGTCGGTGATGCTGGCCGAGCCCAAGGGCGAGCTGGCCCGTGCCCACGCCAAGCTGCTGCCGCAGTTGCAGGCTCTCGATGCGGTGTTCGAGGTGCTGTTCGCGGCCCGCCAGAAGCGTGGCGCCATCGACTTCGAGGGCCAGGAAACCAAGTTCGAGTTCACCGACGACCGCAAGATCGAGCGCATCGTGCCGGTGCAGCGCACCCGCGCGCACCGGCTGATCGAGGAATGCATGATCGCCGCCAACATCGAGGCCGCGAAGTTCGTCAGCAGCCGCGAGACTCCGGCCCTGCACCGCGTGCACGAGCGTCCGGACCCGCAGCGGGTGGTGATGCTGAAGGACTTCCTGGCCGGCCGGGCGCTGACGCTCGGCGGCGGCGACGACCCGCAGGCCAAGGACTTCGCGGCAGTGACCGAGGCGGCGCGCGGCCGGCCCGACACCGGCCTGATCCACATGATGATCCTGCGCACCATGGCGCAGGCGCGTTACGCGCCGGAGCCGCTCGGCCACTTCGGCCTGGCACTGGAGCATTACGCGCACTTCACCTCGCCGATCCGCCGCTATCCCGACCTGCTGCTGCACCGGGCGGTGAAGCACGTGGTCAAGCGGCGCAAGCCGAAGAACTTCACCTACAGCTACGAGCAGATCGAGGCCCTGGGCCTGCACTGCTCGATGACCGAGCGGCGCGCCGACGAGGCCACCCGCGACGTTTCGAGCTGGCTCAAGTGCGAGTTCATGAGCCACCGCGTCGGCGAGGTGTTCGAGGGCGTCATCAGCGCCGTCACCAGCTTTGGCGCCTTCGTCGATCTCAGCGGCCTGTACATCGAGGGCCTGGTGCATATCTCGGCGCTGGGCGACGAGCCCTACCAGTTCGATCCCAAGGCCCAGCACCTGGTCGGTCGCCGCAGCGGTCACCGCTATGCCCTGGGCCAGCCGATCCGGGTGCAGGTGGTGCGGGTCAATCTGGAGGAACGCAAGATCGACCTGCTGCCGGCCGGCAAGGCCGGCGCCGGCGCGCCGCGCGGTTCAGAGCCGATTCAGCCGCGACGGCAAGACTCGCGCTCATCGAAGCCTGGCCCTGCGCCGGCTCCGAAGCCGAAGTCCAAGACCGCGTCCGGGCCCGCCGGACGCTCCAAGAAAAGACGGAGATAGTTCCATGCAGCCACTCAAGCCTCTTGCCCTCGTGCTGGCGCTCGCCACGCTCGCGGGTTGCGCCGGCGATCCCAACCGCGATGCCAAGATCGGCACCGGTGTCGGTGCCGTGCTGGGCGGCGTCATCGGCCGCCAGGTCAGCGGCGCCGACGGCGCGCCCATCGTCGGCGCCGTGGTCGGCGCCATCGCCGGTGGCGCGGTCGGCAACTACATGGACAAGCAGCGCCGCGAGCTGGAAGCCAAGCTGGCCGAGGAGGCCCGCCGCAAGGAGCTGGTCATCACCCAGCTGGATGCCAATACCCTGAAGATCGGTGTTGCCAGCGATGTCTCCTTCGACACCGGCTCGGCCCAGCTCTCGGGCCCGGCGCTCGCGACCTTCGCCAAGATCGCCAGCACCCTGCAGAGTTTCGACAAGACCGTGATCCACGTCGTCGGCCACACCGACACCGTCGGCAGCACCGCCTACAACCAGAGCCTGTCGGAGCAGCGCGCCGCCAGCGTCAGCAGCTACCTGGCCAGCCAGGGCCTGCCAGCCGGCCGCATCCGCGAGGAAGGGCGGGGCGAGCGCGAGCTGCTGCTGCGCACCGCCGATGGCGTCGCCGAGCCGCGCAACCGCCGGGTCGACATCGTCATCAAGGCGGTGGTCGAGGGCAACGAGCAGTCGGCCTGGACGCCGCCGCCCTACTTGGGTGGCTGACACGCAGCAACAGAGCCCCGCGCTGCGGGGCTTTTTTCTGGGCGCTTACCGGATGTAGTTGAACAGCGACAAGCCCTGCACCTTGGCGAACACCGCCTGCGCCGCCTCCAGGCTGGTGGTCTGCATCTGCAGGCGGCTGATCGCCTCGGCGTAGTCGAGGTCGCGCACGTCAGACAGCGTCGACTGCAGCTGCAGGTCGAGCGCGCTCAGCTGGCTGTCGACATCGTCCAGCGTCGCCAGCCGGGTGCCGACCGAGGCCCGCACCGAGGAAATGTGATCCATGCCGGTGTCGAGTCCGGCGAGTGACTGGTTGTAGCGGCTCTGCGTCTGCGCACGCTCGGCGCTGGTGCCGGCGCCGGTCGCCTTCGCGGCGTCGATCAGGGAGCGCACGCGGCTGAACAGATCCTGGTTGCCGGCCGGCGCGAGGCTGAGGCTGTCGCCGTCGGCCGGGCTGCCATTCAGCTTCAGGCGGACGCCGGGCAGCTCCAGGGTCTGGCCGGCGCTGTAGCTGCCGCTCTGTACCAGGGCGCCGGCGCCGTCGCGGGCTTCGTACTGGCCGTTGCTGAAACTCAGGTTCAGCGCGGCGGCATTGCCGCCGGTCGCGGTCACGGTGCTGACCGCGAGCGTGCCGGTATTGCTGCCCGGCACCTGGGCCTGCAGACCACCGTCCAGCCGCAGGAACACGGCATCGCCGGAATCGCCATCGCTCATGCGCGCGCCGCTGCCGACCGCGAGCAGGCGTTGCTGCTGGTCGCCGCTGTAGCTGACGCCACTGGCCGACAGCGCGAAGGGTGGGGCGCCGTCCTGGGTGCCGGCGAACAGGTGGCGGCCGGTGCCATCGTCGCCATTGGCGAGATCGACCAGGCGCGCGTACTGCTGCTCCATCTCGCTGGCGATCTGGGCGCGGTCGGCACTGGTGAGGGCGCCGCTATTGGCCTGCACCGCCAGTTCGCGGACGCGGTTGAGGGTGTCGTCGATACTGTCGAGCGCCGATTCCTCGGCCGACAGCCGGTGCCGCAGGCTGCCGGCGTTGTCGGCCAGCCGCGCGTGCTCGGACTGGGCACTCTCCAGGCTCAGCACCTGCGCCATGCCGGCGGGGTTCTCGCCGGCGGTACGGAATCTCTGCTGCGAGCTGACCTGCTCCTGGGTGCGCGCCAGCTCGCTCTGCTGCGCCAGCATGCGGGCGACGCTGAGGTTGTGCAGGCCCATGGTCGAGACTCTCATCGCTAGCTCCTTGCCGCCGACAGCAGCGAGTCGAACACGGCGCTGGCGGTGGCGATCACCTGCGCCGCGGCCTGGTAGGCCTGCTGGTAGCGGATCAGATTGGCGGCCTCTTCGTCGAGATTGACGCCGGACAGCGAGTCACGCTCGCCCTGGGCCTGCGTTTGCAGTGCCTCGGCGGCGGTTTTCGCGATCTGGGCGCGCTGGCTGGTGCTGCCGATCTGGGTGACCAGGGCGCTGTGGGCGCTGACCAGGCTGCTGCGCCCGCCGTCGAGCAGCTTGGCGGTGGATAGTCCGGCCAGGCTCTGGGCATTGCGGTTGTCGCTGCTGCCGGCAGCCGTGGGGCGGATGCCGAAGCTGTCGCCCGCGGCCGGGCTGCCCTGCAGGCTCAGGCTCCAGCCGTTGGCACTGATGCTCTGGCCGCTGCTCCAGGCGATGTCCGGGCCGCCGTCGATGGAATAGCTGCTGGCGCTGGTGAAGCGGATGCTGACCGGAGTGCTCAGCGCGGCATTGCCGGGCTCGGTGACGGCGACGCTGCCGATCCGGGCGCCATTGCTGTTGCCCAGGCTGGCACTGGCGTTCAGTCGGCCGGCGGCGGCCAGGCCGCGCGGATCGCTCAGACTCAGTTGCAGGGCGCCGGCCGCCTCGCGCGCCGGCGACAGGCGGAAGCGGTCGCCGTCGGCGGCACTGCCGCTGACGGTGAACGACAGGCCCTCGGCAGTGTAGGGATCGGCGGCGGTGCCGCTGCCGGTCAGGCTCACCGCCTCGCCGCTGCTGGCCCGGCTCAGCTGCCAGCTACCGCCGCTGTAGCGCAGCAGATAGTCGCCGCCGGTGAGCGCGCTGCTGTCGCTGATGCGGAGCCCGAGTTGGGCGTTACCGGTGTTGTTGGTGGCGGGCAGGGCACTGCCGTCGAGGGCGGTGAACATCGCCGCGCCGGCGCTGCCATCCAGGGTCGCGCCCTGGGCCTGCATGCTGTTGACCTGGCTGCTGATGGCGACCGCGACGCGGCCGAGTTTTTCCAGCGCCGGGTCGATCAGCTCGCGGCGGGCGTCGAGCAGGCCGCCGATGGCGCCGCCCGACAGCTTGCCGGCACCGCTGAGATCGGCGCGATTGGGGCGGAAGGCATCGCTGCCGACCGCGAGTGGAATGCTGCGGTTGCCGACCACCAGGGGCTGGCCGGAGCCGCTGAAGACATTGAGGCTGCCGTCGTCCTGCTCCACCGTGCTGACGCCGAGCTGGGCGGCGATTTCCTGCACCAGCTGGTCGCGGGCGTCGAGCAGCTCGTTGGTGGGGGCGGCGCCGGCGGTGGCGATCCGGTGATTGAGCTGGGCCAGGGCCGTGGTCTTGCTGTTGAGTTCGTCCACCGCCAGGTTGAGGCGCTGGTCGATCTCGCTGTCGAGCGCGCTTAGCTCGCCATGCAGGCTGTTGAAGCGGCTGACCAGGCCCTGGGCCTGGCCCAGCACCGACTGCCGGGTGGCGGTCGAGGCCGGGTCGGCGGCGAGCTGCGAGAGCGAGGAAAAGAAGCTGTCCAGGCTGCCGCCCAGACCGGAATCGGGGTCCGACAGCAGGCCGTCGACACGTTGCGCCAGGCTGTCGAAGGTGCTCAGTCGCGCGGTCTCGGTGCCGCCACGGACCAGGCGGGTCTCCAGCAGGGCATCGTTGAGCCGGCGGGTGAGATCGACGTTGACGCCACCGCTGAGCAGGCCGCCCGGCCGCGACGACTGCTCGATGCGCTGGCGCGAATAGTTGGGCGTGTTGACGTTGGCGACGTTGTGGCCGGTGACATCGAGGCCGCGCTGGGCCGCCAGCAGGGCCGAGGTGCCGATGTTGAGGATGTCGGCCATGGCGGCGTCTCCTTACTTCATGCGCAGCAGGGTGGAGGCCTGCTGGGCATTTTCGTCGGCGGATTTCATCGCCCGGGTCTGCAACTCGAAATTCCGCGCCAGCTCGATCATGTTCACCATCGCCTCGGCGACGTTCACATTCGAGCTTTCCAGCATGCCGGCGGTGACGGTCGTGCCGCTCTTGCTCTCCAGCGTCACGCCTTCGCGGGCGAAGTAGAGTCCGTCGCTACCCCGTTCCAGTTGGGTGGTGCTGGCGGCAACCACCTTCAGGCGGCCAACGGTGCTGGCGACGGCACCGGTCTGGCCCAGCGGCACTGCCGAGACGCTGCCATCGGCGCCGATGGCGATGCTGGAAGAGGCCGGCAGGCTGATCGGCCCGCCCTCGCCCAGCACTTCCAGGCCGCCCCCGGTGCGCAGGACACCCTCGGCGTCGACCTGGAGGTCGCCGGCGCGGGTATAGGCCTCGCGGCCGTCGGCGGTCTGCACCGCCAGCCAGCCGTCGTCGCGCAGGGCGATGTCGAGGTCGCGGCCGGTGCTGATCATCGACCCGGCGCGGCTGTCGAGCCCGACGTCGTAGTTGCGCGCCTGCACCCGGCTGTCGAAGCCCTCGCCGGTCACCGCCGCGCCATCCGCCACCACCAGTTCGGCGCGGAAGGCCGTGGTGCTCGCGTTGGCCAGGTTGTGGTTGTTCGCCGCCTGTGCGCGCAGGGTTTGCGCGGCACCGGAGAGAGCAACGTAGAGGGCGCGATCCATTAGCGGATGTTGATGATGGTTTGGGTGATGGCGTCGCTGGTCTGGATCATCTGCGCGTTCGCCTGGAAGTTGCGCTGCGCGGTGATCATGTTGACCAGCTGGGCGGTGAGATCGACGTTGCTGGCTTCCAGGGCGCCCGACTGCAACTGGCCGAAGCTGCCGGCACCGGCGCTGCCGCGCAGCACCGGCCCTGAATCCATGGTCTCCGACCAGGCGCTGTCGCCGAGCTTCTTGAGGCCGTTGGGATTGCTGAAGTTGGCCATTGCCACCTGGCCGAGCGCGACCGACTGGCCGTTGGAGTAGCGGCCTTCGACGATGCCGTCCTCGCTGATGTCGAGGCCGGTGAGGCTGCCGGTGGCGTAACCGTCCTGGGTCAGGCGCGAGACGCTGAAGGTATCGCCGTACTGGCTCAGGCTGTCCATGTCGAGCGTGAGATTGAGATCGGCGGCGCCGTTGGCCATGGTCACCGCGGGCAGCGTCAGCTGGCCGCCGACGGGCGTGGTCAGCGCGCCGGCACTGTCGAATTGCAGGGTCTGCGCCGTGCCGGCGCTGGCGCCGTCGACGGTCACCTGCACGTCCCAGGCGCCGGCGGCGGCGCCCTTGACGAAGTAGAGATTGGCGCTGTGCGAGGCCCCCAGCGAGTCGTACAGCGTCACCGAGGTGGCCTGGTTGTAACTGGTCGGATCGGTCGCCGAGAACGGGGTCGTGGTCGGTACGCTGGCGCTGGCCGGCAGGTTGGCGACCACTTCCAGCAGGCCGCTGGCCTTCGGCGCGCTGTCGGCGGTGGACAGCCGCAGGTCGCTCAGGTTGGCGGTATCGAAGGCGCCCGAGGCCAGCGGCGGGAACACCTGCAGGCGCTGGCCGCTGTTGTTGGTGACATAGCCGTCGCGGTTGGCGCCGAAAGCGCCGGCCCGGGTATAGGCGATGCCGCTGCCATCGCGGACGGTGAAGAAGCCTTCGCCGCTCACCGCGAGGTCGAGGGTGTTCTCGGTGTAGTTGATGTTGCCCTGCTTGAACTGCTGGCGGATGTCCTGCAGGCGCGAGCCATTGCCGGTCGCGATCTTCGACAGGCCATAGGCGGTGGAAGCGAACACATCGCCGAACTCGGCACGCGCGCTCTTGAAGCCGCTGGTGTTGGCGTTGGCGATGTTGTTGGCGGTGACATTGAGATCGGCGGAAGCGGCGTTGAGACCGCTGAGGGCGACGTTGAAGGACATGGGTGCCTCCGTGGGGGAAGGGGATGGACTACTGGACTACTGAATCCGGGCGACCTGCGACAGCGACAGCGAGCCGAGCCCGGTCACGTCGAGTTGCAGGCCGGAGCTACTGGGCGCGACCCCGCGCACCAGGCCGCTGACATAGGTGCTGGTGGCGATGTTGCTGCCGTCGTCGCCACGCAGGCTGGCGCGCAGGCTGTAGTTGCCGGCGGCGACATGGGCACCGTTGGCATCGAGGCCGTCCCAGCTGAAGTCGCTGACGCCGGCCGCCTGCTTGCCGAGGTCGAGCTGGCGCACGGTCTGGCCGCTGGCGTCGACCAACTCCAGCGTCAGCCAGCCGGCCTGCGGCACCACGATGGCGCCCTCGGCGCCGCCGTCGGCGGCGACCGTGACCCGGTCGCTGGCCGCCAGTACCTCGCGGCCGACCAGGGAGGCGCCCTGCAGGGTCTGGTTGTCGCTCAGGCTGCTGGCCAGGTTCTCGAAGGAAGTGTTCAGCGCCTGCAGGCCCGAGACCTGCGAGAACTGCGCGATCTGGCCCAGGAACTGGCTGGAGTCCATGGGCTTGAACGGGTCCTGCGCCTGCAGCTGGGTGGTCATCAATTTGAGGAAATCGTCCTGGCCGATCTCGTTCTTCTTGACCCGCTGCGAGGCGGAGGCGAGCCCGAGGGATTCGTAGCTGCTGACGGCGGTGGTCATTGGACAGTCCTTTATTTGCCGAGCGAGAGCGTGCGCATCGCCAGATCCTTGGTGGTGTTGAACACCTCGATGTTGCTCTGGTAGCTGCGCGAGGCGGAGATCATGTTGACCATCTCCTCGACGACGTTGACGTTGGGCGCGTAGACATAGCCCTCGGCATCGGCGAGCGGATGACCGGGCTGGTAGAGCTTCTGCGGCGCGCTCTGGTCCTCGCGCACCTCCTGCACCCGCACGCCGCCGTCCACGCTCTGGAACACTGGCTCGTGGGCGCGGTAGACCGCTTCCGGCGAGCCGGCGAGGTTGTTGGCATTGGCGAGGTTGGACGCGGTGGCATTGAGCCGCACCGACTGCGCCGCCAGCGCCGAGCCGGCGATGTCGAAGATCGGGAAGCGGCTCATGCGCCTTGTCCGGTGATGGCGGTGAGCAGGGAGCGCACCCGGCCATCGAGAAAGTTCAGGCTGGCCTGGTAGCGCATCGCCGCGTCGGCGAAGGCGGCCTGCTCGACCTGGGCGTCGACGGTGTTGCCGTCGGCCGAGGGCTGCAAGGGTGTGCGCCAGACCTGTTCCGGCCCGCCGCCCTCGGCGGCCGTGGCCAGGTGCAGCGGGCTGCTGGTCTGCAGGCGGCCGGCGTCGGCCACCGCAGTCTGGGCGGCGAGGGCGCGCTCGAAGTCGATGTCCTTCGCCAGATAGCGCGGGGTGTCGGCATTCGCCAGATTGCTGGCGAGCACGTCCATGCGCTGGCGCCCGAGCGAAAGCGCCGTGGCGTGGACGCCAAACAGCGGGTCGGACATGGGGCACCTCCGTCGAAATGGATCAGGCAGAGGGCCTGCTCCAATTCCTGTGCCCGCGCGTTCGACGGATTCCTGTCGCCGGACTTAAGTGCCCGCGGACAAACGCCTATTTGCGGCCGGCGGACGGCTTCCTGGGCTTGGCGGCGGCCTGCCGCTGGCGGAAGCACTCGTACAGGCAGACGGCGGCGGCGACCGAGACATTGAGGCTCTCGATCTCGCCGACCATGGGGATGCGCACCAGCTTGTCGCAGGTTTCGCGGGTGAGCCGGCGCAGGCCATCGCCTTCGCCACCCATGACGATCACGGTCGGGCCGGTGAGGTCGACGTCGTAGATCAGCTGGTCGGATTCGCCGGCCAGGCCGGTGACCCAGTAGCCCAGCTCCTTGAGCCGCTCCAGGGTGCGGGTGAGGTTGGTCACCGCCACCACCGGCACCCGCTCGGCGGCACCGGCCGCCGCCTTGCGCGCGACCGGGGTGAGGCCGACGGCGCGATCCTTGGGGATGATGACGGCGGTGACGCCGACCGCTTCGGCGGTGCGCAGGCAGGCGCCGAGGTTGTGGGGGTCCTGCACGCCGTCGAGCACCAGCACCAGGCGGTCGGGCGTGGCTGGCACTTCGAGCGCGTCCTCGCCCTGGAAATCCGCCGCCGGCACCGCCGCGATCACGCCCTGGTGGCGCAGGCCCGGGGCGTAGAGGTCGAGCTGATCCTTGGAGACGGTACGGACGGTCACCTTGCAGCGCGCCGCCAGCGCCGTCAGCGCCGACATGCGCGAATCGCGCCGGGCATCGGCGACGAGGATCTCGCGGGGTTTCTTTTCGCCGTCTTCGAGGGCGGCGGTGACGGCATGGAAGCCGCCGATATAGGTCTCGGACATGGGCGCAGTTTAAAGCCTATGGCTGGCTCCTGTTCCCCGCTCCCCTTGCGGGAGAGGGCTTAGGGGTGAGGGGGCTGTTGACGTTGCTGTGTTTTGTCGCGCTTGCGCGCTCGGCTTGGTTTCCATCCGAGCTTCGAGCTGGGTCGCCTTCCGCGGGACCTACTTCTCTTTGCTCGTGCAAAGAGAAGTAGGCAAGAGAAAGTACGCCCTGTTCGGCGCCCCTGCGGGGTTCCCTGCGATGCTCGGAGCCGGGGGGACGCGTCCGAACTCAGCGCCCTATAGGCGCTTCGAACAGTCGGACGCTTCCATACCCCCCGTCTCCTGCGCTTCTCGGCGCCTCTCAAGGGAGGGGGGCGTCAACAGCCCATCAACAGCCATCCGGCTCGTCGGCTGCGCCGACATCGCGCTCTGTGTGATTCCCCTCCCCCCTCGTGGGGGAGGGGTTAGGGGAGAGGGGGGCTTGGCTGCGCGCAGCGCAGTGCCGTGGACTTACCCGTCCACTTGGGAACGTCGAGAGCGCGACAAGAAGCAGCCACACAACAGGCGCCAGAGACCCGACACCCGCTCTGGTCCGGGACTTGCTCTTAGCCGCTCGAACCCGCGTCCGTAGTCCCGCCATGAACGACATCGGCATCAATCAGGTCCTTGCCCAGATCCGCACGATGAACGCGGCGGCGGCGGGTCGTGTTCCCGCTGCTCCGGCTAACGGCGCGCCGCTGGAAAACTTTAGCGCCACCCTCGGCAAGGCCATCGACGGCGTCGCCACCGCGCAGAACAAGGCGGCCGATCTCGCCACCCGCTTCGAGCTGGGTGACCAATCGGTCGACCTGGCGCAGGTGATGGTGGCCGGCGCCCGCGCCCAGGTGAATTTCCGTGGTGCCGTGGAGGTCCGCAACCGCCTGGTGTCGGCCTACCAGGACATCATGAACATGCCGATCTGAACCGGGATCCCTGAGCCATGCGCGAAGCCATCCTGACCCCGCACAATCCCCCGCCGCTGCAGGGCCTGGGCGAGCGCCTCCGCGCCGTTCCTGGCCTGCCCCAGCTGCTGCTGCTCACCGGCCTGGCGGCGGCGATCGCCGGCGGCCTGTCCTTGTTCATGTGGTCGCGCGCGCCGGGCTATCAGCCGCTCTACGCCGGCCTGCCGGAGCAGGATGTGGCGGCGATGGCGGATGCGCTCGCGGCGGCGGGCATCGAACACCGGGTCGATGCCGATACCGGCGCGCTCACCGTGCCGGCGGCGCAGTTGCGCGAGGCGCGGCTGAAACTGGCCGGGCAGGGCTTGCCCAAGGCCGGTGGCGTCGGCTTCGAGGCCATGCGCGGCGAGCAGGGTTTCGGGGTTTCGCAGTTCATCGAGAACGCGCGCTACCAGCATTCGCTGGAGATCGAGCTGGTGCGCACCATCAGCGCCCTGCAGCCGGTGAAGAGCGCCCGCGTCCATCTCGCCATTCCCAAGCCTTCCGCCTTCGCCCGCGGCCGCAGCACGCCCAGCGCCTCGGTGCTGGTGGAACTGCACCCGGGCCGGGCGCTGACGCCGCAGCAGGTGGCGAGCATCGTCCATGTGGTGTCGTCGAGCGTGCCGGAACTGCCGGCGGCGGCGGTGACCGTGGTGGACCAGGCCGGCGATCTGCTCACCGACGACAGCCGCAACAGCTCCGGAGCGCTTAATTCCAGCCAGTTCGACCATGTGCGCCGGATCGAGGATGACTACAGCCGGCGGGTGCAGGACATCCTGTCGCCGCTCACCGGCGCCGGTCGGGTCAACGCCCAGGTGGTGGCCGACCTCGACTTCACCGAGGCCGAGCAGACCGAGGAGCAGTACCAGCCGGACCCGCAGGCGATCCGCAGCGAGCAGACCCGCGAGGAGCGCGACAGCAGTGCGACGGCGCGCGGCATCCCCGGCGCCACCAGCAACCGTCCGCCGGATGTGGCGCCGCCGGTCACGGCCCCGACGCCACCGGCCGGCAGCGCGCCGGCGGTGACCGATCCCAATGCCGCCGCCAGCACCGAATTCAGCGGCCCGCAAAGCCGCAGCAGCACCCGCAACTACGAACTCGACAAGACCATCCGCCACAGCAAGCAGGCGCCGGGCCGGATCCAGCGGCTGTCGGTGGCGGTGCTGGTCGACTACCTGCCGCGCCCGGATGCCAAGGGCCAGATGGTGCCGAGCGCGCTCAAGCCGGAGGAACTGGCGCGGATGGAGGCGCTGGTTAAGGAGGCGGTGGGCTTCGACGC
The DNA here is from genome assembly GCA_030696045.1 of Stagnimonas sp. Classification (GTDB taxonomy): domain Bacteria; phylum Pseudomonadota; class Gammaproteobacteria; order Nevskiales; family Nevskiaceae; genus Stagnimonas. Next base: position 70,694 of record JAUYNO010000055.1, on the reverse strand, counting down.
CAAGCGCGGCGACTCGGTGACGGTGCAGAACGCGCCCTTCGCTCCGGTCGAGGCCCTGGTCGAGCCGGAGCTGCCCATGCTGCAGCGGCCGGAACTGCGCGATGCCGCCCGCGAAGCCCTGGGTGCGCTGGTGCTGCTGGTGCTGATCATCACGGTGGTCCGGCCGGTGATGCGCAGCCTGTTCGGCGGCCCGGATCGCAAGGTGCTGACGCCCGAGCAACTGGCGGCCCTGGCGCCGCCGGAGGACAGCCGGCCGGGCGCGCTGACCGCCGAGGGCGCCAGTGCGAGCCAGGCGGCGCTGGCGCAGCAGCAGGCCGAGGCCGATGGCGGTCTGCCGGCGTCGACCGCCAACACCGCGCACGGGCAGCGGCTGGATCGCGCCCGCCAGGCAGTGCGCGAGGACCCCAAGCGCGTGGCCCAGGTGATGCGCGCCTGGATCGCGCAGGAATAACGATTTCGTAAATGAGAACTCCCATGGCCGATGCCGCTACCGCACCTGTCACCGAAGCCAAGCTCAACGGCACCGACCGTGCCGCCATCTTCCTGCTCTCGCTCGGCGAGAACGAGGCGGCGGAGGTGCTGCGCCATCTCGGCGCCAAGGACGTGCAGCGCCTCGGCCAGGCGATGGCGAACCTGTCCAGCGTCAGCCGCGAGCAGGCCGAATCGGTGCTGCAGGGCTTTGTCGCCAATCTCGAGGACCAGACCTCGCTCGGCGTCGGCGCCGACGACTACGTGCGCAAGGTGCTGGTGCAGGCGCTCGGCGAGGACAAGGCCGGCGGCCTGATCGACCGCATCCTGCTGGGCCGCAATTCCAAGGGCCTGGAAGCCCTGAAGTGGATGGAAACCCGCGCCGTAGCCGAACTGATCCGCAACGAACATCCGCAGATCATCGCCATCGTGCTGGCCTATCTGGACCCGGACCAGGCCGCCGAGGTGCTGGTGAACCTGCCCGAGCGCATCCAGAGCGACGTGGTGCTGCGCATCGCCACCCTCGATGGCATCCAGCCGCAGGCGCTGCGCGAGCTCGACGAGATCATGGAGCGGCAGTTCACCGGCACCGCCAACATCAAGTCCTCCAGCGTCGGTGGCGTCAAGGTGGCGGCCACCATCCTCAACCTGCTCGATTCCAGCACCGAGGCCAAGCTCACCGAGACCATCAAGGGCGTCGACGAGGACCTCGGTCAGCGCATCCAGGACCTGATGTTCGTGTTCGACAACCTCGCCGATGTCGACGACCGCGGCATCCAGACCCTGCTGCGCGAGGTTTCCACCGACACCCTGGCGCTCGCCCTGCGCGGCGCCGACCCCAAGGTCAAGGACAAGATCCTGCGCAACATGTCCAAGCGCGCCTCGGAAATGATGGTCGAGGACATGGAGGCCAAGGGCCCGGTCAAGCTGTCCGATGTCGAGGTCGCGCAGAAGGACATTCTCGCCACCGCCCGCCGTCTGGCCGAGTCCGGCACCATCGCGCTCGGCGGCAAGGGCGAGGACTTCGTCTGATGGCCCTGCTCTGGGCCGAGGAGCAGGGGCTGAGCGCCAAGCGCTGGCAGCTGCCGAGTTTCGAGCTGCCGCCGGCGCCGCCACCGCCGCCGGATGCGGCCGCCACCGCCGCCCGCATGGCCGAGATCGAGGCCGAGGCCGCCGCGCGCGGCTACGCGCTGGGCGAGCTGCAGGGCCGCGCTGCCGGCCTGGCCGCCGCCGAGGCGCAGGCGGCGCGGGTGCGCGCCGTGCTCGATGCCCTGGCCACGCCACTGTCGGTGCTGGATGCCGAACTGGAGCGGGTGCTGATCGCCATGACCCTCGAAGCCGCGCGCCGCATTGCCCAGCAGGAACTGGCGGTGGAACCGGCCCGGGTCGCGGCCGTGGTGCGCGATGCCGCCGCCGCCCTCGGCTCGGTGCCGCGCGCCCTGCGCGTGCATGTCGCGCCAGAGGATTACGGCGCGCTCACCGAGGTTTTGAGCAGCGAGATCAGCGGTGCCGGCTGGTCCCTGGTCGCCGACGGCGACGTGCTGCCCGGGGGCTGCCGGGTCAGCAGCGAGCACGCCACGGTCAATGCCAGTCTCGATGCCCGCGCCGCCGGTCTGGCGCACGAACTCCTGGGTGCCGAATGAGCGCCGCCAGCGAGCTCAACCGCGAGCGCCAGCACCGGCTCGCCGGCCGCCTGCGTGAGCACCTGCCGGTGCTGGGGCGGGCGCCGCTGATGACGGTCGAGGGCAGCCTGACGCGCGTGGTCGGACTGACGCTCGAAGCCGTCGGCTGCCAAGTGCAGATCGGCAGCCGCTGCCGGGTGGTCGATGTCGATGGCGCGGCGCTGGAGGCCGAGGTGGTCGGCTTCGCCGGCGACCGCGTGCACCTGATGCCGATCGGCGACCTGGCCGGCATCGCCCCCCATGCGCGGGTGGTGCCGCTGCGCCGCGTTGCCAAGGTCAATGTCGGTTTCGACTGGCTGGGGCGGGTGCTGGACGGCGAGGGCGATCCCCTCGACGGCAAGCCCAAGCCGCGCGGCGATACCAGCACCCCGCTGGCCGGCCGTCGCCTCAATCCCTTCCAGCGGGCCTCGGTGCGGGAACCGCTGGATGTCGGCGTGCGCGCCATCAATGCCCTGCTGACCGTGGGCCGGGGCCAGCGCCTGGGCCTGTTCGCCGGCACCGGCGTCGGCAAGTCGACCTTGCTCGGCATGATGACCCGCTACACCGCCGCCGACGTGATCGTGGTTGGCCTGATCGGCGAACGCGGCCGCGAGGTGCGCGACTTCGTCGAGCAGTCGCTGGGGCCGGAGGGCCTGGCGCGCGCCTGCGTCATCGCCACCCCCGCCGACCGCTCACCGCTGCAGCGCCTGCACGGCGCGGCCCTGGCCACCGCCGTGGCCGAGCATTTCCGCGACCGTGGCATGAATGTCTTGTTACTGATGGACTCGCTGACCCGCTATGCCCAGGCCCAGCGCGAAATTGGTCTCGCCATCGGCGAGCCGCCGACCACGCGCGGCTATCCGCCCAGCGTGTTCGCAAAATTGCCGGCGCTGGTCGACCGCGCCGGCAACGGCCCCGAGGGCTCCGGCTCGATCACCGCCTTCTACACGGTGCTGACCGAGGGCGACGATCCGCAGGATCCGATTGCCGACGCCGCGCGCGGAATTCTTGACGGCCACATCGTGCTGTCGCGGCGCATCGCCGAGAGCGGCATTTATCCGGCGGTCGATGTCGAGGCCTCGATCTCGCGCGTCGCCAACGATTGCACCTCGACGGCCCAGCAGCAGCTGGTGCGGCGGTTCCGTGCCCTGCTGTCGGCCTACCAGCGCAATCGCGACCTGATTGCCATCGGCGCTTACCAGAAGGGGGGCGACCCGCGCACCGACGCCGCCATCGCCCTGTGGCCGGCCATCGAAGCCTTTTTGCGCCAGGATGTCGACGCTGGCGCAGGATTTGTAGCAAGCCTTACACAGCTAGACCTGCTGCTCGCCGGAGTGCCCACATGACGTCCCCCGCTGATCGCCTGGCGCCGCTGCGCCGCCGTGCCGCCCTGCTGGAAGACCGTGCCGCGCAGGCACTGTCCGCCGCGCTCGGCCGCCATGCCCAGGCCGAGGCGCGCCATGCCGAGCTGTGCCGCTACGAGGCCGAATACGCCGAGCGCGACCTGCCGAATGCCACCGCCATCGGCGCGCTGCGCCAGCAGGCCGCCTTCCTGGCGCGCCTGCGCGAGGCGGTCCGCTTCCAGGCCGAGGCCAGCCGCCGTTGCGCCGAGGAGCTGGAACGGGTCCGCGCCTGCTGGCTGGAAACCCATCAGGAAGTCGAAAAACTGGATCGTCTGGTCAGCCAGTTCGCGCGCGAGGCCCAGCGCCAGGAGGCGCGTCGGCAAGGCCGGGAGATGGACGAGGCAGCGATCCGCAGTCACCTGGCGCGTGGCCACCGGCTGGCGGCGGGCGCGGCTTCGTGAACGGACTGGCGGCTGCCAGTGCCGCGCCGACCTCGGCGCCCCTCACCGCCGCAGGCCCCGGATTGCCGGATGCCGCCCCGGCGACTACCGGCGCCCAGGCCCCGGATTTCGCCGCCCTCCTGAAGCCGGCAACCGGCGCGGCAGAAGGCGGCAGGCCGCTGCCGCCAGCCGTCCCCGGTTCGGCAGCCGAAACCCGGCCGGCCTCGGCGCCAACCGCTGCGGTCCGCAAGGGGCCGGCTGCGCCGCCGCCGGACGGCCCGCTCAAGGATCTGTTCCTGGACTGTCCGGCGCCATCCGGCGACCCGTCGGTGACTGCATTTGCCGCCTCCGACCCGGTCGATCCGGAGCCTGGTCTCGCCGGCGAGCCCGGCAGCCCGGGTACCGACTGGCTGGCCCTGTTCGGCTCGCCGGCCGCGCCGCCCACACCGGTGATGCCGGCGAACCCGCAGGCCGCCGCACCGGGGCTGATCGCGGACGGTCCTGATCCGCTCGCGCGGCGGGAGTCGCTGGCGACCCTGGCGCTGAACCCCGCCCTGCCGGAGGCCGCGGTCGCGCCACCGGCGACAGAACCGGCACTGCCGGATCTGGCCGCTGTCGCCGCCAGCCCGGCGCCCACTTTTTCTCTGGGGCCTGCCACGCCGGCAGCGATCGCGACTCCCGTGCCGACGTCGCCGCCGGCCCCACCGCCGCTCGATACCCGTTGCAACGATTGGCCGGAGCAGCTGGGCGAGCGCATCCGCTGGCAGCTGGGCGACGGCGTGCAGGAAGCCCGCATCGAGCTGGCGCCGGCCGGGTTGGGCGCGCTGGAGCTGCGGGTGCAGGTGGAGGCCGGCCAGGTGCAGCTGCATATCGGCGCGGCGCAGGCCGCGACCCGCGAACTGCTCAACGAGGCGCTGCCGCGCCTGCGCGAACTGCTCGGCGACAGCGGCCTGAGCCTGGGACAGACCAGCGTCTTCGACCAGCAGGAGCGGACGCCTGCGCGGTCCGCGCCGGGTTGGCCCGGACGGGCATCGTCCGCGTTCGTCGAGGACGACGGCCCCCTTGCATGGACTCCGGTCCGGGCCGGGCGCGGGCTGTTCGACCACTACGCCTGAGCGGCACCAACAAAAAACGGCAGCCCCCGGGCTGCCGTCGTTCGTTGCCGGGAGCGATCAGCTGATCAGGAAGGACATCTTGGTGCCGGCGAGTTCGACCACGTCGCCGGGACTCAGCTTGCGCGCCTGGGTGTCGATCTCGGCGCCGTTGACCAGCGGCCGCTTGCCACCGGCGGCACCGCCGACATGGACGATGTAGTAGCCGTCGGCACGCTTGGTGATCGCCGCCACCTGCACGCCGGGCTTGCCGATGGTGGTCAGCGCCTTGGTCAACTCCAGTTCCTTGCCGGCATTGGAGCCGCTGTCGACCCGCAGCCGGCCGTTGAGCGGCTTGGCCTCGGCCATCGCCGGCGCGGCGCCGGGTGCCGGTGCGGCCGGACGCGGGCTGCCCATCGCCGCGGACACCTGGCCCGGGCGCATGATCATGGTCTTCTCGAAATCCTCCTGGTCGCCGCCCTGCTCGGCCTCGTAGCGCAGGCTGTTGCGGCCGATGCTGACGGTGTCACCGTGCGACAGCGGGTGCTTGGCGACCTGCTTGCCGTTGACCATGGTGCCGTTGGTGGAGTCGAGATCTTCCAGGAAGGAATCGGAGAGGATGGTGATCACCACCGCGTGGTGTCCGGACACCGCCTTGTCGTTCAAGGCGATGTCGTTGTCGGCATGGCGGCCGATGGTCACGCGCTCCTTGTCGAGCGCGAGCTCCCGGCTCTTGCCGTCGGCCTCCGTGACGATGAGCTTGCCCATAGATTTCTTTCCCTGATCCAAAAAGCCGACTAGAACCACTCCATCAACCGCTCATACCAGCGCCGACCGCGAGCGAAGCTGGCGTTCACCCGGGCCAGCACCACCGAAACATTGTCCTTGCCGCCCCGCTCATTCGCTGTATCCACCAGCACTTTCGCGGCTTCTTGCAGGTTATCAGCAAACTGCGTGAGCGTTAAGCGCAGGGTGTTGTCGTCGACCATGTCGGTGAGGCCGTCGGAGCAGATCAGGATGATGTCGTCGACCTCGGCGGTCTCCTCGATCAGGTCCACCGTCACCTCCGGCTCCACGCCCAGGGCGCGGGTGACGATGTTCTTGCGCACCAGCTTGCTGGCTTCCTCGCGGGTGTAGTGGCCGCGGGCGATCAGTTCTTCCAGCAGCGAGTGGTCGCGGGTGATCTGTTCGAGCCGGCCGCCGCGCAGCCGGTACAGGCGCGAATCGCCGACATAGGCGATCGACAGCCGGTCGTCGTGGAACAGGCAGGCGACCACGGTGGTGCCCATGCCGGCACACTGCGGCTGGCTCTGGCTGACGTGGTAGATGGTGGTGTGCGCGGTCTCCACCGCGTGACGCAGCATCAGCGCTTCGACGCTGTAGCCGGTGGTCTCATCGATCTCGCCGCTCTTCAGGGTTTTCCATTCGCGCCGCGCGGTGTCGAGCACGGTGGCGATGGTGATGCCGCTGGCGATCTCGCCGGCGTTGTAGCCGCCCATGCCATCGGCCAGCACCAGCAGGCCGATGTCCTGGTCCTCGTCGAGCGCGTCCTCGTTGTTGGTGCGCAGGCGACCGACGTCGCTCAGCAGCGCGGTGTCCAGCTTGTCCTTGAGTGCCATCGCCTAGGCGCTCAAGCCGCGCAGCACGGCGCGCAGGTCGCGGGCGAGATCGTTGCCGCGCTGGTAGCGTTGCTCGTAGTTCTTGGCCAGGGCCTTGTCGATGATCTCGGCGACGCCGGCCGGCAGGTCGGGGCGCACCACCAGCGGCGAGGCGTGCTGCTCGTTGGCGATCTTGAACATCAGGGTCGCCATCGAATCGGCCTGGAAGGGCAGGGTGCCGGTGAGCAGCTGGTAGGTAGTCACCCCCAGCGAGAACAGATCGCTGCGGCCATCGACCTTCTTGCCCGAGAGCTGCTCCGGGCTCATGTAGCTGGGCGTGCCCAGCACCATGCCGGTCTTGGTCTTGCTGGAATCGGCGATGCGGGCGATGCCGAAGTCCATCAGCTTGAGCACCTTGGTGTCGGCCAGCAGCATCATGTTGGCCGGCTTGATGTCGCGGTGCACGACGCTGTTGCTGTGCGCGTAGTCGAGCGCGTCGGCGGCGTCGGCCATCAGCCGCAGCACTTCTTCCACCGGCAGCAACATATTGGGCTTGATGTTCTTGGTGAGGTCGTTGCCCTTGACGAACTCCATGGCGATGTAGGCGAGGTCGTGCTCCTCGCCGGCATCGAAAATCTGCACGATGTTCGGGTGGCTCAGGCGGCCGGCGGTCTCGGCCTCGCGGAAGAAGCGATCCTTGACGTCCTTCAGTTCGTCGGCCTCGAATTCCTGCGACAGCGCCATGGTCTTGATCGCCACCATGCGGCCGATCTTCGGGTCTTTACCCAGATACACCACGCCCATCGCGCCCTTGCCCAGCTCCTTCTCGACCTGGTAGCGGCCCAGCATCGGCTTCTCGGTGCCGCCGCCGGCCATGATCATGGTGCCGCCGCCGGTGGTCGCGCCCATCGCGCCGCCGCCGAGGATGATGGTCTCGGACAGCTTCTTGGCGCGGTTGAGCTTGGCCTGGATGTCCTTGAAGTCCTTGTTGTTGGCGGCGATGTACTGGTACACCGCCTCGGCCTTGTTGAACTGCCGCTTGCGCTCGAAGTCCAGCGCCAGGTTGTAGACCAGGTCGAGCAGCTTGTCGTCGACCGGCTTGACCCGCTTGAACTTGTCGAAGGCCATGTCGAGCTGGCCCTGTCCCTGGAAGGCGAGGCCCAGCATCTTGTTGGACTCGGAGGACTCGGTCTCGCTGGCGAACTGGAGTTTTTCCGCGAGGTTGAAGCGCTTCAGCAGCATGAAGCCGTAGCCGGTGGCGACGAACAGAGTCGGCAGCATCAGCTTCAGCCACAGGGCCGAACCGGCGAGCAGGAAGTACTCGGCGGCGAACAGGGCCAGCACCAGGCCGGCGGTGATGCCGGCGGCGAGGCCGGCCGACAGCCGCGGCACCGCCAACGCCAGGTAGGCGGTCAGCAGCAGAAACAGCCCGAACTCCGCCGGCCGGGCCCAGCCCGGGCGGGTGAAATAGTCCTGCTGCAGGATGCTCGACACTGTATGCGCCATCAGCGCCACCGGCGCAAGCGCCGGCGATACCGGGGTGGCGAAGCTGTCGCCGGTGGCGGCGGCGGTGGTGCCGATCAGGACGATCTTGTCCTTGTACTTTTCCGCCGGAATCTTGCCGGCGTAGACGTCGTAGGCGGAATCGGTGCGGAAGGCCGGTGCGCCATCGCGGTCGGCGTAGTACTGGGTGTACATCATCAGCCGGGTATCGGTGCCCAGACTCAGCCCGCCCATCTGCACGCCTTCGCCCAGGCGCACTTCGATGTCGGCGGGCTTGAGGTTGAGCGCCTGCGCCGCTGTGCGCAGCGCCAGCGAGGGGAAGAAGCTGTCGTAGTGCTGCAGCACCAGGGCTTCCTGGCGCACCGCGCCGTCGACGTCCGGGGTGACATTGAGGTGGCCGAGTCCGGCGGCGGCGGTCGCCAGGGGCGCGATGGGCATAGCCACCGCCACGGTCGGTATCGGCAGCAGGCCGCCGGCGCGGGCATCGACGCGGTCGACGATATTGGTCAGCGCCTCCCGTTTCACATAGTCGGGCAGCGGCTGATCCGGCAGGCCCTGGGGGCGGCCGAGGGTGAACAGCATCGGCAGCAGGCCGTGGCTGGCGGCCAGCGAGGCGCCTAGGGTGGTGTCCGGCGAGCCACCGCCGCCCAGGGCCCGGATCCGCGCCGACAGCTCGTTGATGGCGCCGACATAGCTGCGCGCCAGCGCCGATTCGCTATAGGCCTTGGCGATCTGCGCCACTTCGGCGGAGCGCGGTGCGGCGTCGGCCAGCATCACGCCGAAGCTGTCGATCTCGGCCGGAATCTGCCCCTGCAGGGGCGAGGCGGCCAGGAAATCGGCCAGGCCCTGGATGTCGCCGGCGGCGCCCTGCTCGGGTTCGAGATAGAGCGCGGTGTTGACCACCAGCCGCGGCTGGCCGGCATTGATCTTGTCGAGCAGCGCCGCCTGCTTGGTTCGCGGCCAGGGCCAGCGGCCCATGTTGGCGATGGACTCGTCGTCGATGGCGACGATGGCGATGCGATCGGAAGGCGGGCGGTCGTGGCCGCGCACGCCCATGTCGTAGGCCGCCCGCTCCAGTCCCTGGAAGCCGGTCGAGAACACGCCATAGGCTAGGATGGCGAACCCCAGCGCATAGGCCAGCGCCGCGAACCAGTCCTTGGCCCAGATGCGCTCTTTCACGCGTCACTCCCTCGGTTTCTGCGTTGTAATTGCCGGGGATACTAACCCGATTCCCCGCCGCCAGAACATGACTCGCCGCACGGCCCATGGCCAAGAATAAGACCGCGTATATCTGTCAGGAATGCGGCAGCCAATCCCCGAAATGGGTGGGTCAATGCCCCGATTGCGGTGCCTGGAACAGCCTGGTGGAGGGGCAGGTGCCGCCGGCCCCGCGCAGCGGTCGCGGCGGCGGCATGGCCGGGCTTGCCGACGGCCGGGTGCAGCGCCTGTCCGAGGTTGCGGCCGAGGACGCCCCGAGAGTCGCCACCGAACTCGCCGAGATGGACCGCGTGCTGGGCGGTGGCCTGGTGCCGGGCGCGGTGATCCTGATCGGTGGCGACCCCGGCATCGGCAAGTCGACCCTGCTGCTGCAGGTGCTGGCCGGGGTCGAAGGCCGGCTGAAGACGCTCTACATCACCGGCGAGGAATCGCTGACCCAGGTGCACCTGCGCGCCCGCCGCCTGGGCCTGCCCCGGCTGGACCTGCCGGTGCTGGCGGAAACCAGCGTCGAGCAGGTGCTCGCGGTGCTGGCCCGTGAAAAGCCCGGCCTGGTGGTGCTGGACTCGATCCAGACCCTGTACACCGACAGCCTCGACTCGGCGCCCGGCTCGGTCAGTCAGCTGCGCGAGACCACGGCGCAAGTGGTGCGCTACGCCAAGCAGAGCGGCTGCACCATCATCCTGGTCGGCCATGTCACCAAGGAGGGCGCTATTGCTGGCCCCCGCGTGCTGGAGCACATGGTCGACACCGTGCTGTACTTCGAGCAGGACGTCGGCAGCCGCTACCGCATCATCCGCGCCATCAAGAATCGCTTCGGCGCGGTCAACGAGCTGGGCGTGTTCGCGATGACCGACGTCGGCCTGAAGGAGGTCAGCAATCCCTCGGCGCTGTTCCTGTCGCGCCACGAGCAGCCGGTCGCCGGCAGCGTCATCACCGTCACCCGCCAGGGCAGCCGGCCGCTGCTGGTGGAGGTGCAGGCCCTGGTCGATGCCTCGGCCGCCGGCAATCCCCGGCGAGTGACCCTGGGGCTGGAGGGCAACCGCCTGCACATGCTGCTGGCGGTGCTGCACCGCCATGCCGGCATCGCCCTCGGTGACCAGGACGTGTTCGCCAACGTGGTCGGCGGCATGAAGATTTCCGAAACCGCCGCCGATCTGCCCCTGCTGGTGGCGGCGCTGTCGAGTTTCCGGGGTCAGGCGGTGCCGAACGATCTGGTGATCTTCGGCGAGGTCGGCCTGGCCGGCGAGATCCGGCCGGTGCCCAATGGCGAGGAGCGCCTGCTGGAAGCCGCCAAGCACGGCTTCAAGCGCGCCATCGTTCCCGAGGCCAACCGGCCGCGCAAGGCATCCGGCATCGAGCTGGAAGTGCTGCCGGCCATGCGCCTGGAGCAGGCACTTTCGCTCTGGTGAGTCCTCGCGTTGCGCCGGGGCGCTGCCGCGTCAGCGACTGCCTCGGTTCAGCCTGAAGGAGCAGGCAGCACCGGCCGCACCCGCGCGGTCTTCACCGCGTTGGCGCGGGCTTCGATGATCTCGAACTCGTAGTTGCCGATACGCACCCGGCGGCCGCTCTTGGGGATGTCGCCGAGCTGCTCCACCACCAGGCCGTTGAGGGTCTTGGGGCCGTCGGTGGGCAGGCGCCATTGCAGGCTGCGGTTGAGGCTGCGGATGGTGACATTGCCGCTGACCAGGGCCGAGCCGTCGTGGTCGAGGGTGACGTGCTTCTGGCGGGTGGCGGGGTCGCTGGTGAATTCGCCGACCACCTCTTCGAGGATGTCTTCCAGCGTCACTAGGCCCTGGATGTCGCCGTACTCGTCGACCACGAAGCCGATCCGCCGCTTCTGGTCCTGGAAATTCAGCAGCTGCTGGTTCAGCGGCGTGCCTTCCGGAATGAAATAGGGGTCGCGCACCAGGGCCATCAGGCTGTCGATGTTGAGCTGGCCCATCGCCGCCGAGCGCACCAGCTTGCGCAGGTGCACCACGCCCTTGAGGTCGTCGATGGAGCCATTGAACACCGGCAGCCGGGTGTGGCTGCTGGCGACGATCACCTCGTGGATCTGCTCCCAGGGCTCGGAGAGATCAATGCCGATGATCTCGTTGCGCGGGATCATGATGTCCTCGACCGTCGCGTGTTCGAGATCGAGGATGGACAACAACATTCTCTGGTGGCGCTGCGGGATCATCGCCCCGGCTTCCACCACCACGGTGCGCAGCTCCTCGGCCGAGAGCGAATGGGTGGCGGCGTCTTCCTTGGTGACACCGATGGCGCGCAGCACGCCGTTGCTGAGCAGGCTCACCACCCAGACCACCGGCGTCAGCAGCCACTGCAGCGGGTAGTTGATGTAGGCAGAGGGGATGCCGACCCGCTCCGGGTAGAGCGCCGCCAGGGTCTTGGGCGCGGCGTCGGAAAACACCAGCATGACGATGGTCAGCACGGCGGTAGTGATGCCGAGCACCACCTCGTCGTTGCCGAACAGCTTGATCGACAGCAGGGTGGCGACCACGGTGGCGGCGTTGTCGGAGAAATTCTTGCCGAGCAGCAGCAGGCCGATCAGGCGGTCCGGGCGGTCGAGCAGCTTCTGCGCCAGCCGGGCGCCGCGATGACCCTGCTGCGCCCGGGTCTTGAGCCGGTAGCGGTTCAGGGTCATCAGACCGGTTTCCGAGGCGGCGAAGAACGCCGACAGCGCCAGCAGGAACACCAGGAGCGCAAGCTCCGCCGCGAGAGGTAATTCGTCCAAGAGCGGCGTCAGCCGGTGACCACGAGGGCTGTCATAGGTAGCGAAGGGCGGGGCTTGGTGTCAAGCGGAGTCGCCCGGGAACGGGCCGCTAACTCCAGTGCCGACCCAGGAGTTGCTCCAGCACCAGCTTGCTGCCGAAGTAGGCGAGCAGGAAGGCGACATAGCCCGACAGCGCCCAGCGCACCGCGCGCCGGCCGCGCCAGCCCCAGCGGCGGCGGCCCAGCAGCAAGGCGCCGAAGATGGCCCAGGCCAGGATCGACAGCGCCGTCTTGTGCGCCAGGTGCTGGGCGAACAGGTTGTCGACAAAGATCAGGCCCGACAGCAGGGCCAGCGACAGCACGAAGAAGCCGGCGGCGATCAGCTGGAACAGCCAGTCCTCGGCCGACTGCATCGGCGGCATGCGCAGCGCCCGGGTGAGCTGGTCGGGCCGGTGCAGCAGGCGGTCGAACACGGCCAGCGCCACCGCCTGGGCAGCGGCCAGGGTCAGCAGGCCGGCGGCGAAGATCGACAGCGCCACGTGCAGGGCGATCTTCCAGTCGTGCGGCGCCTGGGCGCCGGTCTGCGAGGGCCACAGCGCCGCCACCAGCGCGCCAGCGGCGGCCAGCGGGTAGATCGCGGTGCGCAGTGGCCACAGGGTCTGGACCCGCCACAGCAGTGCCAGCAGCAACGCGGTCTGCCAGGTGACCAGGGACAGCGCCTGACTCAGGCCCAGGCGCCCGCCCGCGAGCTGCAGGCTGCCGACCAGCACCAGCGCGTGCAGGCCCAGGCCGACCAGCAAGGCCAGCGTTCCTTGATTGTTGGTGGCGCCGTGGGCGGCCCGCCAGGCCGCGACGGTGTAGGCGATCAGGGCGGCCAGCGCCAGCGGCAGGATGGGCAACGACATGGTTTGAGAATAGCACCGCCGTAGCGTTCGCCCCGCGCCGCCGGCGGGCGCGGAAAGACTTGGTGCTAGACTCGAATCGAGCTTCCAACCGGGTCGCGGAATTCAATGCGGATCAAGGTTCTGGGGTGCAGCGGTGGGGTGGGGCCCGGGCTGCGCACCACCAGCGTGCTGATCGATGACGAGGTCTTGATCGATGCCGGCACCGGCGTTGGCGATCTCGCGCTGTCGCAGATGCGCCGCATCCGTCATGTGGTGCTGACCCATTCGCACCTCGACCATGTCTGCGGCCTGGCCTTCATGGCCGACAACCTGTTCGACCTGATCGACTCGCCGATCGAGGTCCACGCCGCCAGCCTGACGCTGACGGCGATCCGCGACCACATCTTCAACTGGAAGATCTGGCCGGACTTCTCGGTGTTGCCGAGTCCCGAGCACCCCTTGCTGCGCTGGCGCGAGCTGCCACCCGGCCGCGAGCTGGACCTGGGCCTGGCGCGCCGCCTGCACAGTTTCGAGGTCAAGCACACCGTGCCGGCGGTGGGCGTGGCGATCCAGACGCCCACCGGCGTGTTCGCCTTCAGCGGCGACACCTGGGCCTGCGAGAACCTGTGGCAGTCGCTCAATGCCCTGCCGAGCCTGGACCTGCTGATGATCGAGATCGCCTTCCCGGACGAGCAGGAAGAACTGGGTGCGACCTCCAAGCACTTCACGCCCAGCCTGCTGGCGCGCGAACTGCAAAAGCTCCGGCACCGGCCGCAACTGCTGCTGACCCATCACAAGCCCGGCACCGAGGCGCTGATCGAGCGCCAGTGCGAGGCGGTTTTGGCCGGCTGGAATTATCATCACCTCGAATCCGGCGAGATCTTCATGTTGTAAGCGGCGCGCCGGCCGCCTTCCTTTCGAGTCGCATACCCCATGTTTGAATCACTCAGCCAGCGCCTGTCCGGCGTTCTCGACAGCCTGCGCGGCCAGGGTCGCCTGACCGAAGACCAGATCAACGGTGCCGCGCGCGAGCTGCGCATGGCGCTGCTGGAAGCCGACGTCGCCCTGCCGGTCATCAAGACCTTCATCGAGTCGGTGAAGGCCAAGGCTCTCGGCGTCGAGATCAGCCAGAGCCTCACGCCGGGCCAGGCCTTCCTGCGCATGGTGCAGCAGGCGCTTACCGAAACCCTGGGCGGCGAAGTGGTGCCGCTCAACCTGCGCGCCCAGCCGCCCGCCATCCTGCTGATGGCCGGCCTGCAGGGTGCCGGCAAGACCACCACCGTCGGCAAGCTGGCGAAGCTGCTGAAGGAGCGTGAGAAGAAGAACGTCATCGTCGTCTCCTGCGACGTCTACCGTCCGGCCGCCATCGAGCAGCTGCGCATCGTCGCGGGGCAGGTGGGGGTGGAGTTCTTCCCGTCCGAAGTCGGCCAGACGCCCGAGTCCATCGCCCGCGCCGCCGTCGAGCACGCCAAAAAATCCTTCGCCGACGTGCTGATCGTCGACACCGCCGGCCGTACCACGGTCGACGAGGAGATGATGGTCGAATTGGCCGGCCTGCATGCCGCGCTCAATCCGGTCGAGACCCTGTTCGTGGTCGATGCAATGACCGGCCAGGACGCCGCCCGCACCGCGCGCGCCTTCGCCGACCGCGTGCCGCTGACCGGCGTCGTGCTCACCAAGGCCGACGGCGACTCGCGCGGTGGCGCGGCGCTGAGCGTGCGGCAGGTGACCGGCGCGCCGATCAAGTTCATCGGCGTCGGCGAGAAGAGCGACAAACTCGAAGTCTTCCACCCGGACCGCATCGCGGCGCGCATCCTCGGCCAGGGCGACATGCTCAGCCTGATCGAGGAGACGGTGCAGCGGGTCGATACCGAGAAGGCCGCCAAGCTCGCTGCCAAGCTCCGCAGCAAGAAGGGCTTCGACCTCGCCGACTTCCGCGAGCAGATGGTGCAGATGCAGAACATGGGCGGCATCGAGTCGATGCTGGAGAAGCTGCCCGGTGGCGCCAACATGCAGGCCCAGCTCAAGCAGGCCAATCCCGAGAAACAGATCAAGCGCACGGTCGCCATCATCAACTCGATGACCGTGCAGGAGCGCCAGTTTCCGGACCTCATCAAGGCCAGCCGCAAGCGGCGCATCGCCGCCGGATCGGGCGTTGAAGTGCAGCAGGTCAATCAGCTGCTACGCCAGTTCGACCAGACCCGCGACATGATGAAGAAGATGGCCGGTGGCGGCATGGCGAAGATGATGCGCTCGCTGGCCGGCAAGCTGCCGCCGGGCATGATGCCGCGACGCTGAGTTGCCCCAGCGCCGCGGCCTTGCCGCTTTTAGCCTTCGCAGGCCATGACGTTGACGAAGCCGAGCCATTCCAGGATGTCGCAGTAGGCCAGGCTGTCCGGACCGATGGCAGCGAAGGCGGCGGTCGGGGCGGCAACGGAGGCGGCGATCAGGCCGGCGAGCAGAAGTTTGCGCATGAGTGAGTCCAGGTTGATGGAGAGGATGACAACCTCGTCAGGCTAGCGAAAAGCTTGCCACTTCGCTCGTTGTCATCGTTCAAGCGCGCAGGGCGGGTCCGCTACGCTGCACCCACCTTGCTGCGCGGAGACAGCGGAGGTTCCAGGTCGGCCGTGATCGCTTGTCAGCGAATGCGCCACTGCAGCCGAACGTGAGGTCCTTCGACCTTCTCGGCCCACCAGGTCTCGGCTTCCATGAAATAGGTGATGACCTGATCCACCACGTCGTTGGGTTCGTGCCTGAGGCGGCCGGTCGCCAGCGCTTCAAGCCACGGTTTCCGGAGGCGCCACCATCGCGGGCTGCCCTTGTCGGGTATCAGGCGGAGCAGGGCCGGGCAGTGTTGGGTCTCGACGGCGGCGGCGGATGACTCCGGCTCATTCAGGCAGACCTCGCCGAAGTTGATCACGAAACTGGGCCGGCCGTACTTGTCCCACTGAATGTCGAAGACTTGAGCGATGTCGCCGCGCACCCGCCGAAAGCTTGTGAAATGCGGATGGCTCGACTTCGCGCGCAGAAAGCCGCTTGACTCAGCGAAAGGGTAGAAGCGGCGCTTCACCGCTTCCCGCAAGGGATTGGCCATTGTTTCAATACCCCGCCGCCATCCCATCCTTCCGCGACTCCGAAGCCCCGTAGTAGGCGCCGGTCTTGGGGTCACGCAGGATCGCCTGATAGCCGCCATAGCCGCCCAGGTCCCAGCCGAGCTTGTGGCCCTTGTCGAGCAGGCTGCGCACCGATTCGGGCGGAAAGCCGCTCTCCAGATTCACCACCCCGCCATCCGTCATCCGCTCGCCAGTGGGTTCACTCGACCCGGTGTGGTAGATGCGCGGCGCGTCGCCGGCTTCCTGCAGGTTCATGCCGAAGTCGATCAGGTTCAGCACGATCTGCACATGGCCCTGCGGCTGCATGTCGCCGCCCATCACGCCGAAGCTGACCCAGGGTAAACCGTCCTTGGTGATGAAGGCCGGGATGATGGTCTGGAACGGCCGCTTGCCCGGTGCGTAGACGTTGGCGTGGCCATCTTCCAGGCTGAACATTTCGCCCCGGTCCTGCAGGATGAAGCCCAGGCCTGGCGGGGTCATGCCGCTGCCCATGCCGCGATAGTTGCTCTGGATCAGCGACACCATATTGCCCTCGGCGTCGGCGGTGGTGAGGTAGATGGTGTCGCCCTGGCGCAGGGCTGGATTGCCGGCGTCGAAGTGCTTGGCGGCCCTGGCCGGGTCGAGCAGCTTGCGGCGCTGCTCGGCGTAGGGCTTGCTGATGAGATCGGCGACCGGCAACTGGTTGAAGGCCGGATCGGCATAGAACTTCGCCCGGTCCTCGAAGGCGATCTTCTTGGCCTCGATGAACCAGTGCAGGTGCTCCGGACTGCCGAAGCCGGCCTTGGCCAGGTCGTAGGCTTCGAGCAGGTTGAGCATCTGCAGCGCGGCAATGCCCTGCGAGTTGGGTGGCAGTTCCCAGACCTCGTAGCCGCGATAGTTGGTCGAGACCGGCTCTACCCATTCGCTCCGGTGACTGGCGAGGTCCTCGGTCGATAGATAGCCGCCCTGCGCCTGCAGGTAGTCGGCAATCGTCCTGGCGATCTCGCCCTGATAGAAGGCCTTGCGACCGCCCCTGGCGATGGTGTCTAGGGTGTTGGCGAGATTCGGGTTCTTCCAGATTTCGCCCTTCTTCGGCGCCTTGCCGGCCAGCGTCATCTGTTCGGTGTAGCCCGGGAACTTCGACAGCCTCGGCAGGCTGCGACCCCAGTAGTAGGCAATCAGCTCGCTGACCGGATGACCCTCGCGGGCGGTGCGGATGGCGGGAGCCAGGATTTTCTTCATCGGCAGCCGGCCGAACCGGTCGTGCAGCTCGAACCAGCCGTCGACGCAGCCCGGCACGCTGACCGGCAGCGGCCCCAGCGGAGGCAGCCGCTCCAGGCCTTGCGCCTTCAGCAGTTCGCGCAGCTTTTCCAGCGACAGGCTCTTGGGCGAGCGACCGCTTGCGTTGAGCCCGTGGAGCCGCCGTGTGCGCGCATCCCAGACGATGGCGAACAGGTCGCCGCCGACGCCATTGCCGGTCGGTTCGACCAGACCGAGCATGGCATTGGCGGCGATGGCGGCATCCACCGCGCTGCCGCCGGCCTTGAGGATGTCGAGCGCGGCATTGGTGGCGAGCGGATGGCTGGTCGCCGCCATGCCGTGCAGGGCGATCACCTCGCTGCGGCTGGCGAAGCCGCGCCCGGTGACCCGATCACCGGCCAGGGCGGGCAGGGTGGTGGCGACAAGTAGCAGGCAGAGCAGTTGGCGCATGGCGGTACTCGGGCGTGGCGGAGCAGGCCGAAAGCATCGCCGATGCCGGCCGCGAAGCGAAGCCGCCGCTTACAATCGCCGCACTTCAAGGATTGCCTGCCTTCCCATGTCCCAGATTCGTGCCCGCCTGCCGTGGCGAGCCCTGGCCCCGTTGCTGCCGCTGCTGCTGGCCAGCTGCGGCCTGTTCGGCGCGAAGCCGGTGCCGCCGCCGGTAGAGCCACCGCCGGTGGTGCAGCCCACGCCACCGCCGCCGCCAAGGATCGGCCTGGCCCTGGGTGGTGGCGCGGCACGCGGCTTCGCCCACATCGGCGTCATCAAGGTGCTGGAAAGCCATGGTCTGAAGCCGGAGATCGTGGTCGGCACCAGCGCCGGCAGTGTCGCCGGCGCGCTCTACACCGCCGGCTACTCGGGCTTCGACCTGCAGCAGATCGCCTTCGATCTCGACCGCGCCACGGTTTCCGACTGGACCCTGTTCGGCAAGGGCCTGATCAAGGGCGACGCCCTGCGCCTGTTCATCAACCAGGCGGTGAAGAACAAGACCTTGCAACAGCTCAAGCCGCGCTTCGCCTGCGTCGGGGTCAAGCTCAAGACCGGCGAGGCGGTGCTGTTCGAGCGCGGCGAAACCGGCCTGGCGGTGCAGGCCTCGTCCGCCGTGCCGGGGGTGTTCACGCCGGCCCGCATTGGCGAGGAGGACTATGTCGATGGCGGCCTGGTCAGCGTGGTGCCGATCCGCTATGCCCGGCAGATGGGCGCCGACTTCGTGATCGCGGTGGATGTCGCCGCGCCGCCGGACCAGCGCGAGGCCCAGGGCAAGCTCGACGTGGTGATGAAGACTTTCGGGATCATGGGCAAGACCATCCGCGAGTCCGAGTACCCGCTGGCCGATGTGCTGGTGGTGCCGGACATGCGCGACGTCAGCTCCACCGACTTCGAGGGCAAGCACCGCGCCATCCTCGCCGGCGAGCGCGCTGCCCAGGCGGCGCTGCCGGCCTTGCGCGCCCGGCTCGCCGAGCGCGGGGTGGTGCTGCAGTAGCCGCCACAAGCGGCGCCGGCCGCGATAAGCTGCGCCCCGCGAGAGGTATCAAAATACGCAGGGCTGGTTCAAGGATGACCGGGCCCGGTCCGACACGGGAGCGCGGATCGGTGGTGGTTCCGGGGAACACCACCCACTGGACGGAGTAGGCACCGCTGATGAGCTGTCGATGGTCACCCGCTTGCCGGGCGCTGCTGGCGCTGCCGGCCCTGCTGTGCATCACCCCGGCGCTGGCGGCCGATCCGCCGCCCGCGTTCGGCCGTTACCTGCCGCTGCATCCGGGGCTGTATCTCGAAACCAGCTACGGCCAGGACGACCGCGACCGCAGCTACGATCAGCAGGGCCATGAGCAGCCCAGCGCCGCGCCGCAGGCCGGTGGCCAGAGCGCGTTTCCCGAGAGCAGCTTCACCGCCCGGTTCAACTGGCACTTTCCGCTGTTCGAGGGCGAGGGCATTCCCTTCCTGTCCAGCCGCACCCACCTGGCGCGGCTGACACTGCGCCATAACCGGGTGCGCACCCGCGGCGTGCTCGCCGATTTCGTCGCCGATAGCTCCGACGATGCCAGCACCGAGGCCGACGATCTGCGCAACAACGGCAGTGGCCTAGGCGACCTAGGTTTCGAGTTCGGCAGCTTCCTGCTCGGCGCGCCGGTGAGCGCCACCCGCGGCGGCGCCCGGCCGCCCTATTCGCTGTTGGCCCTGCTGGGGCTGACCGCGCCGTTCGGCAGCTACGACCGCGATGCGCCCGCCAGCAGCGGCCGCAATACCTGGGCCGCGCAGGTCCAGCTCGGCGGGCACTGGCAGCCGCGCCCCGGCAGCTATATCGAGGCCGGCATCCGCTATCGCGAGTATTTCCAGAACTACGACCCGGCCTTCGGCGCGCTCGAACCCGCCAACCAAGGCGACGATCGCATCATCGACCTCAGCCTCAGCCAGCGGCTCTGGTCGGGCGTCTATCTGACGGCCTACGGCTACGACCGCCACGGTGGCCGCAATCTGTACGAGAACCCGCGCTTCTCGCCCAATGCACCCGCGCCGGTGGTGGTGGCGCCGGACCCGGCCGAACTGCTGTCCGACAACTTCCCGACCCCCGGCAGCTATCGCGACGGCGGCACCGCCTTGCGGGAAGTCGGCGGCGGCCTGCAGTGGTTCGCTAGCCAGCGCCTGCTGCTGGGCCTGCATTACAGCCAGCCCCTGTCCGGCAAGAGCGGCCAGTTCCTGCTGCCCTATACCGACCGCACCCCGGCCGGTTGCGTGCCGGGTGGTGTCGGCTGCGTGCTCAGCGAGGGCGGCACGGTGCTGGTGGACGGCCTGGGCGCGGCGCGCAGCTATGCCTCGCCGCGCTGGGCCCTGAGCCTGGCCTGGCAGTTCGGACTCGGAGACGCCTACCCATGCCCCGGCTGCACACGCTGATCGTCGGCCTGGTGCTGGCGCTGGCCCTGCAGCCGGCGCGGGCGCAGGCCGGGCTGATCTTCACCCCGCATCTGTCGGAGTACGCGGTGCAGGCGAACGGGACCTACACCGAGACCACCTTCATCTTCTCGGAGATCGAGAAGGTGTTCGACCGCGAGGGCAATACCGTCCGCGTCGGCGTGCCCTTCGTGCCGGCTGGGGCGAGCACCGATGTCGGCCTGGCGCTGTTCAAGGTGCTGTGGGTCGGCAATGTCTTTCGCGATACCGGCATTCCCTACCTGCGCGACCACTCGCAGTTCTGTCGGCTGATCAGTGGCTTCGGCTACCAGCAGAACACCGAGCAGATCGCCGACCGGGGCCGCCTGTTCGGCGCCCGGCCCGGCAGCAACGGCCTGCTCGATCTGTATGGGCTCTGCGGCATCTACAGCAGCGAGTACCGCCTGGGTCCGGTGAAGTTCAACGGCCTGTTCGCGACCACGTTCAAGGAGCCGCTGGGCGAGTACGACACCGATGCCATGCTCAATATCGGCACCAACTACCGCAGCGTGATTCCGCAGCTGGCCTTCCACGGCGAGCTGTTCGGGCGCCTGTTCGTCGATGCCACCGTGGCCTACCAGTTCAACGGCGACAATTCCCATCCCTCCTTCGGCGGCACCACGCCGACGCGGATCGCCGACTGGTGGAACGCCGAGGCCAACTTCGCCTGGAAGTTCAGCGAGCACTGGTTCGCCGACATTGGCTATTCCTTCCACAAGTCGGTGGGGCACAACGGTTACGACCAGGTCACGGTCAACTTCAAGGATCAGCCGCTGGCGCCGGATACCCTATGCGCCGCGCTCGGGCTGGGCTCCGATGTCTGCAACACGCCGGCGCTGGACGCCTTCTATCTGGCACCGCGCAGCGGCCCCTACGAGGACCGGGGCGTGCAGGCGACCCTGCTCAGCGCCGGCATTTCCTACGTCTATCGCAGTTCCTCGGTATTGCAGTTCCGCATCGCCAAGCCGATCTCGGGGCGCGGCAGCCAGATCGACGTGATCTACGACGTCTGCGGCGTGAGTGACTGCCCGGGCGCTGACCGCAACAACAACGGCACCGGCGACAACTCGATCTCGCAGCTAAGCACCACCCTGTTCGGGGTGCAGGAAGCCGCCGCCGCCTCGGCCTCGCCCTACGCCGAGCTGCGCTTCGTCTACCTGTTCTGGGCGCCGTGAGCCCGACCGCGCTGCGCGCGCTGGGCCTGGGCCTGCTGCTGGCGCTGAGCGCCTGTATCCCGCCGCGCCAGGTGCTGCTGCCGGCGCTCGGGCAGCCGGTGCCGGAGCTGCGTGATTTTCCGCCCGACTACACGCCGCCGCGCTCAGCCGAGACCGAGTTGCCGATGCCGGGCTTCGGCGGCGGCGAGTCGAGCGGCGTGTATCGCACGCCGGTGATCTTCGTCCACGGCAACACCGTGTCGGCCCGCTACTGGCTGCCGGCGCGCGAGTACTTCCTGGCGCAGGGCTACGGCAAGGACGAGCTCTGGGCCCTGGGGCATGGCTGGGACCACGTCCATTATTTCGACTCCAACGATCTCTCGGTCGCCAGCATCGACCGCATCGTCAACAGCGTCATGGACTACCTGTCGAAGCGGCGCGGGGTGCCGGTGCGCCAGGTCGACATCATCAGCCACTCGCTGGGCGTCACCCTGGTGCGGCAATGGATGATGCAGACCAACAGCTTCCACCGGGTGCGCAACTTCATCGGCGCCGCCGGTGGCAACCACGGGGTGTGGACCGCCAGCGCCTATCCACGCGGCCAGCAGCGCGCGGCGTCCTGGGAGCTGGCGCCGGGCTCGCCCTGGCTGGCCCAGCTCAACCGCCTGGGCGAGACCCCGGGGCCGACCCGCTACATGACGCTCTACGACGGCAGCGGCTGGGGCGATGTGTTCTACCCCAAGCCCTACCAGGACAGCCCGGCGCTGGACGGGGCCTACAACCTGGCGTTCAACCGGGAGCGGGGCCGCTGGTTCGACCACATGGACCTGCCCCGGGAGCCGGCGACCATGGACGCGATGCTGAAATTCCTCGCCGACAGCGGCGAGCCCTTGCCCCGGGCGCGCGCGCCGCGCGTGCTGCGCAGCGGTGACCGGCTGCGGCCGGAGCCCGCCAGCGCCGGCCTGCATTGCGCGGCGGGCGGGCAGTATCCGCAGCGGAGCACGCCGGCCGTCCAGGAGCTGAGCCTGGGCGCGGAGTCGCCAGTCAGCTGCTTCGCGCTGGATCCCCAGAGCGGCCTCGCCAGCCCCCTGCTGCGGTTCGCCCGCCAGGCCGGCTACCGGTCCGCAGGCGAGCCGACGCTCACCGCGACCCCGGCCGGCGGCGTCTACGCCCAGGCTCAGGAAGTGCGCCTGGAAAGCAGCGACCCGGCCGCCTTCATCACCTACACCACCAGCGGCACCGCGCCGGCCAGCGGTTCGGCGCTGTACCAGGCCGGGCATCCGATCTATATCGCCGCGCCGCTGCGCTTGCAGGCGGTGGCGATCACGCCGGACGGCCGGCAGTCGAAGCCCCTGGTGCTGGACTTCGACATCAGCCTGGAAAAGGAAGAAGCCATGTACAGCCTGGAGCGGCAGCTCGACCCCACGGCCCCCGAGCAGTACGCCGGCCGCCGCGGGAAGGGGCGCTGAGATGAGCCGGCGCCGAGCCCTGGTGACCGGCGGCACCGGCGCCATCGGTGCGGAGATCGCGCGCCAGCTGCGCGACGACGGCATGGCGGTGACGGTGATCGGCCATCCCTCCGAGCAGCCAGGGCTGGCCGAGCTGCGCTCGCGGCTCGAAGCGGTCGAGATCGCGTTCTGCGATCTGGCCGATGGTGAGGCCGCCAGCCAGTTGGTCTGCGCGCTGGAGCAGCAGGACGGCGGCTACGCGGTGCTGGTCAATGCCGCCGGCATCACCCGCGACGCCCGCTTCGCCAGGATGAGCCCGAGCCAGTGGCGCGAGGTGATCGGCACCAATCTCGACGCCGCCTTCTACGTCACCCAGCCGCTGTTCACCGGAATGTGCGCGCGCGGCTACGGCCGCATCGTCAACATCGCCTCGGTGAACGGTCAGAAGGGTCAGTTCGGCCAGGCCAACTACTCGGCGGCCAAGGCCGGCCTGCACGGGTTCAGCATGGCGCTGGCGCAGGAAGGGGCGGGGCAGGGCGTGACCGTCAACACCGTGTCGCCCGGCTATGTCGAGACGCCGATGACGGCGGCGATCCGGCCCGAGCTGCTGGCCAAGATCCGGGCGCAGATCCCGCTCGGGCGCCTGGCCTTGCCGGCGGAGATCGCGCGGGTGGTCGTCTTTCTCTGCGCCGAACAGGCCGGCTACATCACCGGCGCCAACATCCCGGTGAACGGCGGCCTGTTCATGTCGGCATGAAAGCCCGTGAATAAATCTACTGCGCTGACCTGCTGCGGCGTCACGCGCTGCTCGCAATGCTCACGCACTGGAGTGCGCTGCGCTTGCTGCGCTGCTATTCCTTGCAGCAGGCCATGCTCGCTACGATTTCTTCACGGGCTTTGGACTCAGTGAACCCTACGACGCGCAAGGCCCAGCTGCTGGCGGTCGTGGCGGCGGCGCTGGGCTACTTCGTCGATCTCTACGACATTGTCATCTTCGGCGTCGTCCGGGTCGCCTCGCTGCGCGAACTGGGGGTGGTGGGGCAGGCCAACACCGACTGGGGTCTGGCCCTGCTCAACCTGCAGATGGCCGGCATGCTGATCGGCGGCTTCTTTTGGGGCTGGGTCGGGGACCGCTATGGCCGCCGGCGCGCGCTGATCGCCACCATCGCGCTCTACTCTCTGGCCAACATCGCCAATGCCTTCGTCACCAGCGTCGAGCAGTACGCCCTGCTGCGCCTGCTGGCCGGGATCGGTCTGGCCGGCGAGCTGGGCGCCGGCATCACGCTGATCGCCGAACTCTTGCCCAAGCGCGCGCGCGGCTACGGCACCACGGTGATCTCCTTCCTCGGCCTGGTCGGCGCCCTGGTCGCGTCCTATGTCGGGCAGTGGCTGGACTGGCGCACGGCCTACCTGATCGGTGGCGGCCTGGGTCTGGGGGTGCTGGCGCTGCGGCTGCGGGTGCTGACCGAGTCGGCCCTGTTCCAGCCGGGCCGGGCCGATGCCGGCAGCCTGCGGCGCCTGCTCGGGGACGCGGTGCTGCGCCGCCGCTTCGTCGCGGTCATCCTGGTCGGGGTGCCGATCTGGTACGTCTCGGCGCTGTTCGTGAACCTGGCTCCGGAATACGGCAAGGCCCTGGGCTTCGCCGCGCCCCTGAGTGTCGCCGAGGTGCTGCGCTGGCAGGCGCTGGGCCTGGCCCTCGGCAGTGCCGGCGCCGGCCTGCTCAGTGAATGGCTGGCCTCGCGCAAGCGGGTGATCGCCGCCGCCCTGCTGCTGCTGCCGCTGCTGAATCTGGCGCTGCTGCGCAGCGACAGCAGTGGCCACTATCTGGCACTGATGTTCGCCATCGGCCTGGCCCAGGGCTACTGGACGGTATTCGTGACCCTGGCCGCCGAACAGTTCGGCACCGGCTTGCGCGCCACCGTCGCCACCGCCGTGCCGAACCTAGTGCGCGCATCGGTGCTGCCGGTGAGTCTGGGCGTGAAGCTGCTGTGGCCCCTGCTGGGTCTGCTGGGTGCCACGCTGGCCCTGGGCGCCCTGGTCTACCTGCTCGCCGGACTGTGCCTGCGAGGCCTGCCGGAAACCCATGGCCGCGAGCTGGATTACCGCGACTGAAATTTTGGTTGCGTTCCGGTTTTTGCCGCGTATAATTCGCGGCCTCCGCAAGGGGCTATAGCTCAGCTGGGAGAGCGCTTGCATGGCATGCAAGAGGTCGTCGGTTCGATCCCGACTAGCTCCACCAAATTCGCCTCACGTTCCCATCGTCTAGAGGCCTAGGACACGTCCCTTTCACGGATGTAACAGGGGTTCGAATCCCCTTGGGAACGCCATCGCGCCAATCCGGGCTCAGGCCCGGTGACGATGGAGTCAGCGCAAAAGCCCGCAGCCCTGCGGGCTTTTTGCGTTTCGGCCGGTCGCTTCCGCGGGCGGTTTGCAGCGACAATCAGCGGATCGCGGGGATGCGCAGCGTCCGCCACCGGAGGCCATGAAGGCAGCGCCGGTGCCGGCACTGGAGGAGCGCTCCGCACGGATCGTTTCCGCCCGGAAACCACAGGGAGTGCAGGCATGCGTAGCGGTTTGCGGCGCGGAGCGCGCGCGGGATGGTGCTGGTGCGGCCTGTTGCTGGCGGCCTCGGCGCTCGCGGCCGAGCCGGCCGGCACGGCTGCCACCGGACCCGCCAACCTGCTGCAGGCGATCAACGACGCACTGCTGTCCAGCCCGCTGCTGCAGTCGGCCCAGGCCGAATTCGATGCCGCCAAGCAGTTCGAGCCGGAAGCCAAGGCCCGCCTCTACCCGCAGCTGTCCCTGTTCGGCAGCGCCGACTGGGTGCGCGACGGCGTCGAGGGCGACTACTACGGCATCGTCAGCATCGACCGCAGCGACACCTACGAGCGCTTCATCTACGGCGCGACGCTGCGGCAGTCGGTCTACAACGGCCAGCTCTGGAGCAATCTCGACCAGGCCGGGCAGCGGCTGGCGCGCGCGCGCGCCGAGGCCGAGCGCAAGCGCGAAGGGGTGATGCTGGGGGTCTGCGATGCCTACTTCGCCGTGCTCGCGGCCGGGGACCGTCGCCGCATCGCCGGCGCCAAGCTGGAATCCTTCCGCCAGCAGGCGCGGCAGGTCGAGGGCCGCAGCATCGCCGGCCTCGCGCTCGACGCCGAGCTGAAGAGCGCGCAGGCCGGCGTCGATCTCGCCCAGGCGGCGCTGCTGGAGGCCGAGAGCCAGGTCGAGGCCGCCCACGCCCTGCTGGAGACCTATACCGGCCGCCGTTATGTGCTGCTGCTGCCGCTGCCGGCCAAGGTGACGCTGGCATCACCGAAGCCGGCCGATCAGGACAGCTGGGTGCAGCGCGCCCGCGAGGGCAATCTCAGCGTCGCCGTGCGCGAGCGCGAGGTCGATATCGCCAAGCTCGAACTGCAGCGCCTGCGCCGCAGCCGCTGGCCGCAGCTGGACCTGGTCGGCAGCGCCTACGAGATCGACAACGGCGGCGGCATCAGCGGCGAGCGCGACGAGAGCGATCAGCGCATCGGCCTGGCCGCCACCCTGCCGCTCTACAGCGGCGGCCGCGTCAGCGCCGAGATCGAGCGCGGCCTGCAACAGCAGAAGCGCGCCGAGGCCGAGGTCGAGCTGGCGCGCCGCCAGGCCGAGCGCGAGGCCAAGCTGGCCTGGCTCAACACCAGCAGCGGCGCCCGCAGGATCCAGGCGCTGCAGAAGGCGGTGGCCGCCGCCATTGCTGCCGAGGACGCCAACCGGGCCGGCTACGAGGTCGGTACCCGCACCAATGCCGAGGTGCTGGACGCGGTCGAGCAGCGCTACGAGGCCGAGACCAACCTGTCCGGCGCGCGCTACAAGCTGCTGGTCGACAGCCTGCACCTCAAGAGCGCGGCGGGCGCCCTGTTGAACGCCGATCTGGCCCAGGTCAACCGCCTGCTGCGCGCCGAGCCGGCGGGCACCATCCCCTGAACCTGCCGCCGCCAGCGGGCATGACTGCCTTCCCCAGACGCCGCTACACCGGCGCGGCCGCCATCACGCCCGGGACGGATGGCGGGGGCACGCTGACTGCGCGCGACGGTTCTCGGCTGCAACTCAATGCTTTCGAGCACGAGCTGGCGCAGGCTTTTGACGGCCAGCGCGACGCCGCCGCGATCCGGGCCTGGGCGGCAGAGCAGGGCAGGCCGCTCGGTGCCGAACCGCTGGAGCGCTTCGCCGCCGAACTGGGGATGGCCGGCTGGCTGGAACCGGGCCGCGACGAGCCGCTGCCCTCGCCGCCGTTCAGCGATGTGCCGCTGTCGCTGCCGGGTGGCCAGGTCACGCCGCCCTCGACCCTGCCGGGCTCGCTCGCCGGCCCCGGCCTGATGGGCAGCCTGCTGCGGCTGCTGACCGACCGCAGCGGCCTGCGGCAGCGCGCCTACCGGCCGATTCCGTCCGGGCCCTGGAGCGGCCTCGGGCGGCTGCTGATCTGGCCGCTGGCCAGCACGGCCGGCCTGGGCGCCGCGCTGTTGCTGCTGGCCCTGCTGCTGTTCGGGGTCTGGCACAACCGGCTCGATGCCGGCGCCGAGCTGTCGCGCCTGTTCAGTCCCGGCAAGCTGGCGCTGGCCTGGGTGCTGGCCTGGCTGTTGCTGCAGGCGGTGACGGTGTCGGCGCGCGCCGCCGCCGTGCTGCGCTACACCGGCCAGTCGCCCAAGACCGGCTTGCTGCGCAGCCCGCTGGGCCTGCCGCAGCTCCATCTCGACAGCGGCGGTGCCGCCGAGGCCGCTGACCGCGCCGGCCGCCTGCGCATCGTCGGCGCCGGTCTGATTGGCCCGCTGCTGCTGGCAGTCGCCGGCCTGCTGGGCTGGCTGCTGCTGCGCCAGGGGCCGACCCTGCTGGGTGCCTACAGCCTCGCCATCGCCGGCGCCGCGCTGCTCGTGCTGCTGCTGCGCGGCAACCCGCTGTTGCGCACCGACGGCTACTTCCTGTTGGCGCAATGGCTGGACATTCCCAATCTGCGCGAGCAGGCCATGTTCGCCAGCCGCCAGCGTCGCGGCACCGGCTGGTCGCCGGCGCAGCGGCTGTTGCCGAAGCGGGTGCTCTTTCTGTACCGCGGCCTGGCGCTGGGCTGCTCGCTGCTGTTGCTGGGCCTGCTGCTGGTGGCGGCAGGGCATTTGACGGCGCGTTTCGGCGCGCTGGGTCTCATTCCGTTGACGCTGGTCCTGGGGGTATTCGTGAGTCAGACGTTCCGCAATGCGCGCACCGGCGCCAATCTCGATCTGGGCCAGCTGAGGAAGCCGCCGTTCTGGCAGCGCCCCCGGGGCTTCTGGATCAGCCTGGCCGTGCTGGCCACGCTGGCCTGCCTGCCTTATCGCTACCACCCCAGTGGCGACTTCACGGTGCTGCCGGGCGAACGCGCCGACGTGCGCGCGCTGATGGCCGGTGATGTCCGCGAGCTGCTGGTGCGGGAAGGCGACCGGGTCAAAGCCGGGCAGGTACTGGCGCGGCTGGCCGATGACGAGGCGCGGGCCGCCGTGGCCTCCGGCGAAGCCCGGCTGGCGCAGCTGCGCGCCGATCTGTCGCTGGCGGGGAAGGGCGGCAAGCCGGAGGAGGTCGAGGTCGCGCGCAGCGCGCTCGAAACCGCCCGCAAACGCGCCGAGGTCTCCGCCGCGCAGGCCCAGCGGAGTCAGGAGGCCTACCGCCGCAAGTCGGTGACGCCGCAGGACTACGACCGCGTGCGCGGCCAGGCCGATGTCGATCAGAAGGCCCTGCAGGAGGCGCAGCGCCGGCTGGAACTGGTCCGCAGCCCGGCGGTGGGCGATCGCATCGCCGCCATCGAGGCGCAGATCCGCGAGGTGCAGGCGCAGCTGGTCTATCACCGCGAGCAGCTCGCCTATGCCCGGGTGAAGGCGCCGATTGCCGGTGTGGTGGTGTCGGGCACCCTGCAGCACGCGCGCGGGCAGTTCCTCAATCGCGGCGATCTGCTGGCGGTGATCGAGGACAGCCGCGAGCGCCTGGCCGAGGTGCGGGTGCCGGAGGCCTCGATCAGCGAGATCGCGCCCGGCAAGCAGGCGCGGGCGCGGGTCTGGGCCTTTCCGGCGTCGAGCTTCCTGGGCGAGGTGCGGCGCATCGCGCCGGCCGCCGAGGATGGTCCCTACGGCAAGGTGGTGCGGGTGCAGGTGGCGCTCCAGGACCCGGACCAGCGCCTGCTGCCCGGCATGACCGGCAATGCCAAGCTGCAAGGCGACTGGCATCCCGCCATCGTGGTGTTCAGCCGGGCGCTGGTGCGCTTCGTGTTTGTTGAGCTGTGGTCGTGGATTCCTTAGCCGGATGAAGCTAGTTGTTGCCAGACTCCCGTGCGCTCGTCCCCTCTCCCCTCGTGGGGGAGCGTTTGGCTTAGCGGCCGAGCTGACTCAATGTCAGTTCGGCTTAGACAAAGGCGGGAGAGGGGGGACTTTGCTTTGCGGGCGTCGCCCTGATGCCTGGCAGCACCCTGCTTGCCCACCGCCCCCTCTCCCGGCGCTGCGCGCCACCCTCTCCCACAAGGGGAGAGGGGAAGATTCAGCGCGGTGCGTGTAATGACTGGTCTTTGCTTCTCCGACTTCCGCCTCACCGCCCCCAGCGGTTTCGGCGACGGCTGGAATCACTATGCCCACAGCATGGCGGTGTTCAACGGCCGGGTGTATGTCGGCACCACGCGCGGCAGCTTCGCGGCACTGAAGATCGGCGCGCCGGCGCCCGATCTCCGGCCCTGGCCGATCGATAGCCCGGAAGACCTCTACCGCATCAACCGCCGCGCCGAGATCTGGGAGTACACGCCGGAGACCGAGCACTGGCGGCGGGTCTACCAGGCGCCGGAAGTGGTCGGCACCAACGGCCGCGCGGGCGTGCCCAGCTATATCGGCTTTCGCGGCATGACCGTGTTCCAGGGGGTGAGCGATGCCGCGCCCTGCCTCTATGTATCGAGCTGGTCGCCGCACCTGGCGCACTCGCCCGATGTGCTGCGCAGCGAGGACGGCCGCCACTACGCCCCGGTGCCGCGCCCGCCGTTCGGGCCGGCGGTGCGCGCCTGCCGCACCATCCAGCCGTTCCAGGGCCGCCTGCACCTGAGCCCGACCGCCTCCGGCAGCGCCAAGGGCTTCGTCCAGGACATCGGTTCGGAAGCGGTGATCTACAGCAGCGACGACATCGCCCGGGGCGGTTGGGCGCCGGTCAACGAGGAGGGCTTCGGCAATCCCGACAACGCCACCATCTTCGAGATGGAGGTCTACGACGGTCGGCTCTACGCCGGCACCGTCAATGCCGTCAGCGGTGGCGAGCTGTGGAAGACCAGTGGCGGCGAGCGGCCCTACCGCTGGACCAAGGTGTTCGACCGCGGAGCCGGGCGCGGCCTGCACAACGAAGTGGTCGGCGCCATGTGCGAGTTCAAGGGCGCGCTCTACGTCGGCAGCGGGATCATCAATGGCGGCTACCACCGCAGCGCGCGCATCGGGCCGGCGGCGGCCGAGCTGCTGCGGGTCTGGCCGGACGATAGTTACGACCTGATCGTCGGCGAGTCGCGCATCACCGAGCAGGGCGCCAAGTACCCGCTGTCCGGCTACTCGGCCGGGTTCGACAACCTGTTCAACGGTTACATCTGGCGCATGGTCGTGCACGACGGCCATCTGTATGCCGGCACCATGTCCTGGGCCTGCCTGCTGCCCTACCTGCCGCTGCACCGCTGGCCGGCGACGGTGGCCGGCCTGGTGCGGCACTGGGGCCTGGAGCGGCTCAGCGAGCAGGGCGGGGCGCAGCTCTGGCGCAGCGCCGACGGTGTGCACTGGGAGCCGGTGACGCGCGACGGCTTCGGCAACAAGTTCAACTGGGGCATCCGCACCTTCGGCTCGACACCGCAGGGCCTGTTCGTCGGCACCGCCAATCCCTTCGGGCCGCGGGTGGCGGTACAGCGCCAGGGCGCCTGGCGCTACCGCGACAACCCGCGCGGCGGTTGCGAGGTCTGGCTGGGGCAGAACAGCACGGAGTCCGCAGGTGGCTGATCCGGCACCGCCGCCCCTCTTCATCCTCGCCGCGCCGTTTTCCGGCGCCAGCTGGCTGGCCGGCGTGCTCGGCCGGCATCCGCAGCTGTACGCGCTGCCACAGATTTTTCCGTTCATGGCCGAGACGGTCGGCGAGCTGCTCGACGTGTTCGCGCTCAGCCAGCTCGGCCACGGCGACGGCCTGCGCCGCGCTGTGGCCGAGCTGTTGCAGGGCGGGCAGGGCGCTACCCACATCGCCGCCGCCGATGCCTGGCTGGGCGCGCACCGCGCGCTCGGCAGCCGCGAACTGATAGCGACGCTCGCCGCCGCCGCCGCGCCGCGCCGGCTGGTGATCCCGGATGCCGAAATGCCGCTGCGCCCGCGCGAGCTGCGCCGCTTCCGTGCCGCGCTGCCGCAGGCGCAATGGCTGCACCTGGTCCGCCACCCTTGGTCGCAGGGCTGCCGCTTCGCCGCCTGGCTGCGCGAGCAGCTGTTCGTGCCGGTCGACTTCCGCGATCAGGCCCAGACCCCGGCGCTGCCGGAGCCGCAGCTGCCCTGGCTGCGCGCCAACCGCAATCTCGACGCCGCCGCCGCCGAATGGCCTGCGGGCCAGGTGCTGCGCCTGAGCAGCGAGAGCCTCGATGCCGATTTCGAGGCGAGTGTCGCCAGCCTCTGTGGCGCACTCGATCTGCCATTGACCCGCGCCGATCTGCAGGCGATGGCCCGGCCGCAGGACTGGTTGTTCGCACGGACGCCGGCAGGCCCGGTGCGTGGTGGCCTGGAAGCCGAGGTCTGGGCTGATTTCTCTGATGAACTGGAGCAGCTGGCTGCCATCACTCGCCTGGACCAGCCGCTGCCCTGGCGTCGCGATCGGTCGGACTTCGCGCCGGAAGTGCTCGCGCTGGCCCGGCAATACGGCTACTCCTGAAGCCGAGTAAACCTTCTGCCGCGCCGCTACATCCGAGTGCCGTACCCCACGAAGGTCCGCACCGATGAAACAGTTCGCTCTTGGCTTTGCCCTCTGCCTCACCGTCGTCAGCTGCCTGTCCTGGGCGGCGGTCAGTCATTTCGATGCAGACAAGTGGGCTGGCGGCATCGCCGTCCACATCGACGGCAAACCGATGCGCGCCGGTTCCGGCAAGGCCGCTACGGTCGAGCGCCAGACCGGGAGCTTCGACCGCATCGTCCTGCGCTCCGCCGAAGACCTGGAAGTCCAGATTGGCCCCAAGCTCGAGGTCAAGGTCAGCGGTGACGACAACCTGCTCGATCTGATCGAAACCCGCGTCGAGGGCAATCGCCTGGTGATCGCCTCCCATGGTTCCTATCGAACCACGGCACCGCTGCGCGTGCAGGTGCAGGTTCCGGCGCTCAGCGAGTTCGTGCTGGAAGGCAGCGCGGACGCCAACCTGATCGGCCTGGGTGGCGCGCGCTTCAAGCTCGAACTCGACGGCAGCGGCACCATCCGCGCCAGCGGCAAGGTCGATGATCTCGATGTCGAAGTGAACGGCTCCGGCGACGCCCTGCTGGCCGGGCTGCAGGCCCGGAGCGCCGAGGCCGATCTGAATGGCAGCGGCGATATCGAGCTGGCCGCGGTCGCGTCGCTACACGCCCAGATCAACGGCAGTGGCGATATCCGCTACCACGGCACGCCGACGAACCTGCATACGGCGGTGAACGGCAGCGGCGATATCGAGCGGGTGGATTGACCCCTCAGAGCAGCCCGGGCAGCAGCCACCAGCTGCGTTTCTTGTAGGCCGCCCATTCCGGATAGCGGCTCATGCTGGCTTCCTTCAAGCGCATGTTCACCGCGAACAAGCCGAGCCAGACCCAGGCCAGCACCAGCACCGGGTACCAGTGCCAGACCAGCAGGGCGAAGCTGCCGTAGATCATCATCTCGCCCAGGTAGTTGGGGTGGCGCACATAGCGGTGCATGCCGTCGGTGATAAGGCCGCGCTGGACCCGCAAGGTAAAGAACTTCTGGGCATCGGCGGCGATCATGATCACGCAGCCGAGGATGCAGAGCGTGATGCACAGCGCGAACCACTGCGGCTCCGGCAAGGGGTAGCGCGCCTGCGCGGTGCCGGAGATCAGCAGCCAGCCGAACAGCCAGTACTGGCCTAGCACCCCGAGCATGGCGTTGACGCCGCCGAGGATGGTGATGCGCTTCTGCCAGTTGGGATCGGGGAAGGCGAGGTCCTTGGTGATCCACACCAGGCCGTAGCTGCCGTGCAGCGCCAGGTAGATCCAGGCGGCGGGGCTGGTCGCTGCCGGCGTCTTGTCGGCGTAGAACCACATCAGCGCGCCGAGGAAGATAAAAGTGCCGGCCTTCTGGAAGTTGATCACCCAGGAAAACTTCCAGGGTCGCGGCCCGCCGCCGCAATCGTTGACGAGGTAGTCGGTGAAGCGGCGCATGGCCAGTGCCCAGGCGGGGCCGCTGCTGGTTTCGCGGCTGGCGATCTGTATGCTCATTCAGGTGTCCTCTCGGCGGCGTCTGCCCGTAATCTAGCCGGGTCAAGATCAATAACGCGATTCGCAGGGGCGAGGGAAGGGGATGAAGGAATACAGCCGCTATGACGCCACCGGGCTGGCCGAGCTGGTGCGCAACAAAGAGGTCAGCGCCCAGGAGCTGCTGGAGGCCGCTCGCGAGCGCGCCAACGGCACCGACAGCCAGCTCAATGCGATTGTCTGGCGGCTGGATGATGAGGCGCGAATCGAGAGCCGTGTGCGCCTCACCGGCCCCTTCGCCGGGGTGCCCTTCCTGGTCAAGGACATTGCCCAGGATGTTGCCGGCGCGCCCAGTGCCGGCGGCTCGGCGGCACTGCGCAACAACATCGCCAGCCACGATTCGGAGTACGTGCGCCGGGCGCGTCGCGCCGGCCTGGTCATTTTCGGCAAGACCGCGACGCCGGAATTCGCGCTCAAGGGCATCACCGAGCCCAAGGCCTTCGGCGCCACCCGCAACCCGGTCAACCTGTTCCATACGCCAGGCGGCTCCTCCGGCGGCGCGGCGGCGGTGGTGGCGGCCGGCATCGTGCCGATGGCGGGCGCCAGCGATGGCGGCGGCAGCATCCGCATTCCGGCCTCCTACTGCGGGCTGTTCGGGTTGCGCCCCTCGCGCGGGCGCGTGCCCTGCGGGCCGGACCGGGGCGAGATCTGGGAGGGTGCGTCCAGCGAGCATGTGCTGACCCGCAGCGTGCGCGATTCCGCCGCCATGCTCGATGCGCTGGCCGGCGCCGATCCGGGCGCGCCGTTTCATATCGCGCCGCCGGAGCTGCCGTACGCGCAGCAGATCCTGCAGCCGCCGAAGCCCCTGAAGATCGGCTTCTGCACCCGCTCACCGATTGGCACCGAGGTGCATCCCGACGTGGTGCGGGTGATCCACGTCACCGCCAGCAAGCTGGAGGCGCTGGGTCATCAGGTTGAAGAGGCCGAACCCGGCGTCGACGGCCTGGCCCTGGCGCGCAGCTTCATCACCCTCTACATGGGCCAGGTCGCCGCCGATGTCGCGGCCTGCAAGGCCAAGGGCGCGACCGACGATCAGTTCGAGCTCGACACCCGGGCGCTGGACCTGCTGGGACGCGCCCTGCCGGTCAGCGAATACGTCGCCCAGCGGCGCCGCTGGAACGAGTACGCGCACGGGCTGGCGCGGTTCTTCACCAAATACGATCTCTACCTGACCCCGACCACCGCGCAGCCGGCGCCCCGGATCGGTCAGCTGGCCATGCCGGAATGGCAGCAACTGCTGCTGCGGCCGATCCTGGCCCTGAATATGGGCAAGACCCTGATGAAGACCGGCGCGGTCGACCGCATGGTGCGCGAGAACCTGCGCTGGACCCCGTTCACCCAGCTGTCCAATCTCACCGGCACGCCGTCGATGAGCGTGCCGATGGGGGTGTCGGAAAGCGGCCTGCCCATCGGCGCCCAGTTCGTGGCGCCGTTCGGCGAGGAAGGCCGCCTGCTGGCGCTGGCAGCCCAGCTGGAGCCGATGTTCGTGCGCAGTCGCAGCGTGGTTTGAAAACACATCGCCGCCGCGCCCTGGGCGCGGCGGCGATCAGTACCGGCTTATTGAGCGCCGAAGACCGGACGCCAGACCAGTCCGAACTGGATCACCGACAGCTGCTTTTCCTTCTTGGTGCCGCCAAGGGCGGCGACTTCTTCTTCGGTCAGACCGGGAGCGTTGTCGACCTTCATCGGGGTTTCGATCCCCAGGCGCAGGCCCAGCTGCTTCGAGAACATCCAGTCGAAGCCGACGCCAAGGCTCAGTCCGCTGAGCGAATCGGAGACCGAGTCACCCTGGTAGCTGGTCTTGCCGTCGAAGCTGTAATAGCCGCCCTTGAGCCAGAGGAAGCTGCTCTCGCCCAGCTTCAGCGCGCCGCCGACGAAGAGCTGCGGACCGGAGTAGGAAAAGCCGAGGCCACCGGAGTCCTTGAGCTTAAGTTTTCCGCTGTCGTAGTAGGAGGCCTCGACGAACAGTGGAAAGCTGGTGGAGCTGGTCTGGTAGCCGCCGAGGACCGAGTATCCGGTGCCGTCCTTGACGTCCGAGTATTCGGAGCTGGTGCGATCCAGCGCCGCTCCCAGGAAGGGGCCGGCGAACGCGGGGGTTGCGGACAGCAGCAGTGCGGCCAGTGTGCTCTTGCAGATGGTGTGCATGGAAATTCCCTAATCTGATGTGACGCTCAATGGCGCCTGAATGAACCGCGATACGGGTATCGGCCGAGGCTCAGGTCTGCGTCTTCAGGCAGCGCGCTGGGCGGCTACCTGTCGACTGCGATTCGTGGCCTCGGTCGATTGCCTCGGACCCGTTCCTTGCGGCGCGGGTCCACCCACCTCAAGGCTTGACCAACTCGTCCGCGTGCAGCCAGCCGCGCTCGATATCGCTGCTGACGAACCACCAGCTGCCGGTGGCGTTGACGATATTGTTCTCCAGCTTCAGCAGGGGCGAGGGCGTCAGGGCCTGCACGATCTCCGCGCTCGCTAGCGGAGAGGCACGCAGCATCGAGCCTGGTCGGGCCAGTGCCTCGTCGCCGGGCTTGAAGATGCCGGCGACGGTGGCCGTCGGAGCGGCCGCCAGCGTCGGCGCTGGCGGCGTGTAGGCGGACACCGCCGGCGCGGCCGGGCGACGATCAGCACCCATCGCCGGACGCCAGACTAGGCCCAGGCGGATGATCGACAGCTGCTTCTTCTCGTCATTGCTCAGGCCCGGAAGGGACTTCGCCTTGAACGGCGTCTCGATCTCGAAGCGGGCGCCGAGCCAGTGGCTGAACATCCAGTCGATGCCGACTCCCAGCGAGAAGCCGCTGGTCTTGTCGGAGGACGCGAACGGCGCGCCCCCCAGGCTGTCGGCCTTCAGCTTGCCGTCGAAGCTGTAGTAGCCGCCCTTGAGCCAGGCCCGGGATTCGCCGCCGAGCCGGCCAGAGCCACCGGCAAAGACCTGAAAGCCGTCGTATTGCAGCGACAGGTTGTCGACCTGGGGATCGCTGTCCTTGGCCTTCAGCTTGCCGCTGTCGTAGTACTCGCCCTCGACGAACAGCGGCAGTTGGTCCAGCTGGTAGCCAGCGGAAACCGCGTAGCCGTAGGCGTTCTTGAGATCCTCGTACTCACTGGAGGTGATGGTCGGCGTGGCGGCAACAAAGGGGCCGGCGGTGGCGGAGCCCGCCCACAGGGCAAGCGTGACCACGGCGCTCGAGCGCAGTTTCAGCATGATGTAGTCCCCGAAAAGGAAAATGAACGCCGCAGCGGCGGCTGTTGTACTCCCGAACCGATTGTCACCAGCCAGGGCGCCGGCCGCAACTCAGGCCAAGCCGGTCGGCAGTTCTTCCGGCAGGAATCCGGCCCGCGCCCGGGCTTCCAGATTGAACGGCGGCCGCAGCAGCACGCCGTTTTCCGCCAGCAGGCGGGCGAAGGTGGGCGTCGGGTCCAGGCCGCGCTGCGCGCAGCACCAGCGGAACCAGCGGCTGCCGATTTCGACGTGTCGCACCTCTTCCTCGAGGATCACTTCCAGCACCGCGATGGTCTCGGCGTCGCGTAGTTCGCGCAAGCGGCGGATCATGTTGGGGGTGACATCCAGCCCGCGCGCCTCCAGCACCCTCGGCACGCAGGCCATGCGCACCAGCACGTCGTGAGAGGTCTTTTCGGCGGCTTCCCAGAGGCCGTTGTGGGCTGGCAGCTCGCCGTAGTCGCTGCCGAGCTCGCGCAGGCGCTGGCGCATGGCCAGGAAATGCCGCGCCTCGTCCTGGGCGACGCTCAGCCAGTCGGCGTAGTAGCCGGCGGGCAGCGCGCCGAAGCGCCAGGCGGCGTCCAGCGCGAGGTTGATGGCGTTGAATTCGATATGCGCCACCGCGTGGCAGAGCGCGGCGCGGCCTTCGATGCTGCCGAGCCCCCGGTTGGGCACTAGGCGCGGGCTGATCAGGACCGGCCGGGCCGGTCGACCGGGAACGCGCGGGTCGCTGATCGGCGGGTCGCGAACGATCTCGCCATCAAAGGCGAGTGCCGCGACGGCCAAGCACTTGCGGTCGGGATCGGGCTCGACCAGCGCCGCCAGCAGGTCCTCGCGAAAGCTCAGAGCCTGTGAAGAAATCGTAGCGAGCATGGCCTGATGCAAGGAATAGCAGAGCAGCAACCGCAGCGCACTCCAGTGCGTGAGGATTGCGAGCAGCGCATGACGTTTGGCACCGCAGCCGAACTGCCGGTGGCCGTACGGCTTAAGCCAAACGCGCAGCAGGACAGCGCAGTAGATTTATTCACAGGCTCTCAGGCGCAGCGCCACTGGTAGCGGCCGAGCCCCGGGCCTTCGAGTACCACGGTGTCGCCCGGCTCCAGCGGACCGACGCCGGCCGGGGTGCCGGTATAGATGGCATCGCCCGGCAGCAGCGCCCAGGTCTGGCTGAGGATGTGAATCTGCCGCGCGACGCTGTAGAGCATGTCGCGGGTGTAGCCGCGCTGGCGCAGCTTGCCGTTGACGTGGCAGCTGAATTCCAGCGCCTGCAGGTCCTGGTTGAGGAAGGGCTTGAAGTCGCCCAGCGGCGCGGCACCGTCGAAGGCCTTGGCGATTTCCCAGGGCTTGCCCTTGCTCTTGAGCTGGGTCTGCAGATCGCGCAGGGTCAGGTCCAGGCCGAGCGTGAGTCCCGCGACGCAGTCGAGTGCCTCTTCCACCGGAATGTCGCGACCGCCGCCGGTGAGCAGCACCACCAACTCGGCCTCGTGATGGATGCTGCCGCGCCCCCGGGGCAGGACAATGGGCTCGCCTTCGGGAACGACGGCGGAGGCGGGCTTCATGAACACCACGCACTCGCCATCCGCTTGATGGCCCAGGTGCGCTAGTTCAGCAACATGCTCGGCGTAGTTCTTGCCGATGCAGAAAAGTCGTTCGACGTTCATTCCTCGCTCGAATTGCGGGTCCGGATATCCCAGAAGCGGTCGAGATTATCCAGGAACAGCGCCGCCAGCTGGGGATCGAAGTGGCGACCGCCCTGTTCCTGGAAGAATTCCACCACCTGCTCCTTCGACCAGGGCTCCTTGTAGCAGCGGCGGGTGGTCAGGGCGTCGAAGACGTCGGCGATGCCGGCGATGCGGCCGAACACGTGGATCTGCTCGCCCGCCAGCCCGAGCGGATAGCCCATGCCGTTCCATTGCTCGTGGTGCTGGCCGACGACGATGCCGGCCGAGCGCAGCAGCTCGCCGTATTGGCCTTTCAGCAACTCCTGGCCGCGATGGACATGGGTCTCCATCATCCGCCGCTCGTCGTCGTCGAGCCGGCCCGGCTTGTTGAGCACCGCGTCGGGCACGCCGACCTTGCCGAGATCGTGCATGGCGGCGCCGATGGAGAGCATTTCCAGGTCTTCTTCCGGCAGACCGTACAACTGACCGAGCAGCACCGAGTACTCAGCGACCCGCTTGACGTGATTGCGCAACTCGGGCGAGCGCTCCTCGATTGCCGCGCTCAGCAGCAGGATGATCTGGCGTTGCGAGCGCACCACTTCCTGGTGCAGCGCCAGGTTTTCGAAGGCCACCGCGACGTTCTGGCAGAACACCTCGACCAGGCGGCTGTCGGCCGGCTCGAAGCGGGCGTCGGTCGACAGGTAGATCACGTGGTCGCCCCCGGCGCGGGTGGTGAAATGCACCGCGAAATGCCGGTCGGCGATCACCGGCGCGCGGCCGAGCAGGGCCTGTTCGACATGGCGCATGGCCTCGGCGTCGAGCACCGCCTGCGCCGCCAGGCCAGCGCCGGGGGCGAAGCGGCCGATGCCGACCAGCACCTTCAGCTCACCGGATTCGTCACGACTGGCGGAAATGCCCGCCGTGACGATGGCGGCGTCGCTGCGGGCGTACAGCAGGGCCGCCAGCTGTTGCAGCACGCCGTGCGCGAACTGGGTGAAGGACTGCAACTCGAAGATCGAGGCCGAGGCGGCGATGACCCGTTCCAGCCCGCGCCGCGAGCGGTCGATGGCGACCAGCTCGCGATACAGGCTGAGCCCGGTATGCATGAGCGTGAACAGCTTGTTGGCGGTGAGCTCGGTCTTTTCCTTGTAGTCGTTGATGTCGTAGGCGCTCACCACCTCCCGTTCCGGAGCCTGCCCCGGCTGGCCGGTGCGCAGCACGATGCGGACAAAATGGTTGTTGAGTTCCTGGCGGATGCGCTGCACCGCATCCAGGCCGGCGTGTTCGGTCTCCATCACCACGTCGAGCAGGACCATCGCCACATCGCTCTGCTGGCGCATGATCTCGATGGCCTCGCGACCCGAGTAGGCGTGCAGGAACTGCAGTGAGCGGCCGTGCAGCTGGAAATCGCGCAGGGCCAGGGTGGTGACACTGTGCACCTCCTCCTCGTCATCGACGATCAGGATCTTCCAGGGTTCGGCGCCGGCGGTGCTGGCGCGGGCGGCCTCGCTGCCGGCTTCGGCGAAGCTCATCAACTCGTCGCTGCGGTCTGGCTGGTTCATGTCGCTGCCTCCTCAGGCTTGGTACGGCAGGCGGATGCTGAAGCGGGTGCCCTGACCGGGCTCGCTGCTGACTTCGATACCGCCGCCCAGGGTCTGGCTGACCAGGTTGTAGACGATGTTCAAACCCAGGCCGGTGCCGCCATGGCCGCGTTTGGTGGTGAAGAAGGGGTCGAATATGCGCGGCAGGATGTCCTTGGCGATGCCCTGGCCATCATCCTCGACGCACAACAGCAGGTCCTGCCCCTGCTCACTGACGCTGATCTTCACCCGGCCTGGCCGCTCGGGCGTGAAGGCATGACTGTAGGCGTTGAGCACCAGGTTGGTGATGATCTGCGACCAGGCGCCGGGCACGGTGCGCATTTGCAGGCCCTCGGGGCATTCGACCTCGACCCGGTGTGGCAGCTGTTTCAGCTTGGGCCGCAGGCTAAGCAGGATTTCCTTCAGGTACTCGCTGATCGTGATGCTGCGGCGCTCGTCGGTGGACTGATCGACCGCGACCCGCTTGAAGCTCTGGATCAGCTCCACCGCGCGGGCGAGATTGCTCAGGATCATGCGCGAGGACTGCTGGCTCAGCTCCAGGAAATCGTTGAACTGGCTCCGGGTCAGCTGGTTGTTGGCCGCCGCTGCGCGCACCCGCGCGATCTCGTCGGCCAGGTGCGAGGCGGCGGTCACGCCGACGCCGACCGGGGTGTTGATCTCGTGGGCGACGCCAGCCACCAGGCCGCCAAGCGAGGCCATCTTCTCCGACTGCACCAGCTGCTTCTGGGCCTCCTGCAGGCGCTCGAGCGCGGCCAGGGTCTCGGCTACCTGCAGACGCAGCACCTCTTCCGCGCGGCGGCGCTCGGTGATGTCGCGGACGATGCCGGTGAACTTGCGCGCGCCGGCCACCGACATCTCGCTCACCGACAGCTCGATGGGAAAGGTCGAGCCGTCCTTGCGCAGGGCCGTGGTCTCGCGGCCGATGCCGATCACGCGGCGCTGGCCGGTGTCGAGGTAGTGGCTCAGGTAGCTGTCGTGGCGACCGCTGTCCGGCTGCGGCATCAGCATGCGGATGTTCTGGCCCAGCAACTCGACGGCCTGGTAGCCAAACAGGCGCTCGGTGGCCTGGTTGACGCTCTCGATGGTGCCGATGGAGTCGATCACCAGGATGCAGTCCACCGCCGTTTCGACGATGGCGCGGATGCGGGCCTCGTTGTCGCGCAAGGCGGCTTCGCTGGCCTTGCGCTCGCTGATGTCGATGATCGAGGCCACCACGAAGCGCCCCTGCGCGGTGTCGATCGGATTCAGGCCGATTTCCACCGGTATCCGGCGGCCGTCGCGGGTCTTGCCGTAGAGATCGCGGCCGGAGCCCATGTTGCGGGCCGAGGGCGTGCTGAAATAGGTCTGGCGCAGCGCCGGATGGCGGTCGCGCACCGAGTCGGGCACCAGCCGTTCCAGCGGCTGGCCCAGGAGCTCCTCCCGGGGATAGCCGAACAGCTTCTCGGTCTGCCGGTTGATGTAGGCCAGGCGGCCCTGTTCATCAACCATGATCACGGCGTTGGGCGCCGACTCGACCATCAGCCGGAAGCGGTCTGCATCTAGCGCTGTTTGCGGCAGGGCGTCCATTCCGACCGTGTACGCCGCAGCCGGCCACGGCGTCAATCGACACGGGATCAGAGGTGCAGTTTCCCGGTAACGCGGTCGCCCCTGCGGGCCGAGGCTGAAGGGGCTAACGCTCGAACTGCAGATCGGTCAACTGCAGCTGACCCACCGGCCGGGCCTTGAACTCCAGCTGCACCGCCACCACCGCGCCACGGTCGATGCCGGTGAACGCCGCCAGCGGAAGATAGATGCCGTGCAGCAGGGTGCGCTGGCTGCCGCCTTCGGCATAGGGCTGGCCGGGCGGCACGAACAGAGCATCGCTCCAGTCCGCGGCCATCAGGCTGGCGCGGCGCCCGGCCCGGTCGATCAGGCTGAGCGTGAAATCCTGGCCGTCCGGGGGATTGGCGCCCTCGGCTGCGTCGAGGCCCAGGCGCAGCGCCAGCCGCCGGTAGCCGCGCAGGTCCTGGGGCGGGAACTCGGCCCGTAGGCTGGCCGCGCCGATCCAGGCCAGAGCCAGCTGCGGGACGCGGCTGAAGGTCGGATCGGCCGGGCAGCCGTGGCCGCCGCTGGGTGGGTTGTCGCCGCCGTCGTCGGGGGTGCAGATCGTCGCCGTGAGGTTCTGCATCGTGACGCTGCCACCGAGCCCGTTGCGCGCGGGATCGCTGTCGGCGGCGTGGCTCAGCACGGCCAGCCGCTCACTCGGCAACGGCCAGCGGCTGTAGTGGAAACGGCCGGCGCAGTCGGCGCGCGCGCTGACGCAGACGGCGTCCGGCACTGCCTCGCGGCCCTGCCAGTAGCCGGCATAGACACTCTCGCCGCCGACGAACCAGCGGAACCAACTGGCCAGGAAATACTGCAGCTGCGCCTGCTGGTCGGCGACCGCGTCGCGCTCGCCGCCGTTGCAGTGCGTGTCGCTGCCGCTGGTATCGGTCAGCGCCCAGTCGTCGCTGCCGGCCCACTCGGTGTTGTAGTAGTTGTGGTTCGCGCCCATGGCGATGATTTGGTAGCGCGGCGCGGCGAGGTCGGCACGGGCGCGGTTGCGGTCGAAGTAGTAGCTGCCGAAGAAGTCGCTGGCGTCACCGTCGCAGTAGCCGATCAAGGTACCCCAGGCGACCTCGGGCTCGACCTCGTACGCGGCGGCGCCGATGTTGAGGCCGGAGGTGTCGGGCGCCAGCCCGAACAAGGCGCGGATGCCGTGGCGGGTCGCGGTGGGCCGTTTGGCGTTTTCCTGCGCGGCCTTGAGGATGCCGATGCCGCCGCGCGAATGACCCATCAAGCCGACGCGGCTGAAATCGAGATGCCCTTGCAGCGCGTCGAAGCCGTTGCCGCCGGCGACGTCGATGGCGCGGAAGCGGTCGAGGTGCTCCAGCGCCAGCTCGGCCCGGGCGAGCGCGCCGCGATCCGTGGGCGCGCTGTTGTCATTGTCATTGACGTCGTTGAGGTCGATGGACAGCACCACATAGCCCTGCGTCGCCAGCAATTCGGCCGCCGCGTCATAGCCGCGATAGCTGGGCACCGCCTCGAACAGCAGCAGGCCGCTGGGGCAGTCGTCGTCGCCGACCACCAGTAGCGGCAGCTCGCCGATCACGGTCTGGCAGGTGGTGTGCCGGCCGTGCAGCCAGACCAGCACCGGCAGCCGACCGCCGGGATTCTGCGGATACCAGGCGATGCCGTGCACGTCCGACTCGTAGCTGCCACCGCTGACCTCGTCGTGCACGGTGATGCGGCCGAAGTCGTAGTCCTGCGAAGTCACCGTCAGCAGACCCGGTGCGGTGGGGTCGGCGGCGATGCGGTCGAAGACGGCCGGTATCGGCACCGGTTCCGCAGGCGATGCAGTGCCCGGGGGTTCGGAACTGCCGCAGGCCGCAAGCAGCAACGCGGCGATCAGCGAAGTGGCGCGACTCATGGCGTAGTCCCCGGCACCTCAATAAAACCGGTGACGTACTCGCGGATCACCCGCAGGTATTCCTCCAGCGGCACCGAGTACGGGTCTTGGTCGAGCAGGGCCAGCAGCAGGTCTTCCTTGGCGCGATTGAACTCATCAACAACCAGGTTGCCGGCCAGTGGATTGGCGGCGAGCGCCGGCGGTGTGCGGAAGCGCGTGGCCTGCTCGTAGTCGTAGGCAATGCCGATGGCGGTGGGTTCGTCCCATTTGCGCGCCAGCACTTCGATCCCTTTGGGGACGCCATCGCTGGTCAGGCCCACCGGCACCACCACCGAGGGGTTCTGGGTGCTGGAGCCGAAATCGCAGGTGCGCGGGCTGGAACCGGGGCGGATCAGCAGGGCGTCGAGCCGCACCGTGCCGCCGCCGGGCAGGGGATAGGCGTCCATCCGCGCCTGCACGTAGTCGCGGGTGGCGATGTGCTGCTGCAGCTTGGCCGGGTCGGGCGGGGTGTCGGGATCGCTGAGCGCGGCCGAGGCCACCGAGGGCAGGGCGATGGGGCTGACGCCGCCGCTGTCGAGCACGCCGTCACCGACTGAGCACTGGTTCTGGCCGGCATTGAGCGCGGTCAGGCAGCGGCGCGGCGCGGCGTAGCCGTTCTCGGCCTCGAACTGGCGGAAGTACTCGTTCCACTCGTAGTGCATGGCCGAGGCGGCAACCGAGACGAAGTCGGGAAACTCGACCTCGTAGACCTCGGCGCCGAGCGCCTGCATCTCGGCGATGGCCGCCTCGATCAGCGCCAGATGCTCGCCGTCGCCGGCCGAGTCGAGCGTGCCGAAGCGCCTCACGAAGCCGAGCTTGCGACCCTTGAGGCCGTACTTCGAGCGGTCGAGGAACTGGGTGTAATCGCTTGGCCGGGTGGGGAAGTTGGGGTTGCTGTATTCCAGCGTCTTCGGATCGCGCGCATCGGCGCCGGCCATCGCGCCCAGCGCCAGCACGGCATCGTGGAGCGTGCGCGCCATCGGGCCCGGGGCATCGCGCGAATGGGTCAGCGGAAACACGCCGTGCTGCGACACCAGACCGACGCTGGGTCGGATGCCGGCCAGGCCGTTCACCGAGGACGGATAGCGGATCGACATGCAGGTGTCGGTGCCGGTGCCGATGGCGGCGAAATTGGCGGCGATGGCGGCACCGGTGCCGGAGCTGGAGCCGCCCGGGTCCTGTGCGGTGTCGTAGGGATTGCGGGTCAGCGGCCCACGCCCGCTGGTGCCCATGACGCTGAAGGCGAACTCGTCCTGGTTGGCCTTGCCGAGGATCAGCGCGCCGGCCCGGCGCAGGCCGGCGACGGCATGGGCGTCGATGCCGGCCTGGTGGCCCAGCATGGAGTACGAACCCGAGGTTGAGGGGTGGTCAAACGTGTCGTAGTTGTCCTTCAGCAGCATCGGCACGCAGTGCAGTGGGCGATTGCCGATG
This sequence comes from Stagnimonas sp., assembly GCA_030696045.1. Taxonomy (GTDB): domain Bacteria; phylum Pseudomonadota; class Gammaproteobacteria; order Nevskiales; family Nevskiaceae; genus Stagnimonas. The sequence continues at coordinate 26,034 of JAUYNO010000055.1, read as the reverse complement.
CCCTCCTTTGCGTACAGCGCGTCGAGTGCCTCTGCTTCGGCGCGCGCAGCGGGATTGATGCGCAGCACCGCGTTCACCGGCAGGCCGCCGGCCTGCGGGTAGTCGTCGATGGCGGCGATGCGGGTCGTGTACAGCTGGTACAGCTTCACGCAGCTCAGCGCGCTACCGTCCTCGAGCGTCTGCTCGCCGGCGAAGGCGGCGTGGATATCGGCCACCATGGCTTCCTCCAGCGCGAAGGTCTTGCCGGTCGGTGGCGGCGGCGGTGGTGGTGGTTCACTGCCGCCGGGGCTGTCCGGGCCGCCGGAGCGACCGCAGGCCGCGAGCAGCAGAAGCAGGGCGAAGCTGGGAACGGCGAAGGGCAGGGTGCGCATGGCGGCGGCGGGTTCGGGAGCTGAACCAGGCTTCGCACAGGTCATGCCGACGCGCCGCGTAAGGGGGAAACGAAAACGGCCACCGCGAGGGTGGCCGTCCGGGTGCCGCGTTTGCCTATCAGATTCGCGGCTGGATACCGAAGGCGGCGAAGCCCTTGGACTCGAAGTTGTGCCGGAACATGTCGCGCAGCCGGGTCGCCGTGTGATCGTAGGCGGCCTTGTCGGCCCAGGTGTTGCGCGGATTGAGTACCGAGGTGTCGGGGATGCCCGGGCAGCGGGTGGGAATCTTCAGATTGAGGATTTCCAGCGTCTCGGTCGGCACATCGTCCAGTTCGCCGTTGAGCGCGGCGTTGAGCAGGGCGCGGGTGAGCTTGATGCTCATGCGCTTGCCAACGCCGTAAGGACCGCCGGACCAGCCGGTGTTGAGCAGGATGCAGCGGGCCTTGTGCTCCTTCATCTTCTTCGCCAGCAGCTCGGCGTAGACATTGGGCTTGTGGCTCATGAAGGGGCCGCCGAAGCAGGCCGAGAAGGTCGGCTGCGGCTCGGTGATACCAACCTCGGTACCGGCGACGCGGGCGGTGAAGCCGGAGACGAAGTGGTACATCACGTCCTCGGGCTCGAGGATCGCCACCGGCGGCAGCACGCCGAAGGCATCGGCGGTGAGCAGCACGATGGTCTGCGGGTGCGGACCCTGGCCGTTGGGCATCACATTGGGGATGACTTCCAGCGGGTAGGACAGGCGGGTGTTCTCGGCCAGCGAACCGTCGTTGAGGTCGAGCTGGTCCGGGTGGCATTCCTCGATCTTCTTGCCCGGCAGCGGCGGCACGTTCTCGATGATGCAGCCGGCCTTGGACAGGGCCTCGGCGATCACCGGCTCGGCGTCCTTGTCGAGGTTGATGAGCTTGGCGTAGCAGCCGCCTTCGAGGTTGCACAGGCCGTTGTCGGACCAGATGGTCTCGTCGTCGCCGATCAGCTTGCGGCTGGCGTCGGCGGAGAGGGTGGTCTTGCCGGTGCCGGAGAGGCCGAACAGGATCGCGCCGTCGCCCTTGGCGCCGACGTTGGCCGAGCAGTGCATGGACAGGCGGCCTTCCTTGGGCAGCAGGAAATTGCCGACGGTGAAGATGGTCTTCTTCACCACGCCGCAGTAGTCGGCGCGGCCGGCGACGATGCAGAGCTTGTTGCGGACGTCGATGATGATGGCGACTTCCGAACGGCTGCCGTCCCGCTCCGGCACGCAGACGAAGCTGGGCACGTTGAGCATGGTCCAGCGGCGGGCGTCGACATCCTTCACGCCGGGCAGGTTCTTGGGGAACATGTTGTCGGCGAAAGCGGCATGGGTGGCGTACTCACCGACGAAGCGGTAGGGCACGGCGAACTCCGGATCGGAGCCCATGAACACGTCCTTGACGTACAGGGTGGCCTGCTTGTCGTTGAGGTACTGCACCAGGCGCTTGAGCAGGCCTTCGTACTTGGCGGTGTCGTACTTGCCGAGGTCGCCCTTGAACCAGATCTCGTTCTCGACTTCCGGCCAAGCGACCGCGAAGGTGTCCTTGGTGCGGCGGCCGGTGCAGTCCGGGTCGGTGTAATACACCAGCGGACCTTTGTCGCCGAGGACGGTGGGGTAGGCCTTCTGGGCGTTGCTCGGGCCGTCCTTGCTGACGCGCCCCTTGTCGTTGGCGATGGCTTCGTGGAAAAGCTCGGTCTTGCTGAGGTTGTACTTGTAGCTAACAGTTTTGAGTCCGAGCAGCTTTTCGAGATCAGCCTGGAAAGACATTGAGCACACCTTGCTTGACGTAAAAGAAACCGGTGACGGCTGCTCGGACGCAGGGCAACCGCCGCAAAAGGAGGCGCGCAGGATAGTGCCGGCCGCCGGGTCGGGCAAGCCGCTGGGGACTTTGCCCAGCCTCCGGGCCGATATGGATTGGCTATGCTGGCGGTGTTCTCCTGCCGTCAAGGTCTTCCATGTCCGCCTGTCGTTCGCCTGCCGCCACCGAAACCTGGGCGCCGCGGACCCGTTTCGGCCTGGCGCTGCTGCTGGCGGCGCTGGCCGGACCGGTGTCGGCGCAACCCAGCAACGCCCCACCGGACCGCTATGGCGACCGCCAGCAGGGCTTGTTCGGTGACCAGGGCATAGGCTTTTTCGGCAACTCCGCAGCCGGCAATTTCGACACCCTGGGCGTGCGGACGCCGCCGCCTGGAACCCGGCCGCTGGGCCGCGTCTATGACGGGCGGGCGGTGGAGCCGCCACCGTATATCAGCCTGCCCGGGCCGGTGCCGGAACCGGAACCGCCACCGGCCGCCGTGCCGCAGCCGGCAGCCAAGAAAAAGCCCGCTGGCTAGCGGGCTTTTTAGTCAAGCGCGAACGGGCTCTCAGTAGTTCAGGTCGGTCGGCAGCTTGAAGCCGGCCACCGATTCACGCAGCTTCTCCGACAGTACGCTGAGTTCACCGACCGCTTCGGCGGTCTGCTGGGCGGTGCTGGAAGTCTGCACGGCGACCTGACGAATGCCCTGCATGGTATCGGCCAGCCGGGTGGTCTCCGCCGACTGTCCGCGTGCCGCGCCGGCGATTTCCTGGATCAGCTTCGCCAGTTCCTGCGACGAGGCTTCGACCCGGGTCAGCGCCAGACCGGCTTCTTCCGCCGATTTCGCGCCGCCGACCACGTTGGTGGTCGAGCGCTCCATCGAGGTGACCGCTTCCTGGGTATCGGCCTGAATGGTCTTGACCAGGGTTTCGATCTGCCGGGTCGCCGAGCCGGCGCGTTCGGCCAGTCGCTGCACTTCGTCGGCCACCACCGCGAAACCGCGGCCGGCCTCACCGGCCATCGCGGCCTGGATCGAAGCATTCAGTGCCAGCGTATTGGTCTGCTCGGCGATGTCGTTGATGAACTCGATGATGTTGCCGATTTCCTGCGAGGACTCGCCCAGGCGCTTGATGCGTTTGGCGGTGTCCTGGATCTGCTCGCGCAGGGTGCTCATGCCCTGGATGGTGCGGCCCACGGTGGCGGCGCCGTTGTGCGCCACCTCGACCGAGGACTTGGCCTGTTCCGCCAGCTTCTCGGCGCGACCGGCGACGTCCTCCAGCGAGCGGCTGGCAGTGTTGATCGAGCGGGTGGCCTGCACGATCTCGCGCGCCTGGCCTTCCGAGGCCTCGCTCATGCGTTCCGCCGAATTGGCGGTGCTGGAGGCGGCGGCGGCGATTTCCACCGAGGTGCGGTTGATGGTGCCGACCAGTTCGCGCAGGGTCTGCACCGTGTAGTTGAGCGAGTCGGCGATGTTGCCGGTGAAGTCCTCGCTCACCGTCAGCTCGCCGGTCAGGTCGCCGTTGGCGAGGTTGGTGATTTCGTCCAGCAGCCGGAGAATCGCCTGCTGCTGAGCGGCGTCGCGGTCGCGCGAGACCGCCTGTTCGCTGGCCAGGCCGGTGATCGACACATAGATGAAGCCGGCCACGAACAGCAGGGCGAGCACGCCCATGAAGGCCGCCGCCGCCGGCAGCCGGTCATGCCGTACTTCGGAATCGATCAGTGCCTGCTCCAGGCCCTTGGCGGTGGCCAGCACGTTGGCGCCATCGCCCTTGAGCACCGCCGCGCCCTTCTGCATGCGGTCGAGCGGCTCGGCATCGGCCTTCAGCGCCGCGACGGCGGCCAGCACCGGTTCAAAATCCTTTTCGACGCCGGCACCGGCGTTGTCGCGTAGTGGCGTGTAGTCAAGGCCGCTCACCGCTTCGGTGAGCATGCGGTTGACCTGGGCGAAGGTCTGGGCTTCCTGCTCCAGTTCGCCGGCCCGCGCCAGCGCTGCGTTGCCGCCGGTGAGCAACTGCGAGGCCAGGCCCCGGATCCGTTCCAGCCGCACCAGCTGGCCGGCGGTGGCGAAGATCTGGCCGGTGGAGGCGCCGCGCTGGGCCAGCCGCTGGGCGACGCCCTCATAGGCTTCGAACAGGCGCGGAGTGGCTTCCGCCACCAGCGCGACGTTGCCGGCGGCGCGACGGTAGGGCGCCTCGGCCGAGAGCAGGTCGTCGAGCGAGGCGCCGAGGCCGCTCCAGGCGGTCTGCAGACTGTCCAGTTCACCGCCCACGGTCAGCGGTATCGAGCTGATGCCGACCTCGGCATCACCCTCGCGCAGGGCCTTGATGTTGGCATCGAGCGTCTCGCGGGCCGCCACCAGGGTCGCGAAATCCGGCTCCAGGCCGAGCGCGCCGGCCTGACCGATGCGGGCCAGATCGCTGACATCGGCGGAGATCTGCTTGGCGAGCGAGATCCAGGCCTCGTGGCGACCACCCGTCTGCTGCAGGTAGACCGAGGTGCCGATGGCGAGCGCCATCAGCACGGCGCCGGCGATCAGCAGGCCCAGGCGGCTTTGCCGGAGCGTGCGGAGGTAGTTTCGGTCGGCCATGAATTGGGTGTACTCCTGAGTCGCCTAGGGGGCTGCGTCGGTCGTCGGCTGTTCAGCCGCCGAGCACCAGCTTGATCTTGCCCAGCAGGTCGGCTTCCTTCACTGGCTTGATGATGTATTCGCGGGCCCCCTGGCGCATCGCCCACATGCGGTCGGACTCCTGGTTCTTGGAGCTGATGACGATGATCGGGATGGCGGCGGTGGCCGGGTCCTTCGACAGCATGCGGGTGGCCTGGAAGCCGTTCACGCCCGGCATCACCACGTCCATGATCACCACTTCGGGCATTTCCTGCTTGATGCGATCCAGCGCGTCCTGGCCGGAGCTGGCCTCCAGGGCGACGTGACCCGCCCGGGTCAGGATGCCTTTGATGTTTTGTACATCCGTGGGCGAGTCGTCCACGATCATTACGCGGGCCATCGGTTCCTCCCGGAATTTTTTTGTGATTGCCAGAATGCGGTGAAGTTACACGATTCCGCTGCCCGACGGCAGCGGGGATACGACGATGGATCGCTGTCTCAAACGAAGCTGTGCAGGGCCTTTCCCCGGAACTGCCAGCCAGCGAACGGGGTGTTGTGGCCGCGACTGCGCAGTTCGCCCGCCTGCAGCGTCCATTCCTTGCGCGGATCGATCAGCACCAGCGGCAGGCTGGCGCCCAGTTCGATGATCGGCAGTGGCAGGTCGAGTACCCGGGCCGGGCCGTCGACCAGTCGCTCGGCCATCTGCAGCGGGGTCAGCAAGCCCTCGTGCACCAGCCGGATCGCCAGCGGCAGCAGGGTTTCGACGCCGCTGGCACCCGGCTCGGTGAGCGGGAAGGGATTGATCTTGGCGTCCGGCTCGTGCGGCTGATGATCGGAGCAGATCGCGGTGATCACGCCCCGCGCCACGGCCGAACGCAGGGCCTGGCGGTCGTCCTCGCCGCGCAACGGCGGCAGCAGGTGGGCCTGTGCGTTGAAGCCTTCCAGCGCCGCGTCGGTGAGGAACAGCTGGTGCGCGGCGACATCGGCGCTGACCGGCAAATCGCGCTGCTGCGCGCTCTCGATCAACTCGGCGCCGCGCGCCGAGGACAGGCGGCCAAAGTGCACGCGACCGCCGGTGTCCTCGACCAGTGAGATCCACTGGCGGATCGCCGCCACCTCGGCCGCGACCGGGATCGGCGCCAGGCCCAGACGGGTGGCGATGGCGCCTTCGTGGGCGCAGCCGCCGTTGGACAGCGCCGGGTCGATGGCCTGGACGTGCACGGTCAGACCCAGGCCCTGCGCATATTCCAGCGCCCGGCGGGCGACCAGGCTGTTGGCCAGGGGGCGCTGGCCATTGCTGACGCCCACCACGCCGGCGGCCTTCAGCGCCGACAGCTCGGCCAGCGCCTCGCCAGCCAGGCCCTGGGTCAGGGCGCCGAGCACCCGTACCCGGGCTGCGCCCGCCTGCGCCGCCTTGGCGTGGATGCGATCCACCACGGCGGCGGTATCGGCCACCGGCCGGGTGTCCGGCGGCATGCACAGGGTGGCGACGCCGGCTGCCAGTGCCGCCTCGGTTTCGGAGGCGATGCTGGCCTTCTGCGTCGCACCCGGTTCGCGCAGGCGCGCTGCCAGATCGATGGCCGCCGGCATCAGCCAGCAGCCGCTGCCGTCCAGGATCTGCTGGCCGGCCGCGGCGCCGGCGCCGAGGTGGGCGATGCGGCCGTCGCGCAGCAGGATGTCGCTGACGATGTCGAGACCGCTGGCTGGGCACAGCAGGCGGACATTGCGGATCAGGGTGGAGGAGTTCATTGATCGACTTTAGTTTTGCCGTCCCTGGCGGGACTTCGTCCATTTGATCTGACCCCGGCCCGGCCGCGTTTGGCTCAAGCGGGACTGACTCAATGTCAGTCCCGATCCGGCCAAACGCTGGCCGGTCGCAAGCCGGGCCGGAAGTCCACTGGACTTCCGGCTCATCCGGCTTGCCCCAGAATTTCGGCCATCACCGCCATCCGTACCGCCACGCCGTTGCGCACCTGGTCCAGGATCAGCGACTGCCGGCCATAGGCCACCTCGCCCTCGATCTCGACACCGCGATTGATCGGGCCCGGGTGCATCACCAGCAGCTCCGGCTTGAGTTTCGCCAGGCGCTCGCGGGTCAGGCCGTAGTCGCGGTGAAACTCGCCCAGCGAGGGCAGGAAGGCGCCGACCATGCGCTCCTTCTGCAGGCGCAGCAGGATGATGACGTCGACGCCGTCCAAGCCGCGCGCGAGGTTGTGCTCGACGCTGACACCCAGCTCGGCGATGCCGGCGGGGATCAGGGTCGGCGGGCCGACCACCCGCAGGTCGGTGCAGCCCAGGCTGCGCAGGCAGTGGATGTTGGAGCGGGCGACCCGGGAGTGGACGATGTCGCCGACGATGGCGACCGCAAGGCCTTCGAAGCGGGGCCGGTGACGGCGGATGGTGAAGGCGTCGAGCAGGGCCTGGGTCGGGTGGGCGTGGCGGCCGTCGCCGGCGTTGAGGATGGCCACCCCCGGCGCCGCGTGCTCGGCGAAGAAGTGCGCCGCGCCCGAGGCCTCGTGGCGGATCACGAACATGTCCGCCTGCATCGCCTCCAGGGTCTTGAGGGTGTCGAGCAGGGTCTCGCCCTTGGCGGTGGAGCTGGCCGAGACCTGCAGATTGATGACGTCGGCCGACAGGCGGGTGGCCGCCAGCTCGAAGGTGGTGCGGGTGCGGGTGGAGTTCTCGAAGAACAGGTTCACCACGGTCTTGCCGACCAGCAGCGGGTCCTTCTTGAAGCCGGCCTCGGCGGCGCGGGCATAAGGCTCGGCGCGATCCAGCAGGCGTTCCAGCAGGGCGCGTGGCAGCCCTTCGGTGGTCAGCAGATGCTGGAGGCGGCCGTTGTTGTCGAGTTGTAGGGTCATTCTTCTTGGGCGGTCGCGAGCCATTGTTCCAGGATGATTTTAGCCGCTTGCCCGTCCCGATCACCTTTCCGCACCTTGCGATTCATCTCACCGGAGGCGCGGGCATTGCGCAGCACGTCGTCGGCCGCGCGGGAGGAAAATCGCTCGTCCGACCAGTGCACCGGCAGTTTGCAGCGCGCTTCCAGCTGCTTCACGAAGGCACGGGTCTTGGTGGTGATCGGTTGCTCGGAGCCGTCGTCATTGAGGGGCAGGCCGACGATCAGCGCCTTCGGCCGCCATTCGGCGATCAGCTTCGTTACCGCATCGAAGCCGCCGGTCAGCGTCGCCAGCGGCCTGGCCACGCCGGTGATGCTGTCGCCAACGGCGGCGCCGATGCGCTTCTCGCCGTAGTCGAAGGCCAGGTAGGTGGGCATGGCGACAGTATCGGCGATGCGGGTGCGGAGCCGTTAACCCCATTTCACGGACCGGGCCGTTCAAGCAGGCAGTCCCACCACCACGGAGTCCTGCCATGCCCTCGCTGAAAGCGGTCCTGCTGCTGTCCCTCGCCCTGCTATCCGCCTGCAAGAAGGAGGATGCCGCCGTGGCAGCAGGCGCCGAGCCCATGGCCGACTACACCATAGCGGAGCTGGCCTCGGCCCCGGCCCCGGCGCCGCCCGCGATCGTGGCGCGCAGCGTTGGCATCGCCCCGGTGCAGCCCGGCTCGGTCGCCGTTGGCATCGCCCAGCGCATCATCATCCGCAACGCCAGCCTGACCCTGGTCGTGAAGGACCCAGAGGCCGAGCTGGGCCCGCTGGGCGAGATCGCCAGCCGTTTCGGCGGTTTCCTGGCGCAGTCGGGCTTCAGCCGCGATGGCGCCAACATCGCTTCCGGCACCGTGCAGCTGCGGGTCGACGCGGCGCGGCTGGACCAGGCGCTGGCGGCGATCCGCGCGCGCGCCATCGAGGTGCGCGACTTCAACCTCAGCAGCGACGACGTCACCGGCGAGGTGGTCGATGTCGAGGCGCGTCTGCGCAACTTGCAGAGCGCCGAAGCGCAACTGCACGAGATCATGCGGCAGGCGAAGAAGACCGAGGACGTGATGAGCGTGTTCGGCCAGCTGACCCAGACCCGTGGCGAGATCGAGCAGTCGCAGGCGCGGCTCAAGTACCTGCGCGAATCGGCGGCGCTGTCGACCGTGAGCCTGAGCCTGCAATCGGACGCCGCCAATCGCCCGGTGGAAGTCGCGGGCTGGCAGCCGACCGGCACCGCCAGGCGCGCCATCGAAAGCCTGCTGCAGGCGCTGCAGGGTCTCGCCGACCTGCTGATCTGGTCACTGATCGTGCTGCTGCCGCTGGGCCTGCTGCTGGTGCTGCCGCTGCGCGCCCTGTGGCGGCGCTGGCGCAAGCCCTCGGCCTAGCCGAGCAGCCCGAGCACCAGCAGCAGGGCGATGAAGACGGCCAGGACGATCAGGATGCCGAGCGACAGCAGCGCCAGCCGCAGCCTGGCGCCAGCCGGCGTCAGGCCGTAGGCCTCGCGCAGTTGCCGGTACAGGTGCCAGGGCGGCACGACCAGCAGCGCCGGCCCCCAGAGCCAGCCGCTGAGGCCGACGTAGGCGGCCAGGTTTATCGCGACCACCAGCAGCATCATGAAGCTGATCGAATAGGCGATGAAGACGGTGTGGTCGTACAGCGGGATGTCGCGGCGCCAGAAGAACAGCAGCCACAGGAACGGCAGACTGAGCGGAATCAGGGCCCAGGAATACTTGTAGCCGATGCTCTTGAGCTTGTAGGCGAGCAGGTCCGGATTGTTCTGGAAATGGTGCAGGCCCGCGCTGAGCTTTCGATCCAGTGCCGGCCAGCCGAGCTGGACCTGCGAGTGCGGAATGGTCGGGCTGCCCCGGGCCCGCTGCACCGCCGCCACCGCCTCCAGGGCCTCGGCATCGCTGCGGGCGAGCGCGCTGTGCAGCTGCCGTCGCTCGCTCAGGCGGGCGATGTCTGCCTGCAGGTCGGCGCGGTCGTCCGCTGCCAGGTCCTGGTTGGCCAGCGCCGCGCGCCGCTTGGCCAGTTTGCCCGCGGTCTGGTCCGCCAGGGCCTGCTGTCCGGCCTTCCAGCCATCGATGGACTCGGTGGGTCGCGGCGAATTGTCCTCGTCACCCAGCAGGTCGGTGCCGACCTGGGTGCCGCCGCCGAGCGAGACGGCGGCGAACATCAGGAACACGCTGAACAGGTACAGCGCCATCGGCGAGACGAAGCGGGCGCGTTCGCCGGCGATATAGCGGCGGGTGAGCTGGCCCGGGCGCAGCAGCAGTTCCGGCAGCGTGCGCCAGATCTTGCCCTCGAAGTGGAAGACGCCATGCAGGATGTCGTGGCCGAGCGCCGACAGGCTGCGATGCAGCTGCGCCGGCTGGCCGCACTGGACGCAATAGGGGCCGCTCAGCGCGGTCTGGCAGTTGCGGCAGTGGTCCGGATGCTCGTCGTGGCTTCTGGAGGCCGCTGGGCCGCCCTCGATGGCGGTGGCCGTCGCCGTGCCCGTGATCAGATCGCCGACGGCCTCGGTCTCGCCCGACATTCGCGGCTCAGAGCTTGTGAAGAAATCGTAGCGAGCATGCCCAGCCGCTAGGAATAGGAGCGCAGAAAGCGCAGCGCACTGAAGTGCGTGAGCATTTCGAGCACCGCATGACGACGCGGATGGGCAGCGCAGTAGATTTATTCACAAGCTCTCAGGCGTGGCCGGCCTGACCACCCAGCTGCGTCACATCCACACCCAGCAGACGGGTGGCCAGTTTCCAGCGCTCGGAGGCCGGCGTCCCGAACAGGATCGCGGAATCGACCGGGGTGTTGAGCCAGGAGTTGGAAAGGATCTCGGTCTCCAGCTGGCCGGCGCCCCAGCCGGCATAGCCGAGGGCGACGAAGTAGTGCTTGGGACCGCTGCCCTCGCCGATGGCCTTGAGCACGTCGCGCGAGGTGGTGATGTAGAGATTGCCGCCGACCGCCATGGTCGAGTCCCAGGCGCCGGCGCCTTCGTGGATCACGAAGCCGCGCTCCGGCGCCACCGGCCCGCCCCAGTAGATGATGCTGTCCTGGCCCAGCGCCGCGCGCGGCAGTTCCATCTGGTCGAGCATCTCGGTGAGCTTGAGTTGCAGCGGCCGGTTGATGATAAGGCCCAGGGCGCCCTTGTCGCTGTGCTCGCACAGCAGGGTGACGGAGTGGTTGAACTGCTCGTCTTCCAGCGAGGGCATCGCCACCAGGAACTGGTTGCTCAGGTATTCAATATCGGCTTGTTCGGACATGGGCTCAGTATTCCGCTCGGCGGCGGGGGCCGCAAGGCGATTTTTTTCGCGCCGAGCTTGTGAAGAAATCGTAGCGAGCATGCCCAGCCGCGAGGAATAGGAGCGCAGAAACCGCAACGCACTGAAGTGCGTGAGGATTTCGAGCACCGCATGACGAAGCGGCTGGGCAGCGCAGTAGATTTATTCGCAAGCTCTCAGGGCAGGCTGGGCGGCAGCCGGGGCAGGGCATCACCCTCGGCCAGGCTGTAGGCCAGCACGCCCAGCACCGCCGCGTTCTCGGCGAGGTGGCGGGGCACCACCTTGTCGAGGGTGTCAGCCTCGGTGTGGTGGATGCGGAAGTAGTCGCGGCCGTCGACCAGGGGGGCGAAGCCGGGCACGCCGGCCTTGCCGAGCGGATCGATATCGGCACCGACGCCCTTGAGGCTGTGCTGTACCAGGCCGGCGCCCATCGGCACCAGCGACTTGGCGATGGCTTCCAGTGCCGGCATGGCCTCGGCGGGCACCTGGGCCTGGAAGCCGAGCGCGTGGCCGGCGCCCATGTCCATCTCGATGGCGGCGACGTGCTGGTCGAGCTCGGCGGCATGGGCGGCGGCATAGGCCTTGGCCCCTGCCAGGCCATTCTCCTCGTTCATCCAGGCCACCACCCGCAGCGTGCGCTTCGGCCTCAGGCCGGTGCGCTGGAACAGCTGCGCCACCTGCATCGCCACCGCGACGCCGGTGGCGTCGTCCTGGGCGCCGGTGCCGACGTCCCAGGAATCCAGATGGCCGGACACCAGCACGATCTGCTCCGGCAGCTCGCGGCCCCGGAGATCGGCGACGACGTTGTAGCTGTCGGCATCCGGTAGGGTCTGGGGCAGCAGTTTCAGGCGCAGGCGCACCTCGCCCCGGCGGGCCAGGCGTTCGATCAGCAGTGCGTCCTCGGCGCTGACGGAGGCAGCGGGAATCTTCGTTACGCCCTCGACGTATTTCAGCGCGCCGGTGTGCGGCAGGCGGTTGTCGCCGGGGCCGGCGGAGCGGTTGAGCGCGGCGACGGCACCAAAGCCAGCGGCCTTGGCGGCGCCGTTGGCGCGATAGTCGACGGCAGCGCCATAGGCCTTGCCGGCAAAACCGGCCTGGTTCGCCGACTCGTCGTAGGCCGTCGTGAACAGCACGATGCGGCCCTCGATACCGGCACGGCCGAGCTGCTCCAGCTCGGCGTAGTCGCGCACCGGCACCACGGCGGCACTAAGGCCCCGGGGCGGGGTGGCGACGCTGCCGCCCAGGGTCAACAGGGCGAGGCGCTGCTCCAGGCCGGCCGGACGGCCGGGCCAGTCGATCAGCGCGGCCTCCTCAGCGCCGCGCACCCAGTGCGACACCTTCACCGGTTCCAGTTTCACCTCCAGGCCGAGCTTGCGCAGCTCGGCGGCGACGTACTGCACCGCCGCCGCCGCGCCGGGCGAGCCGGACAGGCGCTGGCCGATGCCGTCGGCGAGCGCCGCGGTCTGCACATAGGCGTAGTCGGAAGCCAGCGCGGCTTCGCGCAATTGCGTCTGGGCCGCAGCCAGCGGGACGGTGGGCGCTGCGCCATCGGCAACAGCGGGCAGGGGCAGCAGGCCCAGCAGGGCCAGGACGAGACGGTTCATGCGGCGGGGCGGTTCTTGAGGCGGGTTTCGATGGCGGTCATCAGCAGCCCGCCAATGTCGGTGCCGTAGGCGGCGTCGATTTCGCGGGCGCAGGTCGGCGAGGTGACATTGATCTCGGTCAGGCAGTCGCCGATCACGTCGAGGCCGACGAACAGCAGGCCGCGCCGCTTCAGCTCGGGGCCGACCACGGCGGCGATGCGCCGCTGCGCCGTCGTCAGCGGTCGCGGCTCGCCCTTGCCGCCGGCGGCGAGATTGCCGCGGGTCTCGGTCCCCTGCGGCACCCGGGCCAGCCCGTAGGGTACCGGCTCGCCGTCGACCATCAGCACCCGGGTGTCGCCCTCGACAATCGCCGGCAGATAGCGTTGCGCCATGATGGTCTGGCGGCCGTTTTGGCTCAGGGATTCGATGACGCTGCCGAGATTGAGCGCGTCCTCGCGCACCCGGAAGATGCCGGCGCCGCCCATGCCGTCGAGCGGCTTGTAGATGACATCGCCCTGCTCGGCGTGGAAGGCCTTGAGGCGCGCCGGGTCGCGGCTGATGAGGGTGGGCGCGCACAGTCCGGCGAACCAGCTGATGAACACCTTTTCGTTGCAGTCGCGCAGCGAGGCCGGCTTGTTCACCACCAGCGCTCCGGCGGCTTCGGCGCGTTCCAGGATGTAGCTGGCGGTGACGTATTCGAGATCGAAGGGCGGGTCCTTGCGCATCAGGATGGCGTCGAGCCGGCCGAGTTCGAGGTCTTCGGCGGCGCCCAGCTCGAACCAGTGCTGCTTGTCGTCGAACACTTTCACCGGCCGCGCCCGGCCCCAGGCGACGCCATCGCGCAGCCAGAGATCCGGCAGTTCGAAATAGCGCAGGGCGAAGCCGCGCGCCTGCGCTGCCAGCATCAGCGCCAGGGTCGTGTCCTTATACGGCTTGATGCCGGCGATGGGGTCCATGACAACCCCCAGGGTGTAAGTCATCGCGATCCCCTAGTTGGCGTCGCTGGCCAGGGCCGCGACCGCCTCGCGGGCGGCGGCCAGCAGCGCCAGCCGCGCCACCACGCCGTAGGCGTAGAACTTGTTCGGTTCGGCGTCCGGCGCCGCGTCCGGCTCCGGGCAGTTGCAGGCATTGTTGAAGGCCAGCTGCCGGAACTGCGCGCCCGGGGCGTTGAGGTTCTCGGTATTGCTGCGGCCGGCGTGCACCCGGTAGAAGCCGCCGACGACATAGTGGTCGATCATGTAGACCACCGGTTCGGCGGTCATCAGTGGCGAATCGGTGGCGGCGTCCTGCCAGTGTTCAAACGTATAGACGCCCTCTTGGAGGATGGCGCCGGTGACTTCGTTGCCCTCCTTGGCCGAGGCCATCTTCTTGCGGGTATCGCGGTTCATGTTGCGGATCTCGTCCACCGACTTCACCGTCATCACGCCCATGCCATAGGTGCCGGCGTCGGATTTGACGATGACGAAAGGCTCGTCGGTGACGCCGTATTCGGCGTACTTGGCCTTGATGTCCTCCAGCAGCAGTTCGACATTCGCCGCCAGGCATTCCTCGCCTTCGCGCTTGAGGAAGTTGATCTCGCCGCAGTTGCGGAACAGCGGGTTGACCAGCCAGGGGTCGATGCCGAGCTGCTCGGCGAATTCCTCGGCGACTTCCTGGTAGATGGTGAAGTGCCCGGACTTCAGGCGGTCGCTCCAGCCCAGCTTGGGATGCGGCACCACCGGTTGCTTGAGTCCTTCCAGGATCGCCGGCCGGCCGCCGGACAGATCGTTGTGCAATAGCACCAGGCAGGGCTTGAAACCGTCGAGGTAGACGTAGTCGCCGTCGCGCTGGAGCGGTTCCAGTCGCAGGCTCTTGCCCGAGGGCAGCGGCAGCTCCAGCGGCTCGGTCACCGCCGGATTGATCGAACCGATGCGCACCGTGTAGCCGGCCTTGCCGATAAGGTCGCGCAGGGTGGCGACCGCTTCCAGGTAGTAGAGGTTGCGGGTGTGGTTCTCGGGCACCAGCACCAGGTTGCAGGCGCTCGGCATCAGCTTTTCGAGTGCCGACTGCAGGGCGTGGATGGCGAGCGGCTCGAACGCCGGATTCAGATTGTTGAAGCCGGCCGGGAACAGATTGGTATCGACCACCGCCAGCTTGTAGCCGGCGTTGCGCAGATCCACCGAGCAGTAGAACGGCGCCGGCGTCTTGTGGAACTCGCGCCGGAACCAGCCCTCGATGCGCGGCGCCTGTTCCAGCAACAGCTTCTCGAAGCGGAGCAGGGGCGCGCTGTGGGCGGTGGTGAGATTGGGCACCGAAGGGTGCCGGGCATCGAGCATGGGGGGCCTCTGGGCGCTGCGGTGGAGGGGCGGTTCCGGAGCGTCGGCACTAGCCGGCCGGAGACGGACTGGTCTGGTGAGCCAAGCCTAACGGAAGCGACCGGGAAGCTGGGGCCGCGCGACCCGCTTGCAAGAGGTGCGGCCGGCGCGGCGAGTGTGCTATTACTTCGTCGCACTCAATCAGATCGCGCCCTTGACGCGCACCCCCCGGAGAGAAGCTCAGTGCCCACGGAAGCAGCCACGGAGAACGCGCAGGCGGGTATGGCCTTGGCCAAGGTCATGGTCATTGATGACTCCCAGACCATCCGCCGCACCGCCGAGACGCTGCTGGTGAAGGAAGGCTATGAGGTGATCACCGCCGCCGACGGCTTCGAGGCCCTGGCCAAGATCGCCGACCAGAAGCCGGATCTGATCTTCATCGACATCATGATGCCGCGCCTGGATGGCTATCAGGCCTGCGCGCTCATCAAGGGCAATGCCAAGTACGCCGCCACGCCGGTGATCATGCTGTCGTCCAAGGATGGACTGTTTGATCGTGCGCGCGGGCGGATCGTCGGCTCCGACGAATATCTGACCAAGCCATTCACCAAGGATGAACTGATCGGCGCGGTAAAGGCCTACCTGAAACCGGCCAAGTAGGTCATGACGGCTGATCTTCGAGCCCTACGCGACGCGCCCTACGAACTGCTGGCCGCCATGGAGGCGCGCGTGCGCGCCGCCCGGCCAGACGTGTCACAGCGGCGCGCCGACTTCTGGTTGGGCCTGGGCTTCCGTCTGCGCGATCACTGGTGCGTGGCGCCGCGCGAAGACGTGCGGGAAATCATCACCCCACCGTCGCTGACCCGCGCGCCGGGCGCCAAACCCTGGCTGATGGGCGTGGCCAATGTCCGCGGTGGCATCCTGCCGGTGGCCGATCTGGCGCTCTTCCTGGGCCTGCCACGTCGCACCGACCTGCAGGGCAGCCGGGTGCTGGTCTACAACTCACCGCGGGTGCCGGTCGGCTTCCTGGTCGACGAGGTCGCCGGCTACCGGCAGTTCGTCGCCGGCGATCAGCAGCACGAACAGCTGGCCTTCAGCGGCGCCTTCGCGCCCTACCTGTTGGGCGCGTTCGAGCGTGCCCACCAGCCCTGGCTGGCGTTCAGCTTCAGCAAGGTGGTGGCCAGTCCGGAGTTCGCCCATGCCGGCTGGTGATCTGCCGCGGGTACCGCTGCTGATGGCCAACGGCCTGAAGTGGATGCGGGCCGAGATCGATGGCGGCCTGCACCGGGTGCGGCTGCAGCTGGATCAGTACCAGGAGGACCCGGAAGCCGGCAACGGCCTGCGCGAGGCGGTCGCCGAGCTGGCCGAGGTCGAAGGCGCGCTGGCGATGGTGCGCAGCTTCGGCGCCGCGCTGCTGGCGGGCGAGCTGCGTGCCACCGTGCAGGACTGCCTGGACGGCGTCACCACCCGGGCCGAGGAGGCCCTGGCCGCCGTCAGCGGCGCCACCCTGCAGCTGTCCGATTACCTCGACAGCCTGCTGCTCGGCCAGCCCGACCGGGCGGCAGTGCTGCAGCCGGTGATATCCGAGCTGCGGCTGGCGCGCGGCAAGCCGGCGCTGACCGAGGCCGATCTGTTCGTGCGGCAGATGCAGCAGCTCGATCCGAGGTTGCCAGTGCCGATGCAGCCGGCCCGGGTCGAGGGCAACGCCGGCATCGTCGCCCGCAAGCTGCTGGTGCCGTTCCAGGCGGTGCTGCTGCAATGGCTCAAGGGCCAGGATTCCGACGATGCCCTGAGCAAGCTCGGCAAGGTCGCCGAACAGATCGCGGTCAACACCACCGATTCCGGTGTCTACCTGCTGTGGAGCAGTTGCGCCGCCGCAACCGATTCACTGCGCCTGCATCCGCGGGCCGATGCCTTGGAGCTGAAGCGCTGGTTCGGTCGCATGGGCCAGCAGATGAAGCTGCTGGCCGAGCATGGCGAGCGCGGTGCCGCCGGTCAGCAGGGTGAGATTTCCTGGCGGCTGGTCGGCTACGCCGCCGCGCTCGACTGCTCTGGCCCGCGCTGGCAGCGCCTGCGCGAGGCCTTGCCGCTCGACGGCCATCTGCCGATGGAGCCGCAGCTGTCGGAGGCGCGCCGCCGCTTGCGCGGCCCCAATACCCGCCTGCTGGAAAAGGTCACCGAGGAAGTCCGTCGCGATCTGGGCCAGATCAAGGACGAGATCGACCTCGCACGTCGCTCCGGCCGCATTTCGGCCGATACCTGGACCCACACCCGTGACCGCACGCTGCGGATGTCGCGCACCCTGGCGCTGCTGGGATTGAGCCAGCTGGAGCAGGTGCTCGCCAACCAGGCGGTCAGCCTCGACCAGCTCACCAGTGAGGTCGACAGTGTCAGCGAGGGCCGCTGGATGGGGCTGGCCACCGCCCTGCTGACGGTCGAGCACAGTCTGGAGAACGCCCTGTTGCGGCCGCTGCGGCAGCTGCGACCGGGCGCCGCCGGCGCCGCGCCAGAGCTGGAAGAGGAGGTTCCGCATTCGCGCGACCTGCAGGACGGCATCGCTGCCCTGCTGCGCGAGATGCTGGTCGATCTGGCCAAGCTCAAGACCCTGCTCGACGCCTATCTGAAGGATGGCCAGGCCGCGCCCACCGACGAGCCAGCGCAGCTGCTCAACGAAGTCGCCGCCGGCCTGGTGATGCTGGATCGCGAGCGCGCCGCCATCCTCGCCGCGCGCCTGGAGAGCTGGCTGCGGGTGGCGGCGTTCCCGCGCCTGCGCACCGACGCGGTCGAGGCGGCGCAGTTCGCCGAGGCGATCACCGGCCTGGAGATCTATCTCGAAGCGCTGCGCGATGGCTTGCCCAGCACCGACCGCCTTCTCGACGAGCTGTCGCTGGCGATCGAGCGCCTGCGCTTCAACCCGGCCGAGGAGGCGCCCGACCTCACCGACCAGGCCGAGTCCGAGCTGCTGGCGCTGTTGAAGGAAACCGAGGACGACGTGCGCGCCGCCGAGGCCGGCGCCGACACTGCGCCGCCACCGCTCGCCGCCGCCGAGGAAGACCCGGAGATCCGCGACATCTTCCTGGAAGAAGCCGAGGAGGTGCGCGAGCTGCTGTCGCGGGTCCTGCCCGGGTTCCAGCGCGCGCCCGACAACCCCGACACCATCGCCGAGCTGCGCCGCGCCTTCCACACCCTCAAGGGCAGTGGCCGCATGGTCGGCGCCAGCCAGATCGGCGAGGTCGGCTGGGCGGTGGAGCATCTGCTCAACCGCTGCGTCGAGGGTGCGCTACCGGTCAATTCTGCCGTGGTCGAGGTGGTCGAGCGCACCCTGCGCCTGCTGCCGATCCTGCTCACGGAGTTCCGCGACGGCCAGGGTGTCGAACTGAACAGCGAGGCGCAGGCGCTGGTCGAGCACGCCCATTTCCTGGCCAGCGGCCGCGCGCCGCAGATGATCGACGACGAGGTGCTGGGGGTGTTCCGCGAGGATGCCCTGGATCGTCTCGCCTACCTGGTGCAATGGCTGGACAACGAGCCGCCGCCGGCCGTCGACGACGAGGCGGTGCGGGCCCTGCACACCATCAAGGGCAGTGCCGCGGTGGTCAATGCCGAGGCCCTGAGCCAGCTCGCGGCCGCGTTCGAGCAGCTGCTGGAAGGCCTGCGCGAATCCGCCCTGCCGCTGACGCCGGAGCTGCGTGCCCTGCTGCGCGAGGCAATTCCGGTGTTCCGCGACTGGGTGCGCGAGGCCGGCAAGGCCGAGCTGCCGCCGGCTACCGACTGGCTGGCCCGGGTCGAGGCGGCGCGCAGTTTCCTGCCGCCGCCCGGCGAGGGCGGTGGCAACCAGCGCCGCGAAACCTTTGTCACGCAGGCGTTCGAGCAGCTGCAGGGTCTGGAGCAGGGGTTCGCCGCCTGGGCTGCGGCGGCAACCGAGACCACCCGTGCGCCGGAGTTGCGGCAGGCTGCCGAGCGCTTGCAGGAGCTGTCGCGCGAGGCCGGATGCTCGGCGCTGGCGCTGGCCTGTGATGCCTTGGCCGAGCGCCTGGGCCGGGTCGACGCCGCCACGCCCGACCCGGCCTTCTTCCTCCGCATTGGCGATGCACTCGAGGAATTGTTCCAGTATCTCGATCTGTTCCGCGACGGCAGTCTGCGTGACAACGGCAGGGCTCTGGCCGAGCGCTTGCGGCGGTTGCCGACCCGCGTCGGCGACCTCGCGCCGCCGCAGCCGGCGACGGCCGCTCCCTTGCCGGTGGAGATGAGCTGGGAGGCCCCGGCGCCGCCCGAAGTCGAACTCGAGACGGAACTGCTGGCCGAAGCACCCGCCGCTGCGCCGATCGAGGTGAGCGGCCCGGTCGAGCAGATTGAGGTGATCGAGTTCGCGCGACCGGAACCGGAACCGAGCGCCGCGGACGCCGATAGCAGTTGGGTCGAACCGGAGTTCGTCCCGGGGCCAGAGGCCGAGCCCCTGCCGGTGATTCCGCCGCCGGAGCTGCCGCTGGATCCGGAGCTGGCGGAAATTTTTCAGGCCGAGGCTGCCGAGCTGTTCGACGACCTGCGCGAAGGGCTGGCCAGCTGGCGCCTGGATGGACTGCAGGCACCGCCGGAAGGGCTGCTGCGCGCGCTGCACACCCTCAAGGGCAGCTCGCGCATGGCCGGCATGGCGGCACTGGGCGATGTCGCGCACAGCCTGGAGTCGCGCCTGAACCAGGTGGCCACCGGCCGTCAGGACGGCATCGCCACCCACGCCGCCCTGCTGGCAACGGTGCCGGTGATGGAGGCCGCCGTCGCCAACCTGCCGATCGCCATCGAGGCGATGCCGCGCGAGGCGATCGAGATGCCGCCGGTCGAGCAGGAGCCGGTTCTCCTGGAAGAATCCGCGCCGGTTTCCGCCGAAGGCCTGGCGGTCGGTGAAGCCTCGCTATCCGCATTTGAGCCGGATTCCGCGCCGGTCGACCCGCTGCCCGAGGCCGCCGCCGGATTTGATCCCGGCCCGGCTTCGTCGTCGGAGCCCGTTCTGGATCGTTTCGAGCAGCCGGCGACCGAGTTCAGCTTCGAGTCGACTCCGGTCCTGGAGCCGGATGCGCCGCTGCCGAACATCAGCGACGACCCGGCGCTGGCGCCGGACACCGACGGCGAGGCCCTAGGCGCGCCGGCGCAAAGGGCAAGTCGCCGCGAACCGGTGCAGCTGGACTCCGAGATCGACCCCGAGCTGGCCAATATCTTCGTCGCCGAGGCGACCGAGATGCTGGAGGCGATGGACGGTGCGCTGACTGCCTGGAGTCGCGATTCCCGTGACGAGGAAGCGGTGCGCGAGTTGCAGCGCGCCCTGCATACCCTCAAGGGTGGCGCCCGCATGACCGGCTTCTCGCACATGGGCGACCTCGCTCATGACATGGAGACCGAGGTCAGCCACCTGAGCTTGCGCAGCGGCCCGCCCAGCGAGATCGAGCACGGCGCCCTGCGGGCCCAGCTCGAAGCCATGGAGCATCTGCACGACGCCCTGGCGCGCGGACACTACACGGTCACCGTGCGCGAGTCCGCGCCGCCGGTGGTGGAAGCGCCGGTGGAGTTCGAACCGGCGCCGATGCCCGAGGCGGTGCCGCTGCTGCCGGCGACCGCCGCCGCGCCCATCGGCTGGCGGCCGGAGCTGTTCTGGAAGCCGGAGGAAGACGCCAGCCAGTCGGCGGTGCGGCGTGAGCTGGCGCGGGTGTCGGTGGAAGCGCTGGACGCCATGCTCAACGAGGCCGGCGAGATCTCCATCTACCGCTCGCGCCTGGAACAGCAGAACGCCGCGCTGCAGGCGCAGCTCGGTGAAATGACCCAGACCGTGGTGCGCCTGCGCGAGCAGTTGCGCATGCTCGACATCGAGACCGAGGCCCAGATTGTCGCCCGTGGTCTCTCGGCTGCGGTGCCGGACCAATACACGCAGGACTTCGATCCGCTGGAAATGGATCGCTACTCGCGCATGCAGGAGCTGTCGCGTGCGCTCGCCGAGTCGGTCAACGACCTTGCCTCGGTGCAGGTGCTGATGGACCAGGTGGTCGATGACGCCCAGGGCCTGCTGCAGCAGCAGGGGCGTATCAACGCCTCGGTGCAGCAGGGTCTGATGAGCACCCTGATGGTGCCGTTCTCGCGCCAGGTGGCGCGCCTGCAGCGCGTGGTGCGGCAGACCGCGCAGGAGGAAGGCAAGTACGCCGAGGTGGTGTTCAGCGGCGTCGAGAGCGAGCTGGACCGCAACGTGCTGGAACGCATGACCGCGCCCATCGAGCATCTGCTGCGCAATGCCGTGGTGCACGGTCTGGAGTCTCCGGAGCAGCGGGCGCTGGCCGAGAAGTCCTCGGTTGGCACGGTGATGGTCTCGCTCAAGCGCGAAGGGACTCAGTTGTTAATGGAAATCGCCGACGACGGCAAGGGGCTGGACTTCGGCGCCATCCGGCGCAAGGCCATCGAGCAGGGCCTGATGCCCGCCGATGCCCAGCTGGGCGACGAGGACGTGGCGCAGTTCATCTTCGAGTCCGGTTTTTCCACCGCCAGCACGCTGTCGCAGAACGCCGGTCGCGGCGTCGGCACCGATGTGGTGGCGAGCGAGGTCAAGCAGCTCGGCGGTTCGCTGGAACTGCGCTCGGTGCCGGGCAAGGGCACCCGCTTCATCATCCGCCTGCCGCTCAGCCTGGCGCTGTCCCAGGCGCTGATGGTGGCGGTCGGCCACGAGAGTTATGCGCTGCCGCTGACCGCCATCGACGGCATTGCCCGCATTCCGGTGGCGATGCTGGCCAAGGCCCAGGTCGAGGGCGCGCTGGCCTTCAGCTATGGCGGCCACGATTACCGCGTGCGCCATCTGGCGGACCTCATTGACCTGCCGGTGACGCCGCCGGCGGCCGATGCCCGCACGGTGCCGGCGGTGCTGGTGCGCCTGGGCGAGGGTCTGGGTGGCGGCGAGCGCCGCGCCGCGCTGATCGTCGACGGCCTGCTGGGCAACCGCGAGGTGGTGTCGAAGGCGGTTGGTCCGCAGCTGTCGTCGATCTCCGGTGTTGCTGGCGCCACCATCCTGCCCAATGGCCAGGTGGTGCTGATCCTGGATCCGGCGGCGCTGATTGTTGATCGCGCCCGTCGCAAGCTGATCGCCGAGGCCGCCGCCCGCGCCGCCGCAGCCGAGGCGGCGGACAAGGATCGCGAGGGCGAGCTCATCATGGTGGTGGACGATTCCATCACCATGCGCCGGGTCGCCGAGCGCCTGCTGCTGCGCCAGGGCTTCCGGGTGATTACCGCCAAGGACGGCCTGGATGCCATCGCCCAGCTGCAGACCGAAACCCCGGCGGCGATCCTGCTCGATATCGAGATGCCGCGCGCTGACGGCTTCGAGGTCGCCGGTTTCGTCCGCAACACCGACCGCATCGCCGGCGTGCCAATCGTGATGATTACCTCGCGCTCCGGCGAGAAGCACCGCGCGCGCGCCGCCAGCCTGGGTGTCAACCGTTACCTGATCAAGCCCTACCAGGAAGACCAGCTGATGAGCGAAGTGCGCAGCGTGCTGGCGGAGCAGCTCATATGAGCTGCGGAGAAAGCAACTGGTCGGCTCATATGAGCTGCGCAGCGGTCATCTCGGAGCAGCTCATATGAGCGACGACGAACCACTACAGGTTCCCGAGCAGCTCTACTGCGTTCTGCTCTCACTGCGCGAGGACATCCTACTGCTGCCCAATTCGGCGGTCGCGGAAGCGATCGGCCAGGATGCGCTGAAGTCCGAAGGTGCCGGGCCGAACTGGCTGGCCGGTAGTCTCAGCTGGGGCGACCGGCGGGTGCCGGTGGTGCACTTCGAGGCGCTCAATGGCGACAGCTGGCCGCCGCTCAACAAGCGCTCGCGCCTGGTGGTGCTGCACCCCACCGGCGGCCGCGCCGAGGATCTGCCGTTCGCCATCGTTTGTCAGGGCTATCCGCACCTCATCACGCTGAGTCGTGTGGCGATTGCGCCGCTGCCTCTACGCGACAGTGATCGTTCCGAGTTCGTGCTGTCACGGGTCCGCATCGGCAGTACCGAGGCGATCATCCCGGACATTGACCGCATCGCCGCTGTACTGCTGCAGGCGCGCGCGCAGGAAGCGGCGCTCTGAGGTAGATCGCCGGCGTCTGTTCGCGTCGAAGTTCGTGCCGCGTAGCAGTTCTAGTCGCGGTCGGCGAAGCCGGTGAGGAAGCCGGCCAGGGCCGCGCGCAGTGCCGGCAGCGGCGCTCCAGCCTCGCGCTCGGCCAGGGCTGCTTCGGCGACCATGGCTACCCACAGCCGCCCGGTTTGCGCCGGCTCCGGGCCGTGCAGCCGCGCCAGGTCCTGCGCCGCCAGCTTGCCGAAGCGTGCGTTCTGGCGCGCCACTTCCTGCTGGATGTCCGGTTCCACCCGCGCACCCAGCAGCAGCGCCTTCAAAGCGCCCTCGGCGAGGCAGCCGTCGAGATAGGCAAGGCTTCCGGCCAGCAGCCGTGCGCGTCCCGGCGGCTGGCGGGCGAGTGCGCCGTCAATGCTGGCCGCGAGCCGGTCGTGGAAGCGTCGGTGCAGAGCGACGAGATAGTCAGCGCGGGTCTTGAAGTGGACGTAGAAGGTGCCCTTGGCAACGCCGCTGAGCGCGGTGATTGCATCCACCCGCAGTTCTCCCAGCGAGTGCTCCGCTGCCAGCTGCTCGCCGGCGCGTAACAGCTTTTCGCGGGTCGGCTCCGGGTCACGCGCCATGGCGGTTCCAGAAGGCCGATGCGACGGCGAGGAAGTCCTCCGGTGCCTCCGCGAAAGGGGCGTGGCCGGTGTCGAACACATGCAGCTCCGCTCCAGGGATCGTGCGCGCAGCCAGGGCCGTGTCGCGTTTGGCCGGGATCACCGGGTCGTGGCGTCCGCCAGTGACCAGGGTCGGGACCGCCAGCGCCCGCGCCGACACGCGCAGGTCGTGCGCCGGCTCGAGAAAGCTGCGCCATACGGCCGCGTTCACCCGCAGGGCCGAGTCCGTCGCCTGCTCGCCGCCAGCGCGAGCGATCATTGCCCGTGTCAGTGGATTGCGAGCACGCAGATAGGCACGGGTGAAGCGATCCCCCAGCAGGTGTTTGAACCAGAGCTGCCCCTGCAGGCGGCAGAAGCCGCGCGTGACTGGATTGTGCGCGGTGAAACCGCCACTGGAGACCAGCACCAGGCTCGATACCCGTTGTGGATGCGTCAGCGCGTAGCGCAGGGCCACGTTGCCGCCGACCGAGTTGCCAAGCAGGTGCGCACGGGGGGCGTCGGCCTCTTCCATCCACCGTGTGAACACCTCAAGGAAGTAACTGGCGCTGGCGCGTTCCGGCGGCTCCGGCGCCGGGGAGCCACCATAGCCCGGCCAGTCCGGCCGCAGTACCCGGAAGCGCTGCGCGAGGGCGGGGACGATGCCGTCGAAGTCGCGGCCATCGCCGGGATTGGCGCTCAGCAGGACCAGCGCGGGGCCGGCGCCGTCCGAGCGGACGTGGAGGGTGGGGGAGGCGGGCATGTATGCTCCATGACTGACTGGTTGGTCATTTATAGATCAGCCAGCAGTGGGCGAGCAAGCTACTTGTTCTGCCGACCTGTCTTTGGGCTTGATGACTGCTGATGCGGCGAAGCCGCCGTTGGAATCAGTGACCGAGCGCCGAAAAATTCAGGCCGGGGCCTCATTCTGGTCAGATTCCAGCCATCGTGAGCTTGTTTGGCGCGAAGCGTTTATCGTTGTAAAACATGCAGTTACATGTCATGTTGCACTTGTTCGTTGACGCCTTAGGAAATCTCGCTATTATTCGCCTCCCCTGCTGACGGGGCGCGGCGCAAAAAGTGCGACGGCCTAGCCAGCAAAGCTCCTTAAAAGTTAAAGACAAGTGATTTGAGTGGATGCTCCTGGTGTTGGCTAAGCCAGCAACACAGAGAGCATCGAGATGGCTCACAAGCCGGATCGAAGCTCAAGCATTGCGGACCTTAGCAGTCTGTAGTGCGTTTCCAGTTTTAAAATAATTGGAGAGTTTGATCCTGGCTCAGATTGAACGCTGGCGGAATGCCTAACACATGCAAGTCGAGCGGGGTAGCAATATCCAGCGGCGGACGGGTGAGGAATACATAGGAATCTGCCTTTAGGTGGGGGATAGCTTGGGGAAACTCAGGGTAATACCGCATGATCTCGCAAGAGCAAAGTGGGGGATCGCAAGACCTCACGCCTTTAGAGGAGCCTATGTCTGATTAGCTTGTTGGTGAGGTAATGGCTCACCAAGGCGACGATCAGTAACTGGTCTGAGAGGACGATCAGTCACACCGGAACTGAGACACGGTCCGGACTCCTACGGGAGGCAGCAGTGGGGAATATTGGACAATGGGCGAAAGCCTGATCCAGCAATTCCGCGTGTGTGAAGAAGGCCTTCGGGTTGTAAAGCACTTTAGGTTGGGAAGAAAAAACTTCTCCTAATACGAGGAGCGTTGACGGTACCAACAGAATAAGCACCGGCTAACTCTGTGCCAGCAGCCGCGGTAATACAGAGGGTGCAAGCGTTAATCGGATTTACTGGGCGTAAAGCGTGCGTAGGTGGTTTTGTAAGTCGGATGTGAAAGCCCCGGGCTCAACCTGGGAACTGCGTTCGATACTGCGAGACTCGAGTTTGGTAGAGGGTGGCGGAATTCCCGGTGTAGCGGTGAAATGCGTAGATATCGGGAGGAACATCAATGGCGAAGGCAGCCACCTGGGCCTGAACTGACACTGAGGCACGAAAGCGTGGGTAGCAAACAGGATTAGATACCCTGGTAGTCCACGCCGTAAACGATGAGAACTTGACGTCGGCCCGTTTTACGAGTCGGTGTCGTAGCTAACGCGATAAGTTCTCCGCCTGGGGAGTACGGCCGCAAGGTTGAAACTCAAAGGAATTGACGGGGGCCCGCACAAGCGGTGGAGTATGTGGTTTAATTCGATGCAACGCGAAGAACCTTACCTGGTCTTGACATCCAGAGAATCCTGCAGAGATGCGGGAGTGCCTTCGGGAGCTCTGAGACAGGTGCTGCATGGCTGTCGTCAGCTCGTGTCGTGAGATGTTGGGTTAAGTCCCGTAACGAGCGCAACCCTCGTCTCTAGTTGCCATCATTTAGTTGGGCACTCTAGAGAGACTGCCGGTGACAAACCGGAGGAAGGTGGGGATGACGTCAAGTCCTCATGGCCCTTATGGGCAGGGCTACACACGTGCTACAATGGCCGGTACAAAGGGTTGCCAAGTCGCAAGACGGAGCCA
>JAUYNO010000034.1 GCA_030696045.1 Stagnimonas sp. | reverse complement strand
GCCCCTTCGGCGATCACCCAGTCCTGCCCTTCCGCCAGGCGGGCATGTGCCGCAGCCAGCCGCGCGGGCTCGATCTCCAGACCGGCCTCGGCGGCCGCCAGGTGGGGGGCGATGGCCGGGCCGAAGGCGTAGGGGTTGTGATCCTGGTAGGCCGCGCCGCCAGAGCCGGCCTCGATCAGGGCCAGGGCATCGGCACTGCGCCAACCCCCGGCAGTCTCGACGCAACCGGAGGCGACCGGTTTGTAGCCCCGGACCGCGAGGCCCTGTTCGCGCAGGCGCCGCAGCAGGGCACAGGCGACCCAGGTCTTGCCGGCATCGGTGTCGGTGCCGGTGATGAACAGCGTCCGGCTCATGCCGCCCGCAGGGCTTCGGCCAAGGCCGTCAGCAGGCCGTCGATCTCGGCCTCGGAATGCGCGGCCGACAGCGTGATGCGCAGCCGGGAAGTACCCGCCGGCACCGTCGGCGGCCGAATCGCCGCCACCCAGTGGCCGCGCTGGTACAGCGCCCGCGATACCGCCATCGCCCGCGCCGCCTCGCCCAGCACCAGGGGCTGGATCGCGGTTTCGGAAGCACTCAGCGGCAGGCCAAGTTGCGCTGCGCCGGCGCGGAACCGGGCGATATGCGCCTGTAGCCGCGCGCGCCGCTGCCGCCCCTCTTCACTGCGGATCAGTCGCAGCGAGGCGCGGGTAGCCGCCGCCAGCGCTGGCGGCGGCGCGGTCGAGAACACCCAGGTACGGGCACGCTGCACCAGATAGTCGATCAGGGGCTCGCTGCCGACGATGCAGGCGCCGGCGGTGCCGAGCGCCTTGCCGAATCCGGCCATGAGGATGTCGGCCTCGGCCCCGGTGGCCGCGAGTGCACCGCGCCCATCCGGGCCCAGCACGCCGAAGCCGTGGGCGTCGTCGACCATCAGGGTGGCGCCGTGCTCGATGGAAAGACGCGACAGTTCAGCCAGCGGAGCGAGATCGCCATCCATGCTGAACACGCTGTCGGTGGCGATCAGCCTGAAGTCCCCCTCCCCCTTGCGGGGAGGGCGATTGGCCGAGCTGGGGACTGACATTGAGTCAGTCCCCAGTAGCCAATCGCGGGGAGGGGGAAGATCAGCACCGCTCGGGCACTCGCCAGTCACGCGCTCTCGGGTCTCTGGTGATTTCGGAGCGAGCCCCCCCGCTGCGACAGCCCCCCTCCCCCAGCCCCTCCCCGCCAGGGGGAGGGGAGCTTCGTCCTGCAAGGCGGCGGCATAGGCGGCAACGTCCGCGTGCGGCACCCGCACATAGCGCGCCCCAGCCAGCCTTCCGCCATCGATCAGCGAGGCATGGTTCAGCTCGTCCGCGATCAGCACATCCTCGCGCCCGAGCAGCGCCCGCAGCACACCCAGGTTGGCGGCCCAGCCCGAGGAGAACAGCAAGGCACGCGGCCGCTGCAGGAAATCCGCCAGCTCTTCCTCCAGCGCCGCATGCTCGCGGTTGTAGCCGGACACCAGGGCCGCCGCACCGCTGCCGGTGCCCTGCCCCAGTGCCGCGCGCGCGGCCTCGGCCAGACGCGGATCGGTGGCGAGACCGAGATAGTCGTTGGAACAGAAATTCAGGCAGTCGCGGCCGTCAACCACGATGCGGGCGCCGTGACCGCCTTCGACGATGCGGCGTACCCGGTGCAGGTCCTGCGCACGCGCCTGGGCCAGCTGGGTGGCGAGACGCTGGTCGAGTGGCGACATGGGCGCAGCGCCGGAATCCATCTCCTAATAAGGCCTCAGCAGCAGCGCGTCGAACAGCTCTCGCCCTGCTGCGATTCGCGCGCAGCGGCCGGCGGCGCACTGACCGAGCCCTCGGTACTGATGCCCAGCCGCGCCAGCAGGGCACGGTCCTTCTCGTTCTGCGGGTTGGCGGTGGTCAGCAGCTTCTCGCCGTAGAAGATCGAGTTGGCGCCGGCCAGGAAGCACAGGGCCTGGGTTTCCTCGCTCATCGCCTGACGGCCGGCCGAGAGTCGGACATAACTCTTCGGCATCAGCACGCGGGCGACCGCGATCATGCGCACGAATTCCAGGGGATGCAGTTGCTCGGCGCCCTTCAGCGGCGTGCCCTCGACCTGCACCAGATCGTTGATCGGCACGCTTTCCGGATGCGGGCTGAGATTGGCGAGCTGCTGCAAGAGGCCGGCGCGGTCGCTCTCCTGCTCGCCCATGCCGACGATGCCGCCGCAGCAGACCTTCACACCCGCCGCGCGCACATTGGCGAGCGTGTCGAGGCGGTCTTCATAGGTGCGGGTCGAGATGATCTTGCCGTAGAACTCCGGCGAGGTATCGAGGTTGTGGTTGTAGTAGTCGAGCCCGGCGTCGGCGAGGCGCTCGGCCTGCGCCGGCTTGAGCATGCCCAGGGTCACGCAGGTCTCCAGGCCCATCGCCTTGACACCACGCACCATCGCCTCGACGCGGTCCAGATCGCGATCCTTCGGCGAGCGCCAGGCCGCCCCCATGCAGAAGCGGGTGGCGCCGTTGTCCTTCGCCTCGCGCGCGGCTTCCAGCACCACCTCGACATCGAGCAGCGGCTCCTTCTTCAGGCCGGTCTCGAAGCGCACCGACTGCGGGCAGTAGGCGCAGTCCTCGGGACAGGCGCCGGTCTTGATCGACAGCAGGGTCGAGAGCTGTACGCTGTTGGGTTTGTGGTGCTGACGGTGCAGGCTCTGCGCCTGGAACAGCAGGTCGTTGAACGGCAGCGCGAACAGCGCCTCGACTTCGGCCTTACTCCAGTCGTGGCGGAGGGCAGGGTCCTGCAAGGGCGCAGCGGAGGAGGCGTCGGCGGCCATGGCGATTCGGGCTAGGCGGAAGATTTAGAGTGGGCGGGAGTTTCGGCAGCGTCAGGGGAGGCTGTCAACTTGATATTCAGCAATTTGGTTGACGGCCTGTTGCCGGCGAGCTGCCAGTTCTGTGGCGCCAACGGCGCCGGACTGGTCTGCGCGGCCTGCCAGCAGGAGCTGCCCTGGAACCGCCCGGCCTGTCCTGGCTGCGCCCTGCCGCAAGCATTCAGCACGGGCGCATCGCCCGTGACCGATGCCCCTCTCCCGCCTGCGGGAGGGGGGGGAACCCAGGGCCGAGCCCTGGGTGGGGTGAGGGCGTTGCCGCTCGGCCTGCCCTGCCCGGCCTGCCAGAAGCGGCCACGCGCCTTCGACGCCGCCTTCGCAGCTTTCCGCTACGGCACGCCGTCCGCGCAGGCAGTGCTCGGACTCAAGTACGCCGCCCGCTTCCGCGAGGCGCGCTGGCTGGCGCAGGCCATGGCCGAGGCGCTGCGGCGACGCGCCGAACCGCTACCGGCGCTGCTGATCCCAGTCCCACTGCACCGGGGCCGCCTGTTCCGACGCGGCTACAACCAGTCGCTGGAACTGGCGCGGCATCTGGGCCGGGAGCTGAGGATTGCGGTTGATCCGAACAAAGCGCGAAGAATCCGCGCCACGCCCGACCAGATAGGCCTCAGCGCCGCCCAGCGGCGCCGCAATCTGCGCGGCGCCTTCGCCGTGGAGGGCGACGTCGGCGGACTGCATATCGCCCTGCTCGACGACGTGATGACGACCGGCGCTACGCTGGATGAGCTGGCGCGGGCTTGCAAGGCGGCTGGAGCAGTGCGCGTTGAAGCGTGGACAATTGCAAGACAGCCGTTAAAGCTTTCCAAGGGGGCTATTACATGAGCGACGAAAGTGACTTGGGAAAAGACATCGCGGCAAAACTTGCTGCCGACATCTACAAAGATCTGGCTCATCCAACAGCGGAACGCGTCGGTCGCGCTTTGGACTCGATCAGCAAAATTGCGTTGTCACCCATCGCGCTTATCGACTGGAGCTACGAGCAGGCAAAGGACTGGCTCAAGGAGAAGATTTCCGAGCGCTTGCGGGATATCCCTCCCGAATTCGTCACTGGACCTTCGCTGCGCATCGCGATTCCCGTGATAACGCATGTAGCGATGGCACACGATTCCCCAACGCTCAGAGATATGTATGCAGAACTACTCCTGAAGGCGATGGACTCGCGCTCAACCCAGTCTGTTCATCCGTCGTATGTATATCTGGTCGAGCAACTAAGCCCTGAAGAAGCATTGATTCTGAAAGAGCTGCACAAAAAGCCAGAGCACGAGGCAATGTTCTCAAGCAAAGTCGAGTCGCCCTCCTACTCGAATGAACAGTCTCTCGAAAAGCAGTTCACTGGCTTTTGCAGCTCAATTGCGAGTTGCAATGAAAAAAACGCCGCTGTTTGGCTGGACAACATGTTGAGACTTCGGCTCCTTTCGATAGAGATGTATGTAGAACCGGAATACGTCGGTGCAAAGTGGCACCAGGACGCCTATGTCAAATCAACTGAAATAAGAAATCTGTCGTTTACGTCGCTTGGAGAGCGCTTCATCGAAGCGTGCAGTTCGCCGACCGGCG
Source organism: Stagnimonas sp. (assembly GCA_030696045.1). Lineage (GTDB taxonomy): Bacteria > Pseudomonadota > Gammaproteobacteria > Nevskiales > Nevskiaceae > Stagnimonas. The sequence goes on along the minus strand of JAUYNO010000034.1, from coordinate 75,150 downwards.
TTGGTTAAACCAATGCACTTTCCGAAGAGCCATTGGCTGGAGTTGCCAGCCTAGAAACTAGCTGAACACTGGCCAGTACTCGACGATCTTGCCGCCGCGCGTCGCAATCAGATCACCGAACTGCAGCAGCACGCCCTCGACCTGGGTCGGGCGGAAGAACACCTGGTCGTCGACCTTGAGCCCGACCGAGGCCGAGGCGTTGACGATCTCCTGATTGGAGCTGTGACCGAAGATCTCGTTGAACTGCAGGCCCCTGGGCGACTCGTAGTCGGCCATCCAGAAGCCGCCGTAGATGAAATAGGTCTCGCGCTGGTTCACGTCCCACCAGGAGAAGACCTTCGACTTCGCATCCAGCGCCGGAATCTGGATCGGCCCGGTGGCCTTGAGCACCGGCGTGGCGATGAAGACGGCGGGCTGATGCTCGGCCAGCGTCACCAAGTCGTAATGACTGGGCTTGAGCAGGCCGGTGCCGACTGAAATGTCGTTCGACAGCGATTCGCTCTCGTGCAGCTTGTAGGTCGGGCTGCCGGCGGTGTTGAGCGTCAGGGTTTCGGGCCGCCAGAGCGGCGCGAAGTCGCGACGGGTCTGGTCGACGGCGGCCTGGTAGCGCGCCATCACCTTCGCCAGCAGTTCCTCGTGCGAGCCGAGCAGGCTGGGCACCATGGCCACGAAGGGGTCGTAGCCCATGAAGCCGGAGAACTCCAGCAGCGCTGGATTCGCTGCGATCAGCTTCAAGGTCGCGGCCAGGGCCTCGCCGGCAGCCAGGCCACCGCGATGCAGACCGACATCGAGTTCCAGGTTGAGCCGCATGCGCGTGCCCAGGCTCTTGGCGAGATCGAGGTACTGCGCCGCGCGCTCCGGGGTGTCGATCAGCCATTGCAGCTGCCGGCTCGGATCGAAGGGACCGGTCAGCGACTTGTAGAACAGTTCGGCCGAGCGCGCTGGCAGGGGCTTGCCCAGCAGCAGATCGCTCATCGGGAACATCGCCGCATCGTGGCTGAGGAAGGGCTGGTGGAAGGACATCAGCCGATTCGTGTTGGCGCGCTTGCTGATGTATTCGAGCAGCTTCGGCGAGGGCAGCGACTTCTCGACGATGCGGAACTGGCGGCCCGGATGCTTGCGTACCGAGGCGCTCACCAGGTCAATGTTGTGGTCGAGCCGGTCGAGGTCGATCACCAGGCTGGGCCGCATCGGGCCGTTCGCCTTCAGCTCGGCATTGAGCGCGGCGAAATAAGGCTCGTAAGGCTGGCCCATATCCTTCGGGCGCTTGATGACGGCACCCGCCGCCAGCAGGCCGGCGCTGCCCAACAACAAGGTCCGGCGCTTCATGCCGTCACCAGAATCTTCTTGAGATGGGCGTTCAGCATCTTGCCCTTGGGATCAAGCCGCTCCCGCACCCGGAGGAAATCATCCCAGCGCGGGTAGAGCTGACTCAGCCGCGCCGCGTCCAGCGTGTGCAGCTTGCCCCAATGCGGACGACCGCCGTATTTCCAGAAGATCGGCTCGACCAGATCGAACAGCGGCCGGTAGTCGACGCTGATGTGCTGGTGCACCGAGATCGCGCAGCTGGCGCGCTCGTAGAACGGCGACAGCCAGCAGTCATCGGCGGCGACGTAACGGTATTCGAGCGGGAACAGGGTGCGGACCTCCGACTGCTTCACCGTCGCGATGATCTCCTGCAGGCAGGCCGGCCCCTGCTCGGCGGGAAGCTCGTACTCCATCTCGTTGAAGCGCGAGTCGCGCTCGCTGGGAAAGATGTTGTAGGAGCGACCAATGCGGTCCACCGGCGTGTGCAGGCGCGTCAGCAGGCGCTGCAGCGGACCGTCGGCACCCGGCACGGTGTCGGCCAGGCGCGCGAACAGGTTGAGGATTCCGGTCACCGGCAGGTTCTCCTCCGGCGCCGGCACATCGGCCGCCTCGGTCTCGTTGAGGATCTTCACCACCGCCAGGTCGGATTCGATGAAGGGCCAGAACTCGAAGTGGCGGTTGTCGCGGGTATAGGCCGCCAGCTTGTCCAGCACCTGGGCCAGCGGCTCGGCGAACTCGCGCTCGTGCAGCTTGTAGGCCTTGCGGTTCTGCAGCTTGAACTGGCTGACCACGCCCAGCGCGCCCAGCGAGGTGCTGGCGGCGTGGAACACCTCGGCATCGTGCTCCGCATCGGCGTCGATGATCTCGCCCTCGGCCGTCACCAGCCGCACGCCGCGCACCATCGAGGAGAACGAACCCAGCGTCGGTCCGGTGCCGTGGGTGCTGGTGCCGCAGGCGCCGCCGATGGACTGCGGATTGACGTCGCCCTGGTTGGACAGGCCCTGCCCGATCTTCCACATCGGCGCGCCGATGTCGCGCAGGCGGGTGCCGGCCCAGACCGTCGCCTGCAGTGTCTCCGGATCGTGGCTGATGATGCCGCTGAGCTGATCGAGCGAGAACAGGGTGTCGTCGGTCTGGCACAGCGCGCTGAAGGAATGGCTGGCGCCGGTGACACGGATGTTGCCGACCGCGCCGCGCATCTGCGCCGCCAGCTCGGCCTCATCGCGCGGGTTCAGCCAGGCCTTGGGATGCGAGACCTGCGAGCCCGACCAGTTGCGCCACTCGGCGTCACCCGCCTTCGGCTCGGCCGGCGGCGCGCCGCAACCGGGCAGCAGGGGCAGACTGGCGGCAGCACCGACCGCGAGGCCCGCCTTGAGCAGGCGACGGCGATCGGCGTTTTCGAGGGACTCGTGGCTCAAGGCGGCACCTGGGGGGCAAGAGGGTTTCGGACTAGCAATATCCTCGCCCGCTGACGCGCGCTTGCGACAGCTGGCGCGCTCGAAAAATTAGCTCTATTCCCGAGCGTCCACCCCCGAAGCAGGAGCCCTCAGCGAAAAGCGCTATCCAGCGCAAGTCCAAGGAAAATCACGAAGCCCAGCCAGTGACTGAGCCGGAAGGCGCGGAAGGCGGCGGCGCGGCTGCGGTCGCGCACGCTCCATTGCAGCGCGGCGGCGATCAGTGCCGCCAGGCCCAGGCCGGCGAAATAGATCCAGCCCCGATGCGCGCCAACCGCCGCCAGCAGGCCCAGCGCCGCCGCCTGTAGCAGGCCGGTGGCCAGCAGCTCGTGGCGGCCGAACAGCACCGCCGCCGACTTCACCCCGATCTTCAGGTCGTCCTCGCGGTCGACCATGGCGTAATAGGTGTCGTAGGCGATCACCCAGCAGATGTTGGCGAGCATCAGCGGTATCGCCGCGCCCCAGTCCACGGCGTCGCGCACCGCCGCATAGGCCATCGGGATGCCCCAGGAAAACGCCAAGCCCAGGTAGGCCTGCGGCAGCGCGATCCAGCGCTTCATCAAGGGATAGCTGGCGGCCAGTGCCACCGCCGGCAGCGCCAGCAGCACGGTCAGGGTGTTGAGCTTGGTGGCCAGGCCGTAGGCGATCAGGGCCAGCGCCACGAACACCCGCACACCCTCCTGCCGGGTCACCCGGCCGGCGGCGATGGGGCGGTCCCGGGTGCGCTCGACCTTGGGGTCGAAGTCGGCGTCGAGCACGTCGTTGATGACACAGCCGGCCGAGCGCATCAGCACGGTGCCGAGCACGAAGATCCACAGCACCTTGAAGGTCGGCGGCCCTTCCGCCGCGAACCACAGCCCCCAGAGCGTGGGCCAGAGCAGGAGCCAGATGCCCACCGGCTTGTGCAGGCGGCAGAGGCGCAGGTAGTCGATGAACTTGGCGAGCATGGCGTGGCGAGGCAACCCGAGGGGGCGCCGAGCCCGGCGGTTGGCGGGCTCGGCGGCGAGCGCGAGTTTACGGTGTGGCGGCTTCAGTCGGCCGGCAGCGCGTAGCAGCAGACCGGCTCGTAGGGCAGTTCCTTGCGCGCGATCTCGGTCGCCGGCGCGGCGGCGGCGCTGGCGATGATGCCGACGCTGGATATCGTGTAGAGCACGCTGCCGCTGCTGCCCTGCTGGAACACCGCGCGGCGCGGCTCGGCGTAGCGCAGGTAGTACTGCTCGCAGGGCGCGGGGCTGTCACTGGCAGCGCCCGCGCAGACCTCCTCGCGACCTGGAAAATCACCGTGGCTGATCCGCCCCAGCTCACGCAGCGGGCTGCTGTCGGCGGGATCGACCCGCACCACCAGGAAGCCGCTGAACTGCTCGTCGCTCTGCTCGCTCCAGCTCTGCATCGGGATCACCAGGCGGCCCGGAGTCGCCGCCGCCTCGGTATCGGCGAAGTAGGTGAAGGCGTGCGGGTCGTACTCGGCGACGCTGTAGGAATAGCCGCTGCCGCCGGCCTGCGGGGTGATGCCGGCGAGCTGGCGGATGTTGGCCAGCTCGCGCACCGAGAACAGCTGGATGCCGATCTGGCCGTTCAGGCCCTCGTCGCTGCCGGCCCGGCCCACGGTAAGCAGGTAGTCCTCGCCCAGCGGCTGCAGATGGCTGGAAAAGCCGGGCAGCTTCAGCTCGCTCGCGACCCGGGGCCGGGTCGGGTCGGAAAGGTCGAGGCCGAACAGGGGGTCGATCTGGCGGAAGGTCACCAGATAGCCACGCGCGCCGATCAGCCGGGCGCCCTGGATGCGCTCGCCCGGCGCCAGGTCGGCGAGCAGGCCGACCTCGGGCAGATCGCCGGCGACATCAGCCTTGAGCACGGTCAGCCGGTTGGCCGAGCGGACCCGGTCCGGCCCGAATTGCGACTGGGTGCTGGCCACCCGCAGATAGCCCTGGTATTCGGACAGCGAATAGGCGTCGCGGACATGGCCCGCGACCTTGCCCACACCCTGGAAGCGGGCGGCGGCGGTGGCCGACAGCGCCAGCCGGTAGATCGCGGTCTCCTCGATCTGCGCCGGCGCGAAGAACCAGCCGCTGCTCGGTTGCAGCAGATAGAGGTTGTCGGCCGAGCCATAGACCAGGTAGCCGTTGTTGATGAGGCCGGAGCTCGCGCGCGGCGTGCTGCCGTCGAGGCTGAAGCTGTCGATCAGGGCCAGGCCGAGGCCGGTGCTGACCTCGGCGTGGGCGATCTCGGCGCAGGCCAGGCTGCGCTCGCTGGGCGCGACGCCGGCCGGTGTGCGCCGCAACCGGGGCAGGAGCGGGCCGGCGCCGGCGGCCCGGACCCGCGCGGCGATCTCGCTGCCGATCTCCGTGCGCAAGGACTCCGCCTCGCCGTCCCGCCCGGCGGCGCGGGCATCGAGATAGCGCTGGCGCTTGCCGTGCAGCGCATCGCTGCTGTCGTAGAACCAGGCCGGCAGGTCCGGCTGGTAGCCGACCACCCGGTGCACCCGCTGACCGACGCGGCGGGAGTCGATGGAATAGCCCTGCACCGCCAGACGCTCCAGCTCGACCGGCGCGGAGGGATCAGCAATGTCGATCCGGATCGCGGTCGCCTCGCCGCGATAGCTGCCGTCATAGGCATCGCCCAGCACCACCAGGCGGTCCTGCGCGGCGTCGAGGTAGAGCCCCTGCGGGTAGAAGGTCTCGCCCTCGCGCTGCAGCTCCAGCTCGGCCAGCGGCCGCTCCGCCAAGCCCTCGGCCGGGTAGGCGTCGACCACCAGCAGCCGGTGCCCGGACAGCAGGTAGATGCGGCCGTCGCTGGCATCGACCTTAGCGATATCGGCCTCGTCGACGCCGGCTTCCTGGGTATTGGTCTGCGACACCCGTTCCGGCGCGGCGGCGCCACCGCCGCCGCTGGAACTGCCGCTGCCAGGCGCATCGGTCACCAGCGGCCCGCCAGCCACCGACAGCATCGGACAGGGCTGGTCGGCGTAACACTGGTAGACGTTGAGGTACTGGTTGCGCAGCGACTCCGCGACATAGCCCAGGAAGTCGCCGCAGTCGGCGGCGAAGTTGCGAGGCTGCAGGCTGGCCTTGGGGGTCGCCACCGGCTCCTCGTCGCCGGGGCCGGGGCTGCTGGCGCCGCCACCACAGGCGCTCAGGCTCAGCATCAGCAGAAGCGGCAGCAGCAAGCGGCGCGGGGATTCGACAAGGGCGCGCATACGACCTCCAGGGGAGTTCAGACGGTGGGCAGTGTAGTCCGCGGATGGCTACTGCTCGCCCTGCTGGACCTGCGGTGCGGGCGCCCCGACCAGCGGGCCGTCCGAACGGGTCATCGGCTTTTCACATCGGCCGCTTAGGCTGGTGGGCATTTTCCAGTTCCGCCGACCACCCATGAACCGCTCCCTCGTCCTCGCCCTGGCCGCGCTCGCCCTGCCCGCCCAGGCGGCGCAGATCGCCATCTCCCATCGCGGCGCCTCGGCCTACGCGCCCGAGCACACCTTCTTCGCCTACGACCTGGCCCTGGAGCAGGACACCGACATGATCGAGTGCGACCTCATCCTCAGCAAGGACGAGGTGCCGGTCTGCATCCACGACGAGACCGTCGACCGCACCAGCGAGTCCACCGGCCGGGTCGATAGCTTCACGCTCGCCGAGCTGCGCGAGATGGACTTCGGCAGCTGGTTCAACACCGCCAACCCGACCCTCGCCAAGCCCGAGTACGCCGGCGCCCACATCGTGGCGCTGGAGGAGCAGCTCGACTGCTATCTGCGCATCAACCCCAAGATGCGCTTCCATGTCGAGACCAAGGACTCCGCCGGCGGCCGCGCCGAGCAGATCTTCTTCGACCTGCTCACGCGCAAGGGCCTGATCGCCACCGGCGATGTCGCCAACGGCAATGTCCAGAGTTCCACGGTCATGCTGCAGAGCTTCGACGCCGGCAGCCTGGAGCGCATGCGCGCGCTGACGCCGACCATCCCCACCGCCTTCCTGTTCACGGCGCCGGACCAGACCACCCTGCCCTGGGTGCTGGCGGGGGATGGCCCGGATTACATCGACGCCTTCGCGCCGAATTCGGCGGCGATCCTGCTCGACCCGACCTCGGTGCAGCGCTTCCACGCCGCCGGCCACGACGTCCACGCCTGGACCGTCAACGACAGCCAGCAGATGAGCCTGCTGCTGCAACTGGGCGTCGACGGCATCTTCAGCAACAACACCGACCTGCTGCGCGCCGCCATCGACAGCGCCGGCACCGGCACCACCGCCGAGGAGCGCGGCAACCCGGCCAGCTTCGAGCACGGCTGCCCCGGCATCGCCGGCCGCGTCAGCAGCAAGGACGGCCCGGGCGATGTCTGGGAGCCGACCGGGACGCGCGGTGTGCGGCTGAAGGCGGGCGCTGGCTCCAGCAGCGGTGGTTCCAGTTCCAGCGGCGGCGGCACGCCGCCGGCGGACGGCGGCCGCTACGGCGGCGGACTGCCGCTGTACTTGCTGCTCGGCCTCGGGCTGGCGGCGTGGCTACGGCGGCAGGGGATCGGCCGAATTCAGCCGAGCAGGTAGCTTCCCCCCAACAACAGGGCCGGCACCAGCAACAGCGCCGCCGTGGTGCCCAGGCAGCCGGCGCGGCCGGACTCTGCCTGATAGGCCAGCGGCGGCGCCGAGTGCTGATGCGCCCATTCGCCGTGGCATTGCTCGCAGAAGAACTTGGCCTTGCCGTTGCGCTGGGCTTCCAGCGTGCGCTCGTTGTGCTGGCTAGGGCTGGCGCAATGGGCGCAGACAAAGCGGTCGCGACCCGGCGCCTGCCGCAGACCCCGGTAGTACACCGCCGCCAGCCCCAGGGCCGTGAAGCCGAGCACGAGCAGAAGCAACTGGATCAGGGGAGTCATGGCGCGGACCGTCGAGGGGCTGCCGCCTTTCTAAGGCAGCTAGCCGGTCACCGCAATCCACCCCAGGGGCTCGAGCGCCGGAGCCGGGCGCCCATGAGCGTCTGTGCGGCCGCGAAAACCGCTTGCTTTCCGCGCCCGAATCACCACACTCCGCGCCATGGATGAATCCTCGGCGGCGCCGCTACGCACGGCGCTCAAGCAGCACTTTGGCTTTGAACAGTTCCGGCCGGGCCAGGAGGCCATCGTCCGCGATGCGCTGGCGCACCGCGACCTGCTGGCGATCATGCCCACCGGCGGCGGCAAGTCGCTGTGCTTCCAGCTGCCGGCGCTGCTGATGCCAGGCGTGATGATCGTGGTGTCGCCGCTGATCGCGCTGATGCAGGACCAGGTGCGCCTGCTGGCCGACAACGGCATCGCCGCCACCTTCCTCAATTCCAGCCTCAAGGCCGGTGAAGGCAGCGAGCGCATGGCGGCGCTGCTGCGCGGCGAGGTCAAGCTGCTGTACCTGGCGCCCGAGCGGCTGCTGACGGCGGAGTTTCTCGACGGCTTCCTGCCTCGATTGGTGGAGGCGCAGGGCCTGTCGGCGATCACCATCGACGAGGCGCACTGCGTCAGCGAATGGGGCCATGACTTCCGGCCCGAGTACCGGCAGTTGTCGCGCCTGCGCGAGCGTTTTCCGCAGGTGCCGGTCTACGCCTTCACCGCCACCGCGACGCCGCGGGTGCGCGAGGACATCGTGCGCCAGCTGGCGCTCCGGAACGCGGCGGTCCACGTCGCCAGCTTCGACCGGCCCAACCTGTACTACGCGGTCAAGCCCAAGAGCACGCGGACCTACGGCGAGCTGCTGACACAGGCGCGCGCCGGCGGCGCCGGCATCGTTTATTGCCTGTCGCGCAAGCGGGTCGAGGAGCTGAGCCAGAAGCTGCAGGCCGATGGCATCGCCGCCCTGCCCTATCACGCCGGACTCGATGGCGAGACCCGCGCCAGCAACCAGGACCGCTACATCCGCGACGACGTATCCGTGATGGTCGCCACCGTCGCCTTCGGCATGGGCATCAACAAGCCGGACGTGCGCTGGGTGCTGCACTACGACCTGCCGAAATCGCTGGAAGGCTATTACCAGGAGGCCGGTCGCGCCGGTCGCGACGGCGAGCCGGCGCGCTGCACGCTCTACTTCGGCGCTGGCGACATCCACACCGCCGAGTTCCTGATCGCGCAGAAGATCGACCCGGTCACCGCCGAACCACTGCTGGAGGAGCAGCGCCAGGCGCGCCAGCAGCTGCGCCAGGTGCTCGATTACGCCGAGAGCAGTGCCTGCCGGCGCAGCGTGCAGCTGCGTTACTTCGGCGAGGAATTCGCTGGGCCCTGCGGCGCCTGCGACAACTGCACCACGCCCCGGGTGACCGAGGACTGGAGCCTGCCGGCGCAGCAGCTGCTGTCTACCGTCGCCCGGCTGGCGAAACTCAACCAGCGCTTCGGCGCCGGCCATGTGATCGACATCCTGCGCGGCGCCAAGACCGAGAAGCTGGTGCGGATGAACCACGAGGCGATCAGCACCTACGGCCTGGGCCGGGACCGGCCGGTCGAGGACTGGCGCCATCTGGTTCGCGTGCTCAAGCACGAAGGCCTGCTCGGCGAGACCCAGGACGGCTATCCGGTGCTGGTGCTCACCGCCGGCAGCTGGACCGTGCTCAAGGGCGAGCGCCGGGTCGAACTCGCCGCGCCCCCCAAGGCCGAGAGGGCGCCGCGCGAGCGTAAGGTGCGTGGCGGCCGCGCGGGTGCCGCCGAAGTCGCGCCGCTGGGCAGCGCCGACCAGGCCCTGTTCCAGCGCCTGCGCACACTGCGCAAGCGCCTGGCCGACGAGCAGGGCGTGCCGCCCTATGTGGTGTTCGCCGATGCCGCGCTGCGGGCGATGGCCGAACGCCAACCTCTGACGCTGACCGCCTTCGCCGAGATTCCGGGCGTGGGCGAGGCCAAGCTGAAGCACTACGGCGAAGCCTTCACCGAGGAAATTCGCACAGCCCTGGGCAGCGCCTAAACTGGCGACAATTTCTTCGCTGGAGCCAGCCATGTCCGAGCGCCTGCGCCTGCCCGCCCTCGATTCCGACGCCGTCGCCGAACTGCGCGGCAGCGGCTATCCCGAACCCTTCAAGTCACGCATGGGGGATCGCGCCAAGCAGAAGCTGGGCGCGGCGCTGGGGCTGCGGCAGTTCGGCGTCAACCGGGTGCGGCTGGGGCCGGGCGGGCAGTCGGCGCTGCGGCATTGGCATAGCCGCGAGGAAGAATTCGTCTATCTGCTCGAAGGCGAACTGGTGCTGCGCACCGATGCTGGCGAGCAGACCCTGCGCGCCGGCGACTGCGCCGGCTACCCGGCCGGCAGCGGCGACGGCCACCAGCTGGTCAATCGCGGCACTACGGTCGCGGTCTATCTGGAAGTCGGCACCCGCAACCCGCAGGACGAGTGCTTCTATCCGGACGACGATCTCCTGCTGGACTACCGCCAGCAGGTGGGCCGGGATGGCGACACCCAGCAGGAAACCGTGGCCCTGCACAAGGACGGCCGGCCCTACTGACTCAGAGCAGGCTGACCGTCGCGACCAGCCGACGCGTCCAGATGCTCTGGGCGATCTCGATCTCGCGCACCTCGCCATGCTTGGGCGAGGCATGGATGGCGCGCCCGCCGCCGATGTAGATGACGACATGCAGTCGCTGCGGCCGCCGGCTGTTGAACCGATAGAACAGCAGGTCGCCGGGGCGCAGCGCGCCCGGCTCGACCGGCTGGCCCTGGCGCAGCTGCTCGGCCGCCAGTCGCGGCAGCTGCCGACCGGCGGCGGCATAGGCGCTGACCACCAGGCCGCTGCAGTCATAGCCACCCTCGCCCAGGGCGCCACGGCGATAGGGCTCGCCCAGCGCCGAAACCAGATAGCTCGCGATGGCCTGCCGCTCGGGCAGGTCCGGGCCGGCTGCCGTCGGCGGCACCGGCTCCTGCGCGCGCAGCGGCAGCGGCGCCAGCAGCAAGAGCAGGGCGGCAAGCGGCGCGGCGAGCAGTGAAGATCGCGGGGGCATGGCCGCAGTGTCGGCCGGCCCAATGCCGCGCAGCCCCCCGCGGCCGACCGGTGGCGCAGTCGAGCGGATGAGGCGGTAAGCCGCCGGTGGCCGCCTATACTCCTCGCATGGAAACCCCGAGCCCCTTCTCGCCGCGCCCGCTGATCCAGAAGATCGGCACCGCGCTGCGCACGCAGCGGGTGGCGCGGGAATTCGGCATCGAGACCCTGGTGCGCCTGCTCAACGAGTACCTGCCGGAGGAGCAGGTCGCCGAGGTCCGCCGCGCCTATGTGTTCGGCGCCGAGATGCACGCCGGCCAGAACCGCAGCAGCGGCGAGCCCTACATCTTCCACCCGCTGGCGGTGGCGCGCATCCTGGCCGAGATGCGGCTGGACCACGTCACCCTGATCGCCGCCATCCTGCACGACGTGATCGAGGACACCACGGTGTCCAAGGACGAGATCGCGCGCCAGTTCGGGGCCGAGGTGGCGAAGCTGGTCGATGGCGTGTCGAAGATCGAGAAGATCGAGGGCATGAGCCGCAACGAGCGACAGGCCGAGAGCTTCCGCAAGCTGCTGCTGGCGATGACCGACGACCTGCGGGTGATCCTGGTCAAGCTCGCCGACCGCCTGCACAACATGCGCACCCTGGGCGCGATGGCGCCGGAGAAGAAGCGCCGCATCGCCCAGGAAACCATCGAGATCTATTCGCCCATCGCCCAGCGTCTGGGCATCAACACCCTGCGCCGCGAACTGGAGGACCTGGCATTCGCAAACCTCTATCCGCAGCGCTACGAGGTGTTCGTGAAGGCGGTCGGCGACCGCCTGGGCGATGTGAAGAGCCTGATCCGCGACATCGAGCAGCGGATTGCCCGCGCTCTGGCCGAGGAGGGCATCGGCGCCACCGTGGTCGGGCGCCAAAAGAGCTACTACAGCATCTACCGCAAGATGCAGCGCAAGCGGTTGAAGTTTCTCGACGTGATGGACCTGCTGGGTTTCCGCGTGGTGGTCGCCAAGCTCGACGAGTGCTATCGCGCGCTGGGCATCGTCCACCACGTGTTCAAGCCGGTGCCCGGCCTGTTCGACGACTACATCGCCAACTCCCGGGGCAATGGCTACCAGAGCCTGCACACCACCTGCGTCGGGCCGGAAGGCAAGAAGATCGAGGTGCAGATCCGCACCCGCGAGATGCACCACATCGCCGAGAGCGGCATCGCCGCGCACTGGCAGTACAAGCAGGGCAGCCGCGACGCCAGCAACAGCAGCAGCGCGCCGCAGGCACGCGCCCGCGAATGGCTGCAGATGCTGCTGGAATCGGAGGGCAGCGACGGCGCCCAGGAGCTGGTCGAGAACGTCAAGGTCGACCTGTTCCCGGACGAGGTCTACGTGTTCACCCCCAAGGGCCAGATCCGCCGCCTGCCCAAGGGCGCGACCCCGGTGGACTTCGCCTACACCGTGCACAGCGAACTGGGCGACCGCTGCGTCGCAGCCCGCGTCGACGGCCACCTGGAGCCGCTCAACACGCCGCTCAAGAACGGCCAGACCGTGGAGATCATCACCTCCCGCCACGCTCGGCCGAACGCGGCCTGGCTCAACTACGTCAAGACCGCCAAGGCGCGCTCGCGCATCCGCGCCTTCCTCAAGGAACAGCGTGAGGACGAGGCGATCCGGCTCGGCCGCCGCCTGCTGGAGATCGCCCTGCGCGAGCTCAAGCTGCCGCCCTCGGTGCTCACCGCCAAGGCGGCGGCACCGGTGCTGGCCAGCTACAAGCTGGACGAGCTGGAGGACCTGTTCATCTCCATCGGCACCGGCGAGCGCCTGGCGCCCCTGGTGGCGCGGCACTTCCTGCCGGAATCGGCCAGCGGCACCCGCTCGGACGGCTCGACGCCGCTGGCGGTGGAAGGCACCGAGGGCCTGGTGATCGACTACGGCCGCTGCTGCCGGCCGATCCCCGGCGACCCGATCATCGGCTATGTCTCGGCCAGTCGCGGCATCATCATCCACCGGCTCGACTGCGAGCATGTGCAGACCCGCAAGGGCGGCCCGGGCGAGCGCATCGCCCTGGTCTGGGCCGACAAGGTGCAGGGCGATTTCCTGGCCGAACTGCGGCTCAAGGCGCACAACCGCCGTGGCCTGCTGGCCAGCGTCGCCAGCGAGATTTCCGAAGCCGGCAGCTCGATCGAAAACGTGCAGATGCCGGACCGCACCGTGTCGGAGGAAGCGGTCGAGATGCGCTTCCTGCTCACGGTCAAGGACCGCACCCAGCTGGCGCGCGTCATCAAGCGGGTGCGCCGGCTGTCGGCGGTGGAGCGGGTCAGCCGGGGTTGAGCCGGCCGGAGGCTGCGGCGCGAGCGGAGACAAAAAAAGGCGGCCCGAAGGCCGCCTTTTTCTTGCTGTCCCTGAAGCTCAGCCCGGCCGGTGCCGACGCAGTGCCGCGGCGCCGAACATCGGCGCCAGCAGCAGCCAGCCGAATGCACCGCCGAAGCGGCCCTCGCTGCCCGAGGACGAGCCGCTGCCACTGGAGCCCCCGGACGAGGAACCACTGCCGGAGCCACCGGAAGAACCAGACCCGGAGCTGCCGCCCGAGGATCCACCCGAGCTGGAACCGCCGGCCTTGCAGCTGTAGACGCTGACGTCATCGACGAACCAGCCGAGATTGCCGGCACAGCCGTCCTGGCTGAACTCCCAGCGGAATTTCAGCTTGTCGCCGACGGTGGCGATCCGGTCGAGCTCGACGATGGTGGTACCCCAGCTGCCGGTCGCCTCACCCTGATCGGAACCAGTCCAGGCCGCTTCGCCGGCCAGCGGATTGGTATTGGCGGTACTGCTGTCCAGGGCGCCGTTGTAGGGGTTGAAGCTGTAAGCCTCGGCCGGCACCAGGGCGAAGTCGCTGCCGTCGATGCTGACTTTCAGGTTGCCACCGTCGTACTCCGCTTCGCTCTGCATGAAGTGGGTGAAGCTGAACTTGCTACCGGCCTCGGCGAAACCGATCTCCGGGCTGTCCATGCTGAAGCTGCCGGAGATGTCGCCACCGGCGGCGCAGCTGCCGCCATTGGAGTCGATGGCGAACGCTGCCTTGCCCGCGTGTGGCGCCGGCAGCTCCGAACTCACCACCCAGTTGGTATCGGGCCAGGCATCGCCGCTGCCGGTGCTGCTCAGGGTCCAGCCACTGGGGACGGCGCCGCCCTCCCAGGTTTCGGAGAAACTCGCCACCGGGCTCAGGCCCTCGCCGCAAACCGGCGTCTCTGCCTCCGGCTTGAGCACCGGCTGGTAGTTGCACTTTTCCTTCGGACTCAGGCGCAGTTCGACCGCCGTGCTGGCGAGTTCGACCGCCGCGCAGTCGGCCTGGCGGATGGGCTCGGCGCTGGGCTGGCCCAGCACGTCGTTGATCGGCGCCCCGATCAGATCCTGGCAGGCCATCGCCAGCGCATCGGCGTGCTGGGCGAAGTTGGTGGTCGGCGTCTGGTAGTGGGTCTCGGCCTGGAAGTAGATCTGTGCGGCCTTGGTCATGCCGATCTTGGGGATGGTGATGCCGTTGAATTCCTTGCCGTCCACCAGCATCGCGTACATGTGGTTGGGCACGCCGGAGTTGGTGTGCACGCCGCCGCCGTCGTCGGTGCCGCAGTAGTAGTTCTCCGAGGTGATGACACTGCCGGGCGAGGGATTGGCGAGGATCGGAATGCCGAGCAGGGGCACGTTGACGCTGAAGTTGTCCGGGTCCCACATGTCACGCAGCAGCAGGCCGGCGGCGGTCTCGGTGAGGTCCTCGCCCAGCACCCAGCGGCTGCCGCCGTCCTCGAAATACTCGCCCTCGGTCAGGGTGACGCCGAGCGGTCCTTCAATGCCGTTCACGAGGTCGTAGGTCTCACCGAAGATGTCGGAGTAGGCCTCGTTGAGCGCGCCGGACTGGTACTGGTAGACCAGGCCGTGGGTGTACTCGGTATAGGCATGGCTCCACTCGTGACTAACCACGTCATCGGCGTCAAAGCCCGGGCAGTAGTTGGTGGAAATGCCGTCCCAGTAGGCGTTGGGGCAAGCGGTGTTGACCAGGTAGACGCTGCGCTGGACCTGGGGCCGCGGCTCGCCGGTGGCGGGATCGATGAACCCATCGTCGTAGCCCTCGCGGCCGAACAGGTTCTGGTACAGCGCGTAGGTGCCGCCAGCGAAGATGTAGAGGTTGTCGGTGGGAATGCGCGGGATGCGCGATGTCGGATCGCTGTTGACGTCCCCGGCCAGCGGGATGTCGGCCGGCGCCAGCGGGCTGCCTTCGGTCAGCACCGGCGGCAGCGACATGTTCACCGCGTAGATCTCGCGGTTGAGCAGGCTGTGAATCTCGTTGATGCGGTTGAGCACCGTGCCGCTGCTGGCATCGAGGATCAGCCGCTCGCGCACCGGGTATTCGGGCCTGCCGCCCCGCACCAGCACCTCGTAGGCCAGATAACTCTTGCCCGGCACGCCCTTGAGCAGGCCGCTGCGGTAGTACATCAGGCGGCTCGATTCGACCACCAGCCCGGTGACGCCCGGGTAGTGCTTGCGGACTTCGGCCAGGGCGCCCTCGCGCAGACTCGCCACCGGCCGCGATGGCGTGCTCGGCAGCTCGTCCAAATCGGGGACGAAGGCGCCGTTGCCGCCAATGATCCCGCGGTCGTTCATATGCACGACCAGCCGCGCGCCAAACACCGGCAGGCCCCGGTGCTTCTGGTCCAGGTGCAGATGCTGGTTGCCAGCGGCATCCCTCGACAGCCGGCTGGCCTTCAGTTCGCTGATCGGATCCTGGACACCGAACAGGGAGCCGTAAACCGAGAGGAAGAATTTGGCGCGCTCCTCAGGAGCAGCGGCGTTGTTGTCGGTCAGCAGCGGCGTGCTGCCCAGGCTGTGCACCGCGCTGTACAGCAACTCGGGCGCGCGCTGGCTGTGGAGCGCGCCGCCGGTGTTGAGCCTCAGCCGGGCCAGCGCTTCCTCGGCACCGCTCAGGGCTCGCTCGGGCAAGGCCTGCGCGGCCCCGGCAAGACAAGACAGAAACAACGACAAGGCCGCGCTGTAGACGGCTGGATTACGGAACGGGGCGATTTTCATGGAGTCTCGGGAGCGAATGGGCCTGAACAGAGTCAGGCTGCTACCGCAAGCTGTTTGCCACCGCGCGCGTGTCCAGCCCGCAAAAAGGGGCCTGGTTACAAACGCTTACAAAAAAAGGCGGCCCGAAGGCCGCCTTTTTCTTGTCGCCCGTGAAGCTCAGCCCGGCCGGCGCCGGCGCAGTGCCGCGATGCCGAACATCGGCAGCAGCAGCAAGCCTCCGAACGCACCGCCGAAGCGGCCATCGCTGCCACCGGAGCTGCCACCCGAGCTGCTGCCACCGGAGCCGCTGGCGCCCGAGGAACTGGCGCCGCTGCTGCTGGCACCGGAGGAGCTGGCACCCGAGGAACTGCCACCGCCGGAGCTGCCGGACGGCGCCGTCGTGCTGCAGTAGTAGACCTGGGCGTCGTCGATGAACCAGCCGAGGTTGCCGCCGCAGCCGTCCTGGCCGAACTCCCAGCGGAACTTGACCTTGTCACCCTTCTTGGGAGCACCGGTCAGCTTCGAGATGTCGACCACGGTGGTACCCCAGCTGCCGGTGGCCTCGCCCTGATCGGCGCCGGTCCAGGCCGCCTCACCCGCCAGCGGGCTGGTGTTGTTGCCGCCCAGGCCCACCGGATCGGGAACGCCGGGCACCAGGGGACCATCACCGAAGGCGCCGCTGTGTCCGTTGTAGGTGAACGCAGCCCCCGGAACGATGGCGAACTCGCTGCCGTTGACGCTGAACTTCAGGTTGCCGCCGTCGTAGGCGGCTTCGGACTGCATGTAGTGGGTGAACGACAGGAAGCTGGCATCGTCGGGCACCGTGATCTCGGGCGAATCCATGCGGATCGATCCCGAGGCATCGCCACCCGCCGCGCAAGTGCCATCACCATCGTTGCGTGCGAACAGCGCCTTGCCGGTGTGCGGCGCGGGCAGTTCGGACGAAATCGAGTAGTCGAAGGTCGGGGACTCGTAATCGCCGGTGATGTTCTTGGTCTGGGTCCAGCCGGTCGGAATGGCGCCGCCTTCCCAGGTCTCGGTGGCGGTGGGGAACACGAACAGGCCAGAGCCGCAGAGCGCCGGCGTGGAGGCTTCCGGCGCCAGCACCCTGACATAGCCGCACTTCTGCTCGACGGTCATCTCGGCGGTGTTGCGGAATTCCACTGCCAGCGTGGCGTCGTGCACGGCCTTGCAGTCCGCCACCGTGATCTCCTCGTCGGAGACCGCACCCGTCACATCGCGCAACTCGGCGCCGATGAGATCGTCGCAGGAGGCTTCGAGCGCATCGGCGTGCTGCGGGAAATTGGTGGTCGGCGTCTGATAGTGGGTCTCGGCGTGGAAGTAGATGGCCGCGGCCTTGGTCATGCCGATCTTCGCCACCGGCACGTTGTTGAAGGTGCTGGCGTCGATCTCGTTCGGGCGGCCGTCCACCAGCATCGCGAAGGCGTGGTTGGGCACCCCGGAATTGGTGTGCACACCGCCGCCGTCACCGGTGCCGCAGTAGTAATTCTCCGAGGTGATGACGCTGCCCGGCGAGGGCGCGAAGCCGATCACCGAAATGCCGGCGAGCGGGACATTGATGGTGAAATCATCCGGATCCCACATATCGCGCAGCAGGGCACCGGCGACGGTTTCGGTCAGATCCTCGCCCATCACCCAGCGGCTGCCGCCGTCCTTGAAGTAGTCACCTTCGGTGAGGGTGGCGCCCAGCGGGCCTTCACGGCCGTTCACCAGATCGTAGACCTCGCCGAAGATGTCCGAATAGCTCTCGTTGAGCGCGCCGGACTGGTATTGGTAGATCAGGCCGTGGGTGTATTCGGTGTAGGCGTGGCTCCACTCGTGGCTGACCACGTCGTCGCCGTCGAAAGCCGGGCAGTAGTTGGTCGAGTCGCCGTTCCAGTAGGCGTTCGGGCACTGGTCGTTGACCAGGTAGACGCTCTTCTGCACCTGCTCGGTGCCGGGGACGGCGCCGTCGTTGTAGCCCTCGCGGCCGAAGAGGTTTTTATAGAGGTTGTAGGTGCCGCCCGCGAAGAAGTACAGGTTGGCCAGGGCGGGCAGGGTCGGCGCCACCAGCGGCGCGCGGGAAGAAGTCGCGGTGCGGTCATCGAGCATCAGCGCCTCATCGGCCGGCGCCAGCGGCGAGCCCTCGGTGAGCGTCGGCGGGACCGGGATTGAAGCACCCAGTCCGGCCGGATCCGGCGTGGTCTGCCCTGGCGTGTAGATTTCGCGGTTCAGTACCGTGTGAATCTCGTTGATGCGATTCAGCACATTGCCGCTGTTGGCATTGAGGATGATGCGCTCGCGCACCGGGAAGGCCTCGCTGCCGCCCTTCACCATCACCTCGTAGGCCAGGAAGTTGCCCTGGTTCGAGACGCCCTTCAGCAGACCCGTGCGGTAGTACATCAGCCGGGTCGATTCGATGGCCAGGTTCCGCACCGCCGGGTGCAACTTGCGCGCCGCCACCAGGCCACGCTCGCGCAGATAGGTGATTTCCTTCGCGGGCGTGGCGGAAATCGACTCCAGCCCCGGGACGAACACACCGCTCAGGCCGGTGATGCCGGCACCGTTCATGTGCACCACCATGCGGCCGCCGAACACGGCCAGGCCGTTCTGCATCTGGTTCAGGTGCACATGGGTGCTGCCGGCGAAATCCTTGCTCACGCGCGCAAGGCTGAGCTGGTTGATCGCATCGGTCACCCCCGGCAACACGCCGTAGGTCGACAGGAAGTTCTTCGCGCGCAGCACCGGGGTCTGCGTCGCATCGTCGGCCAGCAGCACCTTGGCACCACGGGCCTGCACCGCCGTGTAGGCGTCCAGCTCGCGCTGGCTCTTGGTGAGGGCGCCGCCGGTGGCTGCGGTGAGCAGCGTCAGGGCTTCTTCGGGGGACTGCGCGATGCGCGCGGGGAGTGCCTGTGCGCCCAGGGCGGCCGTAGCCAGCGCAAAGGCCAGCGCGGCCTTTGCAGGCCGGAAAGTAGTCTTCATGATGTGCAACACCTCGAAAATGGGGCTGACGAACTTCAAATGTTATCCAGTGACTTTCCTGTCACATTTCGCCCAAGCTACAGCAATAGTCCTGCCATGTGCACGGAATTTTTCGCTCTGGCGGCAACCCTGCGCCCGAATTGACCAATCCTTTACTTTTCCCGGTATCCGACCCGCCATGACCCGCGAAATCATCCACACCCCAGATGCCCCCGCCGCCATCGGCACCTATTCCCAGGCCGTCAAGGCCGGCAACACGGTCTATCTCTCGGGCCAGATTCCGCTCGATCCGAAGACCATGGCGATGAACAACGCCAGCATCGAGGACGAAATCCACCAGGTATTCAAGAACCTGACGGCGGTCGCCACGGCCTGCGGCGGCACGCTCAACCACCTGGTCAAGCTCAACATTTTCCTGACCGACCTCGGCCACTTCGCCAAGGTCAACGAGATCATGGGCCAGTACTTCCAGCAACCCTACCCGGCCCGCGCCGCCATCGGTGTCGCCAGCCTGCCGCGCGGCTCGCGGATCGAGGCCGACGGCGTCCTGGTTCTCGACTAGCGCGACGCCCGTCCAGCGCGTGAGTACGCGCACTGCCCCGGCGCTGAAAAAGCCGCCGACTCCGGTCGGCCTGGGCAGCGCCGTGCAGTACCTGCGCGGCGCCGGCCCCTACCTGGGCGGGGTGCTGCAGGGGCTGGGCGTCGAGACCGTGCAGGACCTGCTGTTCCACCTGCCGCTGCGCTACGAGGATCGCCGCCAGGCGACGCCCATCGGCCTGCTCCGGGGCGGCGAGGACGCACTGGTGCTGGCCCGCATCAGCGCCGCCGCGGTGAGCTTCACCGGCAAGCGCCGCACCCTGCGGGTCGCCATCGAGGACGCCAGCGGCAGCCTGCTGCTGCGCTTCTTCCACTTCAACGAGCAGCAGCGCGGCGCCATGCTGGTCGGCCGCTGGCTGCGCGCCTACGGCGCGGTGCGCGGTGGCGCCGGCGGCATGGAGATGGTGCATCCGGAATACCGGGTCGCCGAGCGCGCCGAAGACCTGCCCACCGAGGCCCGGCTGACGCCGATCTACCCGCTCACCGCCGGCCTGAGCCAGGCCAAGCTGCGCAGCCTGATCGAGCAGGCGCTGGAACTGGCTGGCCACGACCGCAACCTGCTGTCGGGCCTGCCCGGCCTGCCGCTGCCGGACACGCTGAGCGCGCTGAAACTGATCCATCGGCCCGAGGCCGACAGCGACGCCCGCCTGCTGATGGCGGTGCAGCACCCGGCCCAGGGTCGGCTGGTGCGCGAGGAGCTGCTGGCGCACCAGCTCTGCATGCGCCTGCTGCGCCGGCAGCTCAAGACCCGGCCGGCGCCCCTGCTGCCGGCGCTGGACCAGGCGCATGCCGCGCTGCAGGCGGTGCTGCCATTCCGGCTCACCGGCGCGCAGCGGCGCGTGGTCGGCGAGATCGCCAAGGACCTGGTGCAGCCGCGCCCGATGCTGCGGCTGGTGCAGGGCGATGTCGGCTCCGGCAAGACCGTGGTCGCCGCCGTCGCCCTGCTCGCCGCCGCCCGTGCCGGCTATCAGGCGGCGCTGATGGCCCCCACCGAGCTGCTGGCCGAGCAGCACGCCGTCAATCTCGCCGCCTGGCTGGAGCCCCTGGGCCTGCGCGTCGCCTTCCTCGCCGGCAAGCTGAAGAAATCGCAAAAGGACGCGGCGCTCGCCGCCATCGCCAGCGGCGCGGTGGCGGTGGTGGTCGGCACCCACGCGATGTTCCAGCAGAGCGTCGCCTTCGCGAAACTGGCCCTGGTGGTGGTGGACGAGCAGCACCGCTTCGGCGTGCAGCAGCGCCTGGCCCTGCGCGACAAGGGACCGGCCGGCCTGAGCCCGCACCAGCTCATCATGTCGGCGACGCCCATTCCGCGCACCCTGGCGCAAACGCTGTACGCGGATCTCGACGTCAGCGTCATCGACGAACTGCCGCCTGGCCGCACCCCGATCACCACCGTCGCCCTGGCCAACGAGCGCCGCCCCGAGCTCACCGCCCGCATCGGCGAGGCCTGCCGCCATGGCAAGCAGGTCTACTGGGTCTGCACCCTGATCGAGGACAGCGACGAGCTGGAAGCGCAGGCCGCCGAAACCACCGCCGCGCAACTGCGCGCCGCCCTGCCCGACCTCCACATCGGCCTGGTGCACGGCCGCATGAAGCCGGCCGAGAAGGAAGCGCAGATGGCCGCCTTCAAGGCCAGCCAGACCCAGCTGCTGGTGGCGACCACGGTGATCGAGGTCGGCGTCGACGTGCCCAATGCCAGCATCATGGTGATCGAGAATGCCGAGCGCCTCGGCCTGGCCCAGCTGCACCAGCTGCGCGGCCGGGTCGGGCGCGGCGCGGTGGAAAGCCAGTGCGTGCTGCTCTATCAGCCACCGCTGGGCCAGCTCGGCCGCGCCCGGCTCGATACCCTGCGCCGCACTACCGACGGCTTCGAGATCGCCCAGAAGGATCTGGAACTGCGCGGCCCGGGCGAGCTGCTGGGCCGCCGGCAGACCGGCGTCATCGGCCTCCGGCTTGCCGACCCGCAGCGCGACGCGCCGCTGATCCCGGAGCTGCAGCAGCTCGCCGACCAGTGGCTCGACAGCAAGCCCGAGCTGGCCCGCTTGCTGATCCGGCGCTGGGTCGGCGACGTCGAGAAATACGCGCAGGTCTGAAAGCCGGGCGTCCAGCCGTTAAACTCGCGCGCCAAAACCTGCCCAGGACGCGCCCATGCCCACGACTCCCCCGCCCTGCCCCGTCTGCGCCCTGGAGAACACCTACCAGGACGGCGAGCTCTACATCTGCCCGGACTGCGCCCACGAGTGGCCGGCGACGGCCGCCGCCGAAGCGGTCGAGGCGGCCCCGGTATACAAGGACGCGGTCGGCAACGTGCTGGTGGACGGCGACAGCGTGACCCTCATCAAGGACCTGAAGGTGAAGGGCTCCTCCCTGGTCATCAAGCAGGGCACGCGGATCAAGAACATCCGCCTGGTAGCGGGCGATCACGACGTCGATTGCAAGGTCGATGGCACGCCGATGATGCTGAAGTCGCAGTACCTGAAGAAGGCCTGAGGCGGATCAGGCCGAGGCTACCGTGAGTTTCAGGCCAAAAGCAGCCATGAGCTTGCTGATGGTTTCAAAGCGTGGCTTGGCATCGGGCGCCAGGGTCTTGTAGAGGCTTTCGCGTCCCAGTCCAGAGCGTGCGGCGATCTCCGCCATGCCTCGTGCTCGCGCAACGTGTCCGACGGCGCGCAGAAAGGTTTCGGTGTCGCCGTCCTCCAGGCAGGCAGCGAGGTAGTCGCGAACGGCGTCCTCATCCCCAAGATGCTCGGCGATGTCGAAAGTGGCGATGCCCAAGGGATTCTTTTTACTCATGGCTTACTCCGGTGGCAGTTGCTGGGCCATTTGCCGTGCACGGGCGATGTCCTTGGCCTGACTCGCCTTATCGCCACCGCACAACAACAGGTAGACCGTCTGTCCGCGACGGCTGAAATACAAGCGGTAACCGGGCCCGGTATCCAGGCGCATCTCGTTCACACCGTCACCGACTGCTTTGATGTCACCCAGATTGCCGCCCTCCGCGCGGGTGATGCGCGCCAGGATGCGCGCCTTGCCCGACGAATCTTTCAAACCGACGAACCAGTCGATGAAAACTTGCGTGCGCTGGATGGTAAACATGGGCGCATAGTATCCGATTGGATACGTTCGAGGGCCTTTCGGGATGGACATCGAGCCCGGCTCTGCGAGCGGTCAGACACAAAAAAGCCCGCATTAGCGGGCTGTTTTGATTCGGTCGAAGGCTTACAGATCGAACGAGGGGTCCAGCGCTTCCAGCTCCATCTTCGGGGCCTGGATCACCGGCAGCTCCTGCTCGTCGAGCACGCTCTCGGTGACGTGGCCTTCGGCGATCTCGCGCAACGACAGCACCGTGGACTTGTGGTTGCCCCAGGGCAGGTAGGACTCGGCGCCACGCGCCAGCTGGCGGGCGCGCTTGGCGGCGACCAGGGTCAGCTGGAACTGGTTGGGGATCTGGTCCAGGCAGTCTTCGACGGTCACGCGAGCCATGGAAACCTCTAGGGATGATGCGAAAGGGTCGCGAAGGATAGCCGAAGACCGCTGTTTTTTCCAGCAGCCGGAGCGCGCTCAGCTCCGCAGCAGATCCGGAATCAGGCCGGAATAGCGCGCCTGCTGGGCCTCGCGGCTCAGGCGGGGCGCCAGAAACAGGGCGGTCAACTCGGTGCAGGCGGTGTCGAAATCCTGGTTGACGACCAGGTATTCGTACTCGCCGTAGTGGCTCATCTCGGCCGTCGCCTGGGCCATGCGCTCGGCGATCACGGCATCGGGGTCGGTGCCGCGCCCGCGCAGGCGGCGCTCCAATTCTGGTCGCGAGGGCGGCAGGATGAAGACACTGCGCGCCTGCGGCATCAGGGCCCGCACCTGGCGCGCGCCCTGCCAGTCGATGTCGAGGATCAGGTCCCGGCCAGCGGCGAGCAGAGCCTCGGTGCGCTCGCGGCCGGTGCCGTAGCGGCGGCCGAAGACCTGGGCGTGTTCCAGAAACTCGCCGCGCCCGATCATGGCGACGAAGCCGGCTTCATCGACGTAGTGGTAGTGCACGCCCTCCTGCTCGCCGACCCGTGGCGCGCGGGTGGTGTAGCTCACCGAGATTTCCGCCTGCACGCCCAGCGCGGCTAGGCGCGGCAGCAGGGCACGGGTAAGGCTGGTCTTGCCGCCGCCCGAGGGCGCCGAGACGATCCAGAGATGGCCGGGGGACTGGGGATTCATGCCTCGATTATCGCGGACTGCCGCCGCCCGCGGGCAGCCGGTGACACATGGATTTCATGGTCGGCTGGGATGCTACGCGGCCTTCCGTGCCCGCCACCGGGCTGCACCGGCCTCCCCCATGAGCAACATCCATCGCCGCGACCTGCTGCGCGCCGGCCTCTACGGCGCCGGCCTCGGCCTGCTGCCGCCCTCCATCGCCCGTGCCCTGAGCATCCCGGCCAAGGTCGTCAACCGCGACATCAGCGACGTGCAGCACGTCGTGATCCTGATGCAGGAAAACCGCAGCTTCGACCACTACTTCGGGCTGCTGCAGGGCGTGCGCGGCTTCGGCGACCGCTTCATGCTGCCGCGCTACAACGGCGAGTCGATGCTGGTTCAGCGCAACGCCAGCCGCACCGTGCTGCCCTACTACCTCGACAGCAGCCAGGGCAACGGCCTGGTGGTCGGCACCCCGCATTCCTGGGGTGATGCCCACGACGCCTGGGACCACGGCCGGATGACGCACTGGCCGGTGGCCAAGAACGACGTCTCGATGGGGTATCTGAAGGCCGAGAACCTCGACTACCACACGGCGCTGGCCAACACCTTCACGCTCTGCGACCACTATCACAGCGCGCTGCCGGGCGGCACCAATTCCAACCGCATTCATATGTGGACCGGCACCAATCACGGCACCACCGCCCGCAGCGACGGCGCCGAGATGTGCGTGGTCAACAACGACGGCTGGGACACCCTGGCTGGCACGCCGCTGGAAAACAGCCTGACCTGGACCACTTACCCGGAGCGGCTGCAGGCCGCAGGCATCAGCTGGAAGGTCTACCAGTTCCTGCCCGACAACTTCACCGACAACCCCCTGTCGGGTTTCCAGAGCTTCCGCGAGTGCTATTCGCGGGTGAACAACGGCAACCTCGCCAGCTACAACGACGCCGCGACCCTGCCGCCGGTCGACTATGTCGAAGCCCTGCACGACAACCCGGCCTCGCCGCTGTACGAACCACTCTACAAGGGCATCGGCAAGACCGAGCCGGGCTATCTGGTCGATCCGCTGATCAACTTCCGCGCCGAGGCGCTGGCCGGCACCCTGCCGCAGGTGAGCTGGCTGGTGCCGCCGAAGAATTACACCGAGCATCCGGGCGGCGGCCCGCCCTCGCTAGGCGCCTGCTACATCAGCCAGGTGCTGGACGCGCTCACCGCCAACCCCGACACCTGGGCGAAGACCGTGTTCCTCATCAATTACGACGAGAACGACGGCAGTTTCGACCACCTCGTGCCGCCCTGCCCGCCGTCGCCGCTACCCGGCGGCGGCTACGCCGGCAAGAGCACAGTCGATACCACGCGCGACTACATGAACGTGCCGAACGCCACCAACCTCGAACCCGGCGACGGCCAGCCCTACGGCCCCGGCCCGCGCGTGCCGATGCTGGTGATCTCGCCGTTCAGCCGTGGCGGCTACGTGAATTCGCAGGTGCACGACCACACCTCCGTAATCCGATTCCTGGAACAGCGTTTCGGCGTGATGGAACCCAACATCAGCGCCTGGCGGCGCGCGGTGATGGGCGATCTGAGCAGCGCCTTCGACTTCGCGAATCCCAATGATGACCAGAGCTTCGTCACCGACCTGCCGGTGCCCAACCTGATCACCGCCGTGCTCGAATATGCCCAGCAGTCCAGCCAGGCTTATGTCGAGCCCCCCGCCGAGGACGCCCAGAGCCTGCCGGCGCAGGCGCCCGGCAGCCGCCCGGCGCGCGCACTGCCCTATCGCCTGGACGTGCGCGCCGAAGCCCGCGACGGCGGCCTGATGCTGCATTTCGACAATGCCGGCGCCGTCGGCGCGGTGTTCCACGTCTACGACCGCTACCGGCTCGCCGACATTCCGCGTCGCTACACCGTCGAGGCCGGCAAGACGCTGACCGACGAATGGTCCGTCGCCGATACCCGCAGCGGCCTCTACGACCTCTGGGTGCTCGGCCCGAACGGCTTCCACCGTCTGTTCCGCGGCAGCGCAGGCTCCCTGGCCGTCGAGGTCGCCACCGGCTTCGAGCAGGCGACGCGAACGCTGCGACTGTCGCTGCACAACACCGGAAGCCTGCCCGCCGACGCCGTCATCACCGCCGCCGCCCACCGCGACGACGGCCCCTGGCCACTGAGGTTGGCACCCGGTGCCAGTGAAGAAAGGAGCTTCGTGCTCGACGCCAGCCAGGGCTGGTACGACTTCACGGTGCGCGGCCCCGGCGGCTTGCTGCGCCGCGTTGCCGGCCATCTGGAGAACGGCGCCGCCAGCGTCAGCGATCCCGAGATGGGTGGGGCGCAGACGGTCGAGGAGTTCGGCTTCGCCGACCGCGACGATGCGCTGCCGGGCAGCATGGTGGAGTCCGCGCCGGCCGTGCTCCAGGGCTTCAGCGGCTATCTGCCGATCCGCGCCACGCCGGGCACCGAGTTCAGCCTCGACGACGGTCCCTACGTCGCCGACGCGCCGCCGGTCTGCGCCGGGCAGTCGCTGCGGCTACGTCATGCCGCCGCCGCGAGCCTGTCGGCCGAGACGCTGAGCACAGTCACGGTCGGCAGCGGCGAGGCGCGGTTCCGTTCAAAGACGGTGGCGCAGTTGCCGAGCGACCCGGGGCCGGGGCCAGGTCCAGGTCCAGGACCGACACCGGGCCGCCCGGGCACCGAAGCCGAAGGTCGCTTCGGCGGCGCGCTCGGCGAGGCGCTGCTGGTCCCGCTGGCTGCGGCGGCCCTGCGTCGGCGCCGCGACCACCGCGACCCGGACGAGGTGAGGGACCCGAGCTTGCCCTGAGTCCGCCGGGGCGCTCAGTCCTTCAGCAGGCGCGCGTGGTGCGCCAGGTGGTCGTGCACGAAGCTCTGCACAAAGTAATAGCCGTGGTCGTAGCCGGCGTGGCGGCGCAGTTGCAGCGACTGGCCCACCTGCTGCGCCGTGGCTTCCAGCACATCCGGCTGTAGCTGGGAGATGAACTGGTCGCTCAGGCCCTGATCGACCAGGATGTGGCCGGGGTAGGTCGCCTGGCGCAGCAACTCGCAGGCGTCATAGGCCTGCCAGTCGGCCGGGTGCGGGCCGAGATAGCGCGCGAAGGCCTTCTGCCCCCAGGGCACGGCGCTGGGGTTGGCAATCGGCGCCAGCACCGACAGCGAGTGCCAGCGGCCGGGATGGCGCAGCGCGCTCACCAGCGCACCGTGGCCGCCCATGCTGTGCCCGAACAGACCGCGCCGGTCCGGGCGTGCCGGGAAATGCGCCTCGACGACGGCGGGCAGTTCCAGATTCACATAGCTGCCCATGCGGTAGTGCGGCGCCCAGGGCGCCTCGGTGGCGTCGAGATAGAAGCCGGCCGCCAGGCCAAAGTCCCAGCTGTCGGCCTCGCCCGGCAGGTTCAGGCCGCGCGGCGAGGTGTCACAGCTCACCAGCATCAGTCCCAGCTCGGCGGCCAGGCGCTGGGCGCCGGCCTTGATGACGAAGGTCTCCTCGCTGCAGGTCAGCCCGGCGAGGTAGTACAGCGCCGGCACCGGGCCGTGCACGGCCTGCGGCGGCACGAACACCGCGAAGTTCATCGTGGTGCCGGTGCTGCTGCTGGCGTGGCTGTAGTAGCCCTGGGTGCCGTCGAAGCAGCGGTGGGTGCTGCGGGTGATCAGCTCCGGCATCAGTACACCACCACGCTGCGGATCGACTCGCCGCGCGCCATCAGCTCGAAGCCCTCATTGATCTCTTCGAGCTTCAATTTGTGGGTTATCAGATCGTCGATATTGATCTTGCGGTCCATGTACCAGTCGACGATCTTCGGCACGTCGGTGCGGCCACGGGCGCCGCCGAAGGCCGAGCCGATCCAGCGCCGGCCGGTGACCAGCTGAAAGGGTCTGGTCGCGATCTCGGCACCCGCCGGAGCCACCCCGATGATCGTGCTCACACCCCAGCCCTTGTGGCAGCACTCCAGCGCCTGGCGCATCAGCTGCACATTGCCGACGCACTCGAAGCTGTAGTCGGCGCCGCCCTGGGTCAGCTCGACCAGGTGCCCGACCAGATCGCCTTGCAGGTCCTTGGGATTGACGAAATGCGTCATCCCGAACTTGCGCGCCATGGCCTCGCGCGCCGGGTTGGTATCGACGCCGACGATCATGTTGGCGCCCACCAGCTTCAAGCCCTGGATGACGTTGAGGCCGATACCGCCGAGACCAAACACCACGCAGTTCGCGCCGGCCTCGACCTTGGCAGTGAAGATCACCGCACCAATGCCGGTGGTGACGCCGCAGCCGATGTAGCAGACCTTGTCGAAGGGCGCGTCCTCGCGGATTTTCGCCAGCGCGATCTCCGGCAGCACCGTGTAGTTGGCGAAGGTCGAGCAACCCATGTAGTGCAGCACCGGCCGGCCCTGGAAGCTGAAGCGCGAGCTGCCGTCCGGCATCAGGCCCCGGCCCTGGGTGGCGCGAATCTTCTGGCAGAGATTGGTCTTCTGCGAGGTGCAGTAGTCGCACTCGCGGCATTCCGGGGTGTAGAGCGGAATGACGTGGTCGCCCTTCCTGAGCGACTTCACGCCCGGCCCGACCTCGACCACCACACCCGCCCCCTCGTGGCCGAGGATGGCCGGGAACAGGCCCTCGGGATCGGCGCCGCTGAGGGTGAACTTGTCGGTGTGGCAGAGCCCGGTGGCCTTGATCTCCACCAGCACCTCGCCCTCGCGCGGGCCGGACAACTGGACGGTTTCTATCGACAACGGCTGGCCGGCCTCGAAGGCAACGGCGGCGCGGACATCCATGCGGGCTCCGGGGAGGGGTGGGGTTGCCGCAGGGTACTAAAACTCGCCGCTCGCGGCCGGCCGGTCAGCGCAGGCGACATCAGCCTTTCACAAGCGCCGCCGACAATTAGCGATTAACAACCGCCCCCGGGCCGGACGCTCGATTCGCCCCGCGCCGCCACGGCGGCCTGGGGGCGCGCAGGCCGGCCCCTGGGCCCCGCACCGGATTGCCCGCCATGACCAGAACCCACGCCCTGACCGCCACGCTCCTGTTCGCCGCCCTGGGTCTGGGCGCCTGCGGCGACTCGGAACCGCTGGCCACGACCCCGGGCGGCAGCTCCGGTAGTTCGGGCGGATCGAGCAGTTCGAGCAGCTCCGGGGGCTCCAGCTCCGGCGGGCCCGGTGTCGCCTGCGCTGCCCACCGCGCGTTCGCCGCGCCCGCCATCGAACGCGAGGCAGTGACCCACTTCGGCCGCCGCGTCACCCCGCTCGGCAAGCTGGCCGAAACCGGCAACTTCCCCACCGGCGGCAACCTGACGCCGGACGGCCGCCACTACTGGGCGGTCGATAGCGGCCGCGAGGTCAACTACGTCTGGATCGTCGAGCTGGCCAGCAGCACGGTGAAGCAGAAGCTGCCGCTACCCGGCGGCGGCGGCCACGTGGTGTTCGCGCCCGACGGCAAGACCGCCTATGTGCCCGGCGAGCCGGACGGGGGCCGCGCCTTCCCCGAGGGCACGCCGGAGCGCAAGGCCGAGGCCGGCGACGCCATCCATGTCTATGCGGTGGATACCGCCAGCGGCCTGGCCACCGAGGGCGAGCCAATCAGCATTCCTTCCAGCGCCAACCCGGCGCTGGCGGTGGGCAGCTCGCGCAGCAACAACTCCCTGGTGGCCGGCGGCGGCAGCGCCAACAGCATCAGCGAGTGGCCGGACGACCTCGCCATCTCGCCCGACGGCAAGACCCTGCTGGTGGCCCTGCTCAATTCCGACCGCGCCGCCCTGATCGACACCGGCAGCCGGGCGGTCACCGTGCTCACGGTCGGTGCCTACCCGCGCGGCGCGGCCATCGAGCGCAAGGGCGAGTTCGGCTACATCGCCAACAGCAACGACGGCACGCTGTCGAAGATCGACCTCGCCAGCGGCACCGTCAGCGCGACGCTGGCGCTGGGCCTGAGCGGCGAAGACCAGGGCGACGCCGAGTCCGCCGTGCTGGCCCTGGCCGCCGACCCGAGCGCCGACCGCCTCTATGCCAGCGTCGCCAACCGCGACCTGGTGATGGTGCTCGACACCACGACCGACCAGTTCAGCCGGCGCATCGACCTGCGCCGCCACGGCGGCCAGGCCGGCATCGGCAGCTCACCCATCGGGCTCGATGTCAGCGCCGACGGCTGCACGCTCTACGTCGCCAACGCCTACGACAACGCCGTGTTCGCGGTGGCGCTGAAGGACCGGCCCGACAGCGCCACCAAGGCCTTCGAGGTTATCGGCGCGATCCCAACCGGCGACTATCCGGTCGATGTCGCCAGCACGCCGGACGGCCGCCGGCTGATCTGGCTGGCCGGCAAGGGCATGGGCGCCAACAAGGGCACGGGCAGCGGCGCTGCCGGTGTCGCACCGGCCCGCAACAAGCAGTTCTGGCAGAACGGCCTGGTCGGCGTGCTCGACCGGCCCGACGACCGCTACTTCGCCGAAATGGCCAGCGTGGTCGCCGACAACCTGCTCGCCGATGCCCAGCCGACGCCCGCCGCCACCGTGCTGCACGGCGCCGCCACCGGCCCCTTCAGCTACGCCAAGAGCGCGCAGATCGAGTACGTGTTCATCGTGGTGAAGGAGAACCGCACCTACGACAACATCTTCGGCAGTCTGAAACGCGGCAGGGGCCAGCCCTCGTACCAGCTCTACGAGGACAATTGCGGCGAGGCCAACACCGAATTCGAGTCGGCGGACCGCGCCCATCCCGGCTGCGGCACCACGCCCAATGCCCATGCCCTGGTGCGGCGCTGGCCGCTGCTGGACCAGTTCATGGCCAACTCCGAGCAGAGCCAGGAAGGCCACATCTACTCGACCGGCGGCTGGCTCACCGACTACACCCAGCGCAGCTCGCACTGGAATCCCTCCAACCGCGGTCGCCCCTACGACATCGGCCTGTATCCGGTCACCTACCCGCCCAAGTATTTCCTGTTCGACCAGCTGCAGCGCGCCGGCATCAGCCAGCGCATCTACGGCGAGAAGAGCGGCGGCCTCAACCCCGAACCGGCGAGCCAGGGCAGCTACCGCACCGCCGCGCAGCAGCTGGAATTGCAGGGCTACGTCAACCAGCAGTACCCCTTCAACGGCCTCGCCGCCTGCCTCTACGCCAACGAGCAGCTCGACCCCGCCCTGCTCGACTTCACCGGCTGCATCTACGACTCCAGCCCGCGCACGCAGTCGCGCCTCACCGGCGCCAACGTGCCGCCGGAAGCGGTGCTGTCGCGCATGCGCTTCTTCGAGCTGGACTTCACGCCCCTGGTCGCGCTCAACCAATGGCCGAAGTTCGCCTACGTGCTGCTGTTCAACGACCACGGCAGCGGCAACACCCCCAACAATCTCACCGAGGCCGCCGAAGCCGCCGACAACGATCTGGGCCTGGGGCAGCTGGTCGACATCCTCAGCCACTCCAGCATCTGGCCCAAGACTGCGATCTTCGTGATGGAGGACGACAGCCAGGACGGCGCCGACCACCTCGACAGCCACCGCATGCCAGCCTTCGTGATCTCGCCCTGGGCGCACCAGGACGGCCGCGTCATCAGCCGCCGCTACGACCAGTTGTCGATGTTGCGGACGATCCAGATGATCCTCGGCCTGCCGCCGCCCTCGCTGCCGCATGCACTGGCGGTGCCGATGTACGACGCCTTCATCGCGCCGACCGAGGCCCCCAACCTCGCGCCCTACACCGCGATCCTGCCCGAGCGCTCGCTGGTCGAGCAGAACGGCAAGACCGCCGCCAGCATCGCCTTCCGCAAGAACGCGCCGGAACTCTGGGCGCTGGGCCAGACCCTGCCGAAGGCGATGACCGACTGGGTACCGCAGTCCATCGCCGACCGCATCCACTACGCCAGCCTCTGGGGCGACGACCGCCACTACCCCGGCGCCGGCCCCAATGCCTCGCCGCTGGAGCAGCGACGCGCCGAGCAGTTGTGGGCCGAGTTCCGCAAGAAAGGCCGCATCAGCAAGCCGGCCGATGCGGACCAGGACGACTAGGACAACTAGGGCATGCCGCCGAGTCTCGATTTCACCCGACGCCGCCTGCTGCAAGTCCTGGGCGCCGGCCTCGCCGCGCCGCTGCTGCCCGGCTGTACCCGCTCCGAAACCGCCGAGCTGGCACTGCCGCCAGCCGGCGCTCCGCTGGCCCGGGTAGTTCCGGCGCCGGCGCCGGAGACCTCACCCGGCCCGCTCAGCGCCGCCTTCCAGCACGGCGTGGCGAGTGGCGATCCGCTGTCGGACCGCGTGATCCTCTGGACCCGCGTGACGCAGTCACCGGCCGCGACGGTCAGCGTAGCCTGGCTGATCGCCCGCGATCCCCTGCTCAGCGACATCGTCGCCCAGGGCAGCGTCAGCGCCGAGGCGGCACGCGACTACATCGTCAAGGTCGAGGTCGAAGGCCTGAGCCCCGGCAACAGCTACTACTACCGCTTCTTCTTGCCCGACGGCGGCTCGGCCATCGGCCGCACCCGCACCCTGCCGGAGGGCGCGGTCGAGCAGCTGCGCATCGCCCTGGTCACCTGCTCGAACAGCGGCAGCGTGTTCAACGCCTATGCCCGGGTCGCCGAGCGCGCCGACCTCGACCTGGTGCTGCACCTGGGCGACTACATCTACGCCGACAGCGACTTCACCCTGGCGCAGTACCGCAGTCGCCATCTGGCCTACAAGGCCGACAACCCCGAGCTGCGCGAGCTGCACCGCCAGCACCCGATGATCGCCATCTGGGACGATCACGAGACCTGCAACGACGCCTACACCGAGGGTGCGCCGCCGCCCAATCCCTACCTCGGCCCGCTCTGGCCGCTGCGCCGGGACGCCGCCACCCAGGCCTATTTCGAGTACCTGCCGATCCGCGACCACGCCGACGGCTCGCGCCGCATCTACCGCGAATTCCAGTTCGGCGGCCTGGCCGACCTGTTCATGCTGGACGGTCGCTTCGAGGGCCGCAGCAAGCAGGTCAGCGGCGAGTCCGACCCGGCCCGCGACGACGCCAGCCGCTCGATGCTGGGCCCGGAACAGGAACAGTGGCTGGCCGGGCGGCTGCGCGGTTCCACCGCGCGCTGGAAGCTGATCGGCAACCAGACCATGCTCGGCCATCTCAACGAGATCACAACCACCGGCGCCAAGACCAACAACTGGATGGACCAGTGGGACGGCTATCCACCCGCGCGGCAGCGGCTCTACAACGTGCTCAAGGGCGATGCCACCCAGGCCAAGGTCGACAACGCCATCGTCTGCACCGGCGACTGGCACAACAGCTTCATCATGGACCTGCCCGAAGACCCGCTGGCCGGCTACGACGGCGCCAGCGGCGCCGGCAGTCTGGCGGTGGAGTACGTCACCCCCAGCGTCACCAGCGGCTTCTTCGGCGTCAGCGAACTGGCGACCTACTCACCGCACATCAAGCACCACGACGACAGCCTGCACGGCTACGTGCTGCTCGACCTGCGGCCGGAACGCGTGGTCGGCGAGATGTGGGTGGTGGATACCGTGAGCGCGGTCAGCGCCGCCGAGAGCCTGTTCGTCGCCTTCGAGACCCGCGCCGGCGAAAACCGGCTGCGGCCCTACACGGCGGGGCCGACCCGGCACGGCTCCTGAACTGCGGCCTGAGCCTCGGCCGACATCAGCGCTTCACGTCGATCTGACAGTCTGTTCGGCCCGCTACCTCGGCCTTGCTGTCATGCGTATCAAACGTCCCCGTGGGCTGTCGCGCCGCCGCTTCCTGCAGGCCGGCGCGGCGCTGGGCGCCCTGCCCTTCCTGGAGTCCTGCGGCAGCAGCCCGCTGCCGGCGGGGACCGGGCCGGACGCGCCGCTGCCCGGCGCCGCGCCGGAGTTCCGCCACGGCATCGCCTCCGGCGATCCGCTCGCCGACCGGGTGATCCTGTGGACCCGGCTGACGCCGCCGGCGGGCACCGAGCGGGTGTCGGTCAGCCTCAGCGTCTACCGGGACCCGGCCTTGCTGAACCTGGTCGGGACGCGGAGCCAGCTCACCGATGCCAGCCGCGACTACACCGTGAAGATCGACTTCGACGGCCTCGCCCCCGGCAGCAGCTACTACTACCAGTTCGAGTCCGGCGCGGCGCGCTCGGCCATCGGCCGTACCCGCACCCTGCCAGCGGCCGGCGTCGAGCATCTGCGTTTCGGCGTCTGCTCCTGCTCGCAGTACACCAACGGCTTTTTCAACGCCTACGGCGCGCTCGCCAAGCGCAGCGACCTCGACGCCATCCTGCACCTGGGCGACTACATCTACGAAGGCGACTACGGCGATACCGCCCTCGCCGGGCGCGAGCACCTACCGGCGCGCGAGATTATTTCGCTCGCCGACTACCGCGAGCGCCACGCCCAGTACAAGACCGATCCCGACCTGGTCGAGCTGCACCGGCAGACGCCCTTCATCACCATCTGGGACGACCACGAGAGCACCGACAACAGCTATCGCGACTCCGCCCGAAACCACACCGAAGGCGCGCCGCCGGCCGGAGAGGGTGTCTGGTCCGAGCGCAAGGCCGCCGCGCAGCGCGCCTATTTCGAGTGGCTGCCAATCCGCGAGCAGCAGCCCGGCAACTTCGATCTGATCTACCGCCGCTTCGCCTTCGGTGATCTGGTCGACCTGCTGATGCTCGACACCCGCTTGCAGCGCGACGCCGCGCCCGCCGACTACCCACCCGCCTGCGACGCGACGCTGACCGACCCGGACCGGCAGATGCTCGGGCCGGTGCAGGAAGACTGGTTCAGCGCGCAATTGCGCGCCTCCACCGCGCGCTGGCGCGTGGTGGGTTCCAGCGTGATGTTCGGCCAGTGGAAGGTCGTGGGTGCACCCAATGGCGCGACTTGCGGCGGGCAGTACCTCAATGCCGACCAGTGGGACGGCTACCAGGTCGCGCGCGACCGCATCTTCGCCGTCCTCGCCGGCGGCGCGGGTCTGCCGGCGGTCACCAACAATGTCTTCCTCGCCGGCGACATCCACAGCGCCTGGGCGCTGGACCTCAACGAGGATCCGAACAATCCCGCCAGCTACAACCCGGTCACCGGCAGCGGCACGCGGGCGGTGGAGTTCGTCTGCAATTCGGTGACTTCGAGCTTCCCGATTCCCGGCGACAGCGGCATGGCCTTCCTCGCCGGCAATCCGGCGATCCGCTACATCCAGACCGCGCAGCGCGGCTACCTGCTGCTCGACATCACCCGCGAGGCGGTGACCGGCGAGTTCTGGCTCAACCCCGACATCAGCACCCGCAGCAGCGCCGAAACCTTCGGTCGCGCCTACCGCAGCGGCTACGACGCGCAGTCGCTGACGCTCGCGACCGCCGCGACCAGCCCGCCCGCCGATCCACCGGCGCCGGCGCCGTGAGGTCCGCAGCGCCTTCCGCGCGACGAAATCCGACTGACATGCCGCGCCGTTAGCCTGCGCGCCGCGATCCAGCCCCAGCACCGAAGCAAACGCCGCCATGATCCCCACCCATCTCACTATCCCTGTACGGCTCGACCGTCGCAGCCTGCTGCGCGGCCTCTTCCTCGGTCTCGGCGCTGCCGCGCTGCCGGCCTGGGTCCGCGAAGCGCGCGCCGCCGCCGGCGGAACCGAGCTGGACCTGCCCAGTGGCCCGCTCGCCAACATCGGCGCGGTCGAAGCCAAGACCCTCAGCAGCGGCGCCATCGCCGGCCTCGACGACCAGGTGTTCGCGCCGGCCGGCTTCGCGGTGCGCTGTGTCGCCCGCGCCGGCCTGAACCCGGTGACCGGCCTGGCCGAGGGCTTCCTCTGGCACGTCAACCCGGACGGCGGCGCGGTGTTCCCGTCGAACAGCGATGGCGGCTGGGTCTATGTCAGCAACAGCGAGACCACGCCGGGCGGCGTTGGCGCGCTGCGCTTCGATGCCAGCGGCAATGTCATCGACGCCTATCGCATCCTCGACGGCACCCGCAACAACTGCGCCGGCGGGCCGACGCCCTGGGGCAGCTGGCTGTCCTGCGAGGAGACCACCGGCGGTTATGTCTACGAGTGCGATCCCTTCGGCAACGCCGCGACGGCGGTGCAGAAGCCCATGCTCGGCGCCTTCCCGCACGAGGCGGCGGCCATCGACCCGGTCCATCAGGTCTGCTACCTCACCGAAGACGGCGGCGACCAGCGCTTCTACCGCTTCACCTCCAAGCCGGACGACCTGACGACGCTCGCCGACGGCACGGTGCGCATGGGCCTGGCCAGTGGCGTGCTGGAAGTGCTGAAGATCGAGGGCTATGGCGACAACGTCTCGCCCACCGACGAGCAGCTGCGCGAGGCAGTACGCGTCAGCTGGGTCGCCAAGACGGCGGTGCCGCAGTTCCCGCCGCTGCCCTTGCCAACGGTGATGAGCGGCAGCCTGTTCAACGGCGGCGAAGGCGTCTGGTACTACGAGATTCCGGAGGCGCTGCGGACCACGCCGGCGCTCGGCACGGTGCCGACCCGGGGCGTGATCTTCTTCACCACCAAGGGCGACAACCGGGTGTTCGCGCTGGACATCGAGAACCAGCTGCTGGAGCTGATCTTCGACAACGACAACATGCAGCTCACCACCGGCTTCAACGACGTCGACAACCTCACCGTCAGCCCCGCTGGCGACGTGCTGGTGGCCGAGGACGGCGAGCTGATGCGGCTCTACGTGATCGTGCCCAACCAGCCCGCGAAGCTGCTGATGCAGATCACCAAGGGCGGCTCGGAGATCACCGGCCCGGCGTTCACGCCGGATGGCTCGCGGCTGTACTTCAGCAGCCAGCGCGGCCCGAGTGGCGCCGCCGGCACCGGAGCTAGCGGCGCCACCTACGAGCTGAGCATTCCGCCCGCGTTCCGGCTGCCCGCCGTGCCGCCGCCGCCAGTGCCGGTGCCAGACCCGGTGCCGACCGCACCCGGCACCGACGACGGTCGCTACGGCGGCGCCATGCCGGCGGCCGGACTGGCGCTGGGCGCCTGGATCTGGCTGCGGCGGACCGCCCTGCCCTGGCTCAAGACCCTGGGCTGAGCACAGGCCGCGACCGCGCGGGCGCTGTAGCCGGGGCGGCCGGCGGCGGATCGGGCAGCCGACCCGACGGCGATGTCACCAGGCTGCAAGACGCGGCCGGCATGATTGCGCCCCGCAGACGACATGGATGGCCCTGCGTTCCCCGTATTCCATCAAGGTTCCGCAATGAGTGGCCCCCGCCGTATCCGCAACCGTCTCCGCCTGCGTCGTCCCAGCGGCCTCTCGCGCCGCGCTTTCCTGGGGCGCCTCGGCAGCCTCGCCGGCCTGGCGCTGGCGGCGCCGGTGCTGAGCAGCTGTGTCGACAGCACCCTGGGCGACTCCACCGCTGGAACCGCCGGCCCCACGCCGCCACCACCGCCGCCGCCGGCCAAGGACTCGCCGTTCCAGCACGGCGTCGCCTCGGGCGATCCGGTGGCGAACGCCGTCATCCTCTGGACCCGCGCCACGCCGGTCGCCAGCGAGGACATCGCGGTGACGGTCAAGGTCTATCACGACCCGGCGCTGAGCCAGCTGGTCGGCAGCGCCAGCCAGGTCGCCAGCAGCGCGCGCGACTGGACCATCAAGATCGACTTCACCGAGCTGGCGCCGGCCAGCACCTACTACTACCAGTTCGAGGCCCTGGGCCATAAGAGCGTGATCGGCCGTACCAAGACCGCTCCCGCCGCCGGCGCGGCGACGGCGCGGCTCCGGGTCGGCGTGGTCAGCTGCTCGTCGTATGCGCACGGCTATTTCAATGCCTACCGCATGCTCGCCAAGCGCTCCGACCTCGACGTGATCCTGCATCTGGGCGACTACATCTACGAGTACGCCAACGGCGAGTACGGCAGCGTGCGGACCTACGAGCCGGCCACCGAGATGATCACCCTGGCCGACTACCGCGCCCGCCACAACTACTACAAGCGCACCGACGCCGACCTGCGCGAGCTGCATCGCCACACGGCCTTCATCACCGTCTGGGACGACCACGAGACCTGCGACAACTCCTACACCAGCGGCGCCGTCAACCATACCGAGGGCGCGGAAGGCAGCTGGCAGGAGCGCAAGGGCTTCGGCCAGCGCGTCTACGACGAGTGGATGCCGATCCGCCTGCCGACCGCGGGCGACACCAACAAGATATGGCGCCGCCTGGGCTATGGCGACCTCGCCGAGTTCGTGATGCTCGACACCCGCCTCTACGACCGCGACGAGCCCACCGCCGTCACCGATCCCACGGCCAATACCGTCGCCGCCGATCCGACCCGCACCCTGCTCGGCGACGAGCAGCGCGCCTTCCTCGAAGACCGCCTGCTCAACGCGCCGGTGAAGTGGAAGATCGTCGGCCAGCAGGTGATGGTTTCGCAGTTCAAGGTCGTGCCCGGGCCGGACGCCAGCGGCACCAGCGTCTATTTCAACTACGACCAGTGGGATGGCTACCAGGCCGACCGCACCAGACTCTTTGACTTCATGGCCGGCAATGACATCGCCAATGTCGTGGTGCTGACCGGCGACATTCACAGCAGCTGGGCGCACGAACTCACGCCGGATCCGAACAATCCGCTGGTCTATACGCCCGGCATTCCCGGCGCGACCGAGAGCACGGGCTCGCTCGGGGTGGAGTACGTGGTGCCCAGCATCACCTCGCCGGGCTTCGAACAGATTCCGAGCTTCCCCACCAGCGACGACGCGGTGCTGGTGCCCAACCCGCAGCTGAAGTACTTCGACGGCACCCAGCGCGGCTACTGCCTGCTCGACATCACGCCGGCGCGCCTGCAGTGCGAGTGGTACTACGTGCCGCAGATCACCAGCGCGGCCGAAGGCGAGGCCTTTGGCGCGGCCTGGGGTTGCGACGACGGCAGCAAACGACAGAGCGAGGGCGCGGCCACCGCGCCCATCGCCACCGCACCTCCGCTAGCACCCTGATCGACGCCCATGCTCCAGCACCTCCTGCCCCGCGCTGCCTCCGCCCCCTGCCTGGTCGCCGCTGCCCTGTGGCTGAGCGCCTGCGGTCCCTCGCTGCCACCGAGCAGCCCGGTCGAGCCGCCGGTGACGCCGCCCACGGTTCCGACTCCACCCACGACCGGGCCGCTGGTGCCGGAGCTGAGCGGCTTCCTGGTCAATCCCTATCTGCAACACCCAACCCCGAACGGCATGGTGGTGATGTTCGAGCCGGCGGCGGCGACCACGGTCGCCAAGGTGGAGTACCGCAAGCTGGGCGAGACGGCCTGGCAGAGCGTCGATGCCGCCATCGAGCCGGTGCAGTCCAATACCTCCGGCACCATCACCACCGAGGCCGCGCCCTACACCGCGCGCCTCACGGGCCTGCCCTCCAACAGCACCCACGAATACCGCGTGGTGACCGATGCCGGCACCACGCCGCTGCTGCGCTTCAAGACCTGGCCGGCGGTCGGTGATGCCGCGGATACCGCCCGCTTCATGGTGATCTCCGACACCCAGGGCAACAACCCGGACTGGATCAAGCGCGTCACCAACGAGGGGCTGATCGCCAAGGACTGCGGCGGCGACATCAATGTCTGCGTCGAGCGCATCCACGGCGTCATCATCCCGGGCGACATCGTCAACGACGGTGAGGACATCAAGCAGTGGCGCGAGGAGTTCTTCGGCAAGGGCGAGGCGTTGTGGCGCTACGTGCCGATCATCCCGGCCATCGGCAACCACGACTACGACCTGAAGCACTACCTCATCTACTTCGACCTGCCGGACTCGGGGGCGCTGCTGAACAAGGAGGAGTGGTACCGCACCGACTTCATGAACCTGCGCCTGCTCACCGGGCAGACCAACCTCAACACCAATGCCGTCAACGCGCTGGCCGAGCAGACTGTCTGGTTCCAGCGCGAGATCACCCAGGCCGCGTCGGATGGCGTGGACTATCTGTTCGCGCAGTGGCACGCGCCCTGCAAGAGCGAGTTCTGGGTTTCCGGCGAGAGCGAGCAGAGCTGCGTCTACGTCGACCTGCTGGAGCAGTTCAGCGCCGACACCGGCGCCATCAGCGGCCACTTCTTCGGCCACACCCATGCCTACAGCCGAGGCCAGTCGCGCGACGTCAGCCACCTGTGGATGAACGGCGCCTCCGGCAGCGGCAACATCGACAACTGGGGCGAGTTCGAGCAGGCAGACTACGACGAGTTCGAATCGAGCTGGGACGAATACGGCTATTCCGTCGTCGAGTTCGCGACCACCGGCACGCCGCGCGTGCACGCGGTGCGGCGCAGCGGCGGCAGCGATGGCATCGACTACACCGACGGCTTCAGCGACGAGACCCAGCGCGATGTCTTCGACATCGGTGGCGACAACGCCGCCCCGGCGACGCCGGTGCCGGTCACGCCCACGGCGACCGTCAGCACCGCCGAGGTGATGCTGCACGCGGCCTACAGCGATCCCGACGGCGACCCGCTGCACGAGGCGCACTGGCAGCTGCGGCAGATGCTGGGCACCTACGACGCGCCGCTGCTGGACGTCTGGGGCAACGAGACGCGCGCGCGCAATGCCTGGTTCCGCCGCAACCTGAATGCCGACATCGATGTCGACTACTGGCGCCTGCCCTACCTCGCCGTCGGCAGCTACTGCTGGCAGGTACGCTACCGCGATCCCAAGCTGGCCTGGTCGGCGTTCTCGCCGGAAAGCTGCTTCGAGGTGGTCGGCACCAGCGAGGGCCCCGACCTGGTCAGCAATGGCGGTGCCGATGGCGGCATCGACGGCTGGACGGTGGCCGAGGGCGCGCTGCAGGCCATCCCCAGCCTGGGCTGCTCCTCGGCGCAGGAAAATCTCGGCGTGTTCAGCGGCGCCCAGACCTTCCTGGTCACCGCCCCGCAGGGCGCCTACTTCTTCTCGGTGGGCGGCTGCTCCGGCGAGGTTGCCGACCGCGCCCGCGCCGTGCAGACCGTCGATGTCAGCGCCAGCGCCGCCGCCATCGACGCCGGCCAGGCCCTGGGCGTGCTGCGCGCGTCCCTGCGCACCTTCAGCAAATGGGACGTGCCGACCGTGCGCTACCGCGCGCTCGATGCCAGCGGCGCCGTGCTCGCCCAATCGAAGCCGCTGGTCAACCAGACCGGCGCCTGGATCGACCAGGCCAGCTCGCTACTGCTGCCGGCTGGCACCCGCCAGGTCGAGATCGAACTGGGCGGCGTGAAGCAGGACGGCGTGGTCAACGACTCCTTCGTCGACAACGTCCGCTTCCACATCGTCACCCAGACCGGCGCGCGCCAGACGCTCGCCAAGCAACCGATCCTCAGCCCCGGCAACGGCATGGCGGTCATCGCCAAGATGCCGGACCTGGCGAAGTTCGAGGCCACGGCGGCCGGCAAGCGTTCGAAGGCCTCGGCACTCGCGCTGGCACCCTTCCCCTACACCGCCGCCTGCCTTGCCGAACCGGACGAGGGCCGTGCGGCCATGCCGGGGTTTGTCTGCCTGCAGCAGGCGCCGCTCAAGGGCAAGGGGGCGACGGCGGAGGTGCAGTAGCGCTTGCTTGCGCGGGCTGCGCTTGGCGCCTAGGC
This sequence comes from Stagnimonas sp., assembly GCA_030696045.1. Taxonomy (GTDB): domain Bacteria; phylum Pseudomonadota; class Gammaproteobacteria; order Nevskiales; family Nevskiaceae; genus Stagnimonas. The sequence goes on along the minus strand of JAUYNO010000034.1, from coordinate 34,202 downwards.
GCAGCCCGCTGTAAGAGATGCTGGAAAGCTCCAAGGTCGCACCCTCAGTCAAGCGGTGCGCCATCATTTGCAGTACTGCACGCGGCCTCTCAAGAATGAGAGGGCTGCACATATCGGCATCCAGCAGATAGCGGTGCTAAAAGCGGACGTGCGAAATAAGTAACAATTTCAGTACGTCTCGATAGCCGTCTAGTGGACGGCGACACCATTGGGCGCTATGCGTCGCGCACCATGCATACAAGCTCGCGTTACGGACAGACGACTGCATTGATCGAAAGCGGGACATCTGCGAGCTCGAAGAGCGCGATGAGATCGCTGTTTTTCTTTGTCCTATTGTTCATGCACCCCGCCCTAAAGGCGGAGGCGCTCGCCAACAGAGGCGACGCGCTGAACCAAGACCTGAAGCGGATCTTGATTGAGGAGCGCCTTGCGGGGGCGGTCTATTCCACTGTGGTCGCTGGAGAGACTCGAACTGGAGCAGCGGGGTACTTCGATGCCTCGACAAAGGCCCTGCTTCGTCCTGACTCCAAGGTCCACGTCGGCTCCATCACCAAGACGGTGCTCGCGGTCAGCCTGCTCCATCTCGTCACTGAGGGACGGGTAAGCCTGGACGCTTCAGTAGAGTCTGTGCTGCCGGCGATCAAATTCAATAATCGGTGGTCTGCGACCAGTCCGGTGCGAGTGCGACATCTGCTTGACCAGACGGCTGGACTGGAGGACCTGCGTCTCTGGCACATATTCAGCGCCAAGACAACGCCGGATACGGCGCTTGTTGATGTGTTCACTCGTGACGCGAGCGTCCTGCGCATCAGAACCGAGCCGGGGACTCAGTATTCATACTCAAACCTTGGCTACACGCTGGTCGGGATGGTGATCGAGGCCGTCGTCAACGAGCGTTATGAGACTTGGGCAGACCGCGAGGTCGTACGCAAGCTGGGTATGCAAGACAGCAGCTTCAGTTTTTTGACACAGCGCGTCGATGCCGCAGATCCACGCCTGGCCTGGGGCCATCTGGGCGACTTGAGCACCATGCCGGCGATACCGGTAGCGGTTCGCCCGGCAGCCCAGTTCACCACCACGGCAAGTGATATGGCGCTGCTGGCCCGTTTCCTGATGAGTGACGGAAGCCTGGGTGGCCTGCCTTTCGTTCACGCTGCGCTGCTGCGCTCAATGGGGCACCCGACGACAACCCATGCCGCCCGCGCAGGCTTGACCGTTGGGGACGGATTGGGGCTCACGACCAGAGACCGTTACGGCGCAGTCGGATCGTGCCGCGGCGGAAGCACCGTCGGATATCGTGCGATGTTTTGCATCTTCCCCGAGCAGCAGCGCGCTTTCTTTATTGCGCACAATGCCGACAGCGAGACCGCACAGTACGCACGCACGGAGGCCCGCCTGGTTCAGGAGCTGGGCGTCGATACCAAAAACACCCTGCCCAGGTTAGCCGGACTCCCCAGCGAGTGGACCGGACGCTACATCCCTTCGCCCAGCCGATTCGAGATCGCCTCCCTTGCCGATGTGCTGGGAAGCAGCACGTATCTAGAAGCCGGCCCGCAAACGGCGGCGCTCACGCCGGCATGGGGTGAATCCCAATTAATGTTCGTTGTCGGAGACAAGCTGTTGCAGAGAGGTGATCGCAGTCGTGCCTCGCACGTGCTGCTGTCCGACACCCAAGGCAATCGCTACATCACGGACCACAACGGCACGATGCGCCGTGTCAGTTCGATTTGGCATGCCTCGATCTGGTTCAGCGTTCTACTGGGATTGGCGGGACTCGGGTATTGGCTCATCGTCATTCCCGCGCGGCGAATCAAGCATGGGGTCCGCATGCTTCAACCCGCATCTGTCGCCATCCTGCTCTTGCTCCTCCCGGTTCCCATGTTTGCCCTACAGCCCTTCATTGAACTCGGCGACCTCACGCTTGGCAGTGGCACTTTGTATGTCGCGTTCGTATCACTCCCTGTACTGATAGTCGGTCAGCTGGGATGGGTCTATCACCAGCGGACCGTAGCCGCCTCGTGGAGGGCCGACCTCCTGGCGACAGTCCTTGTCCTCCAGTTCTGCGCCCTTCTATTTGCATGGGATTTGCTCCCAATTGCCCTTTGGCGTTAGCGAGGTGAGGTCCAACCGGCGGCTTCAGGCTGACAGTGGACGGTCGCCAAGTATGAGCAGATGACTATTGGCTTTTTTTGGGGGGATGCCGAGATCAGATCGGCAGAATCCAGTCCAGGTCCAGCGCGCGATCCAAAAACCAGATGAGCCCTGCCAAGGCGACAAGCGCCGAACCAGGAACAAGGATTGCCGGCACATAGCCACGCCAGCGGCGCAGCGCGAGCGCCATCGGGAGTCCAAGCAGCACCAGCCCAAGCTGCGCGGCCTCAACACCGAGATTGAACCCAAGCAGCGCCCAGACGCGGCCCTCGGCTGGCAGGCCGAGTTCCAGCAGCGCGCCGGCGATGGCGCTGCCGTGGATCAGGCCGAAGGCGGCGGCGAGCAGCCACAGCCGCCGTGTCACAACGGGGTGCAGGTTGTTGAGACCGGTGAACAGCACCGAGGCCGCCACCGCGCTTTCCACCCAGCGGGTCGGCAGCGCCAGCACGCCGAGTGCCGCGAGGCAGAGCGTGGCGGCATGGGCGAGGGTGAAGGCGGTGACGACGACGCTGGCCTGTCGCAGTGCCTGCCGGGGCGAGTCCAGGGGCTGCCAGCGGTGGCCGCTCCAGCGCAGGGCCACCGGCAGGAACAGGCCCAGCAGGAACAGCAGGTGATCCCAGCCGGTCCGCACATGGTGGATGCCTTCGCGAAAGTAGGCGCTGAAGGTCTGCATGGGCGCGCGTTGCGTGCGCAGCGTGTAGCGTGGCCGTTCCGCGCTCAGCACGCCGGCCTGTGGCACGGCCTGGCCCCATTGCGCGCGCAGGAGGCTGCGATGGCCGGCATCGGCATCCACCAGCAGTTGCGAATGCAGGGTGATGGCCGCGCCCGCCGGGCACCGGGCCGTGAAGCGCAGCACCAGCGAGCGGCCGTCGGGGCGGGTGGCGACTTGCAGCGGGCGGCGGCGGCTGAGCGGACAGTCGCGGCCCTCGGCCGCCAGCTGCAGGCGCGACTCGGCGTAGGCAAACAGCACGGCCTCGCCGGCCGCGACCTCGGCGGGGTCGACCACGCCATCGCGGTTGCCGTGCGCATCGAGCTGCACGGCGAGGTCGGCGTCGGCGAGGGCGACATCCCAGCGCAGCTCGGCGGCGCCACGGTCCTGCACCAGCAGCACCAGCCGCGAGCTGCCGGGCTGGTGCGCCAGCGCCGCCAGTGGCAGCAGCAGAACGCAGAGTGCGCCGGCGAGCGGGCTCAGCGGCTTCATGGGGCACATCGCGCGCGCCACGGCAGCGGCCCTAGGAACGGCACCGGTGCCAGGATGTCTGGCCGGCATCGAAGCCCTGCCCGATCCGGATGCATCGCTGCGCCATCGCATGCCGCTTCACGAGGGTTCTTCGGGCGTGGACTCGCCGGGCTGGCCTTCCACCACCGCAGGACTGCGCTCGCTCGCGGCCTCGGCCATCGTCGCGGCCAGTGCTTTGCGGAGCAGGGCCGCTGCCGTGAGCGCGCCCAGCCCCAGGCCCATGGCGCCACCGCCGAAGCGGCCGCTGGCCGGTGCCTGGGGCGCGGGGGCCGGGTCCGGCGTCGGCGGCGGGACGGGTGGCGGCGGCGCGGCCGGGCTGCCACGAAAGGGGCCGCTGATCTCGAAGATTTCGCCGTAGATGGTCTTGCCCGTCGCCTCGTCGACGCTATGCCGCTTGGCTTGGCTGGCGAAGTAGAGCCGGGTGCCGTCGGGCGACAGCGCCAGGCCGGTCAGCTCGGAGTGCGGCACCGGATAGCGCAGCAGGGGCGCGACCTCGCGGCTCTCGTGGGTGAGCAGCACGATCTCCATGTTGCCGCCGTCCTCGGCCACCAGCAGGTCGTGGCTGGCGGGATGCACCAGCAGGTTGTCGACACCGGTGAGCGGCGCCTCGGGGCCCAGGCTGGCGGCGTCGTAGACGATCTCCATCGTCGCCGCGACGGTGTCGTAGCCCCAGACCCGGTTGCTGCCCTTGCAGGTGAAGAACACCATGCCGTCGTCGTACCAGACACCCTCGCCGCCCTTGAACACGGCGGCGGTTGGCACCTGGTCCCGGCAATTGATCGGCAGGCCGAGCGGATTGGGGACGGGCAGCCACTGCACCGCGCCCGGCTCGGTCTCGATGATCTCGCTGGAGATCGGCAGGTCGTCAGGGTCGATGCCCAGTTGCTCCAGGCCGTCGGCGATGTCGCTGCCATAGGGCACGCGGATGGGCGGCTGGTCACCCACCACCGCGACTTCGAGCGTACCCAGCAGCAGGTTCGGCGCGCCTTCGTCCGGCCAGCTGGCGGGGATGAAACGGTAGAAGGCGCTGTCGGGCGCATCCTCGGTCAGGTAGATGGCCTTGCCGATGGGGTCGACGGCGGCAGCCTCGTGATTGAACTGGCCCATCGCCGCCAGACGCAGCGCCGGATTGAGCCCGGTGGGATCGCATTCGTAGACGAAGCCGCCGAGGTTTTCCTCGCAGGACAGCCAGCTGCCCCAGGGCGTGACGCCGCCGGCGCAGTTGTTGTTGGTGCCTTCGAGAATCGTGTAGGCGTCGACCACCTGGCCGGCCGGGTCGAAGCGGATGGCGCTGCAACTGCCCTGCTCGGTGGAGGCGGGGAACTCGTCGGCGATGATCGGAATCTCCGAATTGCTGACGTAGATCCAGCCGCCGTCGGGCTGCGGGATCACGCCGCCGCCGTCGGGCGCGCGCGGAAACACGAAGCCGGTGGAACCGCCGTCGGCGCGCAGCACCTCGCTGTAGGCGGTGGCGAGCTTGCGGCTGCGGAAGCCGGCCGGCAGCTGCAGGCCGTTGGCATCCGGCGGCAGCAGTTCGCCATAGGGGCCGGGGCCGATCACCACCGGAGCGGCATAGGCGCGCTTCCAGAAGTCCCGCCCCAGGGCGAAGCAGCCGGCGACGGCGAGGCCGGCTTGCAGGAACTGACGGCGGTGCATGGCCATGGGCGTCTCGGTGCTCAGAACAGGGTGAAGGTATTGCGGTAGGCGAACTGCAGGCCGAAGCCCGAGGCGTAGACGCCGGAACCGTGGGTCTTGTAGAGCTTGTCGCCCAGGTTTTCGAGCACCAGGTTGAAGTGCTCGCCGGGCCGGCGCTGGTAGCCGGTTTCCAGCCGCCACAGGCTGTAGCCGGGCGTGCCGTCGCAGCTCGCCTTGTTCGCCGCGTCGGGGCAGATGCGCAGGTCGTCGCGGTCGCCGGCGGACAGGCGATCCTGGCCGTCGGCCAGCCGCAGTTCCAGTTCGGCGAACAGCGCCGGGCTGGCCTGGTAGCGCGCCGACACCGCGCCGTTGAACGGCGGCACCCGGCGCAGCGGAAGCCCCAGCTGGTCCTCGCCCTGGGTATAGCTGCCGTTGCCGGCCAGCGACCACTGCCGGTTTAGCGTGTGGCGCAGGCCGAATTCCAGGCCCTGGTAGCGCGCCTCGGCGAGATTGCGGCGTTGCCGCACCGTGCGTGTCTCGCCGTCCTCGACCACGGTGAAGCTGGGCGAGCGCTCGATGAGGTTCCGGTAATCGGCCTGGTAGACGAACAGTTCGGCCTCGGTGCGCGGGTCGCGGTAGCGCAGGCCGAGTTGCTGCTCGACCGAAGTCTCGGGCCGCAGTTCGAGATTGGGAATCTCCTCGCCGAAATCGACGCGGCCGAAGAAGTCCTCCAGGTTCGGCGCCCGGTAGCCCTGCGCCAGGCCGGCGATCAGGCCCCAGCGCGGGCTCAGTCGCAACAGGCCCTGCAGGCTGCCGGTGGCCTGGCTGACGTCCAGCGCCAGCGCCTGCTCGGCGGCGCGGCCCCGGGCCTGGTAGGCGCTGTAGCGACCGCCGGCGATCAGGCTGCCCCAGCGGCCGCTCCATTCGTCCTGCAGGAACAGGCCCAGGGACTGGTAGCTGGCACCGTCCGGAACCGTCGGCCGGCCCTCGGCCGCCGAGCAGCTGGCGGCGCCGGGGACGCAGGTCTTGCGAGTGTCGAGGCGGTCACGGCTGGCCTCGACGCCATAGCTCAGGCCGTGGCTGCCGGGGCCGGCGACCAGCGTGTTGCCGGCCTGCAGCAGCAGTGCCGGGGTGCTCACCACGCTGCGCTCGTCGGTGCTCTTGCTCGGGCTCGCGCGGCGCACCACGTACTCGCCCTCCTCCTGCCGGCTGAGCGAGAGGTTGGCGCGCAGGCGTTCCACCGGGCCGAGCCGGCCGGCTGCGTAGTCGAGCTGGATCAGGCTGCGCCGCTGCGGTTCGTAGTTGTAGATGGCGGCGCTGCCGAGCGTGACCTCGCTGGTCTTGGGCACGTCGTTGGCGGCCAGGTATTGCTGGCTCAGGGTCAGCGCGCCGACCGGCAGCGGCAGGCGGTAGGCAGCGTCGATGGCGTATTCGTCATAGCCGGTCGCCGCCTGCTGTTCGAGCTTGCCGCCGGCGCGCAGGCTGTTGAGCTTCTTGTAGCTGCCGCCGACGCGGAAACGGTCGCCCTCCAGATGCGCGCTGGTGGCGCCGCCCTTGTAGGCAGTGTCGAGGGTCTTGGCGAACACCAGGTCGAGCCCGCACCGCGCGCGCGGTGCGCGGGTGATGAGATTGACCACGCCGCCCAGGGCATCGGAGCCGTAGAGCACCGAGGCCGGGCCACGGATGATCTCGATCCGCTCCAGGCTGGCGGGATCGACGGTGTTGAGGTACTGGTGCGGGCCGGCGCGGTAGAAGCTGTTGTTGAGCCGCAAGCCGTCGACCAGCAACAGCACCTGCTTGCCGGTGAGGCCACGGAGGATGGGCGAGCCACCGCCCGGATTGCTCTTCTGGATATAGACGCCCAGCGCCCGTTCGAGCAGGTCCGGCGTCGAACTGGCGGTGTCCTCGTCCAGCTCCTCGGCCGTCACCACCGTCACCGCGATCGGCAGGTTGGCGACCGTCTGCTGGCTGCGGGTGGCAGTGCTGACCACGGTATCCAGGGTCACCGACACCGGATCGGCGGCGGGACAGACAGGGGCAAGCAGCAGCAGCAGCGCGAAGGACAGAAGGCGCATCGGACAAAACGCGAAGGGAACAGCTAGGCAGCGTATTGCACGCGCTTTACAGCCTGCTGACAGTCGCGTCGGCATGGCCGCCGGGTACCAAGCCCCGGCGGCCATGGTGTTGGCTAGCGCCGCCGGCGTCGCCAGCCCAGCAGCAGGCCGAGTCCCGCCAGCGCACTGCCGCCCAGCGCACCGCCGCTGCTGGTGGCGGTCAGGGTGCTGTCGCCGGGGAAGGCGACGCCGAAGGGATCGCTGATGCGGCCATCGGTGCGGCCATCCTCGTCGCCGACGCCGCCATCGGTCACCTGGAAGCGCACCTGCCGCCCGACGATGGTCGAGGGTATGACCGCGCAGCCGCCGAGGGTCTGGCACTTGACCACCCCCGTCGGCAGCGGCAGCGTGCTGGGCACGTCCAGACGCATCTCGACGGTGGAGCCCGGCGCGATGTTGGCGACCTCGAAACTCAGGAAGCCGGTGCGGAAGCTCATGCCCGGCGGCAGCTCGCCCAGCGGCGGTGGCGGGACCAGGCGCAGGTTCTGGATCATGCCGATCGAGGGCGTCACCACCAGGGCGCCGGACGGCCCCTGCACCGTCGCCCCGACCGCGCCGCTGGTCACCGCGCTGAAGCGATAGCGAATCCCACCGACCCCGCCTTGTGAGCCGATCGCGTACTCGCAATCAGTCCGCACGGCGAAGCCACTGAGGCGCTGCACGATCAGGGTCAGAGCCTCGCCGTTGCTGATGCCCGAGGCATTGCGGGTCGGGTTGCGACTACCGACCTGGTACAGGCAGCCCGGGGTGACCGGCCGGATGTCGAGCGCGCCTTGCGGCAGTCCGCACATCAACCTGCTCACCGAGCGGGTGTCGCCACCCACCGGATCCTGGCCATAGACGGTGGGAAATACCGCATCGACTCGCGCGGCCGGATCGGCGCAACGGGTGAAATTGCGGAAGGTCGTGGTGTAGGTGCCCACCTGCACGCTGGCGCTGGATTCCACATAGCGCGCATCGGCCGAGGAACGTACCCGCACCCGCAGGCGATCCCCGTTGGCGATCGTTCCGGCCTCGTGGGTCCAGGCTCCGTCGTTGATGCGGTACTCGGCCGTGGAGTTGGGACTGCCGGCGAAAACCCGGGCGAAGCGCTCCAGTCCGGCGATCACCACCTCGTCGGACTCGATAAAAGTTGAAGGCTCGACGTACTGCTTGTCGGCGAACTGGAAGGGGTTCGGCGTCTCATCTCCATTGCGGACCACGACGCTGAAGCCGTTCGAGACCGAAGTCTCCGGTTCGGCGCCGATGAACAGCTGCAGCAGCCCCTCGGTGTGGAACAGCTTGGGCGAGCGGATGCGGACCTGCACGGTCTGGCCCGGAAGCAGCGCACCCTCCGTCGTGGTGTAGCTGCCCTGGTTGATGCGGTACTCGCCATTGAAGACGCTGATGCGCGTCGGCGCCTCCAGGCCCTGCGGCGTCACCACCTCGGATTCATAGAGCTGGTCCGGCTCGACGTTGTTGCGGCCAGCGAAATTGAACTGACGCGGCGTCGTGGCAGCCCCGCGCGTGGTGGCGGTGAAGCCGGCCATCGCGCCGTTGACGTTGAGCGTCGCGGTGCGGCTCTGTGCGTAGTTCGGCGAGGCATCGAGGTTCACCCGCACCCGGGTTCCGGCACTGACCTCGCCGGCCGCGCTGGTGAAGCTGCCGCCATTGAGGCTGTAGCGACCGCCGCTGACCGCGATCGGCACCGGACGCTCCAGACCGCTCAGGGTGACCTCGTTCGACACCGGCGTGCTGCCCGGCTCGACTCCGTTGGCGTGCGCAAAGCTGAACGCATCCGGCGTGCTGCGCGCGGCGCGGGTGGTGACGCTGAAGCTGTCCATGACGCCGCCGATGCTGACGCTGGCGCTACGCATGGCCTCGAAGTCCGGTGCCGAGCGCAGCCGCAGCTGCACTTGCTGGCCCTCGGCGACTTCACCGCTGGCGGTGCCGTAGGCGCCGACACCGATGACGCGATACTCGCCGCCGCTGATGCTGATCGGCGCCGGCGCCTCGATGCCGGCAATGGTCACCACGTTCGACTCGATCAGGGTGTCGCGCTCGCGACCGGTCTGGTCGAGAAAGTCGAAGCCCTCGGGCTGGCGGTCGGCCTCGCGGGTGGTGACGCGGAAGCTCGCGCTCTGGTCGCCGACACTGAGCGTGGCTGCCGCTTCGGTCGCGTAGGCCTCGGCACTGCGCAGCCGCAGCCGCACCGTGCTGCCGGCGCTGACCGTGGCGTTGTCGCTGCGGAAGGTGGCGCCATCAATGCTGTACTCGCCATCGCTGACGCTGATCGGTGCCGGCACGGTCGGCCCCGCGATGCTCACCGGCGCCGAGATCACCAGGCTATCCGGCTCGGCGTCGGCCTGCGGCGCGAACTCGAAGGGCTGCACGCCGCTGGTGCCGGTATTGCTGGTGAAGCTGCCGGTGACGCCGTTGATGCTCAGCGTGGTGGTGACCGTGCCCGGCACCGTCGCGGCCGAGCGGTGCTGCAGGCGGATGACGTCGCAGTTCTGCAGCAGGGTCGGCACCTGGTGAAAGTGCTCGTTGGGACCATTGCCGAACGCGCTGCCGTTGACGCTGTAGACGCCGTTGCTGACCGTGATCGGAATGTAGTCGGTCGGCCCGAGGCCGCTGATCACGTAGGGCTCAGAGGTGATGTCGGCACTGGTCGGCACGCCTTCCTGGTCGGCGAAGCCGAAGGCATCGGGCGTGGTGTCCGAGGGCTGGGCGCTCAGGTCACTGGCGTAGCGGGCCACGAACGGACTGACGCCACTGGCCGGCGCCCGTCCGTTGTAGCCGCAGCCGGCGGGGAAATTGTTATCAGGGGTATCACCGCGCACGCTGACCGAACCGGCGGCCAGGATCTGGTCGTTGGCGGCGTCGTAGGCGACGTCGAGGATCGGGCTGTTGTTGTTGCCGTTGTTGCCGTAGATCGCGGTGCCGCCACCGGCGGCGGTCAGCGCCGCATTGATCTTGACCAGCACGCCCACCGAGAAGCCGAAGGTCGCGTTCGGCTGGACGCCCGCGCTGATGAAGGGGAAATCGCGGCTGCCCGAGGCGCCGCCCACCAGCAGCTGGCCGTCGGTCAGGACCGCCAGCGCGTTGCCGGCGTTGTCGTTGGTGCCGCCCAGGTAGGTGCCCTGCTTCAGTTCCGTCAGATCGGGCTTGACCCGCGCGAGGTAGATCGCGATCGAGCCGCTGGCGCGGCTGGGCTGCAGGCCGCCCGCCATCTTGGGAAAGTCATCCGAGGCGGTCGGCCCCATCAGGTAGAGGTCGCCGTTGTCGGGATGAACCAGCACCTTGGCAATATCCTCGTAGCCGTTGCCGCCGAGGTAGCTGGCCCGGATACGGGTCGCCAGGTCCGGGGTGAATCTCGCGATGAAGCCGTCGGGGTCCCGGCGCGGATTGCTGGTCTTGAAGGCGCCGGCTGTCCCCGGCATCTCCGTGGCGTCGATCAAGCCGGCCAGGAACAGGTCGCCGGAGACCGGATCGACCGCCAGCGCCGAACCGTAGGCATTGCCGCCGTAGCCGTCGGGATTGGACACGGTGGCGTGCAGGGTGGTGCGCACCACCGCGCTGAGGTCGGGCTTGATCCGGGCGAGGAAGGCATCGGCGCCACCGCCATTGTCGCTGCCGGGCTGCGCGGCGCCGGTCCGCGCCGGCAGCAGCTGGCCGTTGCTGCTGGCCCCCGCCAGGTAGAGGTCGTTGTTGACCGGGTTGAACAGCAGGGGGCCGGCGTCGTCATAGCCCGGCGTGCCGAGGTAGCTGGTGCGGAGCAGGCTGCGCAGATCGGCGCTGAAGCGGGCCACGAAGGCATCGCTGACGCTGTCGTTGCCGCCGGCGTCGCCGTGCTGGGGCTGGAAGCTGCCGGCGGTGCCCGGCAGATCCGTGCAGATGGTGCCGCCGGCGATGTAGATGCTGCCGTCCGCCGGATTGCGGATCAGGGAACGCACCGTCAGCTGCGGCTCGCTCAGGCCGGTGGCGCCGCCGAAGTAGGTGGCCTGCTTGAGTGTCTTCAGGTCGCCACTGAAGCGCGCTACGTAGAGTGCCCCGGCAACTCGGGTCGGAAAGGCACCGCCCTCGGTGCCGGGCACGGTGCGCCCCTCGATCCGCGAAAAGCCGGTGATCAGCACATCGCCACTGCTGGGATCGACCAGCACCCGGTCCGCCGCCTCGGCGGCACTGGCACCCAGGGTGGTGGCGCGGATGATGGGGTCGATCACCAGTTCCCGGTCGCGGTCGTAGGCGCCGAGCCGGAAGCCGTAGTCACCGCCCCGCAGTTGATAGGCGACCTCGACGCCGCGACGGCGTCCGTCCACCTGCTGGTAGGCGATGGGCGCCGACAGGGTCAGTGCGCCCAGCTGCAGCTGCCCATCCTCATCGATCCGGGCGGCTTCCGAACTGTGCAAGCGGATGCGCCCGGCATCGGCGCCGGGCGCGAGCGTGAAGATCTTTTCGACGTTGTCGCCGCGCGCCTGCAGGCTCAGGCGCACGCCGGGCCAGGGCTCGCCCAAGCTGACCCCGGTGTAGGTCGGCACCGCACTCAGCCAGCGGCTGGACTCGCGACCGATGTAGTAGCTGACCTGCGCCACCGCTACCTCAGTGCCGCTCACCACCGGCGCGGCGGCATCGACCGGCGTCTCGGTGATGTCGGTGCCGGCCAGGCGGTAGCGCCAGCGGCCGTCGCGCAGCACTTCCAGCGGGCCGGCGAAGGTGCGTGCCAGGAAGGCGACCTCGGGGGCGGCCTGGCCCCGGTTGAGTTCGAAGGGGATCTGAGCGGTGCCCATCGCCGGGGTCGGCACCTCCGGTATCGGCACCGCCAGCTTGGTCGGCGGCGGCGTCCTGGCCAGGAGCAGGCCGGCTGCGCCAGCCAGCATCAGCGCCAGCAGCGCTCCCTTGTTGCGTCCGTTCGACAGCCCGCCGATCTGCGCCATGTGCCCTCTCCCTGTGTTGGTGGCGGTGCTAATCTGGACCGGTCCGCAGATACAGTCCTGAACTTCTGCGGAACAACTCCGAACAATTCCGAACCTCAAGCCGATCAGGGACTTGTGATGGCAAGCGAGGCGCCCGAGGGGAATGGCGGCAACCTCAGCTGGCAGTTCGCCGGGCGCAGCCTCGACGAGCGCAGCCTGGAACTGCGGGTGCACGGCGTCCGCGTCGAAACCGAACCCAAGCCGCTGCAGCTGCTGCTGTTCCTGCTGCGTCATGCCGGCGAGGTGGTCACCAAGGACGAGCTGCTGGAGAACGTCTGGCCCGGGCGTATCCCGAGCGAATCGGTGCTGTCGAAAACCATGGCCAAGCTGCGCCAGCTGCTCGGCGACGAGGAGCAGCTGCTGATCCGCACCGCCTACGGGCACGGCTATCAGTTCGTGGCCGAGGTGCAGTGCGAGCACCGCCACGGCGCCGCGCCGATCGCGCGCCTCAAGGCCGGCGACCATCCGCCCGGCCGCCCCAACTGGGTGCTGAGCGAGCAGCTGCAGGGCGGGCGCGGCGAAGTCTGGAAAGTCCGGCAGACCAGGTCCGGCGAGGACCGGGTGTTCAAGTTCGCGCACGACGCCGAGGGCCTGCGCGGCCTCAAGCGCGAGATCACCCTGTTCCGGCTGCTCAAGGACAGCTTCGGCGAGCGCCGCGACCTGCCGCACCTGCTCGACTGGAACCTGGATACCGCCCCCTGGTTCGTGGAGATGGAGTACGCCGCAGGCGGCTCGCTACCGGCGTGGATCGCCGCGCAGGGCGGCTTCGACGCCGTGCCGCTGGCACAGCGCCTGGCCTTTGTCGCCGAAGCGGCCGAGGCCCTGGCCTGCGCGCACCAGGCCGGCGTGCTGCACAAGGACCTGAAGCCCGGCAACCTGCTGGTGGTGCCCGATGCCGCGGGCGCACCCCACATCCAGCTCGCCGACTTCGGCAGCGGCGGCGTGCTCGACGGCGATCAGCTGTCAGCGCTCAACATCACCCGGCTCGGCTTCACCCAGACGCTGTCCGCGAGCGAGGCGACCAGCGGCACGCCGCTGTACCTGGCGCCGGAGGTGGTCGCCGGCCAGCCGCCGACGGTGCGCTCGGACCTCTACGCGCTCGGCGTGATCCTGTACCAGCTGCTGGTCGGCGACCTGCGCCGGCCGCTGGCGCCCGGCTGGGAGCGGGGGGTCGAGGACGAGTTGCTGCGCGCGGACATCGCTGCCTGCGCCGACCTGCAGCCGGCACGCCGGCTCGCCGATGCCCAGACTCTGGCGGACCGGCTGCGCAGCCTGGACCGGCGCCGCGCCGAGCACGCGGCGCGACAGCGCCGCGAGGCCGAGGACGCGCAGCTGCGCGCGCGCCTGCAGCGCATCCGGGCCCGCCGGCCCTGGCTGGCCGCTCTCAGTCTGGTGCTGGTCGCCGGCATCTGCTCGACCGCCTGGCTGTACTTGCAGGCGCGTCGGGCCGGCGAGGCCGCCCTGGCCTCGGCACGCGCCGCGCAGGCCGACAAGAAGGTCGCGCAGGCGGTCAACCGCTTCCTGGTCGATGACCTGCTGGCCGCCGCCAACCCGCTCAACAGCGGCCGCAAGGACGTGCCGGTGCAGGAGGTGCTGGCGCAGGCGGCCAAGCGGGTCGGCGCGCGCTTTCCCGAGCAGCCGGAGCTTGAAGCCGCGGTGCGGCTGGCCATCGGCAAGGCCTATGTCGGGCTGGCCCAGTACCCCGAAGCGGGCGCGCAGTTCGATGCCGCGCTGGCGAAGGCACCGCCCGGCAGCCTCGACGAGGTGCGGCTCGCGCGGGTCTGGCTGTACCTGAGCCAGGACGACCAGGCACAGGCGCAGGCGGCGCTCGCGGCCTATGTGCCCGATGCCGACGCACCGAAAAACCATCTGCTGGGACGCGAGACGGCCCTGGCCTGGCTGCGGTTCCGCAAGGGCGATTACGACGGCGCGATCCAGGCGCTGGAAGCCCTGCGCGGGCGCTACGAAAGCGAGTTGGGCCCCGACAGCCCGGATACCGCCGACTTGCTCGAACGGCTGGGCGAGGCTTACTGGACCGCCGGCCGGATGGAGCCCGCGATCACGGTGTTCCGCGACGTGCTCGAGCGCCTGCGGCGGCTCTACGGTCCGGCCGATGCGCGCTCGATCAACGCCATGCAGGGGCTGGGCGCGGCGCTGCGGCTGATTGATCGCAACGAGGAATCCCTGCGGGTGCTGGAACCGGCCTACGCGCTGGCGCGACAGACCCTGGGCGAGGGCCATGACCTGACGCTCAACGCCGAGGCGGAGCTGGGCGGCGTCTATCAGTGGCTGAAGCGCTACGACGAAGCCGAACAGCACATGGGCCATGCCCTGGAACTGCGGCTGGCGCGCTACGGGGAGGATCACCTGATCAGCCGCATCCTGCTCAACAACATGGCCGGCCTGGTGAAGGAACGGGGCGATCCGAGGCGCGCCCTGCCGCTGTTCGAGCGGGTCTATGCCATCGAGAAGCGACTCAACGGCGAAGGGCATCCGGACACGCTGACCGAGGCGCATCACATCGGCCTCACCCTGGCGGCGCTGGGCGAATGGCAGCGCGCGGAAGTGCTGCAGCGACGCACGCTGGAGCTGGCGCACAAGGCCTATCCGGCCGATCACTGGAGCCTGGGGGTGATGAGCTATGCCCTCGCCGACAGCCTCGCCCACCGGGGTAGTCCGGAGCAGGCCGCCGCCTTGTTCGAGCAATCGGTGACGCTGCTGCGCAAGACGCTCGGCGAGGACCACCGCTGGACACGCCAGGCCGTCGAGCTGCAGACGGCGTTCCTGAAAACGAGCGCCGTCAGGCGCTGAGCGCCAAGCCATTCCGCCAGGGTTCAGCTAGCGGGGTCTTCAATGGCCGCAGCTGCAGCAGTCCCAAGCCCTTGTTGATGGGAGATTGTGATGAGCAAGACCTACCGTTCGGAAACCGGCGCGAATCCGCGCCACCGCCAGCCCTGGCTGAAAGCCGACCCCGATCTCGACATGATCGATTATCTCGACGAGCTGGAGCTGGATCGGCGCGAAGCCGTGCTCGAATTCACCAACGTGCAGCCGACGCTGGCGGTGGACGCGCACCTGCACTGAGTGGCGCGGGCCCGCCGCCACCGGGCCTATTCGAGGTTCTGCACCTGCTCGCGCATCTGCTCGCAGAGCACCTTCATCTCGACCACGTACTTGGTCATCTCGGCGTCCTGCGACTTGGAGCCGGTGGTGTTCACCTCGCGGTTGAATTCCTGCATCAGGAAATCGAGTCGGCGGCCGACCGCTTCCTTGCCGGCCAGGGCCGCGCGCAGTTCGACCAGATGGCTGCCCAGGCGTGACAGTTCCTCGTCGACGTCCAGGCGCTGGGCGGCCATCGCGGCTTCCTGGGCCAGGCGTTGCGGTTCGACTTCGACCCCCAGGTCGGCGACCTTGGCGCGCAGGCGCTCCAGCCAGGCATCGCGCACCAGCGGAAAGCGCTCGCGCACCTTGGCGACATAGGCTTCGAGTTCGTTAGCACGCTCGTGCAGGAAGCCGGCGGTGCGGGCGCCTTCACGCTCGCGCGCTGCGGTGAATTCATTGAGCGCGCGGCCGAACAGCTTCAGGGCTTCGGCATGCAGGGGCGCGAAGTCCGGCGCTTCCTGCTTGAGCACGCCGGGGAAGCCCAGCACCCGCATCGGGTCCGGCACGCCGGTGGCGCCCAGGGCCTCGGTGACCGCGTCGAGCGCGGCGCGCACGGCCTGCAGGCGGTCCTGATCCAGCGTCAGCGCGCTCTGGCCGCTGCCGTCCAGGCCGTAGCGCAGCGCCACTTCCACCTTGCCGCGCGCGACCTTGGCGGCGGTGAGCTGGCGCAGCTCACTTTCCAGGGCGCGGAATTCCTCCGGCAGCTTCAGCGTGAGATCGAGGTAGCGGCTGTTGACCGAGCGCACTTCCCAGACCAGGCGCGCGCCCGGTACCAGGGCCTCGACGCGGGCAAAGCCCGTCATACTGCGGATCAAACTGCTGCTGCTACTGCCGGCCATGCCTAAGTCTCGCGCTAGCGCCCAGATTGGGGCGCGCATTGTAGCCCTCGCCCTCCTGCTCGCCGCCGGGCTGGCGCGCGCCGGCGCGCCCAGCCTGGACTGGCGGCTGGTGGCGAGCTATCCGCACGCGGTAGCCGACTTCACCCAGGGCCTGGTCTGGAGCCAGGGCCGGCTGTTCGAGAGCGCCGGCCAGTACGGCGCCTCGCGCGTCGCCGAGAAGGAGCTGAAGACCGGGCGGACCCTGCGCAGCATCGCCCTGCCCGGCAACGAATTCGGCGAGGGCCTGGCCCTGCTCCGCGACCAGCTCTGGCAGCTGACCTGGCGCGAGGGCGTCGCCCATGTCTACGACCTGTCGCTGCGGCCGCTGAAACGCCTGACCTACGTCGGCGAGGGCTGGGGCATCGCCAGCGACGGCCAGCAGCTGGTCATCAGCGACGGCACGGCGCGGCTGCACTTCGTCGATGCCGAGGGCTTCAGGCTGCGGCGCAGCATCGAGGTCCGCGACGACGGCCGGCCGGTGCCCCTGCTCAATGAACTGGAGTGGGTCGAGGGCGCGATCTATGCCAATGTCTGGATGAGTGATCGCGTCGCGCGCATTGATCCCACCACGGGCGCGGTCACCGGCTGGCTGGATTTCGGCGCGCTCAAGCAGGCGGCCGGCATCAGCGCGGCGCAGGAGGCAGAGGGTGCGGTGCTCAACGGCCTCGCCTGGCACGCCGGGCAGCGGCATCTGCTGGTCACCGGCAAGCACTGGCCCCGACTCTTTGAAGTGCAGCTGCAACCCTAGACCGCGACGGACCCGAGGGACCCGACCATGAGCGCAGATCCGGATACTCCCACCAGCGGCCGCTGGCAGCCGTCGCCACCAGCCCCAGCTCCCGCGCCGACGCCGACGACTCCGGGGCTATGGCCGGTGCTGCTGGGCGCGCTGGTGGTCAGCCTTACGGTCGGAACACTGGGCCACGGACTGTTCGGCGGCTGGCCGCTGACCGCGCTGTTCGCCGGCGGCCTGGCGGGCTATGCCTACAGCCGCATCCGCTACCTGCGCGGACGCTTGCAGGCGCAGCAGGAGCATCTGCTCCTGCTGGAAGCGACACTGACCACCCTGGTCGACAAGCTCAGTCCGGAGCCACCCAGGGCCAGCGCGCCGGCACCGGAGCCGCCGCCCGAACCCGCGCCGCCGGCCCGGCCGCCGACCACGGTGCTGGAGCCCGAAGCCGAGCCGGCCGTGGTCTTCCGCGCCAGCGCCAAGCCCGCAACGGCGCGTCCGCCGACCTCGCCAGCACCCGCCCCGGCCGCGACGCGCAGCGGCGGCCCGGATTTCTTCAGCGCCCTGTTCGACTGGTTCCGCCAGGGCAATCCGATCGCCAAGCTGGGCATTGCCATCCTGCTGCTCGGCGCCAGCTTCCTCGCCAAGTACTCGATGGAGCAGGGCCTGCTGCCACCCTCGGTACGCATGGCCGCGCTCGCCGCCGGCGCGCTGGGCCTGCTGCTGACCGGCTGGCGCCTGCGGCGGCGGCGGCCCGGCTATTCGCTGATCCTGCAGGGCGGCGGTGTCGGCGGCTTCTATCTCACCGTGTTCGCGGCCAGCAAGCTCTACCAGCTGCTGCCCACCGGGCTGGCGCTCGGGCTGATGGTCGCGGTGTCGCTGGCCGCCGCCGTGCTGGCGCTGGCGCAGGAAGGCCTGAGCCTGGCGGTGATCGGGCTCAGCGGTGGTTTCATGGCGCCGATCCTGCTCTCCACCGGCAGCGGCAATCACGTCGCGCTGTTCACCTACTACGCGGTGCTGAACCTGGGCGTGCTGGTCCTGGCCTTGCGCCGCGCCTGGCCGCTGGTGCCGGCGCTGGGCTTCGTCTTCACCTTCGGGGTCTACACGGTCTGGCGCGCGCAGGCCTACCAGCCCGAGCAGCTGCACTCGGCGCTGGGCTTCCTGCTGCTGTTCTTCGCCTTGTACCTGGTGATGGCGGTGCGCGAGGCCACCCGCAGCGGCGGCCAGGGACTGATCTCCGGCGGCCTCAGCTTCGGCCTGCCGCTCGCGGCCTTCGGCCTGACCGCCTCGCTGCTGAAGCAGCAGCCGATGGCGCTGGCCTTCGCGGCGCTCGGCTATGGCACGGTCTATCTGGTGCTGGCGCGCGCCCTGGCGCGACGCAGCGAGGTCGGCGCCCGTACCCTCGGCGAAGCCGCCGCCGCGCTCGGCATCATCTTCGGCTCGCTGGCGGTGCCGCTGGCCTGCGGCGGCTATCTGACCTCGGCGATCTGGGCGATCGAGGGCGCCGGCCTGCTCTGGCTGGGCCTGCGGCAGTCGCGCCCCTGGCTGCGCGTGTTCGGCCTGCTATTGCAGGTGTTGGCCAGCATCGCCTGCCTCAAGGAAGAACTGCGCTGGCTGCTGCAGGACCAGAGCAGCTTCTTCTTCGGCGGCGGCCTGCTGGCGGCGGCGGCGCTGTTCTGCGGCTGGCAGTTGCACGCCCATCTACAGGCACGGGGCGGCGAGCGCGCACTGGCCATCCCGCTGTCCCTGTTGGCCTCGCTCTGGTGGCTGGAATTCCTCGGCCATGCCATCGACGCACTGGAACGCCCGGACCAGCAGGCCGGGCTCTGGCTGGCGGCCTTCGCGCTCAGCCTGATCCTGCTGCTGGGCCTGGCGACGCGCCTGCGCTGGCCCTGGCTGGCGCGCCTCGCCAGCCTCTTCATGCTGGTCGGCACTGCGGTCGGCTTCGGCCACGCCATCGACCACCACCCCAGCGCGCTCGGCGGCGGCTGGGGCTGGCCGCTGTGGGCGGCGACCGTGATCGCAAGCCTGTGGCGGCTGGACCGTCGCGCCAGCGAGGCGGGCGCTCTCGTTGACCGGCCGGCCTTGCCCCTGCTGCACGCCCATGCGCTCTACGCGCTGAGCCTGCTGCTGCCGATGGAAATCAGCGCGCAGTTGCCGGCCGGCCTGTCCTGGCTCTGGCACTGCCTGGCCTGGGGGCTGCTGCCGGCCTTGCTTCTGGTGCTGTTGCTGGGCCGCGCGGCGCGGCGCTGGCCGCTGGCGGCGCAGCCGGCGGTCTGGACCGGCTGGGGACTCGCGCCGCTGGCGCTGCTGGCCGCGCTCTGGTGCCTGGCGATGGCGCTGGGTCCCTACAGCGACCCCGCTCCCCTGCCCTACTGGCCGCTGCTGAATCCGCTCGATCTCGGTCTCGCCTTCGTCCTGCTGAGCCTGCTGCAAGCCTGGCGCCGGCTGGCGCCGGAGCAGCGGCAGCGGTGGGCGCGGTGGCTGCCGCCGACACTGGCGGCGCTGGCCTTCATCGCCAGCACCAGCGCCCTGGTGCGCGGCCTGCACTACGGTGCCGGCGCGGCACTGGGCGAGGGCCTGTTCCGCGACGTCACCCAGCTCGCGGCCCTGAGCCTGTACTGGGGCCTGCTGGCGCTGGCGCTGATGACGGTCGCGGCGCGACGCGGCCAGCGTCTGCTCTGGATCGCCGGCGCGGGCCTGATGGCAGTGGTGGTGCTCAAGCTGTTCCTGCTGGATCTGGACGGTCGCGGCAGTCTGGCGCGGGTGCTGTCCTTCATCGGCGTCGGCGGCCTGCTGCTGCTGACCGGCTATCTCGCGCCCATCCCCCCTGCGAATGCCACCAAGGACGAGAGCCATGATTGAGCACCTGTGCCGCCCGGGCTTGCTCGCCCTGCTGGGCCTGCTGCCCGTCGCCGCCACTGCCGCCGCCGAACCGGCGCCGGCCTACGCCTACAGCCTGCGGATCGAAACCCCGACCCCCGGCTACCGCCAACTGCTGACCCTGCCCGCCAGCGTCTACGCCGCCAGCCGCTTCCCCGGCCCCCGCGACCTGGCGGTCTGGGACGCCGAC
This sequence comes from Stagnimonas sp., assembly GCA_030696045.1. Classification (GTDB taxonomy): domain Bacteria; phylum Pseudomonadota; class Gammaproteobacteria; order Nevskiales; family Nevskiaceae; genus Stagnimonas. Next base: position 14,264 of record JAUYNO010000034.1, on the reverse strand, counting down.
GGCCGCGCCGTGCCGCACGCGCTCTGCCCGCCGCCAGACCCGCAGGCCAGCGCCGAGCGCTACATCCCGCTGCCGCTGTATCCCTTGCAGACGCCGGCCGCGCCGGACGGCGAGCAGGCCAGCGCCACGCTGTCGCAGAGCAGCGACGGCACCACGGTCAGCCGCACCGTGGTGCTGAAGCCGCTGTCGCTGGAAGAACATGGTCAGCCGCGCATCGGCGGCTATCTGCTGGACCTGCGCGAACTGCCGGTGGCCGCCAGCGCCCTGCTGGTGGACTGGCAGCGCGCGGACGGGGGCTCGGAGCTGAGCCTGGATCTGGCCCGCAGCGACGACCTGCGCCGCTGGACGCCGCTGGGCACGACGCCGCTGTTGCAGACCCAGGCCGAGGGCCGTTCGCTGTCGGCGCGGCGGATCGATTTGAGCCAGCGCCAGCGTGCCTATCTGCGCATCAGCACCGCCGTGCCGCTCAGCCGCCTGCAACTGCAGGCGGTGCTGCCGGGCGCTGAAGTCGCGGCGCCGCTGCGCTGGTTTGTCGCGACCCCGGGCCTGTCGGCCGCCGCCGAGCCGCCCCACATCGACTACCGCAGCCTGCCCGCCGCCCCGGTGCAGGCCGCGCGCCTGCGCCTGCCGGCAGGGGTCAATGCCCTCGACCTGCGACTACGGGCACTGGATGCCCAGGGCAAGCCCGGAGCGCAGTTGTGGCGGGGCTTGCTGCAGGCCGGAGCCGAGGAACCGGCGACCGAGCTCAGCTGGGCCGCGCAGCCCAGCCCGGCCCTGCGCATGGAGATCCTGCGCGGCAGCCCGGGCCTCGATCCGGCGCCCGCGCTGGAGCTGGGCTATCAACCGGCGCGGCTGGCGTTCGCCGCCCAGGGCCGGGGCCCCTGGCGCCTGGTGTACGGCGCGGCGACGTTGCCGGAGCAGGAGAAATGGCAGTGCGCGGAGCTGAAGGCAGCGGCACAGGTTGCCACCGCCGAAGGGGAGCCGGAGATCCTCGCGGGGCCCTCGGCCCTGGCGCCGCCGGCCGCGTCGCCGCCGAAGCACTGGGAACTCTGGCTGCTGCTGGTGCTCGGCGCCGCCGCCGTGGTCGGCATGGCCTGGCAGACGCTGCGCGAGCGGCGCTGAGCCGGGAGGCTGCCTCCCGGCCCACCCGCCGCCTCAGAACGAGAAGCGAACGCCGCCGCGATAGGCGGTGAAGGTGATGCTGCCGCCGTCGCCCTCGAATTCCAGGTCGGTGAGCCGGAACTCGCCGAACAGGCCGATGCTGGGGCTGATCGGGTACTGGGCACCGGCGAGGAAGTCCAGGCCATCCATCTTGTCGCCATCGTCGTCCAGGCTCATGTAGCCGAGGCGGCCGTACAGGGTGATGCCGGGATTGAAGCTGTAGTCGGCGCCGCCGAACAGGGTGTAGCCGTCGGCCTTGGCGCTGATGGTTTCCGAGCCGCTGGGGTCGGAGGCGGTGATGTCGAGGTCCATGCGGGCGTACTGCGCGCCCATGAACAGGTTGACGGCCTTCGAGGTCGCGAACTTCACGCCGCCACCAATCCGCAGTTCCTCCGGTTCGATTTCGATCTTCACGTCATCGACCGACTTGTCCGTCGTGCTCCGGACGTACTCGCCGGACACGAAGACATTCGGACTCAGCGCGAAGGCGGCGCGGGTGCCGTAGTCGTAGCCCGAGAACTTCACGGAGTCCTCGGAGTCGCTCAGCTTCAGCTCCGCAGCGCCGACGAACAGGTCGACCCCATTGGCCGCCGGCGAGCCGGCAAAAACACCGGCCGGGCCCAGCAGGCCGGCGCACAGCAGTAACGTCTTTTTCATTTCTAGTTTTCCCATGGCTATAGAACGCCGCGAGGGGCGGCGCGCCAATAACGCCACAACCCGGGGGGCGAGGACAAATCACCACGCAGCGTGTCGGTACTCATCATTTCCAATTGCCGCAGCGTCGGCCAGCGACGGCAGCCCTCAGGCGTTCCCTTGTTTGCATGGCAACACAACGCTGATTAGGATTGCCAGCCCGAGCCCGAACCCATGGATTCACGGAAATGATTATTACTCACGAGCATCAGGAGCTGTACCGCAACGTCAAGCGGTTCGTGCAAGAAGAGCTCAATCCGAACATCCCGGCCTGGGAGAAGGACGGCATCTGGCCGGCGCGCGAGGTGCTCAAGAAGATGGGGCAGCTCGGCTACCTGGGCATCAACAAGCCGGAGTCGGTCGGCGGCCTGGGGCTCGACTACAGCTACGAGGTGATGTTCGCGCAGGCCATTGGCAACGCCATCTGCGGTAGCCTGCCGATGGCGATTGGCGTGATCACCGACATGGCCACGCCCGCCCTCGCCCGCTTCGGCTCCAAGGCCCTGCAGCAGGAATTCCTGGCGCCGGTGGTGGCGGGTGACATGGTCTGCTCGATTGCGGTGTCCGAAGCCGGCGCCGGCTCCGACGTTGCCGGGGTCAAGACCACGGCGGTCAAGGACGGCGACGACTACCTCATCAACGGCTCGAAGATGTGGATCACCAACGGCACCCAGGCCGACTGGGCCTGCGTGCTGTGCAATACCAGCGAAGGCAAGGTGCACCAGAACAAGAGCCTGATCATCGTGCCGCTGGACGCCCCGGGCGTGGACCGCAAGACCAAGCTCGACAAGCTGGGCATGCGCAGCAGCGACACCGCGATGATCTTCTTCGACAACGTCAGGGTGCCGCGCCGCAACCTGATCGGCCAGGAAGGCATGGGCTTCATGTACCAGATGATGCAGTTCCAGGAAGAGCGCCTGTACGGCGCCGCCTCGTCCATCGACGGCCTGACCAACATCATCAACGAGACCATCGACTACACCCGCCAGCGCCAGGCCTTCGGCGGTTCGATTCTCGACAACCAGGTCGTGCACTTCCGGCTCGCCGAACTCAAGACCGAGGTCGAGGCGCTGCGCGCCCTGGTCTACGACACCACCGAGCGCTACATCGGCGGCAGGGAGAAGATGGAAGACCTCGCCATGCTCGCCAGCATGTGCAAGCTCAAGGTCGGCCGCCTCGGTCGCGAGGTCACCGACTCCTGCCTGCAGTTCTGGGGCGGCCAGGGCTTCATGTGGGACAACAACGTCGCCCGCGCCTACCGCGACACCCGCCTGGTCTCCATCGGCGGCGGCGCCGACGAGATCATGCTGGGCATCATCGCCAAGTGCATGGGCATCCTGCCCAGCAAGAAGGCGCACGAGGCGAAGAAGGCGGCGCAGGCGGCCTGAGAGGGCATTGCAACAGAAAGCTCCGCGACGCGGGCGCTTAGTCGGCGTCGCGGGAACGCACCTGCAAGCGCGTCTCCAGCCGGCCGCCGCGAGCGAATACCAGGGTTAGCGGCACGGCGTCGCCGACCGTCAGCGCCTGCTTCGGCGCGATCAACATCAGGTGATAGCCACCGGGCTCCAGCGCCAGGCGGCCGGTGGCGGGCACGGCGAGGCCGTCGGTCACAGCACGCATGCGCATCATGCCGCCGTCCATGCTCATCTCGTGGATCTCGACCCGTCCGGCGGCAGCCGATTCGACGGCGACCAGGCGATCCGCCGCCCCCTCGTTGACCACGGTCAGGAAACCGACGGCGGTAATGCCGGGCGCCGGCGTGGCGTAGCTGTAGGCCTGCTCGATGTGCAGGGAGGGCTTGGCGGCCGGCGCGGCCAGCGCCAGGACGGGCAGCAGCAGCAGGCTGCCGAAAATACGGCGGAACATCCGCATGGGGGCGACTCCAGATTGGCGGCCGCGGACGCGGCCTAAAATCCCGCCGGGGCGGGACCGACTCGATCAGCCGAGTCGCCGGGGAGGGCCGCGGGCGCGCAGGGTCAGCGCATGTGCAAGCGGAACCGGGGCCGGCAAGACCGTGCCCCGGTCCGGGCTCGCCGAGGGCAGCGCGAGAACCGAGATCCAGGCGGGCGAAATCGTGGCCTCGCCGGACGGCGCGCAGATGCACTGGAGGTGGGCAGTCCGCGCGTCCGTCGCCCCCGGAGCGGTCTTGCCGGGCGCGCACCAGGCCAGTTGGGGACTGCCGTCATCGAGCAGGCCGGCAAGTGCGGCATGCGGCAGCAGCCCGCGCAGCAGGGCCACGAACAGCACCAGACTCCAGGCGCGGCTGCGCCAGCCGGCCAGGTGCTGCTGGGGGCGGTTCGGAGTCATGGCCAGCGAGCATACATGGCCAAGCGGCGGCACGAATCTTGTTTAGGCAGAGTCTCCAATGCGTCTGCCGCAGCGGGCCCTGCCAACCGTGCACGGCGGGGCGCGTTATCATCAGCGCCTTCCCCGGCTCGCCCACCCGGCCGCCGAACCCACAATTCGTCGCGGTCCGCCGCGCAAACCAACACGCTGGAGTAGCTGCCCCATGGGCATGAATGTGAAGCAGGACAGCGGCGATGACGCCGCCCCGGTGGCCGAGATCAACGTCACCCCGCTGGTGGACGTGATGCTGGTGCTGTTGATCATCTTCATGGTGTCGATGCCACTGATGATGAGCCAGCTGTCGATCGAGATTCCCAAGAAGTCACTCACCCCGCCCCCGCCGGGGGTTAAGCCGAAGCCGACCATGTACGTGCTGGTCGATGACGCCGGCTCCTACTACTTCCAGTTTGGCGGCGACGGCATTGCCGAGCCGGTCGCCTTCGAACAATTGCAGGCCAAGCTGGTCGAGAAGGCCGAGGACTACGCCCAGGAGCTGGTCTACGTCAAAGCCGCGCCGCGCCTGGACTACGGCCGGGTGGTGACCCTGATCGAGACCATGGGCAAGACCGGCTACAACAAGGTGGCGCTGGACAAGAACGAGAACGCCATTCCGCTCGACATGCCGGGCGAAGCGGCTCCCGAAGAAGCCGTGCCGGCTGGCTGATCCGCTATCCGCACCAACAAAAAAGCCCGCCGGATGGCGGGCTTTTTTACGAGGCGCGGCAGCGTCGTGAAGCTGCCGTTGTGAGCAGCCCCGAGGTCGCATCGAGCAGCGGAGCTGTACTGAAGTACAGCGAGCAGCGCAGATGCGAGATCGGGGCGCGCAGCAGGCAGATTCGCGGCGCTCAGGCTTCGATGGCTTTGCGGAGCTTCTTCATCGCCGCCGCCTCGATCTGGCGGATGCGCTCGGCGGATACGCCGTACTCATCGCCCAGCTCCTGCAGGCCGGCCTTGCCGCCCTCGTCCGCCAGCCAACGCCGCGCCAGGATGTCGCGCTCGCGCGGGTTGAGCTGCACCAGGGCGGCGCGCATGCGGTCCTCGCGGGCTTCCTGCCACTCGGCTTCCTCGATGGCGGCGAAGTCGTTGCGCTCGTCGGCGAGGTAGTCCTCCGGCACGTAGCTGTTCTCGTCGTCGGCGGCGGTCATCGAGAAACTCATGTCGGCATTGCCGAGACGGGCTTCCATCTGCAACACCTCTTCCGGCTTGACGTTGAGGTCCTTGGCCACCGCCGCCACTTCGGCGCTGTTCATCCAGCCCAGGCGCTTCTTGGCGCCGCGCAGGTTGAAGAACAGCTTGCGCTGCGCCTTGGTGGTGGCGATCTTGACGATGCGCCAGTTCTTCAGGATGTACTCGTGAATCTCGGCCTTGATCCAGTGCACGGCGAAGGAGATCAGGCGCACGCCCTTGTCGGGGTCGAAGCGCTTGACCGCCTTCATCAGGCCGATGTTGCCCTCCTGCACCAGGTCGGCGATGTTCAGGCCGTAACCCTGGTAGCCACGGGCGATGTGCACCACGAAGCGCAGGTTGGACAGGATCAGCTGCTGGGCGGCCGCGAGGTCGTTCTCGCTCTTCAGCTGCAGGGCCAGCTCATGCTCGGCGCCGGCTTCCAGCACCGGAAACTTGGCCACCTGGGCGGCATAGGCCTCGAAGCTGCCAGCGTGCAGAGCGGGCAGGCGGTTGGCGCGAAGGGCAAGGGCAGTAGTCATCTAGGTTTCTCCCAAGTACGGGTAGCTTAGCACTCGTCCGATTGGACTGCTAAGTGCCCGATAAGTTGCGCCCGGCGCCGGGCCTTGGGAAATGGTTTCCGCGGATCGCGGCAATCAAGCGCCGCTATCGCTGGCGGCTCAGCGCGGCTCGATCTCGCGCAAGCGGCGGGACACGGTCCACCAGGCGCCGAGCCAGCCCAGCAGCACGCCGGCCGCGAACATGACGGCAGTGGCATCCAGCGGCAGGCCTTGCAGGCGGAAGCCCGATCCATACAGCCCCGCCAGGGACTGCGCCGGCCCGCCCAGCGCGAACACCATGCCCTGCACCAGCAGCCAGGCAATGCCGCCACCGACGAGGCCGTACCAGAGCCCGGTGTAGAGGAAGGGGCGGCGGATGAAGCCGTTGGTGGCGCCGATCAGCTTCATCACCTCGATCTCGGCGCGCTTGGCCTCGATGTCGAGCCGGATGGTATTGCCGACGATGACGATCACCGCCAGGGACAGCACCCCGGCAATCACCAGCACCAGCCGCTGCACCAGCGCCAGCGCACCGTAAAGGCGCTCCAGCCAGCGACGGTCGAGCTTGGCCACCTCCACCTCCGGCTGCTGGCCCAGCGCGACCACCAGGGCGTCCAGCGCCGGCCGGGCTATGCCCTTGGCCGGGGTGACGGTGATCACCGCCGGCAGCGGATTGCTCTCCAGCAGGTCCAGCGCCTGGCCGAGGCCGGACAGTGCCTTGAATTCTTCCAGCGACTGCGCGCGCGACAGGTAGGCGGTTTCCGCCACGCCCGGGCGTTCGCGGATGCGGCGGGCCAGCTCCTGACCCTGCTCGGGCGTGACCTTGTCCTTGAGGAACAGCGAGGCCTGCAGGGTGGTTTCCCAGGAATAGCCGAGGGCGTTGACGTTGCCGACCAGGCAGTGCAGCCCGGCCGGCAGGGCCAGGGTGATACCGATCACGAAACAGGTCAGCAGGGCGCCACCGAGGTTGCGATAGAAGCGGCCGAGGGTGAACACCACTTCCCGGGCGTGACCCTGGAAGAAGCGCGCCAGGAAATTGGGCCGCAACTCGGCGGCGGCCTTGGCCGGGCTAGCCGAAGTCAACCGTCTTCTCCATCAGCTCCGGCGACTGCCGGGTAGTGAGTTGGCCGCGTTCGAGGTGGATCACCCGCAGCGGCATCTTCTTGATAAGGCCCAGGGCATGGGTGGCGACCAGGACGGAGACGCCCACCTCGTTGAAGCGCTGGAACAGTTGCATGACCTCGCGCGCCATTTCCGGATCGAGGTTGCCGGTCGGCTCGTCGGCCAGCAGCAGCTGCGGCTTGGCGACGATGGCGCGGGCAATGCCGACGCGCTGCTGCTCGCCGCCGGACAGCGTGATCGGCGGCACTTTTTCCTTGCCGAGCAGGCCCACGGCATCGAGCGCGGCGCGCACCCGGCGGCCGATGTCGTCATGGCCGATGCCGCGGATCACCAGGGGCAAGGCGACGTTGTCGAACACGCTGCGGTCGTAGAGCAGGTTGAAGTTCTGGAACACCACCCCGATCTGCTGGCGGAAGGCCGGAATCTGGCCGGGGCGGACGCCCGCCAGATTCTGGCCGTTGACCACGATCTGGCCGCGGGTCGGACGTTCCAGCAGCGCCACCAGCTTCAGCAGGGTCGACTTGCCCGCGCCGGAGGGGCCGGTGAGGAAGGCCATCTCGCCCTTGGCCAAGGTGAAGGTGACGTCCGACAGCACGTCGCCGGTACCTTCGTAGCGATGGCTGACGCGATGAAAATGGATGATATCGGCCATTAGCGCGGCAGTATCCTGCGGCTCATGCGCGGCTCGGACTGCAAGCGGATACCACGGTCTAGCCTCCCCACCCTCACTCCCCGATCAATGCCTCGACATAGCTGCGCGCATCGAACGGCTCCAGGTCGTCGATGCCCTCGCCAAGCCCGACGAAGCGGACCGGGAGCGCCAGCCGGCGCGCGATGGCCAGCAATATGCCAGCTTTCGCAGTGCCATCCAACTTGGTGATGGCGATGCCGGTGAGGCCAATCGCCTCGTGGAACTGGATGGCCTGGTTGAGGGCGTTCTGGCCGGTGGTGGCATCCACCACCAGTAGCACCTCGTGCGGTGCGTAGGGGTCGTGCTTTTGCAGCACCCGCTTCACTTTCCGCAGCTCGTCCATCAGGTGGGTCTGGGTGTGCAGGCGGCCGGCGGTGTCGGCGATCACCAGATCAAAACCCCGCGCCTTCGCCGATTGCACGGCGTCGAAGATGACGCTGGCCGAATCGGCACCCTCGCCCTGCGCCAGGATCGCCACGCCGGCCCGCTCGCTCCACTGGGTGAGCTGCTGCACGGCAGCGGCACGGAAGGTGTCGCCGGCCGCCAGCAACACCTTGCGCCCTTCGGCCTTGTAGCGGGCCGCGAGCTTGCCGATGGTGGTGGTCTTGCCGACGCCGTTCACGCCCGCCACGAACAGGATGTAGGGCTTGATGAAGTCCGGCAGCACCAGCGGCTGGGCGATCGGCAGCAACAGTTCCAGCAGCGCGTCCTTGAGGGCGGCGCGCAACTGCGCTTCGGTCTTGATGCGGCCGGCATTGACGGCGACCTGCAGCTTGCCGATCAGCCACCCGGTCGCCTCAACGCCGGCATCGGCCATCAGCAGCCGGGTCTCCAGCTCTTCCAGGGCGTCGTCGCGCAGCAACTCGGCCGTAAACAGGCTGCCGAGATCACGACTGAGCCAGCTATTGCCGCCGACACTGTTCAGGCGGCTACGGAATTTTGTCAGCACGGAATCAGACATGTTCAGGGGGAAGTGATTTCCTGCAGAGGCGCCGGTTCGGCCGCACGCAGCAACCAGATGCCACTGTCGGTGCGACGCTTTTCCATCAGCGGCAGCGGCAGCAGCAAACTCTTGCTGTCGGGTTCGGACGCGATGGTCAGGGGGACATGCAACAAGCCCAGCAGATTGCGCAGCTGCTGCTGGCCCAGCATACCCACCCAGATCGGCTCGCCACGCTCGGTGACATGACCGGAGTACCAGAGCCTCAGCGTCGCCTGACGGCCGGCTGCCAGCTCGTGACGCCACAGCAAGGCCTGGTGCCGGCCTTCGTGGGCCTGCGGCAGCAGGGGCAGGTCCGGCAACAGGGTCCGCGGCGCCAGCCAGCGCAGTGCGGTAGCGGGGTTCAGCGACGGCGGCTCGGTCCAGCCCGCCTGGCTCAGCGCCGCACCGATCCGGTCGGCATCTGCGGCCCATTGGATATTCAGCGGCTGCCGCGCCCGGCCCGCGAGGTCGACCCGCTGCCCCGGCAGCAGGCGCCAATCCTGCTGCCACCAGAGTTCCCGGGCCAGGACCTGCTGGCCACTCAGGCCATCCACCGGGACCGCACCGTCCGGCGCCGTCGAACGCATGAAGAAGGCCAGCACTACCGCCGCCGGCAGCAGGAGCAGGTAGGGCGTGCTGCGCACCGGCCGCGCCCGGTGACGGCGGTAGCCCAGGCCCAGCAGCGAGGCCCAGGCAACACCGATCAGGGTGGCGATCAGCGCCTGACTGGCCCATTGCACGCCCAGATACAGGCGTCCCAGCGTCAGCAGGCTGAGCAGGCTGACCGCAACCCCGTAGATCAGTACCCGCGCCAGGGGCCGTCGGCCGGTGCTGAGCAACACTGGCAGGAAGCCGTAGAGGCTCACTGCCAGCGGCAGGTCGCGGCCCAAACCGGCAACGGCCGGCGCGTGGCCGAAGAACTCGAACGGCGGCGGCAGCAAGGGCGCCAGCCCCATGCCCAGCGCCAGGATCGCGCCGAAGCCGGCAGCGGCCAGCCAGTGCGCCAGGGCGCGCGGCTTGCGCTGCGCCGCCAATCCGACCAGCACCGCGAGCGCCACGGCGCCATAGACGCGCCAGTCGCCGAGTTGCACGAAGAAGGCGGCCAGGCCGACCCCCCAAGGCGTGCGCAGCTCCCGCAGTCCCTGGTAGATCGCGGCATCGAACCAGAGCGGCCCCTGATGCAGGGCGGTACCGAGGGTGGCGACCAGCAACAGGGCACCGAACGCGGTGAGGACGATGGCGAGGACGGCCAGCACCGGGGTTTCCGGCTGGTCGGGGTCGGCCAGCGCGGCACCGAAGCGGCCCAGGCGCCGATGCCGGCGCGAGTAGTCCAGCAGCTCGCCGACCCAGCGCTCGGCGCGCAGGGACAGGCCGCTGACCAGACCCCGGGCCAGGGCGAAGCCGAGCAAGGCCAGCACGAACAGGCCCAGCACCAGCAGGGCCAGCCGGCCGGCGACCTCGGCCGCCAACTCCAGCGAGGCCCCGAAAGCGATGCCCGGCCCCAGGTAAGCGAAGGCCCAGGCCAGGGCGGCTACCCCATCCGCCAGCAGGAACAGCCAGGCCGGCATGTTCGAGGCCCCGGCCAGGGCCGGAGTGATGGCACGTACCGGGCCCAGGAAACGCGCCGCCATCACCCCCTTGCCGCCGTGCCGGACGAAGAACTGCCGGCTGCGGGCCAGCGCCTCTGGATAGCGCGCCAGCCAGGGGTGCTCGAACAGACGCTCGCCATAGTGGCGGCCCAGCCAGAACGACAGCGCGTCCCCGACCACCGCGCCACTCGCCGCCAGCAGCACCGCCGGCCACAGCTCCAAACGATCCAGCCCCACCAGGGCGCCGACACCGAACAGCAGGATGCCGGCCGGGACGAAGGCGCCGATGATGAAAACGGCATCCAGCGCGGCAACGAAGAACAGCAGCAGCAGTGCCAGCCCGGGATGGCTGGCAACCCAGTCGAGAAACAGATGCGCGAGCTCGGTCATCCGCGTAGTTGGGCGAAACTCTCGCGGGCAGCACTCAGGGTGTGTTCCAGTTCGGCCTCGCCATGGGCGGCGGAAACGAATCCGGCCTCATAAGCCGAGGGCGCCAGATAGACGCCCCGTTCCAGCATGGCGTGGAAGAAGCGGTTGAAGGCCGGCAGGTCGCAGGCGCTGACGTCGGCATAGCCCCGGATCGGCCGATCGGTGAAGTACAGCCCGAACATGCTGCCGACCTGGGTGGTGGTGAAGGGAATTCCGGCATCGACTGCGGCGGCCTTCAGGCCTTCGAGCAGCCGCCGGGTCGAGTGCTCCAGCGCGGCATAGATCGCCGCGTCATCCAGCGCCCGCAGCAGCGCCAGGCCAGCCGCCATGGCCAGCGGATTGCCGGACAGGGTGCCGGCCTGATAGACCGGCCCGAGCGGGGCCAGTTTTTCCATGACCTCGCGGCGCCCGCCGAACGCTCCCACCGGCAGGCCGCCGCCGATGATCTTGCCCAGCGTGATCAGGTCCGGCCGCACGCCGTAGCGCCCGGTGGCGGAGCGGGGGTGCACCCGGAAGCCGGTCATCACCTCGTCGAAGATCAGCAAGGCGCCATAGCGGTCGCAGAGCGCGCGCAGGCCTTCGAGAAAGCCCGCGGCCGGCAGCACGCAATTCATGTTGCCGGCCACCGGCTCGACGATCACCGCGCCGATGTCGTCTGGATAGGTGGCGAACAACTGCTCGACCGAGGCTAGGTCGTTGTAGGTGGCCGTCAGCGTCAGCTCCGCGAGCGCGGCCGGAACCCCCGCCGAGGTCGGCACGCCGAAGGTGAGTAGGCCGGACCCGGCCTTCACCAGCAGTGCGTCGCCGTGGCCGTGATAGCAGCCTTCGAACTTGAGGATGCGCGAGCGCCCGGTATGGCCGCGCGCCAGCCGCAGCGCGCTCATGGTGGCCTCGGTGCCGCTGGAGCAGAGGCGCACCATCTCCAGGTGCGGCACCCGGGCGCAAAGCAGCTCCGCCATCTCGATCTCGGCTTCGGTGGGTGCTCCATACGAGAAGCCGATCAGCGCCTGCTCACGCACCGCCTCGACCACGGCCGGGTACTGGTGTCCCAGGATCATCGGACCCCAGGAGCCGACATAGTCGACGTAGCGCCGGCCATCGGCGTCGGTCAGCCAGGCGCCCTGGGCCGACTGGATGAAGCGCGGGGTGCCGCCGACCGCGCGGAAAGCGCGTACCGGCGAATTGACGCCGCCCGGGATGCTGTCCTGGGCGCGATCAAACAATTGTTCCGAGCGACGAAAGCTGGATTCGGTCATTGCGGGAAAATCTGGCTGTGGGGCCGCCCTCTTGGGCATGGCGGGCGGGGCGCAAAGTGTAGGCGATGGCTGGCTCCGGCTCATGCGTGGCCGCAGGGCCGGCCGTGGCATGCGCGAGGAAGACCGCTGCCCATCGGATCACCCGGCGCCCGTTCCGGGCGCAGACACAGGGTTAGACAGCGAAAGCAGCGGCGTAGGCGCGGGCAGCGCGCTCCGGATCGGCCGCACCGAACACGCCATCGACCGCCGCCACGCAGTCCGCCCCGGCAGCCACCAGGGCCGGTGCGCGATCCGGCGTGATGCCGCCGATGGCACAGATCGGCAAGCGCAGCCGGGCGCGCGCCTGGCGCAACTGCTCGATGGACAGCAAAGCCGCCTCGGGCTTGGTCGAAGAGTGGAAGAAGGCTCCGAATGCGACATAGCTGGCGCCGCCCTGCTCTGCAGCCAGGGCGCGCGCCAGGGAGTCCGCGCAGGTGATGCCGATGATCGCCGACGGCCCCAGCACGGCCCTCGCGTCCGCCAGGCTGCCGTCGCCCACGCCCAGATGAACCCCATCCGCCCCGATGCGGACAGCCAGCGCGAGATCGTCGTTGACGATCAGGGGCACGGAGGCGGCCCGACAGCGCTCCAACACCAGCCGGGCGCCGTGCTCGCGGGACTCGGGCGAACCCAGCTTGTCGCGATACTGCAGCAGCCTGACGCCCCCGCGCAGGGCGGCCTCGACGGCGGCCACCAGACGGGCTGGGTCCGCGCACAGGCTGGCCGAGGTGATCGCGTACAGGCCGCGCAGCCTATGGTCACTGCTCATCCGCGCTCCGGGGCGTAGCCACGTCCCGGCACCCTTCGCCCCTGCCCCGGACGATGGCCCCGCACCAGGGCTTGGTGGGTGTAGTCCTGGGCGATCTGCAATGCGGTCGCCATCGACTCACCCCGGGCAAGACGGGCCGCCAATGCCGATGCCAGGGTGCAGCCGGCACCGTGGAATCCGCCCTCGACGCGCGGCCAGCGATAAACCACGGGCTCCGCCGCGTGCTGGAACCAATGATTGAGCACCTCGTCCCCGCCTTCGTCGCCGCCGGTGATCAACACGTTGGCGGCGCCGCTGCACAACAGCGCGGCGCCGGCCTGATGGAGGTCCTGATGGCCTGAGAGCCGGCGCGCCTCCGCTGCATTCGGCAGCAGCACCGTCGCCAGCGGGAACAGCTGCTCCTGCATGGCGGCGGCTAGGGAGTGCCCCAATAGGTCAGTACCACCTCCTGCCCTCAGGATCGGATCCAGCACGGTCGGCACGCGGAGCCGCCGCAGCCAGGTTGCGATCAGCTGAACCTGTGCCTGATCGCCCAGTAACCCCAGCTTGACGGCCGAGATCCTGCAGTCTCGCAGCAGGCATTCGGCCTGCTCGCCGAACAAGGCGGAGTCGACCGCTTGCAGCCGCTGAACATTGTGGGTGTCCTGGACGGTCAGGGCGGTAATCAGGGTCAAGGCATGCGCGCCCTGGGCCGAAACGGCCTCGATATCCGCCTGAATGCCAGCCCCGCCCGTGGGGTCATGGCCTGCGATGCAGAGAACGGACGGAAGACTCATAAATGGCTGCAAATCGTTGCGAGGCGGCCCCCATCACCGCCAGGGGGAGTTGACGCTCGGGAAATGTGCTTATGCACAAGCACTGTGCATGGACGCCCAAGATGCCCGTAGTAGCGCCATTTTTCCGTCAGAATAACGCAACAATAGCGTAGCTATATGTTTTCATTGAACTTAGTAAGCTGCTCATAAATTCATCGAGTGCCGGAAATCGCACGCCGTTGGTAGCTCTGCGCGGTCCCGCGCAGGTCTTACCAACAGAGTTATCCACAGAGTTTGTGAGTTACGGCTTGTATGTTAATGAAAACAATAAGATGGAACGCATATCTAATGTTGTGCCTGCGATTTCGATGGCGCCAGCCCTTGCACTTCAAGCCTGCGGTCGCAACAAGGTCGCCGCCCTCCAGGCATTAGCCAGCCACCCGCACTCCAGGCAGCTTCCTGTCATAGAGCCGCTGAAGCGACCAAGACCAGCGCAGTCCCCACGCCCGATCCTAGTATGGAGCGGCCAAAGAAAAACCCCGGTTCGAATGAACCGGGGTTATCTTTTTTAAGAGCTTGGCAGTGTCCTACTCTCACATGGCTAACGCCACACTATCATCGGCGCTGAGCTGTTTCACTGCTGTGTTCGGGATGGGAACAGGTGGTTCCAACTCGCTATTGCCGCCAAGCAAACTGTTGTCCAAGTGC
>JAUYNO010000032.1 GCA_030696045.1 Stagnimonas sp. | reverse complement strand
TGCACTGCGCCAAAACAGCCTTCGGCCGCAGCGATCCCCATAGCGTTCACAGGCCCTAGGCATGGCAATCATTCAAGGCACTTCGGGCCAGGACAGCCTGGTCGCTCCCAGCGGAGCGCGTCGCCGTCCCTGGCTGAAGATTGCGGTGCCGGTGCTGGTGGTCGCGCTGCTCGCCGCCTTTGCCTGGCCGGCGATGTCGCGCTGGGGCAGTGCCGAACGCTCGGTGTCGCTGGAGCGCCTGCGCACGGCGGTGGTCACGCGCGGGCGCTTCGTCTCGGATGTGTCGGCACAGGGGCGCGCCGTCGCCGCCGTGAGCCCGACGCTGTACGCCACTGCGCCCGGCGTGGTGACGCTGCAGGTCGCCGCCGGCGAGACGGTGAAGAAGGGTCAGGTGCTGGCCCTGGTCGACAGCCCCGACGTCCGCAACGAGCTGGCGCGTGAGAGTGCGAATCTCGACGGCCTGCGCTCAGCGGTTGCCCGCCAGCGGGTCGATGCCCGCACCCGGCAATCGCAGGGCCGCATGGCGGTGGAACTGGCACGGGTGACGGTGGAGGCCGCCGAGCGCGAGCTGGAGCGTGCCAAGGACGCGGTGCGTCGCGGCGCCATCCCCGCCATCGAACAGGCGCGCCGTGCTGACGAGCTGAAGATCGCCCAGGTGCGCGAGCAGCAGATGGGTGAAGAGAACGGCCTACTCGCCGAGGGCCTGGAATTCGAGCTGCGCTCCCGCCAACAGGAGGCCGCGCGGCAGGCCCTGCTGGTCGACAACCTGCGTCGCCGCGCCGACGAGCTCAGCGTCCGGGCGCCGGTGGACGGCGTGGTCGGCAGCCTTGCGGTCGCGCAGAAAGCGGCCGTCGCCGCCAACCAGCCGCTGCTGACCGTGGTCGATCTGTCGCAGCTGGAAGTTGAGATCCAGGTGCCCGAGACCTACGCCCAGAGCATGGGCCTGGGCCTGGGCGCCGAGATCGCCTGGGGCGAGCAGCGCCATCGCGGCAAGCTCACGGCCGTCTCCCCGGAAGTGCAGAACGGCCAGGTCGTCGCGCGCCTGCGCTTCGACGGCGAGACGCCTTCGGATCTGCGCCAGAACCAGCGCGTCAGCGTGCGCATCGTGCTCGACGAGCGCGACGGCGTGCTGATGGTGGCGCGCGGACCCTTCCTCGAAGCCGGCGGCGGTCGCAGCGCCTATGTGATCGCTGACGGCCTCGCCCGGCGCACGCCCATCCAGATCGGCGCCACCAGCATCGCCAGCGTCGAAGTGCTGGCTGGCTTGAAGGAGGGCGACCAGATTGTGCTCTCCGGCAACGACGGTTTTGAAGACGCAGAAACGCTCTATCTCCGCAACTGATCCGCTTCGCAATCCGCAATCGACAGGAGTCCTCCCCATGCTGCAGATGACCCACATCAGCAAGGTGTTCCGCACCGAACTGGTCCAGACCCACGCCCTGCGCGACTTCAGCCTGAACGTCGCGGAAGGCGAGTTCGTCGCCGTCACCGGGCCGTCGGGCTCCGGCAAGACCACCTTCCTCAACATCGCGGGCCTGCTGGAGACCTTCGACACCGGCAGCTACCGGCTCGATGGCCAGGACGTGAGCCATCTCGACGACGCCGCCCGCTCGCGGCTGCGCAACGAGAAGATCGGCTTCATCTTTCAGGGCTTCAACCTGCTGCCGGACCTGTCGGTGTTCGACAACGTCGACGTGCCCCTGCGCTATCGCGGCATGAGCGGCGGCGAGCGCCGTCGGCGCATCGACAAGGCGCTGGAGCAGGTAGGTCTGGCTTCGCGCGCCAAGCACCTGCCCTCGCAGCTCTCGGGTGGCCAGCAGCAGCGCGTCGCCATCGCCCGCGCCCTGGCGGGCACGCCGCGCATCCTGTTTGCCGACGAACCGACCGGCAATCTCGACTCACTGATGGCGCGCCAGGTGCTGGAAATGCTGGAGGAGATCAACGCCGCCGGCACCACCATCGTCATGGTCACCCACGATCCCGAGCTGGCGCGCCGCGCCCACCGCAACATCCATGTGATGGACGGCCAGGTGACCGACTTCACCGCGTTCGCGGCCGCGCAGACCGAGCGCGAATCGCTCGCCGCCTAGGGGACGCCACGATGCTCACCTACAACCTGAGGCTCGCCTGGATGAGTCTGCGCAAGCACCCGGTGCTGTCGCTGCTGATGATCGGCGCGATTGGCCTGGGCATTGGCGTGTGCATGACCACGCTGACGGTCTACACCCTGATGTCGAACAACCCGATTCCGCACAAGAGCAGTGCGCTGTACGCGGTGCAGCTCGACAGCTGGGACCCCAACGATCCCTACACCGAGTCCGGCCGGCCGCCACCGGAGCTGAGCTACCGCGACGCCCAGGCGCTGATGGAGTCGACCATCCCCAAGCGTCAGGCCGCGATGTTCAAGTCCGGCTTCGCCCTGCAGGATGCCGAGGCGAAGCAGCCGCCGTTCACCGTGCTGGCGCGCGTCACCTACGGTGATTTCTTCGGCCTGTTCGAGGTGCCTTTCCTTTTCGGCGGCGGCTGGGACCGGTCAGCTGACCGGAATGCCCAGCAAATCGTGGTGCTGAGCAAGGAGATCAACGACAAGGTCTTCGGTGGTGCGAACAGTGTCGGCAAGAACATCCGGCTCGATGACCGCGAGTACCGGGTGGTCGGCGTGATGGATCACTGGCATCCCTCGCCGAAGTTCTACGATCCCAATAACGGCGACTTCGACGATCCGGAAGAGGTCTACGTGCCCTTCGGCCTGGGCACGGCGCTGGAGCTGACCAGCTACGGCAACACCAATGCCTGGAAGCCGGAGAAGATCAATTCCTTCCAGGACTTCCTCAACTCCGAATACATCTGGATCCAGTTCTGGGCCGAGCTGCCAGACGCGAAGACCAAGGACGACTACCAGGCCTACATCGACCAATATGTATTGGAACAGAAGAAGCTCGGCCGCTTCCCGCGCCCGCTCAACAACCGCCTGAGCGACGTGATGAAGTGGATGGACGAGCGCGAGGTGGTGACCGACGACTCGCGGGTGCTGGTGGGCCTGTCCTTCCTGTTCCTTGCGGTCTGCCTGCTCAATATCGTCGGCCTGCTGCTGGCGAAATTCCTCGGCAAGTCGGCGGAGATCGCCCTGCGCCGCGCGGTTGGTGCCACCCGCTGGCAGATCGTGCAGAAGCATCTGGTCGAGGTCGGCCTGATCGGCCTGCTCGGCGGCGCGCTGGGCCTGCTGCTGGCCTTCGGCGGGCTGCGCGGAGTCAAGGCGCTGTACGGTGGCTACGACCATCTGGTGCAACTCGACGGCCGCCTGCTGCTGATCGCGGTGGGGCTGGCGCTGCTGAGCAGTCTCGCTGCCGGCCTCTATCCGGCCTGGCGCGCGGTGCAGCTGGCGCCCGCCGGCCTTCTGAAGACGCAGTAAGGAACCACCTCCATGAAAAAGTTCTTCCTCGAAGCCGGGCCGGTGCTGCGTGCCCTCACCCGCAGCCGCGCGGGCGCGGTGCTGATCGCCCTGCAGTGCGCGATCACCCTGGCCATCCTCACCAATGCCATCTTCATCATCCAGGACCGGGTGCGGCAGATGGCACGGCCCAGCGGCGTCGACAGCGAGAACGTCTTCTCGATGCGGGTCAAGCCCTACAAGCCGGGCTTCAACCTGGCCAACGACATCGACCGCGACATGGCCGCGATCCGCGCCATGCCCGGCATCGTCGATGCCGGCGTCATCAATTCGCTGCCGCTGTCCGAGGGCGGCAGCTCCGGCCGCATCTACCAGAGCCCGGACATCAAGCCGGGCGATGGCCAGTTCACCGCCAACTACTACACTGACGACCACAGCCTGGGCTCGCTGGGCCTGAAGCTGGTCGAAGGCCGCGGCTTCCTGCCCGAGGAAGTCAAGCGCGGCGACCGTACCGCCGATCGCGGCGAGGCCAGCATCATCCTGTCGCAGACGCTGGCGAAGAAGATGTTTCCCGGCGGCGGGCCGGTCGCGGGCAAGACGCTCTACACCGACGACGGCACCGCGCAGCACGTGGTCGGCGTGGTCGAGCGCCTGCAGGCGCCCTGGATCAGCTTCGGTGAATTGGAGCAGGCCATGCTGCTGTCGCAGTACCGGCTGGAGCCGGCCTACCTGGTCTACGTCATCCGGAGCCAGCCCGGCCAGCGCAACGCCCTGATGCCGCAGGTCGAGAAGAAGCTGCAGGAGCTGGACCCGGATCGCATCATCCGCAGCCCGCGCACCCAGAGCGAGATCGAGTCCGATACCTATGCCAGCTACCGGGCGATGGCGGTGATCCTGGGCACGGTGATCGTGCTGATCGTGGCGGTGACCTCGCTGGGCATCATCGGCCTGGCCTCGTTCAATGTGAACGTGCGCCGCAAGCAGATCGGCACCCGACGCGCCCTGGGCGCGCAGAAGGGCGACATCATTCGCTACTTCCTGGTCGAGAGCTGGCTCATCACCACCGGCGGCGCCCTGGTCGGCGTCGGCCTGTCGTTCGCGCTGAGCTGGTGGATGGTCAACACCTTCGACCTGCCGCCGCTGGACTGGCGTTATGTGCCAGTGGGTGTGCTGTTCCTCTGGGTGCTGGGGCAGATCGCGGTACTGGCGCCGGCGCGCCGCGCCGCCGAACTGCCGCCGGCGCTCGCCACCCGCAGCGCCTGAGCCTTAGAGTCGCGGGTATGTCTACGGTACTGGTGGTCGACGACAACACGGCGGTGTGCACCGCGCTGGATCTGCTGTTCTCGATCCACGGCCTGAAGGTGCGGGTCGCGGAGTCGCCGGAGCAGGCGCTGGCGGTGCTCGACGAATCCGCCATCGACCTGGTGGTGCAGGACATGAACTTCCGGCGCGATACCACCTCGGGCGAGGAGGGCGTCGAATTGTTCCGCGCCATCCGCAGCCGCGAGCCGGACATGCCGATCATCCTGCTCACGGCCTGGACCAGCGTCGAGACGGCCGTGACCCTGATGAAGGAGGGTGCCGCCGACTATCTCGGCAAGCCCTGGGACGACCGCAAGCTGCTGACCACTGTCCACAACCTGCTGCGCCTGCACGCCGCCACCCGCGAGAACAAGCGCCTGGTCTCGGCGCGGCGCGTGGTACGGCAGAAGGTCGCGGGCGCCTTCGACCTCTGCGGTCTGGTGTACGAAAGCGACGCCATGCACGAGACGGTGTCGCTGGCGACCCGCGTCGCGCGTGCCGACGTGCCGGTGCTGATTACCGGCCCCAACGGCGCCGGCAAGGAGAAGATCGCCGAGATCATCCAGGCCAATTCGAGTGTGGCCGACGGCCCCTTCATCCGCGTCAACGTCGGCGCCCTGCCGGCCGAGCTGATGAGCGCCGAACTGTTCGGCGCCGAGCCCGGCGCCTACACCGGCGCCAGCAACAAGGCGCGGCCCGGCCGCTTCGAGGCCGCCGATGGCGGCACCCTGTTCCTCGACGAGTTGGGCACGCTGTCGCTGGAAGGCCAGGTGAAGCTGCTGCGGGTGCTGCAGACCGGCCAGTTCGAGCGCCTGGGCAGCACCCAGACGCGGCACGTGATCGTGCGCGTGATCAGCGCCACCAATGCCGACCTGCGCGCCGGCATCAAGGCCGGCAGCTTCCGCGAAGACCTCTACTACCGGCTCAATGTCATCGAGCTGAACGTGCCACCGCTGGCCAGCCGGCGCGACGACGTGCTGCCGACCGCGCGCGCCTTCCTCGACGGCGCGCACCGCTTCAGCGCCGAGGCCGAGCGTGCCCTGCTGGCGCATAGCTGGCCCGGCAATGTCCGCGAGCTGCAGAACAGCGTGCGGCGCGCCTGCATCCTGGCCAGCGGGGAGGAAATCCAGCCCGCCGACCTCGGCTTGCAGAAGCTGGCCGCGGCCGCCGAAGTCCCGAACGGCGGCGTCGAGCCCGACCGCGAGTCGGTGCAGCGCGCACTCGATGCCGCCAACGGCGTTATCGCTATCGCCGCGCGCGAGCTGGGCCTGTCGCGGCAGGCTTTGTATCGGCGGATGGAGAAGTTCGGGCTGGCGCAGGCCTAGGTTTCTTTTTCCCCTCCCCCTTGCGGGGAGGGGTAGGGGAGGGGGTCTGTCGCGACAAAGTGCTCACTCTCCGGCGAGCGCCCCCCTCCCCAGCCCTCCCCGCAAGGGGGAGGGGGTAGCAGCGCGAAAGAATTACCCTTAAAGCCATGCCGACCCCACCCAAACCCCGCCCCGCCCTCACCCTCGAAGCCCGCATCGGCATCCTGGTCGCGGCCGTGGTTGCCGCCTGCGTGATCGTCACCGCTCTGGTCGTGCAGATCGACGCTCCGCTGCCGCACGCCGCCCTGTTTGCCCTGCTGATCCTGCTCCCCGCCGCCCTGTTCGCGCTGCATCTGCTGATGCAGCCGATCAACCGCTACCTGCAGGTGCTGCGCGACGGGGTCGCCGGCTTCCGTGACGGCGACTTCTCGCTCTCCATCGCGGTCAATCGGGATGACGAACTGGGCGATCTGGCGCGGCTCTACAACCGCATCGGCGATGTGCTGCGCCAGGAGCGGCAGGAGCTGTTCCAGCGCGAGCTGCTGCTCGACACGGTGATCCAGACCACGCCCTGGGCCCTGGTGCTGACCAATGCCAATGGCGCGGTGATCTACGCCAACACCGCCGCGCGCCAGCTGTTCCACCACGGCCGCAAGATGGAAGGCCATAGCTTCGCCGCCCTGCTAGCCAACGCGCCCGAGAGCCTGCGCGAAGCGGCGCAGGCCGAGGCCGACGGTCTCTACACCGTCGCCGGCGGCGAGGAGCCCGAGGTCTATCACGTCACCCGCCGCCGCTTCACGCTCAACACCCGCGATCACTGGCTGCACCTGTTCAAGCGCCTGACCCGCGAGCTGAACCGGCAGGAGCTGGAGAGCTGGAAGAAGGTGATCCGCGTCATCAGCCACGAGCTCAACAACTCGCTGGCACCCATCGCCTCGATGGCGCACAGCGGCCGCCTGCTGGTGGAGCAGGGCCGCACCGACAAGCTCGGCCTGGTGTTCGACACCATCGACGACCGCGCGCATCGGCTCAAGGGTTTTCTGGAGGACTACGCGCAGTTCGCCAAGCTGCCCAGGCCACGCCTGGAGGCGGTCGATTGGCCGAGCTTCCTGGGCGGCCTGCAGGCCGCCGTGCGCGTCGAGCTGGCCGGGCCGCCACCGGTGCGCGCCGCGCGCTTCGACGCCGCGCAGATCCAGCAGGTGCTGATAAATCTCATCAAGAACGCCCACGAGTCCGGCAGCGCACCCGAAGCGGTGAGCCTGTCCGTGCGCGAGGAGCCGGGCGCCCTGGTGCTGCGGGTGCTGGACCGCGGACCGGGCATGTCCGAGACGGTGCTGGCGAACGCCCTGCTGCCGTTCTACTCGACCAAGAGCGAGGGCACCGGCCTGGGCCTGACGCTCTGCCGCGAGATCATCGAGGCGCACGAGGGCAGGCTGGTGCTGGCGAATCGGGAGGGTGGTGGGCTGGAAGTCAGGCTGATCTTGCCGAGCCAGTAAATGTTTCCCCTCTCCCCTCGTGGGAGAGGGCGTTTGGCCTAAGCGGAACTGACTCAATGTCAGTTCCGACCCAAGCCAAACGCGGGAGAGGGGGGACTTTCATCGTCCAAGAGTGCAACGGTCGTCTTCGCCGCCCGCCCCCTCTCCCCTAACCCCTCCCCCACGAGGGGGGAGGGGAACTACGGTGCGCTGCTTCCCGCTTCAACCCACTCTGTAGGGCGCATTCCATGCGCCGCTGAACCGGTCGGCGCGCATAGCGCGCCCTACGCCGGGCGGTAGCAAAAACAGCTCGTCAGGTGATCATTCACCACCCCCACCGCCTGCAGATAGGCGTAGATGATGGTCGAGCCGACAAAGGTGAAGCCGCGCTTCTTCAGCGCCTTGCTGATCGAGTCCGACAAGGGCGTCGAAGCCGGCACGCCGCTGTGAGCCGTCCAGTGATTGCGGATCGGCTTGCCACCGACCTGCTGCCACAGCCAGGCATCGAGACTGCCGAACTCCTCGCAAAGTTCTAGGTATGCCTGCGCGTTGCGGCGGAAGCCGAACACTTTTAGTCGGTTGCGGACGATGCGCGCGTCCAGCAGCTTCTTCTCCAGCTGCGCATCGGTGTAGCGCGCGATCTTCTTCGCGTCGAACTGGTCGAACAGCAGGCGATAGCCCTCGCGCTTCTCAAGAATGGTGCGCCAGCTCAGGCCGGCCTGAGCGCCCTCCAGCAGCAGCATCTCGAACAGCCGCTGCTCGTCATGGCAGGGCCGGCCCCATTCTTCGTCGTGATATCGCTGGTATTCGGGCGTGGAAAGGCTCCAGCGGCAGCGCCGCCGCCCATCCTCGCCCATCGGTGCCAGCTGGTCTTCGGACACGGAGAGCCTCAGCGCTTGATGTAGCGATCCCGCAACAAGGTCTGCCGACTCGTCATCGGCACCGCGACACCCGCCGCATAGACCTGCCTCGGATAGCTGCCCAGTTCCAGCGGATCATCGCCATCCCAGATCACGAAGCTGGCCTGCTTGCCGGCTTCCAGCGTGCCCAGCGTCGAATCGAGGCCGTAGATCTTCGCTGGGTTGAGCGTGATGGCGGCCAGCGCCGCGTCCCAGGGCAGGCCGTGGGCGACGGCGTTGCCAGCGAGTTGGCGGATGTTGCGGCTGTTGTGGCCACCCTGGTCGCCGGCGGCGGAGAAGGCCAGGGTGACACCGGCGCGGTACAGCAGGCTGGCGCTGTCGCTGCGCGCGGCCAGGGCCTCGAAGTGGGCGGGCAGGTTGTAGGTCGGGTCGAGGATCACCGGCACCTGCCGCTCCGCCAGTTCACGGGCCAGCAGGTGGGCTTCGGCGCCGCCGTGGATCACCAGCTTGATGCCGTAGTCCTCGGCGAGCTTGAGCAGGGCGCGGATGTCGGCGGCTCGGTGCACATCGACCACCAGGGGCTGCTCGCCGTTGAGCACCGGCCGCAGCGCGGCAGCATCGAGCGCGCCGAGCAGGGCCGGGCGCTGCACGCTGGCGGGCGCGCCGTTCCGCGCTTCCTCAAAGGCTTCGCGCAGGGCTAGCAGCAGGGTCGGACGGCCGCCCTGCACCGTGCCCATCGCGGCCTCGCCCAGGGGCAGGAACTGGGCGGCGCGGGCTCGGGCGACGAAGAACTCCGGCGACAGCTGGCCGAGGTTGATGACGGCGCCACGGCCCGCCAGCAGCGGGCCGCCCTCGCCGGTGCTGGGCGCGCTCATGGCCTGGGTGATGCCCTCGATGCGCTGGACCGGGATCAGCACAGAGCGCGGGTTGAGGCCATCGACCACGTCGAGCGCGGCGCTGTAGCGCGGATTGCTGCCGCGGTCGTCGCGGGTCTCGTCGACACCGCTGATCTCCTCCAGCCCCAGATGCGTGTAGGCATCGAACAGGCCGGGGGTGACGGCGGCGCCGCCCACATCGACGATCTTCGCGCCCTCGGGCGGGGCGATGCCGACGCCGACCGCTTCGATCAGGTCGTTGCGGATCAGCAGGGTCGCCTTGTCCAGAGTGCCGCCGCCGACGGTGTGCAGCTTGGCATTGGTGATGGCGAGCACGCCGGCCTGGGCCGGCAGGGTGGTGGCGAGCGCGAGCGCGAGCGGGGCGAGCCGGCGGGTCCGGTGGCGCAGCCAGGGGTGGCGGGTCATGGCTGGGTCTCCGCAGCGGCGGGCGCGGCTTCGGTCGGGGCGGCGGCGCTGTCGGGCGCGGCCGGCGGTGGTGGTGGCGGCGGTGGCATGGCCTGCAGCGCTTCTTCGGGCGGCGCCAGGCCGAGCGCGAAGTCGCTGTCGGGCGCCTTGCGGCTGGCGCGGTCGTAGCGCAGCGTGCCGTCGATGTAGACGCGGTCCGCCAGCGCATAGCTGGAGAAGGGCGTGCCGTTCCACAGCACCAGGTCGGCGTTCTTGCCGGGTTCCAGGCTGCCGGTCTGGTCGCCGATGCCGATGGCCCGGGCCGGATTGGCGGTGATCCAGGCGATGGCGTCCTCGTCGCGGATCACCAGGCCGGCGCGGCGGCCAGCGGCCATGGCCTTGGCGGCCTCCTGGTTAAGGCGCTGGATGCCGTAGGGATCGTCGGAATGCACGATGGCGCAGCCGCGCGCGCCGGACTTGCTGACCGCTGCGTCGACGATGGCGATGTTCTCGCGGATGCCGTCCCAGGCCTCCAGCTTGAAGCCCCACCAGTCGGCCCAGAGCGCGCCGCAGACGCCTTCCTCGGCCAGCCGGCCGGCGATCTTGTAGGCCTCGACGGCGTGGTGGAAGGTCGAGATCTTGAACTCGAATTCCTTGGCCAGGTCGAGCATGGTTTCCATCTCGTCGGCGCGGTAGCAGTGGTTCTGCACCAGGATCTCGCCCTTGAGCACGCCGGCCAGGGTTTCCATGCCCAGGTCGCGGCCTTCGCCGCCGCCGTCCTTGTGCTTGGCGGCGTATTCCTGGGCCTTGATGAAGGCGGCGCGATAGCCGGCGACGTTGCCCATGCGGGTGGCGGGCGCCTTCTTGCCCTCCTTGCCGTAGACCCGCTTGGGGTTCTCGCCGCAGGCCATCTTCAGCGAGTAGGGCGCGCCCGGAAATTTCATCGTCTGGTAGCTGGTCGCCGGCAGGTTCTTGAACACCGTGCCGCGACCGCCGATGAGATTGCCGGAGCCCGGCAGGATCAGGAGGCTGGTGATGCCGCCAGCGCGCGCGGCCTCGAAGCCCGGGTCCTGCGGCCACACCGAGTGCTCGCTCCAGACATTGGGGGTGACCGGGTCGGTTAGCTCGTTGCCATCGGCGGTGGCCCAGATCTCGGGGCTGGGATAGACGCCCAGGTGCGAGTGGGCGTCGATCAGGCCCGGCGTCAGCCAGCGGCCCTTGGCGTCGAGGATCTCGACCTGCGGCGGCGGCGCGACCTCGTTGCCAACGGCGACGATCTTGCCGTCCTGCACCAGCAGCGAGGCGTCTTCCAGCTTGCGGCCGGCGCCGGTGAGGATGGTGGCGTGGGTGATCAGCAGGGCCGGCGCGACGGGCGCGGCGTAGGTGCTGGCATAGGGGCCGGTCTTGGGCTCGGACTTGTCGCAGGCGCCGAGGCTCAGCAGCAGACTCAGGGACGCGGCGACGGCAAACAGGGATGGGCGCATGGCAAAGCTCGTCGGGTGCTGCGAAAGACTATGCCTCAAGCAAGGTCCGTTCCGCGCGGGTGCTGGCGCGCAGGCGGCGCGCCTGCTCGGGGGCGCCGCCCTGTTCGAACAGCTCGGCGGCGCGTTCCAGCCAGTCGGCGCGCTCGGCGCAGCTCTCGCACCAGCGGGCGCGGTGCAGCAGCAGCCAGGGTCTGAAGCCCTCGGCCGCGGCGAGGTCGATCAGCTCCTCGATCCGCGCCAGGCCCTGCAGCGCGCGTTCGCCGGGCAGGGCGTCCTGCGGCAGTTCCAGCAGCATCAGCCAGGCATAGATTTCCCAGACCCGGGAGTTGGAGCGGCGGGCCCCGGCGATTGCCGCCTCGGCGGTGCGGCGGGCCTCGTCGAGGCGGCCGTCGCGGCGCAGCACCAGGGCTTCGGTGGCCAAATGGTAGGCCTCGAACTGGTGCGCCAGGCCGCCGGCGACGACGTGCTGGCGCTGGCCGCTGAGCACTTCCAGGGCTTCGGCGTGCTGGCCGTTGAAACTCAGGGCCATGGCCAGCGCGCGGGCGGCGATGGCGTGGAAATAGGGGCCGCCGGTGGCCAGCGCCCGCTCCATCGCCAGCCGTGCGTGCGCCAGCGCCTCGCTGTAGTCGCCGCTGAACCAGGCCAGATCGACCATGAAGGCGTGCATCCAGCTGGCATTGCGCTCCTCCCGGCTGGCGTAGTCCAGCACCTGGCGCAGCTCGCTCAAGGCGCGCGGCAGCTGGCCCAGCCAGGCCAGCATCAGCGCATGGAAGCCGCGCGAGACGAAGTTGTCCTCGCCGATGTCCTCCTGGCGCCAGCGACCCTCGTCGGCGCGGTCGACCAGGGCGATGCCCTCGCGCGGCTGCCCGGCGGAAAAATGGCTGAGCAGGATCGCCAGCCGGAACCGCTGCACCAGCTCGCCCTGGCCGTTGTCCAGGCACAGCCGCACCGCATCGGCGTGCAGGCGCACGGCGGCGTCGGCATGGCCACGGTGCAACTGCTCGTTGCCGTAGGAGATCAGCAGCTCGGCGCCGCCGGCCAGATCCTTCAGCGCCGTCGCCATTTGCCGGCCCTCGGCGTAGGCGCGCTCGACTGCCGCCCGGTCCACCGGGGTGAACTGCGCGATGCGGATGAAGCCGGCGCGGGCGGCGATGCGCAGGTGCTGTACCTGCGGGCTGTCGGGTGCGCGGTCCAGGTGCAGCAGCGCCAGCTGCATCTGCTCGATGCTGATCTCCATGTCGCGGGTGCCGGCCCAGCGGGCCGCCTGCAGGTTCCATTCGCCGGCGCGGGCCCAGTCGCCGGCGTGCTGCCAGTGATGGGCGATGCGCACGGCAGCCGGGCTGCCACCGGGGCCGACCGGGTATTGCTGCAGCAGCGCCTCCGCCAGCCGGGCATGGGTCCGGGCCCGCTGCGTTTCCAGCTGGCTGCCATAGGCGACCTCGCGCAGCAGTGGGTGACGGAAGGCGAGCTTGCTGCCACTGCCGCTGCCCTCGCGCAGCAGGAAGCCGCTGCGCTCCAGCGCCGCCAGCGCCGATTCGCAGCGCTCGGCGTCCAGATCCAGTAGGGGCGCCAACGCGGCGGCGGTGAATTCCTGGCCGATCACCGAGGCGGTTTGCAGCAGCGCCTTGTCGCGCTCGCCCAGGCGGTCGATGCGCGCCGCCAGCAGGGCGTGGACCGTGTCCGGGATCGGCAGCCGGGGCCATGCGCTCCACTCGGCCAGCGGCCGCGCCAGCCGGTAGCAGCCGGGCGAGCCGAGCAGCTCGCCGGCATCGGCCAGGGCCTGCACCGCCTCCTCGACGAAATAGGGATTGCCGGCGGCGCGCGCGCCCAGCTGCTGCGCCAGCGGCGCCAGGCTGTCGTCCGGCCCCAGGCGGGTGCGGGCGAGCTGGGCCAGCTGGCGGGCGTCGAGCGCCGACACCGCGATCCGCAGGTCCAGCCAGGGCTGCAGCCAGGCGTCGTCGTAGTCCGGCCGGTGATTGAGCAGCAGCAGGGCGCGGTGGCCACGCACGCCGGCGCAGAGCTGGGCCAGGAACTGTTCGCTGGCGCCGTCGAGAAAGTGCAGGTCCTCGACCAGCAGCAGCAGTGGGCGCTCGCTGGGGCAGGGCAGGTAGTGGGCGAGCAGCTCGAACAGCTGGGCGCGGGCGGCGATGGCGCGGTCGGGGGCGGCGGCGCTGGTTTCGCCGGCACCGAGGAAGTCGAACACCATCGGCAAGGCCGCCGCGTGCTCCGGGTGCTCCAGCAGGAAGGTGCCGGCGACCAGGCGGCGCACCTCGGCCGGGGTGGCGCGCGGCCCCAGGCCCAGGCGCGACAGCGCCAGCGTCTGTACCGGATAGAGCGGCAGGGCGTTGCCGTAGGGCACGCCGGTGGCGCGGTGCAGCTCGAAGCCGGCGTCGGCGCACAGCTGGGTGAACTCGTAGCAGAGCCGCGACTTGCCGATGCCGGCCTCGCCGACCACGCTGACGATCTGGCCGTCGCCGGCGCGGGCCTTGTCCAGCGCCGCCATCAGTTGCGCGATCTCGCCTTCGCGGCCGATGAAGGGCGAACCGCCGCGCGCCAGCGAGCGGTCCAGCCGGCTCTTCAGCGGGCCCTCGCCTTCCAGGGCATAGACCTCGACCGGCTCGTCGAGGCCGGCGACCTGCATCCGGCCCAGGTCGCGCAGGGCGAAATAGCCTTCCACCAGGCGGGCGCTGTCACGCGAGAGGTAGATCTGGCCGGGCTCGCAGATCTGCTCCAGGCGGGCGGCGAGGTTCACCGTCAGGCCCTGGGCGGTGTAGTCCATGCGCAGGTCGTCGCCGATGGCGCCGACGATCACCTCGCCGCTGTTGAGGCCGACCCGCAGGCTGAGGTTGAGGCCGCTGGACAGGCGCAGCTCGTCGGCATAGCGGCGCAGTTCGCGCTGCATTTCCAGCGCTGCCAGGCAGGCGCGCTGGGCGTGGTCCTCCAGCGCCAGCGGTGCACCGAACAGGGCCATGATGCCGTCGCCGGTGTACTGGTTGACCGTGCCCTCGTAGCGGTGCACGGCGGCGCCGAGTATCCCGAAGAAGCGGTCGAGGATGCCGTGCCAGGCTTCAGCGCCGGCCTGCTGCGCCAGCCGGGTCGAGCCCTTGAGATCGCAGAACAGCACCGTCACCCGCTTGCGCTCGCCGCGCATCGCCGCCCGCTGGCTGAGAATCTTGTCGGCGAGATGCTTGGGCGTGTAGCTCTTGCGCTCGGGAGCGGCCTCCGCGCCCAGTCGCGCGCCGCACTGGTTGCAGAAGCGCGAACCCTCGGGATTTTCGGCGGAGCAGGTCGGGCAGGCGGACATGGCGGCGGCAGGGGAACGACTGCCCGGCATCATATGCCCCTGCGCGCCGGCATCGGCTCCCTATAATCGCCGCCTGCCATGGCCAGCCCCTCCTCCAAAACTCCCCCCGAGCAAAGCCTGGGCAACGGCCTGGCGGTGCTGGGCCTGTCGTTGCCGGCGGGCGCGCCGGCCCGGCTGCTGGCCTATCGGGCCGAGCTGCTCAAGTGGAATGTCGCCTACAACCTGACCGCCGTGCGCGATCCGGACGAGATGCTGACCCGGCACCTGCTCGATTCGCTGAGCCTGCTGCCGTTGCTGGACGAGGTCGTCTCCCGTCTCCCATCTCCCGTCCCCCGGCTGCTGGACGTCGGCGCCGGCCCGGGCCTGCCCTGCATCCCGCTGGCGATTGCCCGTCCGGCCTGGGCGGTCACCGGGCTCGACAGCAATGGCAAGAAGGCGCGCTTCATGCGCCATGCCCAGCGGACGCTCGCGCTCGACAACTTCTCGGTGATCGAGGGGCGGGTCGAAGACGTCCCGGCCGGCGAGGGCTACACGCTGATCACCAGCCGCGCCTTCGCCAGCCTTGGGGATTTCTTCAATCTCACCCGGCACCTGCTGGGCGCCGATGGCATCTGGATTGCGATGAAGGGCAAACTAGAAGGCGACGAGCTGGCGCAAGTGCCGGCCTCGGTCGACATCATCGAAACCCGGAAGTTGAAGGTGCCGGGCCTCCACGAAGAGCGACACGCCGTGATCGCGAAACCAAAGCAATGACTCGAATTATCGCGGTTGCCAACCAGAAGGGCGGGGTCGGCAAGACCACCACCTCCGTCAATCTCGCCGCCAGCCTGGCGGCGGCCAAGCGGCGCGTGCTGCTGGTTGATCTCGATTCCCAGGGCAATGCCACCATGGGCGTGGGCATCGACAAGAACGCGCTGACGCTGACCGCCCGCGACGTGCTGCTGGACAAGGCCAAGCCGGCGGAGGCGATCCAGTACCTGCCGGCGCTCAATCTCTGGGTGCTGCCCGCCAACCTCGACATGACCGAGGCCGAGATCAAGCTGCGCGAGCAGCCGGTGGGCGACTTCGCGCTCAAGGGCGTGCTGGCCGAGATCGCCGACCAGTACGACTACATCCTGCTCGACTGCCCGCCGGCGCTGTCGAAGCTGACCGTCAACGCCCTGGTCGCCGCCGACAGCGTGCTGATCCCGATGCAGTGCGAGTACTACGCGCTGGAGGGTCTGGCGGCGCTGACCGACACGGTAGGCAAGATCCGCAAGGTGATCAATCCCCGGCTCGACATCGACGGCCTGCTGCGCACCATGTTCGACCCGCGCAACAACCTGGCCAACGATGTCTCGGCGCAGCTGACCCAGCATTACGGCGACAAGGTCTATCGCACCGTGATCCCGCGCAATGTGCGGCTGGCCGAGGCGCCCAGCCACGGCCTGCCGATCATCGCCTACGACCCGCAGTCAGCCGGCGCCAAGGCCTATCTGGCGCTGGCGGGCGAGGTGCTGCGGCGCCACGATGGCGGGCAGTTGCGCCTGCCGGCCTGATGGCGCACGTTCTGGTCCCGTTGCCGGCACGGGACTTCGACCCCACCGAGGCTGCGGTGAGCTGGAAGCTGCTGCGGGAGCGCGGTCATCGCCTGAGCTTCGCGACGCCGGATGGCCAGCGCGCGCACGCCGATCCTCTGATGGTGACCGGCGAGGGGCTTGATGTCTGGGGGCGCGTTCCTTGGCTGAAGCGCCTGGTGCTGGTCGGCCGCAGCCTGCGGGCGGATGCCGCCGGCCGCGCCGCCTACGCCGAGCTGGAGCGCGATCCGGCTTTCCTGGCGCCATTGCGCCATGACGCGCTCACGGCCGCCGACTTCGATGCCCTGCTGCTGCCGGGCGGCCATGCGCCGGGCATGCGCGACTATCTGGAGAGCCCGGTGCTGCAGCGCCTGGTCGCCGCCTTCTTCGAGGCTGACCAGCCGGTGGCGGCGGTCTGCCACGGCGTGGTGCTGGCGGCGCGCAGCGTCTCGCCGCGCAGCGGCCGCTCGGTGCTGCACGGTCGCCGGACCACGGCTCTGACCTGGGCCTTCGAGCAGAAGGCGGCCGGCTTGGGCCGCCTGGTCCGCTGGTGGGATCCGCTCTACTACCGCACCTACCGCGAGCAACCGGGTGAGCCGGCCGGCCACTGGAGCGTGCAGGCCGAGGTGACGCGGGCGCTCGCCAGCCCGGCCGATTTCCTCAATGTGCCGGCCGCCGCGCCACAGCACTTCCGCAAGACCAGCGGCCTGTTCCGCGACCGTGCCGACGACGCGCGGCCGGCCTTCGTGGTGCAGGACGGCCGCTATCTGTCGGCGCGCTGGCCCGGTGACGTGCATACTTTCGCCCGCACTTTTGCGGACTTGCTCAGTTCCCTCTAAACCAATGTCGGTCAAGAAACGCGGCCTCGGGCGCGGCCTCGACGCCCTGCTGGGCACCATGAACACGAGCGGCGTCGCGGTCGCGCCGGAGCAGTCCTCCGACGACGCGCTGCACGAGCTGCCCTTGCTGCAGCTGGCGCCGGGTAAGCACCAGCCGCGTCGGCATTTCGACGAGGGCGCGCTGTCGGAGCTGACCGAATCGATCCGCGCCCAGGGCGTGGTGCAGCCCATCGTGGTGCGCCCGCTGGGCGGCGACCGCTACGAGATCGTCGCCGGCGAGCGCCGCTGGCGCGCGGCCCAGCGCGCCGGCCTGAGCAGCATTCCGGTGGTGGTGCGCGAGCTGGACGAGCGCGCGGCGATGGCCATCGCCCTGGTCGAGAACATCCAGCGCGCCGATCTCAATGCCCTGGAAGAAGCCGAGGCCCTGCACCGTCTGATCCAGGAATGCGGACTGACCCACGAGGCCTGCGCCGAGGCGGTCGGCAAGTCGCGCGCGGCGGTCAGCAACCTGTTGCGCCTGATGGAACTGGAGGCCGAGGTCCAGGCCCTGCTGCGCGCCGGAAACCTCAGCTTTGGCCACGCCAAGGTGCTGCTGGGCATCAGCGGCGCGCGCCAGTCGCAGCTGGCCAAGCAGGTGGTCGAGCGGCAGCTGTCGGTGCGTCAGACCGAGGCCCTGGTGCACGGCGAGCCGGTGGCGGCCAGCAAGAAGCCGGCGCCGGTCGCGGCGCCGCTGGAGAGCGAGCTGGCGCGCAAATGGGGCGCTGGCGTCAAGCTGCAGCAGAACGCCCAGGGGCGCGGCAAACTCACCATCGCCTTCAAATCGGCCACCGAGCTGGAACGTCTGCTCGCCGCCCTACGCTGAACCGCCGGAGATTCACATGGCCCAGACCGCACTCATCACCGGTGCCTCCTCCGGCATTGGCGAGGCCTTCGCCCGTGCGCTGGCGAAGCCTGGCAACACGCTGATTCTGGTCGCCCGCTCCAAGGCCAAGCTGGAGGCGCTGGCCAAGAAGCTGCGCGCCGACCACGGCATCGCCGTCGAGGTGATCGCCGCCGATCTCAGCCAGGCCGGCTGTGGCCCGCGGTTGGCGGCCGAGGTCGCCCAGCGCGGCCTGCGCGTGGATCTGCTGGTCAACAACGCCGGCTTCGGTTCGGCGGGCGCCTTCGTGAAGGAGGAGCCGGCGCGGGACGCGGAGATGATTAATCTCAATGTTTCGGCCGTGGTCGAACTGGCCCATGCCTTCCTGCCGGCCATGCTGGAGCGCGGGCAGGGCGGCATCCTCAATGTCGCCTCGGTGGCCGGCTTCCAGCCGACGCCGCACATGGCGATCTACGGCGCCACCAAGGCCTTCGTGCTGTCCTTCAGCGAATCGCTGTGGGCCGAGACCCGTGGCCGTGGCGTCAAGGTGACCGCGCTCTGCCCGGGGCCGGTCGACACGCCCTTCTTCGAGGCCACCGGCAATCCGGAGCTGCGCAAGGCGGTGCCCAAGGGAATGATGATGGACGCCGACCGGGTGGTGGCC
Source organism: Stagnimonas sp. (assembly GCA_030696045.1). Taxonomy (GTDB): domain Bacteria; phylum Pseudomonadota; class Gammaproteobacteria; order Nevskiales; family Nevskiaceae; genus Stagnimonas. The sequence continues at coordinate 16,201 of JAUYNO010000032.1, read as the reverse complement.
CAGGCCCTGGCTGCGCTCGAAGCCGGGCGCCCCGTCGTGGTGCCGGGCGCCTCCAACAAGCTCGTTACCTGGGCGCCGCGCCTGCTGCCCCGGCGCTGGATGACCCTGGCCTCCGCCGCAGTCATGGGCCGCTGATATTCCTTCCCGGGTCAAGGCGAAAGCCTTACCACTCAGGGGTTTGCCGGCTACCGTTTAGGTTTAGCCAAACTTTTTCGTTGCCGCTGGCGGCCTGCGCCCGCTATACTCTTCCGGCTTGATGCAGTGCACCAAGATGTGCCGCGCAGGACGCAGAAATGAAAACGGCAACGCACATCGCGCTGTATCAACTGGCTATCGCGCTCGCCGCCGCCCTGATCTGGGGTGTCGGCAGTAACGTCGGGTCGGGCCTTGCGGCTCTGGCAGGTGGCGGTATCAGTGCGCTGCTGACGTTTTATGCGGGAGTGGTCAACTTCGGTCGCGTCTCCGACGACCCGAGGCAGAGGGTGATGAATTTCTACCGGGCCGAGGCCCGCAAGTTGGCTCTTGCGGTGGTTTTGTTCGGGTTCGCGGCGAAATTCATGGCAGCACAATTCGCGCCGCTGATCATTACGTTCGCGGCGACTTTGACGGTTTATTGGTTCGCATTGCTCTGGAAAGACGATGGCAGGTAGCTCTCCGGCGGAATATGTCACGCATCACCTGAAGCACTGGTCCTCGTCCGAGGATGCCGGCTTCATCACGATGGATGCCTGGCACATCGACACGCTGATCTTTTCCACCGTGCTCGGTCTGATTTTCCTGACCCTGTTCCGCATCGCCGCCGTGCGTGCGACCTCCGGCGTGCCGGGCAAGCTGCAGAACTTCGTCGAGATCATGGTCGACTTCGTCGACCAGTCGGTGAAAGACAGCTTCGACGGCGCCCGTACCTTCATCGGCCCGCTGGCGCTGACCATCTTCTGCTGGGTGTTCCTCTGGAACTGCATGGATCTGATCCCGGTCGATCTGATCCCCAGCCTCTGGGCCATGGGGCACAGCGCCCTGGGCCATGATCCGGCCCACGCCTATATTCGCGTGGTGCCGTCGGCCGACATGAGCGCGACCTTCGCGCTGTCGCTGTCGGTGTTCATCCTGATCTTCGTTTACAGCTTCAAGGGCAAGGGTGTTGGCGGCTTCGCCAAGGAATTCCTGACCCATCCCTTCGGCGCCAAGTTGCTGCCCTTCAACGTCATCCTCAACACGGTCGAATACCTCGCCAAGCCGCTGTCGCTGGCGCTGCGACTGTTCGGCAACCTCTACGCCGGCGAGCTGATCTTCATCCTGATCGCGCTGCTGCCATGGTGGGCGCAGATCATCCCCGGCCTCGGCTGGATGATCTTCCACATTCTGGTCGTGACCCTGCAGGCCTTCATCATGATGACGCTGACCATCGTCTATCTGAGCATGGCCCACGCCCACGACGAACACTGATCGGCACCGTTTTTTTCAGCACCTTTCTGCACACCCCGTTTTTCACCAACGCTAGTCCCGGAGACACCCCATGGAAGCCCAAGCCCTCGTCGCCGCCATTCAGGCCAACACTGCCCTGACCATCGGCATCATCTTCGGTCTCGCCGCGCTCGGCACCGCCATCGGCTTCGGCCTGCTCGGCGGCAAGTTCCTGGAAGGCGCCGCGCGCCAGCCGGAAATGGCCAACATGCTGCAGACCAAGATGTTCATCATTGCCGGCCTGCTCGACGCCGTGTCTATCATCGGCGTGGCCATGGGCCTGCTGATGATGTTCGCGAACCCGCTGCTGTCGGTCATCAAGTAAGCCTTTAATAGTCCCCCGGAGCCCACGCCATGCAGGCGAGCATCCCGTCCATCGTCGGCCAGATGATCGTATTCGCGATCTTCGTGCTGTTCACGATGAAGTATGTGTGGCCGCCGATCATCAAGGCGATGGAAGAGCGCCGCGCCAAGATCGCCGACGGCCTTGCCGCCGCCGAGAAGGGCGCGCAGGCACTGAAGGCCGCGTCGTCGAAAGCCGATGACGAGCTGAAGGTCGCCCGCACCCAGGCGCAGGAGATCCTCGCCACGGCCAACAAGCAGGCCACGCAGATGATCGAGCAGGCCAAGACCGCCGCGACCACCGAGGCCGAGCGCATCAAGGCCAACGGTGCCGCCGAGGTGCAGCGCGAGCTGGCCCAGGCCAAGGACGCGCTGCGCAAGCAGGTCGGCGAACTGGCGGTGCTGGGTGCGGCGAAGATCCTGAAGCGCGAGATCGACGCCAAGGCGCACGCCGAAGTGCTCGGCGACCTCGCCGCCCGCGTTTAAGGACGAGCTAAGGCAATGGCTGAACTCAGCACGCTGGCCCGCCCCTACGCCAAGGCCGTGTTCGAGATGGCGCGCGAAGGCAAGTCCTTCGGCGCCTGGTCGAAGCAGCTGGCCGCGATTGCCGATGCCGTCGCGCAGCCGCAGATCGCCTCGGTGATCGGTCATCCCGCCCTGGCGCGCAGCGCCCTGGCCGAGATCGTCACCGGCGCGCTCGGCAGCGAGCTGGATGCGCAGGGCAAGGCGCTGGTGCGCCTGCTCAGCGACAACGGCAAGCTGGCCTCGGCCATCGAGCTGCGCAAGCAGTTCGAGCTGCTGCGGGCCGAGCACGAGGCGCGGGTGGCGGTGGAAATCACCTCCGCCGTCGCCGTGCCGGACGCGCAGAAGCAGGTCTTGTCGGCCGCGGTGGCCAAGCGTCTGGATCGCGCGGTCGAGATCACCTGGAGCACCGACGAGTCGCTGGTGGCCGGAGCGCTGATCCGCGCCGGCGACCTGGTGATCGACGGCTCCGTGCGCGGTGAGCTTGAGCGGCTGTCCACCGCGCTGTCGCGTCCCTGATCTGTTTCCCTAATTCACTGTTCCGTCGTGTTGTCTTGTTGACGAGAAGAACCCCATGCAACTGAATCCCTCCGAAATCAGCGACCTCATCAAGGCCCGCATCCAGAACTACGATGCGAACGCCGAGGCCCGCAATACCGGCACGATCGTCTCGCTGCAGGACGGCATCGTCCGCGTGCACGGCCTGTCCGATGCCATGCAGGGCGAAATGCTGGAGTTCCCCGGCAACACCTTCGGCCTCGCGCTGAACCTCGAGCGTGACTCGGTGGGCGCGGTGATCCTGGGTGACTACAAGCACCTCGCCGAAGGCGACACGGTCAAGACCACCGGCCGCATCCTCGAAGTGCCGGTCGGCAAGGCCCTGCTCGGCCGCGTCGTCAACGCGCTCGGCAATGCCATCGACGGCAAGGGCCCGATCAACGCCACCGAATCCTCGCCGGTCGAGAAGGTCGCCCCGGGCGTGATCTGGCGCAAGTCGGTCGACCAGCCGGTGCAGACCGGTCTGAAGTCCATCGACGCCATGATTCCGGTCGGCCGTGGCCAGCGCGAGCTGATCATCGGTGACCGCCAGACCGGCAAGACCGCCGTCGCCATCGACGCGATCATCAACCAGAAGGGCACTGGCGTTTACTGCATCTACGTCGCCATTGGCCAGAAGGCCAGCTCCATCGCCAACGTGGTGCGCAAGCTCGAAGAGTTCGGCGCCATGGACCACACCATCGTGGTTGCTGCCTCGGCCTCCGAAGCCGCCGCCCTGCAGTTCATCGCCCCCTACTCGGGCTGCGCGATGGGCGAGTACTTCCGCGACAACGGCATGGACGCGCTGATCGTCTATGACGACCTCTCCAAGCAGGCCGTGGCCTACCGCCAGGTGTCGCTGCTGCTGAAGCGTCCTCCCGGCCGCGAAGCCTATCCCGGCGACGTGTTCTATCTCCACAGCCGCCTGCTGGAGCGCGCCGCGCGCGTCAACGCCGAGTACGTCGAGAAGTACACCAACGGCGCGGTCAAGGGCAAGACCGGCTCGCTCACCGCGCTGCCGATCATCGAAACCCAGGGCGGCGACGTCTCGGCCTTCGTGCCGACCAACGTGATCTCGATCACCGACGGCCAGATCTTCCTGGAAACCGACCTGTTCAACGCCGGTATCCGCCCCGCCATCAACGCCGGTATCTCGGTGTCGCGCGTCGGTGGTGCGGCCCAGACCAAGATCATCAAGAAGCTCGGCGGCGGTGTCCGTCTGGCGCTGGCCCAGTACCGTGAGCTGGCGGCGTTCGCGCAGTTCGCCTCCGACCTCGACGAAGCCACCCGCAAGCAGCTCGAGCGCGGCACCCGCGTGATGGAGCTGATGAAGCAGAAGCAGTACTCGCCGCTGTCGGTGGCCGAGATGGGCTTCTCGCTGTACGCGGCGGAAAAGGGCTTCCTCGACGACGTGCCGGTCAACCGCATCGGCGCCTTCGAAGCGGGCCTGCACCAGTACGCGGCTGCCAACAACAAGGCGCTGCTCGACAAGATCAACGAGAAGGGCGACTTCAGCGACGAGATCGAGGCCGGCATCAAGGCAGCGATCACGGCGTTCAAGAAGTCCTTCGCCTAAGGCCAAGTAAGGACCAGAACCCCGTGGCCGGCTTAAAAGAAATCCGCACCAAGATCAAAAGCGTCAAGAGCACGCAGAAGATCACGCGGGCGATGGAAAAGGTCGCGACCAGCAAGATGCGCAAGGCGCAGAACCGCATGGTCGCCGCCCGGCCCTACGCCGAAAAGCTGCGTCGCACCATCGGCCACATCGCGCTCGCCAACACCGATTTCAAGCACCCGTTCATGGTCGAGCGTCCGGCCAAGAAGGTGGTGATCCTGGTGGTGTCGACCGACCGCGGCCTCTGCGGCGGCCTCAACATCAACCTGTTCCGCGCCGTCGTCCGCGCCACCAAGGAGTGGAAGGACAAGGGGGCGGCGGTCAGCTATGCGGTGGTCGGCGCCAAGGGCATCGGCTTCTTCAAGCGGGTGGGCGGCGAAGTGCTGGCGGAAACCAGCAAGCTCGGCGAGACCCCGCACCTGGAGCAGCTGGTCGGCACCATCAAGGTGCTGCTCGATGCCTACCAGGCCGGCGAGGTGGATCGCGTCATCCTCGCCAACAATGTCTTCGTCAACACCATGGCGCAGAAGGCGACGCTGAGCCAGCTGCTGCCGCTGGAAGCCTGCAAGAGCGATGGCCTGCTGGATGCCTGGGACTACCTGTACGAGCCCAGCGCCGAGGCGCTGATGGAGTACGTGCTGACCCGCTACATCGAGTCGCAGGTCTATCAGGGCGTGCTGGAAAACGGCGCCTCCGAGCAGGCGGCGCGCATGGTGGCAATGAAAGCGGCCACCGACAACGCCGGCAAGATCATCAACAACCTCCAGCTGGCCTACAACAAGGCGCGGCAGGCGGCGATCACCAAAGAAATCTCCGAAATCGTCGGCGGCGCTGCGGCCGTTTAACTATATTTTTTGCACGGGGCCGCAGGCCCCGATTGAAAGTGAGAAAAACATGAGCACCGGCAAAATCGTCCAAATCATCGGTTCGGTCGTCGACGTGGAATTCCCGCGCGATTCGATCCCGAAAATCTATGACGCGCTCAGCATCGAGGGCGTCGCGCTGGTGCTGGAAGTGCAGCAGCAGCTGGGCGACGGCGTGGTCCGCACCATCGCCATGGGCGCTTCCGAAGGCCTGCGCCGCGGCACCGTGGTGAGCAACACCGGCGCGCCGCTGTCGGTGCCGGTCGGCAAGGGTACGCTCGGCCGCATCATGAACGTGCTCGGCGAGCCGATCGACGAGGCCGGCCCGGTCCAGTCCGACGTGCATTGGCCGATCCACCGCAAGGCGCCGAGCTACGAAGACCAGTCCGGCTCCACCGAGCTGCTGGAAACCGGCATCAAGGTCATCGACCTGCTCTGCCCGTTCGCCAAGGGCGGCAAGGTCGGCCTGTTCGGCGGTGCCGGCGTCGGCAAGACCGTCAACATGCTCGAACTGATCAACAACATCGCCAAGGAGCACAGCGGCCTGTCGGTGTTCGCCGGCGTCGGTGAGCGCACCCGCGAAGGCAACGACTTCTACCACGAGATGGCGGACTCCAAGGTCATCGACTTGGCCAACCTGCCGGAATCGAAGGTGGCCCTGGTCTACGGCCAGATGAACGAGCCCCCGGGCAACCGTCTGCGCGTCGCCCTGACCGGCCTGACCATGGCCGAGTACTTCCGCGACGAAGGCCGCGACGTGCTGTTCTTCGTCGACAACATCTACCGCTACACCCTCGCCGGTACCGAGGTGTCCGCGCTGCTCGGCCGCATGCCGTCGGCGGTGGGCTATCAGCCGACCCTGGCCGAGGAAATGGGCGTGCTGCAGGAGCGCATCACCTCCACCAAGGCCGGCTCGATCACTTCCGTGCAGGCCGTCTACGTGCCCGCGGACGATCTCACCGACCCTTCGCCCGCCACCACCTTCGCGCACTTGGATGCGACGGTCGTGCTCTCGCGTGACATCGCCAGCCTGGGTATCTACCCGGCCGTTGACCCGCTCGACTCCACCAGCCGCCAGCTCGACCCGAACGTGGTCGGCGCCGAGCACTACCAGACCGCCCGTGACGTGCAGGGCGTGCTGCAGCGCTACAAGGAGCTGAAGGACATCATCGCCATCCTGGGCATGGACGAGCTGTCGGAAGACGACAAGAAGGTCGTCTACCGCGCCCGCAAGATCCAGCGCTTCCTGTCGCAGCCTTTCCACGTCGCCGAGGTGTTCACCGGCTCGCCTGGCAAGTACGTCTCGCTCAAGGAGACCATCCGTGGTTTCCGCGGCATCGTCGCCGGCGAGTACGATCATCTGCCCGAGCAGGCCTTCTACATGATCGGCTCGATCGACGAAGCGGCCGAGAAGGCCAAGAAGCTCTAAGGTAGAGGCGCATGGCCACTCTCCACGTCGACATCGTCAGCGCCGAAGGCGCCATCTTCTCCGGTGAAGCCAGCATGGTCTTCGCGCCGGCGGAGATGGGCGAGGTCGGCATCGCGCCGCGCCACGCGCCGCTGCTGACCCGCCTCAAGCCCGGCACTGTGCGGGTCAAGAACGGCAGCGAGGAGCAGCCGTTCTATGTCAGCGGCGGCATTCTCGAGATCCAGCCGCATCTGGTCACCGTGCTGGCCGACAGCGCCTTGCGCGCCAAGGACGCCGACGAAGCGGCGGCCCTCGCCGCCAAGAAGTCGGCCGAGGAGCGGCTGGCCGGTGCGAAGTCGGATATCGATCTGGCCCGCGTCCAGGCCGAGCTGGTCGAAGCTGCGGCGCGCCTCAAGTTCGTCCAGGACCTGCAGCGGACCAATCACCACTGATTGCCCGTGGCCGCTGGCCGCAGCAGCAAGCAAAGCCGCGCCCAGCGCGGCTTTTTTGTGCCCGGCCGTTGATGCCGCCCGCAGCCGCCGCCGGTCGCGGCCGCGCGGGACGGCGTGAGGCCTGCGGTAGTGTTCAGGTCATCGACGACGGCGTGGATTCGGGGGGCGGCAAATGCTCGCAGCGGCTGGCAGGTGGATTTCCGGCATGACGGCGGTCGCCGCTACCGGCGCGAAAGCCGCAGACCTGATTGGCATCGGCTTGCTGGATCGGGGCGAGGCGGCGCGCTTCCTGACCCAGACCACCTTCGGCCCCACCCGCGACGAGATCGACCGCGTCGCCCTGATCGGCCGCGATGCCTGGCTGCTGGAGCAGCTGGGCAAGGCGCCGACCCTGCATCTGCCCCGCTTCCAGGCCCTGCAGGCGAGCTTCGTCGATGGCCGTGACGCCCGCCTTGCTGCCTGGTGGGAGTTGTCGCTGACCGCTCCGGACCAGCTGCGCCAGCGCGTCGCCTTCGCCCTGTCGGAGATTCTGGTGGTGTCCGAGGACGACGGCCAGCTGAGCAACCGTCCGATGCAGCTGGCTGCCTACTACGACCTGCTGGTGCGCAACGCCCTCGGCAACTACCGGGACCTGATGGAAGAGGTCACGCTGTCGCCGGCGATGGGTCTGTTCCTGAGCCATCTCGGCAACGACAAGCCGGACCCGGTCTCGGGCCGCCGGCCCGACGAAAACTACGCCCGCGAGCTGATGCAGTTGTTCAGCCTCGGGCTCTGGCAGCTCAACCGCGATGGCAGCGCCAAGCTCGACGCCCAGGGCGAGCAAATCCCCACCTACGACCAGGCCCTGATCGAGGAGTACGCCCGGGTCTACACCGGCTGGACCTGGGCGCATCGCAGCACTTTCGGTCGCGGCTCCGTCGTCGCGGACGAGACGGATGCCCCAATGAAAGTCTTCGCCGACCATCACGACGCCGGCGCCAAGACCCTGATCGGGGGCACGGTGCTGCCCGCCGGCCAAACGCCAGAGCAGGATCTGAAGCTGGCGCTGGACAGCCTGTTCCAGCACGGCAATCTGCCGCCCTTCATCGCCCGCCAGCTGATCATCAAGCTGGTCACCAGCAATCCCTCGGCGGCGTTCATCGACCGCATTGCCCGGGTGTTCGAGAACAACGGGCTCGGCGTGCGCGGCGACCTGGGCCGAGTGGTCATGGCGATCTTCCTCGACCCCGAGGCGCGGCTGGGTTTCCTTTCCGATGCCACGGTCTACGGCAAGCTCAAGGAGCCGCTGCTGCGCTTCTCGCAGCTGCTGCGCGCCCTCAACGCGCGCAGTCGCAGTGGCATCTATGGCCTCGGCCGCACCCAGGGCGCCTACGGCCAGCAGCCGCTGGGTGCCCCCAGTGTGTTCAATTTCTTCAGCCCCCACTTCCAGCAGCCGGGGGCGATCCGCGACGGCGACTGGTACTCGCCCGAATTCCAGCTGCAGACCGAGACCCAGGGCATTCTCATCGTCGATGGCCTGACCCGGCGCATCCAGCTGTCGTCCAGCACCACCGACGACAACGCTCCGGTGCTTGACCTGATGCCGCTGGTCGCGCTGGCCGCCGATGCGGAGGCTCTGCTCGACGACCTCGACGTGCTGCTGCTGGGCGGCAGCATGAGCGCGGGACTGCGCGAGCTGGCTCGCGCCGCCATCGAGCTGACACCGGATGCCGGCGACGAAGCCTCGCGCTTGCAACGTGCCCGCAGCGCGCTGACCTTCATCGTGGTCTCGCCCGAATACGCGGTGCAACGCTGAGACCGCCCGGAGCCACCATGACCAAGCAGACGCGCAGGGACTTTCTCACCATCACCTTGCCCGCCGCGGCCGTGGCCGGCGGGCTCGCCGCCTGTGGCGGCGGTGGCGGCGGCTCCGCTGACGGCACCGATCCCGTGGTGCCGCCGGTGGTTCCACCCGACCCGGTGCCACCCACGCCCGAGGGTTACAAGGCCCTGGTTGCGATCTTCCTGTTCGGCGGCAATGACGCCTACAACACCCTGGTGCCTTCCGAGGGCAGCGCCTACAGCGAGTACGCCAAGGCGCGGCTGGAGCTGGCCCTGCCGCAAGCACAATTGCTGGATATGGGCAGCGCCGACAACGGTGTGCGCTTCGGCGCCCACCCGGCACTGACGGAGCTGCAGGCCCTGTATGGTCAGAATCGCCTGGCCCTGCTGGCCAACGTTGGCCCGCTGGCGGCGCCGATTGCCGACGGCAAGGTGCGTAGCGCCGGCACCCTGTTGCCGCCGAGGTTGTTCTCGCACAACGACCAGAGCGACCAATGGCAGAAGACTGCCGCCGGTTCGCTGGAGTCGGTCGGCTGGGCCGGACGCGCCGCTGACCTGCTGGCGCAGACCCTGCCGGGACAACAGCTACCCATCGGCATCACCTACAACGGTTCCAACCTGCTGCAGGTCGGCCGCAGTCAGGTGGGCTTCTCGCTCAACACCAGCGGCCCGGTCGAGGCGGCCTTCCTGCGTGGCAGCCTTGCCACCCGCGCGCTCTATGACCAGTTGCTGGCGGCGCCGCAGGAGCACCTGTTCGCGCGCGAGTACGCGAGCGGCCAGCAGCGCGGCCAGATCTACAACGCCCGCATGGGCAGCGCGCTCGCCGGGGCGCCGGCCAGCACGGTGAGTTTCGCCAACGATCGTCTCGGCCAGCAGCTGGCGGCGGTCGCCAAGCTGATCTCGGTGCGCGCCAGCCTGGGCGTGAAGCGGCAGATTTTCTTCGTCGGTCTGGGCGGCTTCGACACCCATGCCGACCAGCTCAGCCGGCACCAGGTCCTGTTGCGCTCGCTGAGCCAGAACCTGGACAGCTTCTACCGCGCCACCGAGGCCATGGGCCTGGCCGGCAACGTCACCAGCTTCACCGTCTCCGACTTCGGCCGCAGCCTGACCACCAATGGCGACGGCACCGATCACGGCTGGGGCAGCCACCAGCTGATCCTGGGCGGCGCCGTGCGCGGCGGTCGCTTCTACGGCCAGATGCCGGACCTGGTGCCACGCGGCAGCCGCGACTACGCCGGCGGCCGCTTCGCGCCGACCAGTGCGGTCGAGCAATACGGCTCGACCCTGCTGCAATGGTTCGGTATTCCGGCCGCGGAAATGAGCGCGGTGTTCCCCAATATCGGCCGCTTCGCCACCGGAAATCTCGGCTTCCTGGGCTGAGTCAGTCGGCCGGGAATGACGGGGCCGATGCTATCCTTGTCGGGCCTCCCGACACACCGATCCAGCGGCTAGCCGCGAGAGCCCGGCCGGGCGGCTCTTCGACTACCCGGAGCCCCCATGACCCCTGCCGCCCTGCATTGCATCGTCCTCGCCGCCGGCCAGGGCACGCGCATGAAGTCGGCCCTGCCCAAGGTGCTGCATCGCATCGGTGGCAAGCCCATGCTCGGCCATGTGCTGGACGCGGTGTACGGTGCCGGCGCGCAAGCCTGCCATGTGGTCCACGGCCATGCCGGCGAGCAGGTGCAGGCCTGGGTCCGGCAGCAGGGCGGGGACCGGCGCGTGCACTGGGCCGAGCAGTCGCAACAGCTGGGCACCGGGCATGCGGTGCTGCAGGCGATGCCCCAGGTGCCGGACGAGGCCGTGGTGCTGGTGGCCTATGGCGACGTGCCGCTGATCCGCAGCGAAACCCTGGCCGAACTGGCCGCCGCCGGTGGTGACGGCCTGGCGATCGCCACCGTGCAACTGGCCGATCCGCGCGGCTATGGGCGCGTCCTGCGCGATGCTGCGGGGCAGGTGCGCGGCATCATCGAGGAGAACGACGCCAGCGAGGCCGAGCGCGCCATCCGCGAGGCGAATGCCGGCCTGCTGGCCGCGCCGGCGCGCTTGCTGCGGCCCTGGCTGAACGGCCTGGGCAATGACAATCGCAAGGGCGAGTACTACCTCACCGACGTGGTGGCGAGCGCCGTGCGCGAGGGCCGCCCGGTGCGGACGGTGCCGGTCGCCAACCCGGAGGAGGTCGAGGGGGTCAATGACCGCGTGCAGCTGGCGCGCCAGGAGCGCGTCTACCAGCGCCGACAGGCGGAGACGCTGATGCGCGAGGGCGTGGGTTTCGCCGATCCCTCACGGTTCGAACTGCGTGGCACGCTCACGGTCGGCCGCGATGTCTTCATCGACGTCGGCGCGGTGATCGAGGGCGATTGCAGCTTCGCCGACGGCGTTTCCATCGGCCCCTACTGCGTGCTCAAGGACGTGCGGCTCGGCGCCCACAGCCAGGTGCTCGCGCACTCGGTGCTGGAGGGCCTGGACGCCGGCCAGCATTGCCGCATCGGTCCGTTCGCGCGGGTGCGGCCGGGCTCGCGCTTCGCCGACGAGGTCCACATCGGCAACTTCGTGGAAGTGAAGAAGAGCGAGCTGGGCGGTGGCACCAAGGCCGGCCATCTGGCCTACCTCGGCGACGCCATGGTCGGCGCCCGGGTGAACATCTCAGCCGGCGTCATCACCTGCAACTACGACGGCGTCAACAAGCACACCACGGTGATCGGCGACGACGCCTTCATCGGCACTGACAGCCAGCTGGTGGCGCCGGTGACGGTGGAGCGCAACGCCTACATCGCCGCCGGCTCGACCATCACCAAGACCGCGCCGGCGGACGCGCTCACCATCTGCCGCGCACGCGAGCAGAAGAGCATTGCGGGTTGGGCGAAGCCGAAGAAGCGGTAGGGGCCGATTGCTGCTTGGCGGATGTGTAGGGTGGGCTTCAGCCCACGCGGCGCACCGGGGCAGATTGCCACACAGGGCTGCTCGCTCGATTTAGAGGGGCCGCAGTGGGGCGCTGCTGCGCGGCGCGCACTCTGATCTTGCTTTTTCTGGCGGCCTCACCCCCACGTCTTCCACGGCTTGTCTGGTAGGGGGCCTTCGCCGGGTTTTTCGGCCGGCGGCTCCGGAGTCTCGGCGGCCGGCGGAGCGGGTTCGGACGGCGGCTCGGGTGCCGGCGTGGTAGGGGGCGGCGGCTGCAGGCCTTTGCGCAGCTCGCGGCCGACCGCCTTGTTGAGGCCGGTGATGGCGCCGTAGATGCCCTCGCTGATGGCATCGTGGATGCCGCGCACGGTCTTGACCGGTTCGCGCGCACCCGGAATCGCTTCCAGGATGCCGAAGGGAATTTCGGCTATGCCCCGGTGTACTTCGCGGACCAGGGCGGTGCCGGTTTCCACCGCGTGCTCGGCCAGCTGCTGGCTGTCGCGCAACTGTTCCAGCGAGGCGATGCGCGCCGCCTGTTCGCGGCCGGCGGCCTCGGCGCGGTGCAGGGAGTCCTCCAGCTGCCGCAGACTGCGGCGCAGCTGCCAGGCGTAATAGCCGACCGCCGCCAGCACCAGTAGCAACAGCGCCAGCAGCGACAGCAGGCCTTCAGTCGACATAGTGGGTCACCTGGGCGTGCACGCCCTGTTCCGCCAGCTGGCGCGCGAGTTCCTGGGCAGTGCGGGCGTAGACGATGCGCGCTATGGTCTTCGGCGCCAGCCGCGCCACGGCGCCCGCGAGCGGGAATTCGCGCTCCGCCAACTCATAGGGATTGAGGATCTCGATGGCGATCCGCGCGCGTGACGCCTCTTCGACCTCGGCCACCGGCTCGCGTTCCAGCTCCGCGCGCAGGCTCGCCAGCCGCAGGTTGAGGCGGACCAGCGCCATCAGCAGGCCCAGGCTCAGCAGGAGCATGGCTGACAGGACGACGCCTATCCAGGGTGACATGTGGACTACTCCTGCGGGCCGGGGGCGGGCTACTTATAAAATAGCGCCTTAAGGCCATCCTAGGCCCCAACCGGAACTCACCATGTGCGGCATCGTCGGCGCGGTAGCCCAGCGCAATGTCACCCCCATCCTCGTTGAGGGCCTGCGGCGGCTGGAATACCGGGGCTACGACTCCGCCGGTGTCGCGGTGCTGCAACCGGGCCAGCCGGTGGTGCCGGTGCGCGCGGTCGGCAAGGTGGCGCAGCTGGAGGCCAAGCTCGCGCTCAAGCCCCTGGTCGGCAACACCGGCATCGCCCACACCCGCTGGGCCACCCACGGCGGCGTCACCGAGGCCAACGCCCATCCGCATGTTTCCGGTGGCCGCATCGCGGTGATTCACAACGGCATCATCGAGAACTACGAAAGCCTCCGGGCCGAACTGGTCGGCAAGGGCTATGTGTTCCGCTCCGAGACCGATACCGAGGTCATCGCCCACCTGATCTACGAAAACCTGAAAGTCGCCGGCAGCCTCGCCGAGGCGGTGCGGATGGCGGTGCGCCGCTTCTCCGGCGCCTATGCCATCGTCGTCTGCGACAGCCAGGACCCGGGCCGCATCGTGGTCGGCCGCATCGCCAGCCCGCTGGTGATCGGCCTCGGCATCGGTGAGAACTTCGTCGCCAGCGGCGTGCCGGCCCTGCTGCCGGTGACCCAGCGCTTCATCTACCTGGAACAGGGCGATCTCGCCGAGATCCGCTGCGACAGCGTCAACAACTTCGACGCCGAGGGCGCGCCGGTAACCCGCGCGGTGCACGAAACCCGCATCACCGCCGACGCCACCGAGAAGGGCCCCTACCGCCACTTCATGCTCAAGGAAATCTTCGAGCAGCCGCGCGCCATCACCGACACCCTGTATGGGCGGGTGTCGGAAAAGCGGGTGCTGCCGGAGTCCCTGGGGCCGCTGGCCGGCGTGCTGCTGCCGAAGGTGAAGAACATCCACATCGTCGCCTGCGGCACCAGCTATCACGCCGGCTGTGTCGGCAAGTACTGGATCGAGGCCCTGGCCGGCATCCCCTGCCAGGTCGAGATCGCCAGTGAGTACCGCTATCGCAGCGTGGTGGTGCCGGCCGACACCCTGTTCGTGACGCTGTCGCAGTCGGGCGAGACCGCCGACACCCTGGAAGCGCTGCGCATGGCCAAGCAGTCCGGCTACCTGGGCTCGCTGGCGGTCTGCAACAGTGCCCACAGCTCAATGGTGCGCGAATCCGATCTGGTGATGATGACCCAGGCCGGGCCGGAGATCGGCGTCGCCAGCACCAAGGCCTTCACCACGCAGTTGCTGTCGATGCTGCTGATCGCCCTGATGCTGGGCCGTCAGCGCGGCCTGACGGCCGAGCAGGAGGCCGCGCATGTCGGCCAGCTGTTCCACATTGCCGTCGCCATCGAGCAGACCCTGGCGATGGACGGCCTGCTCAGCGTCATCGCCGAGACCTTCGCCGAGAAGGAGCACACCCTGTTCCTCGGCCGCGGCCCGATGTGGCCGGTGGCGATGGAAGGCGCGCTCAAGCTCAAGGAAATCTCCTACATCCACGCCGAGGCCTATGCCGCCGGCGAACTCAAGCACGGCCCGCTGGCGCTGATCGACGAGCAGATGCCGGTGGTGGTGGTGGCGCCCAACAACGAGCTGCTCGACAAGCTCAAGTCCAACATGCAGGTGGTGCGCGCGCGCGGCGGCCAGCTGTTCGTGTTCGCCGACCGCGAGACCGGCCTGGTCTCGGAGCCCGGCATGACGGTGGTGGACATGCCCCACGCCGACAGCCTGATCGCCCCCATCGTCTACACCGTGCCCTTGCAGCTGCTGGCTTACCACGTCGCCGTGCTGAAGGGCACCGATGTTGATCAGCCGCGCAATCTGGCGAAGAGCGTGACGGTGGAATAGTTTCCAACGGGGGTAGTTTGCTGCTGCGGTACGTTGTGGTCGTGACGACTCCGCAGCTTTGGGAGTCGAGGCACACCGAATATCAGGGGCAGCTCTCTGCCCTGGTGCTCGACCTGCGAAGCCGGTGCCAGCTTCAGTACAAGGAGATTGCGAGCGTCCTTCATGGCAAGGGAATGAGGAGCGTCTCCGGCAAGCACCTCTTCGCGAAAGATGTCCATGCGATCTTCAAGAAATGGACCGCGCGAGCTGCACGCAATAGTCGTCCTGTATCGATGCGACTGCTTGATGTCTGGATCGAAGCTTAGCTAGCACATCGTTGAAGTTTTATAAGTGCAAGCTGCCATCTGAAAGGCAGCCAGCTAGCACACAGCGGATTTTTTACAAAGCGATGCGAAGTGCATTGTTCGCTTCTATAAACGTCGCGGCGCTGGATAAAAATTGGCTCACAGAACAATGCTCTCGGTGCGGGGTGTTCCCGCATAACCGAGAGTACGAGTCATGATTCCTGCAGCACAAAACATCGTTGTAGCAACCCTAGACCGCAGCACCGAACTGCGTGTCGAGAATCTCGCACGCGAGTTCAAAGGCTTCGCCAAGAAAACGGCTGAGAACGTCCTTGGCATGGCGGAGACGGTTGTAACAGCACGCACCCTGGAGGATGCCGCCTACTCGGCTTTTTGCAGCCAAATCGAGCTGACCGAGGGCTCCAGCATGATTCGCAAGCTGGAGGTGATCGGCAAGAAGCTCGACGTCCTCCGTAAGCACGTTGCGGTCCTGCCACCCAGCTGGACGACCATCTACTCGCTGGCTCGCATGGACGCCGAAGATATCGAGGAGGTGGCAGAGACCGTGCTTAGCCCGGCGGTCACTAAGCCGCAGCTTGAACCCGTTGTTGCATTCTTCACCGGCAAGGCGCCCTCGGCACCGAAAGCGGCTCTTGTTCCTGCAGGAACTTTTCGCTCGATCACCATCCGCTTCAGCGGTCGCATCACGGCTGAGCAGATTGCAGCGATGAACGAGATCATTCTCAAGGCGCGGTCAGTTCAGGCAGAGGTGGCACTGTCTATGGACCTCGATCAGATGCTCGGCGAACAGCCCGCGAATGATGCCGTCAGTGCAGTCGAGGAGGTGTTCGATGTTGGCTAACGTTGACTGGGCGCAAAAGTACCGCCCCAAGACCATCAGTGATCTGGTTTTGCCAAAGAGCTTGGCGAAGCAGTGGACCGGCCAGCTTTTCGTAGACATCCCGGTTGCCATAATTCATGGCAATGAGAGAGGTGTTTATGAGCATCAATCGGCAGTACACGGACGAGTTCAAGGCTGAAGCCGTCAAGCAGGTTCTGGAGCGAGGCTTTCCGG
>JAUYNO010000025.1 GCA_030696045.1 Stagnimonas sp. | reverse complement strand
GCGCATCGCGGCGTCAGCGAGTCCTTCGATGGCATCAACCATCGCGCGGCCTCCCTTCCTTGCGCTGCGCCAAAACAGCCTTCGGCCGCAGTGACTCCCATGGCGTTAACAGGCCCTAGGTCGTGGCCGCCTGGACCCTTTGGCGTCTGAAACCCCGACAGCTGTCCCTGCGCTGGAAGCTGTTCCTCCTGCTCGGCCTGCTGCTCGGCCTGGTGCACGGCTTCCTCGGCTACCTCGGCTACCGCAACCTGCTGGAACAGAGCGCTCAGCAGGCTGGCAGCGATATCGAGCAAGCCGCCCAGGTGCTTGGGGTGGTGCTCGAACAGTCGGTACAGGAGCTGGACGGCATCGCGGCGCAGATCGCCGCCAATGTCCGCGTCGAGGAACTGAAGCGCGGCAGCGCCGACGATCTGCAATCGCTGGAACTGTTCGCCGACCTGAGCAATGTCGCCTACTACGACCTGCAGGGACGGCGCCTGGCCAGCTGGAGCTGGGTCGGCGGCAGCGCCGCTGGTGACAGCAAGGCAGAGGACAACCAGGAGCGCTCGGCACGCGCCGCCGTGCTGCGGGTCGGGGCCAGCCACCGGCCCGAGAGCTATCTCGACTGCCGCGGCCAGTGCACGCAGCAGGTGTTCGTTCCGGCCTTCGACCATGACGGCCAGGAGCTGGTGGTCGCCGTCGGCGCCAATCTGGCAGGCGCCCTGCAGTCCTTCGAACGCCTGGCGCGCTCCAATGTCGGGCTGCTGGTGGCGGAGGGTGATCCGGGCGCGGCGAGCCGCACCCTGCTCTGGGGCCGGCGCCTGATGGCGATCACCAGCGCCACCAGCCTGAAACCCCTGCTGCCCGCGCTGGGCGCCGAGCCCCCCCCGCTGCCCGGCGGCGCGCCCCAGCGGGCCGCCCTGCAGGGCAAGGAGTTTCTGCTGGCCCTGCGGCCGCTGCCGGTGACGGCGGTCGGCGGCCAGATCGAGGCCCTGCTGCTGCAGGACCAGACCGCCGCCAGCCAGCGCATCGCCCAGGACATCGTCCGCTTCGAGTCGGTCGCCGTGTTCGGGCTGTTCGTTTCCATCGCCGCCGCCTTCCTGCTGCTGACGCCGCCCCTGCGCCGCCTGCAGCAGGTCAACCGGGCGCTGCCCCTGTTGGCGGAGCAGCAGTTCCGCGAGGCCCGGCATCTGCTCCAGTCCGGCGGCGCGCGCGGCGACTGGCAGGACGAGATCCACGGCCTCAACCGCACCGCGCGCATCCTCGCCTACCGGCTGGAACGCCTGAGGGGGGTGGAGGCGGCGAGCGAATCGAAGTCCCGCTTCCTCGCCACCATGAGCCACGAGATCCGCACGCCGATGAATGGCATCCTCGGCCTGCTGGAACTGCATCAACTGTCGGAGCTCAATCCCGAGCAGCAGCAAAGGGTGCAGGTCATCCGCGACTCGGCGACCACCCTGCTGGCGGTGCTCGATGACGTGCTCGATTTCTCCAAGATCGAGGCCGGACAGATTCACATCGAACAATTGCCGCTGGCACTGCGCGATCTGGTCGAGGGCGCGCTGCAGACCTTCGCCCCAGCCGCCCAGAACAAGGGTCTGCGCCTGATGATGTATGTCGATCCGACGGTGCCGGACGCGGTGCTGGGCGACCCGGTGCGGCTGCGCCAGGTGCTGTTCAACCTCTGCAGCAATGCCATCAAGTTCTCGGAGCAGGGCCGGGTGCTGGTGCAGGTGGACCGGGTGAGCGAGGCCGGCACCGAGCTGCGCCTGCGGTTCCGGGTGATCGACACCGGCATCGGCATCGCTGCCGATGTGCAGGCCCGGCTGTTCCGGCCCTTCCAGCAGGGCGAGTCGTCCACCAGCCGCCGCTTTGGCGGCACCGGCCTGGGACTGTCGATCAGCAAGGCACTGATCCAGCGCATGGGCGGCAGCATCGGTGTGCACAGCAGCCCCGGCCAAGGCAGCGAATTCTGGTTCGAACTGGAGTTGCCGCCAGCGACCGCGACCGAC
This sequence comes from Stagnimonas sp., assembly GCA_030696045.1. Taxonomy (GTDB): domain Bacteria; phylum Pseudomonadota; class Gammaproteobacteria; order Nevskiales; family Nevskiaceae; genus Stagnimonas. The sequence continues at coordinate 13,462 of JAUYNO010000025.1, read as the reverse complement.
GCGGTGAAATGGCCAGCCGAACTGCTGTCGGGGCTGAAGCTGGGGCTGCGCCTGATCGATCCGGTCGAGCAGGACATCTTTGCGCGCCACCTGCGGAGTGCGGCCGCCGAGCTGCTGGAGGAAGGCGATGCCGCCGGCGCCGACCTGCTGATCAGCGAGGACCCCGACAGCCGGCGGATCCGCCTGTCGAAACCCGGGGCGCCGACGGCCGGGCTGTGGCTGGAGCGGCCGGTGCGCGGCCTCAGTCTGGTCGCGAACCTGGCGCAGCTGGCCGGGCGCCAGAGCCCCGGGCTGCGCGCCGCGAACCGGAGCGCGCCCACGCCGGCAGCGCGGTCGGCGCCCTCAGTGGAACTGGCCGAGCGCAGCGGCGGGCTGATCCTGGTGGCCGAGGACAACGCCACCAACCGCCTGCTGATCGGCGCCCAGCTGCAGCGCCTGGGCTATGCCGCCGAGCTGGCGGAAGACGGCCGCGAAGCCTGGCAGCGGCTACAGCAGCGACGCTACGGCCTGTTGCTGACCGACCTGCACATGCCGGAGCTCAGCGGCCTGCAACTGGCCGGCCTGCTGCGCAGCGAGGAGGCCGCGGGCCTGCGTCCGGGCCGGCTGCCGATCGTCGCCATATCGGCCGACGCCCTTTCCGACGAAAGCGCGCATTGCAGTGCCGTGGGCATCGACGCCTTCCTGACCAAGCCGGTGACGCTGGCCGTCCTGGCCGCCTGCCTCGAACGCTGGCTGCCGTCGGAGAATCCTGGTGCGGAACCGCAAACGGGGCTCGACACCGGGACCGCCCCGTCGTCGTCGGCCGAGCCAGAAGCCCCGGTGGACTGGGTTGCGCTGCGGGAGATTCACGGCGAGGGGGATCCCCAGCTCTGGGAGGTGCTGGCCGATTTCGTCCGGATCAGCCGGCCGCAGGTATTGGCGCTGGGCGAGGCCTGGCGCGGCCGGGACCGGCAAGCCGCCGCCGGGCTGGCGCACAAGCTCCTGGGCTCGGCCCGCTACGCCGCCGCCAAACCGCTCGCGGCGCGGCTGCAGAACCTGCAGGAGACGCTACGCGACCCGGTTGGTGGCTGGGACGAGGCCGCGATCAGCAGCACGGAGCAGGGCTTCGAGCTCCTCTGCGCCTGGATCGGGCGCCTTGGTCGGGACGGATAAATTCCAAGCCGACGCCCGGGCGGCGATCCAGCCCGGCAATTGCTCCGGCGGCATGGCGGTCGACAGGCAGAAGCCCTGAATCAAGGTGCAGCCCAGCTCGCGCATCAGCTCCCAGTCCTCAATGGTCTCCACCCCTTCGGCACAGGTCTTGAGCCCGAGGTCGCGCGCCAGGTGGATGCTCGACTCGGCGATGCTGCGCAGGCTGGGGTTGCGGGCGGCACCGTTGACAAAGGCGCGGTCGATCTTCAGTTCGGTGAACGGGAAGCGACGCAGCTGGTCCAGCGAGGAATAGCCGGTACCGAAGTCGTCGATGGACAGCTCGAAGCCGCGCAGGCGCAGGCGGGTGACGACATCCAGCGAGCGGGTCAGGTCAGTCATCAGGCCGGACTCGGTCAGCTCCAGCGTGATCTGCGAATGCGGCAGGCCGGCCGCCGCCGCCTCGACGGTCAAACGCTCCGGCAGGTCGAGGCTGTCCAGGCATTCGATCGGGACGTTGATCGACATCTGGATACGCAACCCGGCCTTGAGCCAATCACCCGCCACCGCAAAGGCCTGCTGCGCCACCCGGCGTGTCAGCGGCTCGAGCAGCTGGTTGCGCTCGATGATCGGCATGAACCGGCCTGGCAGCCAGACCTCGCCATTCGGCCGCAGCCAGCGCGCCAGCGCCTCCACCCCGGTGATCTCACCGCGGCGCAGATCCAGCTTGGGCTGCACATAGACCCCGATCTCGCCGGTCTCGATCGCGGCCCGCACTTCGGCGACCGACAGGGGCAGGGGTGGCTCACCGCCCATCAACGAGCTGGGGCGCTCGCCAACCTTGGCCAGCAGCTGGCGGAAGGCGGCGGCGGTGACCGGCTTCTGCAGGGCGCCGAGCAGGCGCAGTTTGCGGGACAGCGCCAGCTCCGCCACCGACTGCAGGGTCTTGGCGTCGACACTGCTGATCAGGATCAGGTAGGCCTCCGGCTGCAGCTCGCCCAGATCGCGCAATAGTTCGACGCCGTCGACGCCGGGCATCTTGAGATCGCAGACCACGAGATCGAACTGGCCGGGTTCACGCAGGGCCTGGCGCGCGGCGTCGCCATCCGCCGCCATCCACACCCTGGCGCCCAGATTGCGGATCTGGCGGGCCAGGCTGTCGCGGACGAACTCGTCGTCATCGACCACCAGGGCCGAACGGATTGCGCTCATGTCCATAGCCTCGCGAACTCCGGCTTTTTTTCCCAATGCCAGGGGCGGTCAACAGTCCATCGCCCGGCCGCCCGGATGTTGCACCCAGCCTGCCCTTCCCGGGGGCCGACTCTTGGGCATTCGCAGCCATGCCCACCGCGCACAGTACTGCAAGCGACCGGCTGTTGCCGACCGCAAGAGCCGGTTGCCGCCGCCACTCGGCGGGAGCCAAAAAAAAACCCCGGCGCCTTGCGGTGCCGGGGCTGACAAGCCATAGCGAGGTTCAGCGCCGTCGGCGGCGCAGGCCCAGGATCAGCATCGGCACCAGCAACAGCAGATTCAGCCCGCCGCCGAAGCGGCCGTCGGCACCCGATGCGCTGCCACCCGAGCTGCCACCGCTGCTGCTGGAGCTGCTGCCTCCACTCGAAGAGGAGCCGGAACCGCCGGACGACGACGAGCTGCCGCCGCTGGAGGAGCCGCTGACCGCGCACACGAAGGGGGTGTAGTCCTCGGTGACCCCGACCAGGTCGGCGCTGTCGCGGGCCGGGGCCACGGCATTGAGGCCGCTGCCGCGCTTGGCGAAGCCGTCGGAGCAGGCCTTGTAGTCCTGGAAGTCGGTGGCCAGCGCCACCGCCAGCACGGCGTCACGGGCCTCGGTGAAGGTGGCATCGGCCGGCGTCTGCTTCAGGCCGCCGATGATGTAGTCCTTCATGCGGCTTTGCGCCTCGGTGAAGCTGTGGCGCGGGTCGTTGAGCAGGCCGACATAGCACTCCCACATCTGGTTGGCCCAGATCTCACCGGCGTTGTGCACTTCCGAATTGCTGGCGCCGGTGCCGCCGTCCGGGGTCGCGGTGCCGTCGGAGAGGTGCTGCAGGGTGAAGGCATTCTTCGCCATGTCGGTCGAGTAGGGCGCGCGGCGGATACCGGAATAGAAGCTGTTCACGACGTAACCGGCCAGGCCATAGGCGCCCTGGTAGCGGTCGTTGCCCGGCACCAGGCGGTCCTCCGGGCGGGTCGCCAGCATGAAGGCGTCGATATCGCCCCAGCCCTCGCTCATCGCCCCGGACTGCTGGTTGCTGGAGTCGGTGAGGCGGTGGTGCACGTAGTGGAAGAACTCGTGCGCGACGATCTGGTTGTCGAGCGTGCCGTCGAGGTCGGTGGTGGCCGAGCGCTGCAGCGTCATCTTCACGTCCTGTCCGGCGGCGATCAGGGCCTTGATGGCATCGCCGTCGTCCTTGCGGATCATCACCGTCGGCACCGTGTAGGTGAAGTCGGTGTCGAGCGCGATGGGCAGCGGCAGGGGTAGCGGCACGCTGACCGGCAGATCGGCGTTGGCCATGGGGATGGGATCGCCTCCGGTGTTGTTGACGATGATCACCGCCGCCGCGCCGGACAGCTGGCCGAAGCGGGCCTTGGTGGTGAACGAGCAGCTGCCGCGATCCACCAGGGCGATGGCGCCAGACAGTGAGGCCTGCGGCGGTGCGGGGATGGTCGGAATCACGCCGAGACCGGTGGGGTCCTCGACGATCGCCGGGCCGCAACCGTCGGCCGGCTCGCCGCTGGAATCGGCGGCCAGCACCACCGAGGTGGCCGGCACGTCGAAGCTGTCGACGCTGAAGCTGCCTACCGAGAACAGCAGGGGCTCGCCCACCGTGGGCTCGACCTGCTTGACCGCGCCGATCACCGGGCCGTCGAACAGGTACTGCTGCATGGTCGGCGAGGAGCCGTCAGCCGGCGTCGCCATGTTGGCGTTGCTGCGGCCGGAGGCGTCCTGACCCTGGGCGTTGATGGGATCGCCCTCGGCAGCATCCGGCGCGCGGCCGTAGTTGCTGGTCTGGGCGTTGCCGGCTTCCTCGTTGAAGCCGTGCACATACCACCAGTCGTGCAGCCAGTTGTTGATGTAGAACAGGCTGACCGCTGCCGCGCTCTTTGCGTTCTCGTTGCTCGGGTCCTCGTCCGGCGCCAGCGCGTAGTCGAAAGTGTTGGCCGAGGTGGTGGCCGGACGCAGGTCGCCCATGGCGGCGATGCAGGAGTTGGTCAGCGGGTCCAGCGGCGTGGTCACCAGCGCCGAGGTCGGCGAATCGACGATGTCGATGCAGGCATCGGTATTGTTGCCGGTGGTGGTGGTGGCGCCGTCCGGCAGCCAGGGATCGACGGTGCCATCCACGGTCAGGATGCTGGCCAGCGTCACCTTCGGCGCGGTCTCGACGGTGCCGACGCGGGCCAGCCGCTCATTCGGCGCGCTGCCGGGGAACGGCGTGTAGCCATTGCCCAGCGGCGAATCCCAGGGCGTGAAGTTGTTGCCCTCGCCATCGGCGAACACCGTGTAGCTGAAGGGCGTGGCGTTCGCCACCAGGTTGCGGCGATGCAGGATGCCGCTGTCGAGGCCGGACACCACCAGGCCGTAGGCGCTGAGCTGGTTGTTGCTTTTGGCCTTGGTGAACAGCTCGACGTAGTAGGCCGGCTCGAGCCGGCCGTTGCGCGGGTAGTAGATGGCCTTGGCGCGCGGCATGCGCTCCCAGACCTGGCTGCCGGTGAGCGCCGGCACCTGGAACCACTGGTAGCCGGCCTTGCTGACCGCCGGCTTCAACAGGGCGGCGTCGAGCACCTGGCCGAGATTGCCCATGCCGGCGGCAATCGCCTGGGCGGCACTGCGTGTGAACTCTCGGCCGGCCAGCGAGGCGGCATCGAGATCGGTGGCGAAGTAGCCGGAAGTCGCAACCGGCTTGCCGCTGCGGTCGAGCAGCACGTTGAGCTTGCGGCTGAAGACATCGATGCCCTGGACCTGCTGGGCGAAGCGCACCACGGCCGGGCCATTGCCGTTGTACTGAGCGTCGGTGACCTTGGCGTCGGCAATCATGGCCTCGCTGAGCTTGAGCAGCGGGGCTTCGCTGCGCAGATGCTCGCGGGCGCGGGCGATCAGCAACTCACGACTGGTGAGCGCCCCGACGGCGGCGGGCTGGGCGTCGGTGCGCGCCCACAGGAAGGTGGGCAGGCCGAGCTGGCGGTCGAACAGCACCTGCTGGTGCCGGCCCTCGAAGCCTTCGGGCACCGCCGCGAGCAGGCCGCTGCTGCGGCGCTCAGTACGGAAGCGATCGAAGTTCAGCAGGCCGCCGTGCTCGCCATCACCGGCGAAGCCGGTCCGGGTGGCGACCGTGGCATGGGCCAGGGCCTTGCCCGTCGGCGGAGGCAGGCATTCGGCCGCCCAGATGGGGGCGACGCTGGCGCCCAGGGTCAATCCCAGGGCGGTGGCGGAGAAAAAGCTTCTGAGTTTCATCATGAATCTCGATGGCGCGCGGATTTAGGTGGCGAAAACGGTATTCCAGGGGCGCCCACAGCGCCCAGGAATAAGGCACTGCGGACAGCAATCTGGGAGCGGAGGCGGGAGCGCCATCGAATTGACGAAAAATAGCCACATCGCCAACATTTTCTGGGCGTCCTGCCACGGTTCAGACTACTTTCCCTGTCTTTTTGCCGGGAGCAACCGGCAAAGCTTTCGCCAGCATAAGTCATGCCGACTTGGCTGTCAGGTCGTACCCGGGCCCTCGGCCAGGCGCTTCACGGCGGCGTCCACCGAGCGGTAGTACCAGCGCCGTCCCGACTCCTTGAAGTAGCCGGCCTCGCGCAAGACTTTCAGCACATTGCGCTGGGCGGCGCAGATGGCGACGTAGATGCCGGCCTCGTGCAGGTCGTCGAGCACCGATTCCAGCGCCACCAGGCCGGTGGCGTCGATGGTCGGCACCGCCGACAGGTCCAGGATCAGCGCCCGCACGCCGCGATCATGGCGGCGCAGCGCGTCCATCGCGCGCTCGGCGGCGCCGAAGAACAGCGGGCCGGCGATCTCGTAGAAGCGCACGTCGGACGGCAGGCCTTTGGGCGCATTGGCGGCGTCCTCGCCCACCAGGCGCACCATCGAAACCTTGGACATGCGGTGCATGAAGAACAGCGAGCCCAGCACCACGCCGACGGTGACCGCCACCACCATGTCGACCATCACCGTCAGCCCGAAGGCGGCGAGCAGCAGCAGCACATCGCCGCGCGGCGCCACCCGCAGGATGCGCAGGAAATTGCGGCGCTCGCTCATGTTCCAGGCCACCATCAGCAGCAGTGCTGCCAGCCCCGCCATCGGCAGCCGCGACAGCAGCGGCGCCAGGGTCAGCATGCAGGCCAGCACGAACAGGGCGTGGCTGATGGCGGCGATCGGCGAGCGCGCGCCGGCGCGGATATTGGCGGCGGTGCGCGCCAGCGCACCGGTGGCGGGAATGCCGCCGAACAGCGGCGCCAGCACATTGCCCAGACCCTGGGCGACCAGCTCGGCGTCGGGGTCGTGCTTCTTGCCGGTCATGCCGTCGGCCACCACCGCGCACAGCAGCGACTCGATGGCACCGAGCATGGCGATGGCGAAGGCCGGCCCGACCAGGCTGCGCAGCAGTTCGAACGACAGCTCCAGCGGTGCACCGTCCTTGCCCGGCAGGTTCCAGGGCAGCTGCAGGCTGGGCAGCATGGGCGGAATGCCGGCGCGGGTCTGGCCGTCGAGCACATAGCTGAAGCGATCGGCGACGGTGGTGATGTCCACCCCCGGCAGCGCGCGCTCCAGGGCCCAGGCCGCCAGCGCCGCGAACACGGCGGCGACCAGGTAGGCCGGCACCGGCAGCTTGAGCCGGTCCCAGACGATCAGCAGGCCCAGCACCGTCAGCCCCAGCCCGGTCTCCCAGACGCTGATGCTGGGCAGGGCGGCGGCCAGCTCGCCCAGGCGGCCGGCGAAATGCTCGGCGTGCGGCTGAAACTCGAGGCCCAGGAAGTCGCGCAGCTGCAAGCTGGCGATCACCAGGGCGATGCCGCTGGTGAAGCCGGTGGTGACCGGGTGCGGGATGAACTGGATCAGCTGCCCCAGCCGCCCCCAGCCGAGTGCGATCAGCATCAGCCCGGCCATCAGGGTCGCCAGCAGCAGACCGCCCAGACCCTGGCTGGCGGCGATCGGCTGCAGGATCACCACGAAGGCGGCGGTCGGCCCGGTGACGCTGTAGCGCGAGCCACCGCCGGCGGCGGTCAGGGCGCCGGCAATGACGGCGGTGTACAGCCCATGCTGCGGCGGCACGCCGGAGGCGATGGCCAGCGCCAGCGCCAGGGGCACGGCGATGATGCCGACCGAGATGCCGGCCAGGATGTCGGCGCGCAGATCACGGCCGCCGTAGCCCTCGGCCAGGGTCTCGCGCAGGGCGGTGCCCAGTGGCGGAAAGGCGCGGCGGATGAGACGAGCAACCATGCCTATGGTAGGGGCTGGCGCGGTCGCGGCGACACGGGGGCGGGTCAGCGCCGGAGCTTCAGCACCAACAGCGCCTGATTGCGCAGGCTGCGCAGCAGGTTGAGCGTCTCCGGCCCGGGCTGGATGCCGTCGATCTCGGCCGACTCGGCATAGATCATCGCCAGCGGCTGCTGCTGGTGCCGCATCGGCAGCACGATGAAGGAGGCGGCGTCGAAACGCTGCCGGTACCAGTCCGGCAGGTGCTGGCGGACCTTGTCGGCGGAGGCGTCGCGAATCAGCACGTCGACGTCGCGCGACAGGATCAGGTTGAACAGATCCTTGCCGCCGAGGCTGAACTGCATGGCGGCCATGGCCTCCCGGATATCCAGGCCCAGGCCGTGCCGCGCCCGCATCTGGCCGGCGCCCTCGCGCAGGCAGATCAGCACCCGCCGGGCGCCGAGTGCCCGGTACACCGTTTCCGCCACCGCCGCCAGCAACTCGGCCGGCCGCATGCTGTCGTCGATCAGGGCCTGGCTGACGTCCTGGATGCCGGCCGCCAGCACGCTCTCCGGGCTCTCCCTGCCCTCCGGCTCCAAGGGCTCGGCGGCGGCTACGCGGCTGCCATCCGAGGCGGTGGGCGCGACCAGCCCCAGCGGCGGCAAGGTCTGCTCCAGGCCGGCGCCGCCCGGTGCCGGTGGCGGCAGCAAGGCCGCCAGCCGGGTATTGGCGGCGTTGACGCCGAGCAGCCGCGCCAGTTCGCCCAGGCCCTCGCTGGCGCTGGCCGAGGCGCGCGCCAGGTCCGCCTCCGCCAGCGGCAGGGCGGCGCCGTAGTGCTGCGCCAGGGCGGCGAACGCGGCCTGGCGGGCCGGCGCCGGGCCCTGTTCCAGCAGCTCGCCGATGCGGTCGGCGCAGTCCGCCAGCAGCCGCAGCTGGCCACCCTCGTCCCCGGCGCGCGCGGGCCGCCCGCTGGGCAGCGGCCGCATGCTGTGGATCAGCGGCTCCGGAAAGCCCCAGCTGCGGGCGATGCCGACGCCCAGCTCGCGCAGGCCGATGCCCAGCACCCGGATCGCCGCCGCCTCGGCGGAGCAGGACTCGGCCAGGGCGATGCGGTCGATCATCTGCGCCTCTTCCGGGAAGTAGTAATGCGCCAGCAGCCGGCCCAGGCTGTGGAACAGGCCGCAGACGAAGGCCTGCTCGGTGGCGACCAGTTCGGCTTCCTCGCTCAGCGAGCGCGCCAGCAGGCCGCGCAGGCTGGCGCGCAGGAACTCGTCCTTGAGCAGCTGGGCGTGCTTCTTGTCCTGGATGTGCTCGAACAGCATCAGCGAGATCGCCATGGCGCGCACCGTCTCGAAGCCGAGCAGGACGATGGCGCGCGACACCGTGCTGACCCGGCCGCCGCTGCGGCTGTAGTAGACCGAATTGGCCATCCGCAGCAGCTTGTTGGTGAGCGCCAGGTCCTTGAGGATGGCATTGGCCAGGCTGGCGGCATCCGACTGCTCGGACAGGGTCAGCCGGTTGATGGTGGCGATCGAGGCCGACATCGCCGGGAAGTCGCTCTTGTGGCGCATCCGCCGCAACAGGAAGTCGAGCGTGCTGGAGCCCGAGGCCTCGGGCTCGGGGCTGGCGTCCGGCTCCGGCCGCAGATGGCTGCGCAGGGCCTGCTGCATGTCCCGCGCCGAGGCATAGCGCAGCGCCGGATCGCGGGCGGTGGCCTTGGCCAGCAGGTCGAGCAGGCGCTCACCGACCCGCTCACCGGCGCCGGCCGGCAGCACCAGGGGCTCGTTGGCGACCCGGTGCAGGATCTGGAACAGGCCCTCGCCACCGACCGCTGGCTGCCCGAACAGCATTTCGTAGAACACCAGGCCGGCGGCATGGACATCGCCCTGCGGGCCGACCTCGCCGCGCTGCACATACTCCGGCGCCAGGTAGCGCGGGCTGCCGATCAGACCGGCGCCGACGCCCTCGGCGTCACCGATGCGGCTGGCGATGCCGAAGTCCATCACCCGCGCCTGGCCGCTGGCATCGAGCAGGATGTTGGAGGGCTTGAGGTCGCGATGGACCATGCCGGCTTCGTGGGCATGGGCCAGGGCGTCGAGTACCTGCAGCAGGATCTGCGCCGCCGCTTCCGGCGCCAGCGCGCCTTCCGCCTTCAGCTTTTGCGCCAGGGTGCCGCCCTCGACGTACTCGAACACCAGGTAGGGCGCCTCGCCGTGCTCGCCCAGCTCATACAGCGGCACGATGCCGGGATGGCACAGGGCGCCGACCGCCCGCGCCTCGCGCAGCAGGCTGGCGCGGCGCTCGGCGGGCTCGCCCTGCAGGCGCAGCAGCTTCACCGCCACCCGGCGGTCGATGTCCGGATCGCGGGCCAGGAACACGGCGCTCTGGCCGCCCCGGCCCAGCAACTCCAGCACCTCGAACTTGCCGATCTTCTGCATGCCACGCACCGGTGGGCCCGGTCCGGCTGGACCTGGCTCAGGGGTTTTCGGCAGCGCGGCCCTGCAACTGTAGCGGGCGGTCCGTCGCCACCGTCCGCGCAGGCCGGTGCACCTGCAGGAACCGGCCCAGCTCCCACAGGAACTGGCGCGGGCTCTCGAACGGCACCGCGTGTCCGCAGTTGTGGAAGCGCACCAGCTCGCACTGCGGCACCCATTCCGGCAGGCGCAGCTGGCCGCGCGCCGGGTACATGGTGGAGTCCATGCCGACGAAGGCGCGCATCGGCACCTGCAGCCGCGGCAGGCTGGGGCGCCAGTCGTAGTCGTCGGCGAGGTAGCTGCGCAGGGTGTCCATGTAGATCGGCCAGTTCACCACCGGCGCCACCTGGCGGATCAGGCGCTCGTGCCGGGCCAGGCCGCTGAAGCGGCGCCAGACGCCGCCGGCGAAGGCATGGCCGAAGAACTCGGCCAGGGTTTCCCACAGGCGCGCGCGCAGGTCCGCCGGTAGCTGGTCGAAGGCTTGGCCGCGCCAGTGTTCGAGGTCGCGCATCAGCGCGCTCCAGGCGCCGAGCTTGATCGCCTGCCGGCTACCGAGCAGGCCGTCCTGCCAGTCCGGGCCGTTGCGCACGCAGGGCGCCTGGTCCATGTGCAGGTAGGCGCGCACGGCGCCGAAGCCGTGGCGGCGCTGGTATTGCAGGCTGGTGCAGGCCCCCATCGACAGGCCGCCGAGAATCACCTGGCTCTCGCCCAGGTGGCGCAGCAGGTCATCAAGGTCGTCGGCGTGCTGGTCGAGCAGGCAGGGCGTGGCCAGCGCCAGGTGGTGCGAGCCGCCGAAGCCGCGCAGGTCCGGCAGCACGAAGCGGTAGCGCGCGGCCAGCGGCGCCACGAACGGCAGCCAGAGGAAGGCCGGCATCGCGAAGCCGTGCAGGAGCACGACCGTGGGCCCGCGTCCGAGCGAGTGGTAGTGCAGCTGGGCGCCGTCGCGCGTGGGTGCGTGTGCCATGACAGCGCACGCTAGCGACAATCGGAATTTTTGAAAGCCGCCCGCCGACGGGCGGCCCGATTCAGGGCAGCAGCGCGAGGATCAGCCCGATCAGCGTGAACTGCAGGGTGTGATAGCCGGCGTTGATGCAGAACAGCTTGAAGCTCTTGCGCTCGAACAGGTAGTTGATGCCGAAGCTGGCGCCGACCCAGAACAGCCCGGCCGAGAAGCCGGCGCCCAGACCCAGGCCCAGCGAGGGCCGCGGCCCCAGGAACATCGCGAACACGAAGGCGGCGGCCAGGCAGGCGAGAAAGCTCAGGCCGAAGATCAGCGTCATGTTGCCGCCCTGGACCTGGGCATCGCTCAGGCCGGCTTCGCGCTGCCAGGCCTTGGCGAACAGCAGCGGCGAATACCAGAGCCCGCCCAGCACGAAGCCCGAGACGGCGGCGGCCAGCACCGCCCAGATATTGAATTCCGGCATGGTCCTACTCCCTATGGGTTGATTGCGGACTCAAGCCTGCCGGAGCCCGCGCCGCCTGTCTTGGACAAATGTCACCTGACCACCACGCTGCCGGCATCCGGTTGCCCCTGGCGCAGGAATTCGCCCGGAGCGTAGCCGCTGAACGCGCGGAAATCGCGGATCAGGTGCGACTGGTCGTAATAGCCGCAGTGCTCGGCCAGCTCGGCCCAGGGCACCTGGGCGACGCCACCGAGCAGTTGCAGGGCGGCGCGGAAGCGTTGCAGGCGCGCCAGGGTCTTCGGCGACTGTCCCACCTGCTGCAGGAACAGGCTGTTGAGATGCTTGCGGCTGTAGCCGGTCTCGGCGCAGAGCTGTTCGATGCGGACCTGCCCCTGGCGCGCGCCGAGCTGCGCCAGCGCGCCGCGCACAGCCGCGTGCAGGACGCGGCGCGGGCTCAGGCGGCCGGCCAGCCAGTCCTCAACCCGGTCGAAGCGCCGCTCCAGACTGGCGGTGTTGAGCAGCTGCTCACGCAGCGCCAGCACGCAGTCGCCCAGCAGCTCGGCGAGCGGCAGGGTGCGGTCGGCGCAGGCGCTGGCGGGGGCCTCGAGCCAGCCGTAGCCGCCGCCGGCATGGAAGGCGACGCCCAGCAGGGCATTGCCATGCGGCGCCTCGGTGTCGATCGGCGTCTGGTGCTGGCCCGAGTACCAGATGTCCTGGAATGGCACCCGCCGCTCCGGCGGCCCCGGCTCGATGCGGTACTGGGTCGGGCCGAGATTGATCAGCAGAAAGCTGCCGCCCCCCGGCAGGATGCGGTCGCGCTGGTAGCTAACGCTGCCCTCGCCATACCAGAGCATGGCGACCTGGCCGGCGAGTTCGGCGCGTGGCCGGCAGCGGGCCAGCCGCCAGCGGCCGAGCGGGCTGTCGTGTTGAAGTTCGCTGATTCGCCCGCCGGGCTGGCCGCCCAGACTGCCGTCCATCGCACGCCCTCCGCGCCGCGAATGCCGGTCGATTACAGCACGGCGAGACTCAGGCGGCGACCGCGCTACCGGCGTAGAGGTAGGTCCAGGGCCTGGGTCCGGGCAGGTATTTGCGCTCCATCTCCTGCACGCGGAAGCCACCGTCTTTAAGCAGTTGTGGCACGTCGCGGTGCAGCTGGCAGCCGCCGGCGATGCGGCCCCAGACCGGGTTCAGCCGCTGCTGCCAGCGACGCACGCCGGCATCGGGGGCCCGGCCGTGTTCGCAGAACAGCAGCTCGCCACCCGGCTTCAGCACCCGGCGCATCTCGCGCAGCGCCGAGACGCCGTCGGCAATGGTGCAGAGCGTGAAGGTGCAGACCACGCAGTCGTAGCTGGCGGCGGCGGCGCCGATCTGCTCAACCATCAGCGGCACGGTCTCGACCGCGATGCCGGTCCTGGCGGCGCGCTGCAAGGCCTTCTTCTGCATCTGCGGCGCCGGATCGACGCCGTGGACCTGCTGGACCTTGCCGGCGTCGTAGTGCGGCAGGTTGAGGCCGGTGCCGATACCGATCTCCAGCACCCGGCCGTGGGCGCGCGGGACCAGTTTGGCGCGCTCGGCGGTGATGTCCGGCAGGCCGCAGAGACAGTCGAGCAGGCGGGGCAGAATCAGGCGGTCGTAGAAGTTCATCGCGCTACTCGGTCAGCGTCAGCCGCAGGATCGCGCCCGGGCTCTCGTCCGTGAGCAGGTAGAGCGCCCCGTCCGGCCCCTGGCGGGCGTCGCGCAGGCGGCGGTTGAGGCCTTCGAGCAGCCTTTCTTCGGCCACCACCCGGTCGCCATCCAGGCTCAGCCGCGCCAGCTGGCCGAACTTCAGTGAGGCGACGAACAGGCTGCCCTTCCAGGCCGGGATGCGATCGCTGCTGTAGAAGGCCATGCCGCTGGGCGCGATCGACGGCACCCAGTAGTGGACCGGCTGCCCCATGCCCGCCTGCTGGCTGAGGCCGGCACCGACCCGCAGCCCGGAATACTCGCGGCCGTAGGTAATCACCGGCCAGCCGTAGTTGCGCCCC
>JAUYNO010000010.1 GCA_030696045.1 Stagnimonas sp. | reverse complement strand
CTGCAAAACTCGCTCATGGAGTTGTACGGCCTTGTGTCCGTCGTGGATGAGCGTCATTTCGGCGACGAGGCTTCGTTCCGCTCCCAGTATGTCGCCGGGCCAGGTTCCAAGAACGGCCTTGTCTTCCTGCGCAAGCGACTCGAATCGATTTGCAAGCGCACGCTTCGCCGCCAGGTTCAGCAAGCCGGTCTTATCCGGTACACCGAGCGCCGCTCGCTCACGGTGCAATTCGACCCCTCACAGAACGAAATGCGCCTCTATATGGGGGTCTCGGCCTATTTGCAGCGTCCCGACACCATCGCCTTCGGCAATAAGCCCAACCAGCTTATCACCATGGTAGTGCGAAAAATTCTCGGTTCATCTACCTTCGCCGTCGCCGAAACGCTGACCAAGATCATTGACCGCCTCAAACAGATGAGGCCGCTCGATATTGAAACCGTCGCTGACTACGACGTTATCGACGAGGATGCTGAGGAACTTGACGAAGACGAGGAAGGCAACGCGCCGGAACCGCCCATCGACACCAAGAAGCTGGAAGCCGAAATCGCCGAGCTTGAGGGATACCGCAAGATCGCCACGGATATTGGAGAAAACGCCAAGGGCGTAGAACTCATCAGAGCCCTTCCCAATATTCTCAACGAGATCGCCTCCAAGGGAGGGCAACGCAAGGCCGTTATTTTCACAGAATCCGTGCGCACCCAACGATATCTTGCCGACCTCCTTACCGCCAATGGCTATGAGGACGACATTGTTCTTTTGAACGGCCAGAACAACGACGCCGCGAGCAAGACGATCTATCAGGATTGGCTCGACCGCCATAAAGGCACCGATGCCGCGTCGGGATCGAAGACGGCAGATATGAAAGCCGCCACCGTTGAGGCGTTCCGCGATGGTAAGAGTATCCTGATCGCTACAGAGTCCGGGGCGGAAGGCATCAACCTTCAATTCTGCTCGCTGCTTATCAACTTCGATCTTCCATGGAACCCGCAACGCGTCGAGCAGCGCATCGGCCGCTGTCACCGCTACGGACAGAAGATCGACGTGACCGTCGTAAACTTTCTGAATCTGAAAAACCACGCCGAACGGCGTGTTCATCAGCTTCTCGATGAGAAATTCAACCTGTTCAAGGGCGTGTTCGGCGCGAGCGACGAAGTGCTCGGCGTGATCGAACGTGGCGTGGACATCGAGCGCCGCATTTTCGAGATCGTGCAGCGAGCGCGTACCGAAGCTGAGATCGACGCCGCCTTCGACACGCTTCAGGACGAGCTTCAGGAGCAGATCAGCGAGCAGGTACTCGACGCCCGCAAGCGCCTTCTGGAAACGATGGACGAAAGGGTCATCGACCGCCTCAAGACGCGCGACAAGGAAATCGGTCAACGGCTCACGGACTTCGACCGACAGCTTCTTTATGTGGCGCGGGCCGAGCTTCCTGACGCACGATTCCACACCGACGATGAACGTCGCTTCGACTTTCGCGGCGAAACCTATACGACGGAATGGCCGGTGGCCGACGAAAGGGGCTGGAAATTCTTCCGACTGTTCGAGGGCACACTGGCGACCAATTTGGTTACCAAGGCGAAGGACCGCCGCTTCGACGCGCCGTCCTGCCTTCGCTTCAACCTCTCCGTCTATCCCGGCGGGCGGCTGACCGACGTGGAGCAACTGCGTGGAAAGGCCGGATGGGCACGGATCGGCAAGCTCAGGATCGTGACCCCGGCGATCACGCGCGAACACATCGTGCTTTCCGTGGTCGCCGACGATGGCGGTACAGTGCACGCCGAAACTTTTGAGCGCCTATTCCGCGTCCCGGCGAAGAACGAGCCTGTGACCGCCGCCGCGCCCGCCGCCGACCTGCAAGCTCGTGAAGTCGAGCAACGCAAGCTCATCATCGACGATGCCGAGCGGCAGAACGCCGAATGGCTCGATCTGGAGAGCGAAAAGCTCGATGGCTATGCCGAAGACCTTGAGCGCGCGTTTGAAACGGAAATCAAGGCCGTCGAAGCGGAGATACGTGAGGCCAAGAAGGCATTGCGCGGCTCGAATCTGCCGATGACTGAAAAGGTCGCCGAAAAGCGGCGCATCAGCACTCTTGAGGGCAAGCGCGACAAATTCAAAGCGGAGTTCTTCGACCGACGCGCAACGATCCGCGCCTAGGTCGAGACCATGATATAAAATTTTCAGGAGAGTCTGAATCTAGATCCGATCCTGACCGATCTGTTCACGATCCGGTGGGAGGTTGCATAATGGCCGATACAACAACACAAAGCCACAAGCGTCAGGGAGGCGCACTATGAGCAACCGCAAACAGCGCCTGGAGTTGACGTGGATCGGCAAGGATGAACGTCCGCGCCTTGAACCACGCATTCTCTTGGAGGATGAGGACAAGTCATACCACGCCAAGGCGCGCGTTACCGAACACGATATCTTCGACAATATTCTTATCCACGGCGACAACCTGCTCGCGCTAAAAGCGCTGGAGCAGCAATTCGTTGGACAAGTCAACTGCATTTACATCGATCCGCCGTTCAACACAGGTCAGGCATTTGAACATTACGACGACGGCCTAGAGCATTCCTTATGGCTATCCTTAATGCGGGATCGCTTGGAACTCTTAAAGGCCCTTCTTGCCGACGATGGAACGATCCTCATCCACATCGACGACAATGAGCTTGGATACCTGATCGCCCTTGCCGATGAAGTCTTCGGGCGGCGGAATCGTCGCTACACCATCACCTTCAAACAGGGTTCGGCAACGGGGCACAAGACGATTAACCCCGGCTGCGTAAACACAACGAATTTCCTGCTCATCTACTCTCAGTCCCCTGATAACTGGTTTCCCAATCGCGTCTATACGGCGGTTGGTGTGGATCGTCGGTACAATCAATTCATCGAGAATTTCGACGATGACTTTGCAGACTGGAAGATCGTTCCGATCATGCAGGCATTCGCGCATCATCAAGGGATCGACGAAAAGAAAGCGCGAAAGCTGGCTAAGGATGAACCCGAAGTTTTTGACCAATGGATTATTGAATCGGCGAATAGCGTGGTTCAACTCGTTAACCCCGACTACGATTCGGTCGGGGAGGAAACCCGCGAGATGATTGATCTCTCAACAAAGGAGCCGAAACGTATCTTTAGGCAAGTGCGTAACGGTTACCCTGACATCTATCTACGTGATGGCAAGCGGATCATCTTCTATTCGGCCAAACTCAAGGACATCGACGGAGAGCTCATTTCGGCAGAGCCATTGACGACCTTGTGGGACGACCTACTTTCAAACAACTTGCACCAAGAAGGGGGCGTAAAGTTTCCAAAGTCCAAGAAACCGGAGGCTTTGATTAAGCGCTGTTTGGAACTGGCGACAAAGCCCGGTGATCTTGTCCTCGACTCCTTCGGAGGCTCCGGCACAACCGGCGCGGTCGCTCAAAAGATGGGCCGCCGCTGGATCATGGTTGAGCTTGGAGAACATGCTACCACGCATATCATTCCGCGTTTGAAGGCCGTCGTGGACGGCATCGACGCCAGCGGCGTCACTAAGGCCCTGAATTGGAAGGGCGGCGGCGGGTTCAGGTATTACCGCCTTGCGCCATCACTACTTGAGAAAGATGCGTGGGGTAATTGGATCATTTCTAAAGACTTTGATCCGGCCAAGGTCGCGAAGGCCGTTTGCAAGCTTATGGGCTTCGTCTATCAGCCCGATGAAAACCATTACTGGATGCAGGGCCGTTCGTCGGAAACGGACTTTATCTATGTCACCACGCAGAGCCTGACCCACGAGCAGCTTGCCGCGATTTCCGAGGAAGTCGGCGACGAACGCACGCTTCTCGTGTGCTGCAAGGCGTTCCGGGCCAACGCCGACGCCTTTCCCAACCTGACCATCAGGAAAATTCCGCAGGCCGTGCTGCGCAAATGCGAGTGGGGCAAGGACGACTACAGCCTCAACGTCGCGAGCCTCCCCGAAGCGCCGTCCGAGCCTGAGGAGCCGGACGATCCCGAGCCGACCCTCAAGGCGGGCAAGAAGCGCGGTAACGGCAAGGCCGCTTCGCAGAACGACCTTTTCAGCCAGGGGAGCGGCAAGTGAGCGACCGCAACGTTCGTACCATCAGCCAGCGTCTTTCGCTTCGTAAGCCGCAATCCGATTCACTGGAAATCCTCGCCGACGTATTGGGCAGGATCGACCTCTCGAAAGGTTCCAATCCTGAGGCCGCGCTCGCTGCGATCCGCGACACCTATCCGAGCGTCGAGGCGTTCGAGCATGATTTCCCATCGCTGTGCTTTGCTCTTGCAACCGGCGTCGGCAAGACGCGCCTTATGGGTGCGTTTGTCTCCTACCTCTATCTGACCGGCAAGAGTCGTCATTTTTTTGTGCTGGCACCGAACAAGACGATCTATGAGAAACTGATTTCTGACTTCTCGCCTGAAAGCCCGAAATACGTGTTCAAGGGCATCGCCGAGTTCGCAGCCAACCCGCCGCTGATCGTCACCGGCGACAATTACGAAAGCGGTGTCGGCGTCCGCTTTAATGGCGGCCGTCCGTCCGACCTGTTCGGCTCCGACGTTCACATCAACATCTTCAACGTTGATAAGATCAACAAGGAGGAGAGCCCGCGCGGAAAGCCACGCATGAAGCGCCTTCAGGAAACCATCGGCGAGAGCTATTACGCCTATCTTTCCCGCCTTGACGATCTTGTCTTGCTGATGGACGAGTCGCACCGCTATCGAGCGAGCGCCGGGGCGAGCGCCATCGACGGTTTGAAGCCGATCCTTGGCCTGGAATTGACAGCAACGCCGAAGACCGTGGGAGCGCGTTCCGTTCCCTTTCGCAATGTGATCTACAACTACCCGCTAGGCCAGGCCATGGCGGACGGCTTCGTAAAGGAACCTGCCGTTGCGACGCGCAAGGACTTCGACCCCCGTTCTGTGGGAGAGCAGGAGCTAGAGCAGATCAAACTCGAAGATGCCGTCCACCACCACGATCACGTGGCCGTTGAGTTAGATCGCTATCACCGCACGACCGGAGCGCCAAAGGTCACGCCGTTCATCTTGATCGTGGCGGCTGACACGACCGAGGCCAAGCGGCTGCGGGAATTTGTCGAGTCCGAGAAGTTCTTCAAGGGGCGCTTCAAAGACAAAGTCGCGGAAGTTCATTCCAACCTTCGCGGTGAGGAAAGCGAAGAAGCCACGCAGCGCCTGGTGGCGCTGGAAAAGGATGGCCGCACCGAGATCGTCATCCACGTCAACAAGCTGAAGGAAGGCTGGGACGTAACGAACCTCTACACTATCGTTCCGTTGCGGACTTCGGCGTCCGACATCCTCACCGAACAAACCTTGGGGCGCGGCTTGCGGCTTCCGTTCGGCAGACGCGTGTCCAAGGGCGGCGATGACGAGTTTTCCGCCGTGGATCGCCTCACCGTCATCGCGCACGAACGCTTCGACGACATTATCGCCAAGGCCCACGAGCCGGGTTCCATCGTGATGAAGACGGTCGAGATCGGCGAAGGCGGCGATATCTCGGCAACCGGCGCAACTCTGGTCACGACCCCGTCCATCGCCGAAATGATCGTCACCGGGACGCAGCCCGATATGCCAGGATTCTCCGAGCAGCCGCACGCGGCGTTCGCCTTCAACTCGGCCGAGGAAGGCAAGGCCGCCGAAGTCACGCTGGAAGTCATCAAGCGCTACGAGCGCAAGCTCGGCAGCGCCGAGGCGCTACGCGAGAAGTCCGTCCAGCAACAGATCGCCGAGGAAGTACGCGATCTTGTGCGCCCCATTCAGGGGACGCTTGAAGGTGTCGTTCAAGAGCCACGCATTGACCAGATCGTGGAAACCGTGGCTATCACCGTTGCCGACCGCACCATTTCCATTCCGCAAATCGTCGTCCTGCCTAAAAAGCAGATAACCTTCACCTTCGAGGACTTCAGCCTTGCCAACCTTGAAGCGGTCAACATGAGACCGATTGAGGACGGTCTCATCATCGAGGACTTGCGTACCCAGGCGCGTGTCTACCTTGCGCGGGCAATCGACGACCCGCGCGAGGCACGACCTGAAGACTATCTCGTGCGCTTCCTGATCGAACGCAACGAGATCGACTATGACGCCCACGCCACGTTGCTTTACAAGCTGGCCGGGCAAATGGTCGCTCGCATTAGATCGTACCTTGCGGACGACGCCGAAGTCGAGAACGTGCTCTTGCGCCACGGGCGTCAGCTTGCCGATTTCATCTTTGCACAGATGATGAATCACTATCGGGAAACGCCGCTTGGCGAGGCCGATTACGAGGTCACGGTCACGCGCGGATTTATGCTGTTGCAGGCCCAGCCCATGAATGTGGCCCAAGGCCAGCGCGTGCGCGATTTCAGGCAAGCTGTTGCACCGCTTTCCGATACACGCAAGCACGTTTTCGGCGGTTTTAAGAAGTGCTGCTATCCGCTCCAGAAGTTCGATACCGACCCTGAACGACGACTTTCCGTCACTATCGATAGCGACACCAATGTCGAGAAATGGCTGAAGCCCGGACGTAACCAATTCCGCATCGACTACCGCTCCGGTGAAGCCTACGAGCCGGACTTTGTAGTGGAAACCAAGACAAAGATGCTGATCTGCGAGGTGAAGGCGAAGAACGATCTGGAAGACCCCACCGTGAAGGCTAAGGCGGCAGCGGCGACCAAATGGTGCAAGACCGCCACGCAGCACGCGGGCGGTGCCAAGCCATGGACATATTTGCTCATTCCCGACGAGCAGATCACCGGCAGCGCGACGCTTGACGGCTTGGTCGCGAAGTTCGCCACGTCGTGATTACATAGGTTTTGAGATGAACGATTGACGGAAACGCTGCCACGGCAAGGCAGCACCATTGCGAGAGGTAGACGCTCGTGGCAGCGCTCCAGAAGATTATCGACATTCAGAAGGTCGGGCGCTTTGAAAAACTGACTGCGCCCGGCAGCCTTCGTTTTTCTCAAGTTACGCTTGTTTACGGCGAGAATGGTTGGGGCAAATCCACACTTGCCGACATCCTGCGCTCGCTGACACGCAATCAGCCCTCGATCATCAAGGGCCGGGAAACACTGGCGACAGGAGGGCAGCAGAAGGTCATTGTTCTTGTGGACAATCAGCAATGCGCCTTCGACGGTTCCGCCTGGACGGGATCGTGCCCGCGTATCGCCGTGTTCGATCAGGCTTTCATCAACGAAAATATCTATTCTGGTGACGTTGTTTCGCTCGATCACCTGAAACGTCAATACGGCCTTGTCGTCGGTGCCGAAGGTGTGGCGCTGATCGGCCAGATTCAGGACGTGGATAAAGAGCAAAAAGAGGTCACCCAGACCCTCAAAGAGAAGGATCAATTCCTTCAGACGACCACCTCGGCTTTGGGCCTGGCCCGTATGAACGCAGCCGACTTCGCTGGCCTTACCGTTCTTGAGGATGCCGACAACGCCATTGCGGAAAAGGAAAAGGAGGTCAGGCGCGCCACCGAGAAGGAACGGATTCGCACCGCAACCCTGCCACAGCCGTTGCCCGTGCCGACACCTGCCATCGAATTGACCGCCGCGCTTTCGCGCGCGGTCGATGGTGTTGCCAGCGATCTGCATCACAAGCTTCAAGATCACATCGCCCGTCACGTCCCAGCGACCCCGCCGCCCATTGCGCATGAAACATGGCTCGAAACCGGCCTTGCCTTCGATGCTTCGCAAGGCTGCCCATATTGCGGTCAGGAATTGCGCGACCTTAGCTTGCTCAACCTATACCGGGACTATTTCAGCGAAGCCTACAAAGCCCTCGCCGTCGAGGTCAAGCAGCGGCGGCAAACGCTAGAACGATATGGTCGCGGCGAGTTTCGGCAGGCTGTCAAAACCCGGCAAGAGGCAAACCGCGCCGCCATCGAAAACCTGAAAACTCTGACCGGAGAAAGCTGCGACGCATCCCTCGACGCTGATGCCATCGCAGGCAAAATGGAGTCCGCTGCGGTCAACCTTGACGCTGTGTTTCAGCGCAAGCAGGAAGACTTGGTTTCAGCCGTTGCAGCCGGAGAATATGAGGATAGGGCCCGTCAGTGGGATGAAGGGTGCACAGGCGTCGCCGCCTATAACGACCAGATCGCCGTCTTTGGCGGACGAATCGAAGCCATCCGCCGCGCGCAGGCTAACGTCAATCTCGACTCCCTCAAGAACGAGCTTGCCGCCCTACAGGCGCGCAAAAAGCGCCATGAATCTGCGACCGCCGCCGTCGTCGCCGAGCGCCAGCAGCTTCTTGATAGGCAATCTGCCCTGAAACAACTGAAGGACACGCTGCGCGACCAACTGACCGCGCACACCAAGCGCATAACCGTAGGCTTAGGCAAAACGATCAACGCCTATCTCGACCGGCTCGGCGCAGGCTTCCAGATCGACTATCAGCAGCCGAACTACAAGGGGTCGGAACCGGCCGCTGCCTATTCGATCCTCATCAACAAGATCCCCGTTCTTCCACGCGCGGACGACATCGCAGAGCCAAGCTTCAAAAACACGCTGTCGAGCGGTGACAAATCCGTGCTGGCGCTGGCGCTGTTTCTTTCCACGGTCAACACCGACCCGAACCTTGCCGACACCATTGTCGTCCTGGACGACCCCTTCACCAGCATGGACGAGTTCCGACGTACCTTCACGGTGAACGAGATTAACAAGCTCGCGGATCGCGCCGCGCAGGTGTTCGTCTTCTCTCACGAGCTTGGCTTCCTGCGCCTGCTTTGGGATCGGATCGACCAAAGCAAGATCACATCATGCGCGATCCAGACCGGCGCGCCCGGCATGGCAACCCTCGCCGTTTTCGATCTTGAGAAGGCGACCCTGCCACGCAACGAAACCGAACGTATGAAGATGATCCAGTTCCTTGATGCGACCGAGGGCGATCCGGGCGAGATACGGGCGCTGCTGCGCAAGGTTCTTGAAGACTTCTACCGGAAGGGTGATCGGGAGCTTTTCGCCGCCGATGAAATGCTTGACGGGATCATCCGCAAAATCGAGGGCGCGACCGCGGATCACCGCTACAAGGGTGCTTTAGATAGCCTCAAGGATATCAATTTCTACACCCGCAACTTCCACCATGCTCCGGTCGCTGGCAGCGTGACGGAAAACACGTCCGTCGAGGAATTGAAGAGCTACTGCCGCATCGTTCGCGATCTGACGCGCGGGAGTCCATAGCGTTCCGGCCGCTCGCTCGAACTCGATACCTTTTCGCTCATTTGGTCACAATTGATCGGGGCAAGCGAACGCTTTAACCTGCGATCATGATAAGGAATTGTGAATTAGTTAGCTATCTGGCCAAGGATACTGAAAGACGACGTTTGCTTTTTCGTAAGTGGCCCGCCACTCGTTCTCTCCCCGTCGTTTCTGGCCGCCGAGACGACGACGCTCAGCGTCTATTCTGTTTAGTTCAGAATTTTCGACCTTCAATATCCAACAAATCTTGTAGGTCATGAGATTGGCGACTATCTCGTCCACGGTTTTTGCTGTGAGAATGTTCTCTGTGAGAGCTCCAACTTCGACCGTATGTTCGTAGTGATATATTTCCCTCTTGGGATCGATGTGCGCTCGTTGCTGGTTCCAAGACATGTTGCGAAGGTCCCGCCCGCCAGCCTCTTCGTGCGCTTTGACAGACACATTCATCGGCACCTTGAAGAATTCCGCCAGTTCGCGCACCGTCCAGGCGATTGTGCGCCTGAGATATCCTTTCAGATCATCGCTCTGTTGATATAATTGTACCATAGGAAGCAAAATTGAAGCGATTTGATGCGCTACATCTCCGATCTTCTTACCCTTCATTTGCGAATTAAAAGTCGGCGTAGGACTGTTCATGCTGGTTTTCCTTCAACTCGGATTCGGAACGCCGCCCACTCGCAGAAACGATTAGTGGGGAAGATCACTCCCGCGACCACCAGCGCGGGCACGCTTTCACGGGACGTGTTCTCCAGCCAGGTTGAATGCTTGTACTATGAAGCGATTGATTCGCTAGCCGAGAAAGGCGGATTGCGCCTCTCTGGACCGAGGCGTCTGCCGCGTTGACCATGAACGGGGCGAATGCACAAAGAGTTGTTGCGGGAGAGATGTGGGAGCGCAATCCTTGTTGTAGAAACAGCGCAGATGTCCCATCTTGGGAGCTTTGATAGCCTAGGTAATATCATTGACCAGTCTTTATCTCACCAAGTCGCGCTACATTGCGGGCCTGCAATGTCCACGGCGTCTATGGTTGCTCGTTCATGAGCCGCTGCCCTACGAGGCACCCGCTCCGGGCTCTTCCATGGATATCGGGCAGGAAGTCGGCCTAAAGGCCCACCTGCTGTTTCGCGGAGGCGTGCGGATCAACGAAGAGCCATGGCAACATGCGGAAGCCGTCACCCGAACGGCCAAACTCATGAACGACGCCTTCGTGCCAACCATCTTTGAGGCCGCATTCGATTACGAGGACATTCGCATTCGGGTGGATGTGCTGGAGCGCCTCGCGAACGGTGCTTGGGGATTGCGTGAAGTGAAGAGTAGCAGCGGTCTGAAGGATCACTACCTCGATGACATTGCCCTTCAGACCTACGTACTTCGGGGCGCGGGCGTTGCCGTCTCCTCAACTGAGCTACTCCACGTGAATACGAATTATGTGCGCGGGCCAGGCGGCATAAGCTGGATGGATTTCTTCACCCGCCTGGATGTCGTCGACGCCGTTGCCGCGAGAGTTGTCGATCTGCCTGCCCGCCTTCCCGCCATGCGGGATTGCCTCGGCACGATTGGCCTTCCGGCTGCCGAACCTGGGAGCCACTGCGGATCCCCTTACGCGTGCGAGTTCTGGGACCGGTGCACTTCGAACAAACCTGCCGATTGGATTGGTTATTTCCCCCGCTTGTCGGAGGCGCGCGCGAGTGAACTCAAGGCGCGCGGCATTGAGTCAATCTCTGCTATCCCAGCAGATTTTCCGCTGACGCCGAAACAGATCATCATTCGGGACGCCACGGCAAGCGGACAGCCCTATGTGGCAACTGAACTCGGACGCCTGCTTGGTGCTTTCGGGCCACCGGCTAGCTATCTCGACTTCGAAGCAATGATGCCGCCTATCCCTCTCTATGAAGGCGCAAGACCCTATCAAACCATTCCATTTCAATGGTCACTTCATACTATTGACGGCGACGGCATGCTGAACCACACGGAGTTCCTTGCCGATGGCGTCAACGATCCACGTCGCCAGTTTGCCGAAACGCTAATTGACGCCCTTGCATGTTCCGATGATCCGATCATTGTTTATTCAGCCTATGAACAAACAAGGGTAAAAGAACTGGCTGCGGATTTTCCCGATCTCAGCACGGCCCTGAACACCGTGATCTCTCGACTCGCAGACTTGCTGCCAATTGTGCGAAGCGCCGTCTACTTTCCCGAATTTGGATTCAGCAACTCGATCAAATCCGTTGCTCCAGCCCTCTGCCCCGGCTTCAGTTATGACGACCTTGATGGCGTCGCCGATGGCGGTGCAGCGTCAGCAGCATTCCTGCAGTTGGCATCTGACCGTATCACAGATCCTGGGGAGGCCCTTCAACTGCGGGTCGCACTTCTTGCCTACTGCAAGCGCGATACGTTGGCCCTATTGGAAGTACATCGGGCCCTGGCACGGCTCGCCGCTCCCTGAAGAAGTCAACGCTGAACCTCCGTAGTCGGCGGCTTTCGGAATGATCTTCAGTGCATCGCGGGCGGGGTCAGCCTCCCCCAACGGAAGCGGACCTAGTTAAAAATCAAGCAGTCTGGCACTGCCCCTGGAGCTTCTGGCTGGACCTTATTTAGAGTTATTTGCCAATAACATTAAAGCCTCCATAGTGCTCGGCACGTTCCCTTGGAGGCCCCTATGAAAAATATTGATCGCCGCAGCTTCGTGACCGGTGTCGCTGTTAGTTCGCTGCCCTCCCTTGGGTATCAATCGCCTGCGTACGCTTACGTTGACGATAGCCAATTCACCGATGATAGCGACTTCCCGCACGGGTGCATCTTTGCAAGGATGGAATGTCAACAATCTATTTCGAATAAACTACCGCAAGACCCCACCATCGACTTCTGGACTTTCAGGGTGAGTGAGATTGAAAGCACTATGCTGCCAACACTTGTGAGTCGCGTAGTTGTGTGGGATGACGTCTTTTCCGCACGTAGCGTGGTGAAGAGCGCGAAATCTATTCTAGACGTAATTCCACAATATCATGGCTTTAATCCATTGCTCGGTGCGAACAGTTTTGCCTTTCACCTCGAAGGAGTTACTGAAATAGGCTCTATGGCCACGAAAGTACTTCCAGAGAAGGTATGCCCGTTTGGTTCTCAACGCATCGCTCTGATCGACATCGAGTCATGTGGCGTCAGCCGATACGATTGGCCCGACGTTCTCCCACACCTCCATGCCCACTATGACCTCGTCGTAGGCTTTTCACATTTTCCGGGACGAGGCCCCAGCCATTTGCGCAAGCTATATGATGGCGCTTTAGATAATTCCAGGACCTGGGCCGCCTTGGCCTGCTGCAATCTCTCATTCCTGACCAGCGACGCCTTGTTAGGATTCGATGATGTGCTGGATTGCGACGTAAGACACCCTTATCTAAACGCATTGCTACACGACCTCATTCAAACTCTTTCGACGATAGATTTTATCCAAGCAGTGACTGGCGCGTCCGGCGCTCCGTCCTTCGGGATTGGTCCACTGCCACCGAACGAGTCAGGTTGTAAATCCGCGCTCGAAGCAGGAGAGCGTCAAAGCCATAACATTTCAAGCGAGTTTTCTGGCACAGATCCAACCCTTCCTTTTGCTTTTGTTGCCTCGAATACGAATAGGAGCCGTTTGGTCTCTAACGATGAACGCTTTGCGCTATGGCCGCTCAGACCCCGAACGAAGAGCGGGACCTAGGAATGACCATGCCCTCACTGCACCCTGACAGGATTAGAATTCCCGCCGCATGGGAAGCTCATTCCTATTGTTGGAT
>JAUYNO010000008.1 GCA_030696045.1 Stagnimonas sp. | reverse complement strand
GCCCGCTCGGCGAGCTACCCCCTCCCCCAGCCCCTCCCCCCGAGGGGGCGGGGCGGATTTCAGGCCAGGCCCTTGGCCTTCAGCGCCGCGATCAGATCGTCGACGGTCTTCACCACTACGCCCTTGCTGCGGGTCGGCGGCGGCGCGGTCTTGGTGGTCTTCACCGGCGGCGCAACGGTCACGCCCAGCTCGGCCAGGGTGGTGGCTTCGATGGCGATGCGCTTGGCCTTCATGATGTCCGGCAGCTTGAGATAGCGCGGCTCGTTCAGGCGCAGGTCGGCGGTGATGACGGCCGGCAGATCGATTTCCAGCGTCTCCAGGCCGGCGTCCACTTCGCGCACCACGGTGGCCTTCTGGCCATCGAGTTCCACCTTGCCGGCGAAGGTCGCCTGCGCGATGTCGAGCAGGCCGGCGACCATCTGGCCGGTCTGGTTGGCGTCGTCGTCGATCGCCTGCTTGCCGGCGATCAGCAGTGCAGCGCTTTCCTTCTTGAATACGGCGGCGAGCGCGCGCGCGGCAGTCAAGGGTTCGACTGCACCCTCTTCCTTGATGTGGATGGCCTTGGTGGCGCCGAAGGCCAGCGCGGTGCGCAGGGTTTCTTCGCCCTTGGCGCCGCCGATGGTGACGGCGATGATCTCGGTGATCTTGCCCTTCTCCTTCAGACGCACCGCCTCTTCCATGGCGATTTCGTCAAAGGGATTCATGCTCATCTTGACGCCGTCGGTGACGACGCCGGAGCCATCCGGCTTGACCTGGATACGGACGTTGTAGTCCACCACGCGCTTGACGCTGACGATTGCTTTCATGCGGTCTCTCTAACGGATCAAAAATAAAAAAGCGGTCTATTGTGCGATGAATCGACGGGATCGTGATTGGCCGCAGTGACGCTCTACCTGGCCAAGCCCTGGCCGACCCGCTTGAGGACGAAGATCTGGGTCGGCGACAGCAGGCCCATCAGCGGCCCGAGATGGCGAACCGCCGGCTGCAGCAACGGCAGCAGCCAAGCCTTGGCGGGCCATTCGATGCGGATCATTTCCAGCAGGGCCTGCGCGGCGCGGTCTTCGCCGACGAATCCTGCCTCCCGGATCAGCTGGCGAATCTCCAGCGGCCCCAGCGGCCGGCAGTCGTACCAGGTCCCGCGCTTGGTGGCTCGCACGTAGCGCGAGGCCCATTCGGGCGGCAGCCAGGACAGCAGCGGCAGCCGGTAGTGCGGCTCGGTCAGGCTCCACTTGTTTGGCACCGCGAAATAGACCGTGCCGTCCCGCTTCAGCACCCGGGCAATCTCGGCGAAATGCAGGCGCTGGGCGTCGAGATCGCCGACGTGCTCGACGACGTGGTTGGACACCACCAGGTCAAAGCTGCCGGATTCGAATGGCAGCGCCGCGCCCTGAACCACGCGGAAGATGAAGCCCTCGCGCACCTCGCGCTGGTCGGCGACATCGACTCCAACCACCGAGAGCCCGGCGGCCTTGGCCAGATGGTGGGCCATCCAGCCCGATCCGGTGCCGATGTCGAGCAGGGTGCCGGCCTGCGCCGGCACCGCGGCGCCCAGCACCGCGAGGATCTTGCGGGCCTTGTTGAGGCGGCTGCGTTCGCCGCCGACGACGTGCGAAAGCCTGGTTTCCGCCGCCGCGCCCACCCCTTACATCGCCGCGTAGTTGGGGCCGCCCGAGCCTTCAGGAGCCACCCAGTTGATGTTCTGGGCCGGGTCCTTGATGTCGCAGGTCTTGCAGTGCACGCAGTTCTGGGCGTTGATCTGGAAGCGCTTGGCATCGCCCTCGCCGATCACCTCGTAGACGCCGGCCGGGCAATATCGCTGGGCCGGCTCGTCGTACAGCGGCAGGTTCTGGCTGATTGGAATCGAGGGGTCCTTGAGTTGCAGATGGCTGGGCTGCTCTTCCTCGTGATTGGTCGAGGATAGGAACACCGAGGACAGCTTGTCGAAGCTGAGCTTGCCGTCCGGCTTCGGATAGCTCGGCTTGGCGCAGTCCTTGGCCAGCTTCAGCGTGCTGTGGTCGGGGGTGCGGTCGTGCACGGTGAACGGGAACTTGCCGCCGAACCAGTTCTGCTCGATGTAGTTGATGCCGCCACCGACCAGGGCGCCGAACTTGTGCAGGAAGGGCCCGAAGTTGCGGCTGCGGTAGAGCTCGTCGTAGAGCCAGCTGGCCTTGAACTTGTCGGTGTAGTTGTCGAGCGTATCGGCGGCGCGCCCGGCGGCCAGGGCCTCGGCCGCAGCCTCGGCAGCCAGCATGCCGCTCTTCATCGCGGTGTGGCTGCCCTTGATCTTGGCGAAGTTCATGGTGCCGAGATCGCAGCCGATCAGCACGCCGCCCGGGAAGGCCATCTTCGGCAGCGAATTGAAGCCACCCTTGCTGATGGCGCGGGCGCCGTAGGCGACGCGGGTGCCACCCTGCAGGTACTGCTTGATGACCGGGTGTTGCTTGTAGCGCTGGAACTCGTCGAAGGGCGAGAGGTGCGGGTTGCTGTAGCTCAAATCAACGATCAGACCCACCACCACCTGGTTATCCTCCAGGTGATAGAGGAAGGAACCACCCAGGCTCTCGGTGCCACCGACCGACAGCGGCCAGCCGGCGCTGTGCACCACCAGGCCGGGCTTGTGTTGCGCAGCCGGAACCGTCCACTGCTCCTTGATGCCGATGGCGTAGTGCTGAGGATCGGCGTCCTTGTCCAGCTCGTACTTCGCGAGCAGGCGCTTGGCCAGGTGGCCGCGGCAGCCTTCGGCGAACAGGGTGTACTTGGCGCGCAGCTCCATGCCCGGCGTGTAGTTCGCAGTCTTCTCGCCGTGACGGTCGATGCCCATGTCGCCGACCTGGATGCCGCGGACGATGCCCTGCTCGTCGATCAGCACTTCCTGGGCGGCGAAACCCGGATACACCTCGACGCCCAACGCCTGGGCCTGATCGTTGAGCCAGCGCACCAGCTTGCCCAGCGAGATGATGTAGTTGCCCTCGTTGTGCATGGGCTTGGGCACGAACAGGTTCGGCATCTTGAAGGACTTCTGCTCGGAGAGCAGGAAGTAGATGTCGTCGCCGGCCACCGGGGTATTCAACGGCGCCCCCTGCTTCTTCCAGTCCGGCAGCAGCTCATTGAGCGAGCGCGGCTCGAAAATGGCACCGGAGAGGATGTGGGCGCCGACTTCGGAGCCCTTCTCGACCAGGCAGACGCTGAGGTCGGCGTTGATCTGCTTGAGGCGGATGGCGGCAGCCAGGCCTGCGGGGCCGGCGCCGACGATCAGCACGTCGTACTCCATTACGTCGCGTTCGATGCTCATCTGGGTGCTACCTGGATCGATTGGGAAATCTGTAGGCGCCGCGAGGGTCGCCGAGCCGCGCGATTTTACGTGGAAGGCGCCCTTAGCGCGACGCCGGAACGGTATCCCCGAGCCGCTTGCGCTCGGCGCTGGCCTTGCGCGCGGCCGTGATGTCGTGCAGTGCCTGCTGTCGCAGCTGGCCGACGTCGTCGGGCCCGCTGACGGCAATGTTCAGATGCCGCACCCGGCCATCACCCAGCCCATAAATCCAGCCATGCACGGTCAAGGCCTGGCCGCGCGCCCAGCAGTCGACCACGGTCTGCGAGGAGCAGACATTCAGGGACTGCTCCATGACATTCAGCTCGCACAACAAGCTGAGCTGGTGGCGCTCGTCCGGTTCGAGATCGAGCAGGCCCTGGTGGCGGCAGGCGATGTCGCGGACATGCCCCAGCCAGTAGTCGGCCACACCGTTGACGCGTGTGCAGGTCAGTGCCGCGTTCACGCCGGAGCAGCCGTAATGGCCAACCACCATGATGTGGCGGACCTTGAGCACGTCGATGGCGAACTGGATCACCGACTGGCAGTTGAGGTCGGAGTGGTTCACCACGTTGGCAACATTGCGGTGCACGAACAGCTCGCCCGGCGCCAGATCCACCACCTCGTTGGCCGGCACCCGCGAGTCCGAGCAGCCGATCCAGAGGTATTCCGGCGCCTGCTGGGCCGCCAGCCGGCGGAAGAAATCGGGGTCCTGCTTGACCACCCGCTCGGCCCAGCGGGCGTTTTTCTCGATCAGGTGTTGAAGGTCTTCTGCGCCAGCCATGGTCTTCGGGGCCCGGTTGAGGGGCTGAATTGTGGCGGATGCTACGCTGCAGCGCGAGCCGGTCGCAGGTCGCGGCCCCGTCTCACAGCAAATCGTCCGGAACCGGCACCGGGTAGTCCAGCAGCATCTGGCCGAAGCACTTGCCCTGGGGGTCGGTACGCAGGCTGCCGGCGCCACCGCCAGCCAGGGCATGGTGCAGCAGGAAGTTGAGGCTGTGGCTGCCCGGCAGCTCCCAGCGCTGCACCCGACCCTCGCGACCGCCGGCCAGGACATGGGCGAAGTAGTCGCGCACGGCCTCCGGGCTGAGCGCGGCGCGGATATAGGGCAGGTATTCCGGCTTGCGGGCAATGACGCCGATGTTGGCGTGGTCGCCCTTGTCGCCGCTGCGGGCCAGGGCCAGGCGGATCAGTGGAACAGACTTCCCTCCCCCATTTTTTGGCTCCCCTCCCCCCTGCGGGGAGGGGTTGGGGGAGGGGGGCGACCCGAGGCGGGGCGCACTGGTCGAAGCCCCCCCCGCCCCTAACCCCTCCCCGCCAAGGGGAGGGGAACTGAAGCCGCCCTGCGTTGGCACCAGCACCGCAAACCGCTGCTCCCCCACCACCACCTCAATCGGCAGCTTCTCCTTCGGCACCAGGGTCGAGAACAGCTTGGGAATCATGTTCGGCTCCGGCCGCCCGGCCGAGAAATAGCCGGTGAAGCCGGGCGCCATGCCGGTCGCGGCCTGGGCGATCTCGCGGCCGAAGATCTTCAGCGCCTTCGGATTCGGGTGCTGGGCGACGATCTTGACCAGCACCTCGCGGGTCGCGGCCGCACCCGGCCGCGCATGCGGGCCGTAGCTCTCCTCGGCGCCCAGGCAGTGCACATCGACCCCGGTGAAGTCGCCCAACTGCTGCTCCAGCAGCTGCCGCCGGACCTTGTCGAGGATGCCCCGGGCACTGGCATGGCCTTTCCTGGCCGCATCGATGCCACCGATCATGAAGATCGCGCAGCAGCGCATGCCGGCTGGATAGGTGGCACTGACCTTGTAGTTGGCTGTCGGCGCCTGACCCTTCGCGCCCGTCAGTCGCACCCGCTGCGCGCCGACCTGCTCCAGCCGCACCTGGCTGAAATCGCAGGCCACGTCCGGCAGCAGGTAGGCGCGCGGATCACCGATCTCGTAGAGCATCTGCTCCAGCACCGAGTGGATGCTCACCAAGCCGCCGGTGCCCTCGGGTTTGGTGATGACAAAGCTGCCGTCCGGACTGCATTCGGCAATCGGGAAGCCCATGTCGGCATAACCATTCCGCACCAGCTCCCAGTCGGTGAAATTGCCACCCGTGCACTGGGCGCCGCATTCGATGACGTGGCCGGCCAGGCTGCCGGCGGCGAGCCGGTCGTAGTCGGTCTCGCTCCAACCGAACTCGTGCATCAGCGGGCCCAGGGTCACCGCCGAATCGACGCAGCGGCCGGTAATGACGATCTCGGCGCCCTCGGCGAGCGCCTTGGCGATGGGGATGGCGCCCAGGTAGGCGTTCATGGAGACGAAGGTGCCGGCCATCGGCTTGCCGCTGTCGAGTTCGACGGCCTCGGCGAATTCCTTGCGGCGCGGCAGGATGTCGTCGCCCAGCACCACGCCGATCCGCATTTCGACCCCCGCCTTGGCGCAGGCCGCCTCCAGCGCGGCCTTGCAGGCGAGCGGATTCACGCCACCGGCATTGGCCACCACCTTGATGCCCTTGGCCTTCAGCTCCGGCAGCAGCGGCGCCATCACGTGCTCGACGAAGTCGGTGGCGTAGCCGTCCTTGGGGTCCTTCATGCGCTTGGCGGCGAGGATCGACATGGTGATCTCGGCCAGGTAGTCGAACACCAGGTAATCGATGTTCCCCTTGTGCACTAACTGGGCGGCGGCGGTGTTAGTGTCACCCCAGAAGGCGGAGGCTCCGCCGATGCGCACGATCTGCTTCATGTCGTCCTCACAAGCCCATATTTTTGCTGGCGATACCTCGGTCGAGGACCGCGCACGGAGAGCGCTGGAGTGTGAACGATCCGGTGCTGCGGCACCAGAACAACATCAGTTACCGCAATTCAGGCAACAGCGGCAAGCGCTGGCCAGATCAGCAGGGCGCTGAACAGCCCGGCGACGGCGTCGTCGAACATGATGCCGAAGCCACCGTGCAGCTTCTGGTCAAACCAGCGGATCGGCCAGGGCTTGAGCACGTCGAAAAAGCGGAACAGCGCGAATACCGCGATCAGCCACAGCGGCGTGGCCCCGGGGTAGAGCAGCAGCGGTGCAGCGGCGATGCAAAAGCCGACGATCTCGTCGAAGACGATGCCGCCGTGGTCGTGGACGCTGAGCAGATGGGCGCTGCGACCGCAGACCCAGCAGCCGAAGACAAACAGGGCCAGGCAGGCCAGCCCGTAGGCCCAGAGCGGCAGGCCATTCAGCGCGAAGTAGAACGGCAGGCCCACCAGGGTACCGACCGTCCCCGGCGCCTTGCGGGCGAGGCCAGTGCCGAACCCGAAGGCGATCAGGTGCTCGGGCGTGCTCAGGATCAGTGCATCCGGCTCGCGCGGCTGGCGGTTGACGGTCACGCCTCCAGCACCTCGACGTTGACGGTCTTGCCCCAGAGCCGGGACGCCACCACGGCCATCGCGTCGGCGTCCCCGGTGCTGAACCACTGCACCCGCCCCGGCTGCGGCGAAACCGCCAGCAGGCCCTCGGCCAGCAGCAGGGCCTCGGTGCGACGTGCCACTGCCTCGCCGGTGTCGAGGATGACCACACGCGGCCCAACCACCTCGGCGATCAGCGGCCGCAGGAAGGGATAGTGGGTGCAGCCCAGCACCAGCACGTCAGCCCCGGCCTCGATCAGAGGCTGGGTGTAGCGCTCCATCAGCTGGCGGGTCTGCGGGCCGTTGAGGTCGCCCAGTTCCACCCGCTCGACCAGGCCCGGACAGGGCTGGGTGATGACGCGCACGCCGCCGGCGTGCTCGCGGATCAGCTTGTGCAGCTTCTCGCCGGCCAGGGCCGCGCCGGTGGCGAGCACGCCGACCACGCCGCTGTAGGTGCGCGCCGCCGCCGGCTTCACCGCCGGCTCCATGCCCACGAAGCTCACCGGGTACTCGGCGCGCAGGGTCTCGATGGCGGCGATGGTGGCGGTGTTGCAGGCCACGACGATGAGCTTGGCGCCGCGCGCCAGCAGGGCCTCGGTGACGGCGCGGGCCCGCGCCGTGATCTCCTCCGCGCTCTTGCCCCCATAGGGACAGTGGCCGGAGTCGGCGATGTAGAGGAAGTCTTCCTGCGGCAGGCGCTTGACCAGCTCCTGCAGCACGGTCAGGCCGCCAAGGCCGGAGTCAAAAACGCCAATGGGTGCGATGGACATGCGCTGTTGCCGATCAGAAGTGGCTGTAGCCGGTGGCGGCCAGTACCGCGGTGCGGCCATCAGGGTAGCGCAGACGCAGGCCCGGTTCCGCCGTGATGCGGCCAATTTCGCTCAGCGCCAGCGGCGCCAGCCGGGCGCGCGCCTCGGCCAGCGACTCAGGCGGCAGGCAAACACAGAGTTCGTAGTCGTCACCGCCCTGCGCCTGCAGCGCGAAACACTCCTCGGCCGACAGTCCGGCCGCCAGCCCCTCGAACGCCGCCGAGCGCGGCAGCGCCGCCGGGTCGAGTTCGGCACCGACGCCACTGGCGGCGCAGAGGTGGCGCAGGTCCCCGGCCAGACCGTCGGAAAGGTCCAGCGCGGCACTGGCCAGCCCGCGCAGGGCCAGCCCGGCATCCAGACGCGGTGTCGGCCGGTCCAGGCGCAGGCGCAGCGCCTGCTCCACCGGGTCTTGGTCGGCGCGGCCGAGCCGGCGCAGGGCCAGCGCGGCATCGCCCAGGGTGCCGGTGACGCAGACCAGATCGCCCGCCCGCGCGCCGTCGCGGCGCAGGCCCTGCCCCGCCGGCACCAGGCCCATCGCCGTGATCGTGATCGAGAGTGGTCCGCGCGTGGTGTCGCCGCCGACCAGGGCGACGCGATGGCGCAGGGCCAGCTCGCGCATGCCGCTGGCGAGGCCGGCGGTCCAGGCCTCGTCGGCTTCCGGCAGGGTCAGGGCCAGCGTGAACCAGCGCGCCGTCGCCCCCATGGCGGCGAGATCGGAGAGATTGACCGCCAGCGCCTTCCAGCCGATGTCGGCCGGCGCGGTGGCGAGCGGGAAATGCCGGCCGGCGACCAGGGTATCGGTGCTTACCACCAGTTCATGGCCGGCAGGCACCCGCAGCAGGGCCGCGTCGTCGCCGATGCCGAGGGCGACATCGGCTGCCTCGGGCGTCAGGCCCGCGAAGTAACGGCGAATCAGCTCGAATTCGCCCATGGAGGAGGCTCTAGCTGGCGGCTACTTCCGCCGGCCGCGCCTGGCGCGCCAGCTTGTCGAGCACGCCGTTGACGAACTTGTAGCCTTCTTCCGAGCCAAAGAGTTTGGCGAGATTGACCGCCTCGTTGACGATCACCCGCCAGGGCACCGAGGGCTCGTGTGCCAGTTCGTAGGCGCCGAGCAGCAGGATGGCGTGCTCGACCGGGTCCAGCTGCGCAATCGGGCGATCCAGGTGGGGCACGACGGCCAGGGTCAGCGCCGGGGCGTTTTCGACCACGCCGCGCAGCAGCGCCTCAAAGTAGGCCGGATCGGCCCGGCCCAGGCCCTCGTCCTGCTCGCGGAACTGGCGCAGCAGTTGGTCCGGCGCGGTCTCGTTGACCAGCCACTGGTACAGCGCCTGCGCGGTGACACGCCGGGCCAGGCCACGGCGGCTGACCGGACCGGTGGCTTGCTGCGGGGTATCGCTCATTCGAACTCCCCATTGGCCTGGCGGCTGAGCCGGATCATTTCCAGCACCGCCTGGGCGCACTCGTAACCCTTGTTGCCTTCGCCGGGACCGGCGCGCTCGGCCGCCTGGGCCGGGGTGTTGACGGTGAGCACGCCAAAACCGACCGGCCGGCCAGTGGCGAGCTGCACATCCATCAGGCCGCGCGCGCACTCGCCGGCGACGAAATCGAAGTGCGGGGTATCGCCGCGGATCACCGCGCCGAGTGCGACCACGCCGTCCCAGTGGCCGGTCTCGGAGCGCAGCAGGCTGGCAGCGGCCAGCGGCAGCTCGAAGGCCCCGGGTGCGCGGAACTCGCCAATGCTGTCCTCCAACACGCCCCAGTCCTTCAGACAGGCACGGGCGCCGGCCAGCAGGGCGTCGACCACCTCGACATTCCAGCGGGTGGCGACGAGGGCGATGCGGACGTCGGAAAATTCGACCGAGTCGGGCTTGGCGGGGGCGGCGTAGCCGGTCTTGCTCATGTTCGGATTAGTCACAGGCTACGTATTCGACGACTTCCAGGCCAAAGCCGGAGAGGCCGTACATCTTCTTGGGGCTCGACAGCACGCGCATCTTGCGCACGCCGAGGTCGGACAGGATCTGCGCGCCGAGGCCGTAGGTGCGCAACACCGGGCCGGTTGGCTCGATGCCTTCCTCCGGGCGGTTGAGGCCAACGATCTGCTGCACCAGTTCGCGTGGCGATTCCGGGCGGCGCAGCAGCACCACGACGCCCTCGCCTTCCTCCGCGACCCGCTGCAGCGCCCGCCGCACCGGCCAGGAGAAGTCTCCGTGCCGCACCGCCAGCACGTCCTGCAGCATGTTGCGAATGTGCACGCGCACCAGGGTCGGCTTGTTCATGGCCACGGCGCCGCGAACCATCGCCAGGTGGATGGTGTTGTCGACGGTGTCCTGGTAGGTCACCAGCCGGAACTCGCCGAACTCGGTCTGCACGTGGGTCTCGGCGACGCGCTCGACCGTGTGCTCGTTGTCGAGCCGGTAGCGGATCAGGTCGGCAATGGTGCCGATCTTGAGCTCGTGCTCCTTGGCGAAGGCTTCGAGGTCGGGCCGGCGCGCCATGGTGCCGTCGTCCTTCAGGATTTCGCAGATCACCGCCGCCGGCGTGCGGCCGGCCAGGCGGGCCAGATCGCAGCCGGCCTCGGTATGGCCGGCGCGGTTGAGCACGCCGCCGTTCTGCGCCATCAGCGGGAAGATGTGGCCGGGCTGCACGATGTCTTCCGGCTTGGCCTCGGTCTTGACCGCCGTGCGCACGGTATGGGCGCGGTCGTGCGCCGAGATGCCGGTGGTCACCCCCTGCGCCGCTTCGATGGACAGGGTGAAATTGGTGCCGAAGCCGGAGCCGTTGTCGCTGACCATCAGCGGCAGGCGCAGGGCCTTGCACTTCTCCTGGGTCAGGGTCAGGCAGACCAGGCCACGGCCGAAGCGGGCCATGAAGTTGATGTCTTCCGGACGCACGGCGTCGGCGCACATCAGCAGGTCGCCTTCGTTCTCGCGGTCCTCGTCGTCCATAAGGATGACCATCTTGCCGGCCTTCAGGTCGGCGATGATTTCGGGGATGCTGTGCAGGCCGCGATTCAGCTCGCTGGCCGGGGGCTTGATGGCTGCATTCATATGCTCTTGTCCTCCTCGCGGGCCGCGAGCAGGCGCTCGAGGTAGCGGGCAATCAAATCGACTTCCAGGTTCACCGCGCCGCCGACCGTCAGGCCGCCGAGGCTGGTGTGGGTCCAAGTATGCGGCACGATCATCACCCCGAAGTGGCGGTGGTCGACGGCATTCACCGTCAGGCTGATGCCGTCGATGGTGATCGAACCCTTGCGGGCGATATAGCGGGCTATGGGGCCCGGCGCCTCGAAGGTCAGGCGCCAGCCCCGCGCGTCTTCCAGTTTTTCCACCAGATGGCCGACGCCATCGACATGGCCGCTGACCAGATGGCCACCGAGCGGCTTGGCCGGAGTCAGCGCCTTTTCGAGATTGACGGTCTGGCCGACTTTCCACTCGCCCGCGGTAGTCGCCGCCAGGGTCTCGGCGGAGAGGTCGGCGACAAAACCGTTCTCGACAAAGACCACGGCCGTCAGACAGACGCCGTTGACGGCGATGCTGTCGCCCAGACGGGCATCGGCCAGATAGCCGCCGGCCTCGACGATGGTCATGCGCACATCACCACCGACCGCTTCGACAGCGGCGATGCGGCCCTGGGCTTCGATGATTCCGGTGAACATTTTCTAGGCAATCTCAGGGATGGCGGTGATACGCAGGTCGCGGCCAACCTGGCGGACATCGGTGTAGCGCAGAGCAATCTTCTGGTCGAGCCGGCTCAAGCCCGGCAGCGTCGCCAGCGCCCTGCCCTCGTGACCCAGCAAGGCCGGTGCGAGATAGAGCAGCAACTCATCAACCAGGCCTGCCGCGAGCAAGGCGCCCGCCAGCCGGGGCCCGCACTCGACCAGCAACTCGTTGACGCCCCGTTGCGCAAGGGCCGGCATCAGGCCCGGCAGCGAGATGGGGCCATGGGCGTCGGCTTCAATGGCCAGGGTCTCGACGCCTGCCGGAACGACCGCCGCGGCGTGGGCAGGCTGCGTCACGCGCAAGCGGCGCGCACCCTCGCTCCAGACCTTCGCGCTGCGCGGCACCCGCGCCTGGCTGTCGAGCACGACCCGATCCGGCTGGCGCCAAGCGCCGGTCTCCGGAGCAGGCAAGCGCACGGTCAGCGAGGGATCATCAGCCAGCACGGTGGCGCTCGTGGTCAGCACCGCACCCGCCTCGGCACGTAGGCGATGCACATCCTGGCGGGCCGGCTCACCGGTGATCCACTGCGACTCGCCACTGGCCATCGCCGTGCGGCCATCGAGACTGGCCGCCAGCTTGAGCATCACGAAGGGTCGCTGCCGCCGCATGCGCGAGACGAAGCCGCGATTGAGCCGCTCGGCATCGGCTTGCAGCAGGCCGACCTCAACCTCGATACCGGCCGCGCGCAGCCGCTCCAGACCCTGGCCGGCAACCAGCGGGTTCGGGTCCGGCATCGCCGCCACCACCCGCTTCACCCCGGCCGCGATCAGGGCCTCGCTGCAGGGCGGCGTGCGGCCGTGGTGGTTGCAGGGCTCCAGGGTCACGAAGGCGGTGGCGCCCTTCGCTCGCTCGCCAGCCTGGCGCAGGGCGTGCACCTCGGCATGCGGCTCGCCGGCGCGCAGGTGCGCGCCCTCGCCGACGATCGCGCCCTCGCGCCACAGCACGCAGCCGACGCGCGGGTTGGGATGGGTGCTGCAGCGCCCGGCCTCGGCCAGGCGCAGCGCCCGCGCCATCAGCCGGGCGGCCGCGTCCGGAGCCAAGCTCATTTCCGGCGCTCGGGCTCTTCGATCAGCTGCAGCTGGCTCTTGCGCGCTTCGGCACTGGGCATTTTCTGCAGGCGCTCGATCTCTTCGCGGAAGGCGTTGACGTCCTCGAAGCTGCGATAGATCGAGGCAAAGCGCACGTAGGCGACGTGATCCAGATCGTGCAGCTCCTGCATCACCCACTCACCGATCCGGTGACTGGCCACCTCGCGCTCGCCGGTCTGGCGCAGCTTGCGCAGGATGTTCTCGATGGCGTGATCGACCGCCTCCACCGACACCGGGCGCTTGTAGAGCGCGATGGTCATGCCCTTGCGCAGCTTGTCTTCCTCGAACGGCTCGTTGATGCCCTCGCGCTTGACCACGTAGGGCATCGACAGCTGCGCCTTCTCAAAGGTGGTGAAGCGGCCGTCGCACTTCTCGCACTCGCGACGGCGGCGCACCTGGGTCCCGTCCTCGGCGAGGCGCGAGTCGATGACCCGCGTATCGACCGCCTTGCAGAACGGGCACTGCATCGTTACTTCGCCTGGTACACGGGGAAGCGCGCACACAGCGCTTCCACGTTGGCGCGGACCTTGGCCACGGCCGCATCGACATCGCTACCGGCACTCATGGCATCGACGATGTCGGCGATCCAGCTAGCGACCTGGGCCATCTCGGCCTCCTTGAAGCCGCGCGTGGTCGAGGCGGGGCTGCCGATGCGCAGGCCGCTGGTGACGAAGGCCGAGCGCGGGTCGTTCGGCACCGCGTTCTTGTTGACGGTGATGTGCGCCTCGCCGAGCTTGGCCTCGGCGTCCTTGCCAGTGACGTTCTTGGCCACGAGATCGAGCAGGAACAGGTGATCGTCGGTACCGCCGGAGACCACTTTGTAGCCGCGCTCCAGGAACACCTTGGCCATCGCCCGGGCATTGGCAACGACCTGCTTCTGGTAAACCTTGAAGCTGGGATCCAGCGCCTCCTTGAAGGCCACCGCCTTGGCGGCGATGACGTGCATCAGCGGGCCACCCTGGATGCCGGGGAACACCGCCGACTGGAATTTCTTGTTGAAGTCCTCCGGCTGGCCCTTGCTGAGGATGATGCCGCCACGCGGACCGCGCAGGGTCTTGTGGGTGGTGCTGGTGACGACGTGGGCGTGCGGCAGCGGGCTGGGATATTCACCCGCCGCGACCAGGCCGGCGACGTGAGCCATGTCGACCCAGAAATACGCGCCGACCTTGTCGGCGATCTCGCGCATGCGCTTCCAGTCCTTGATGCGCGAGTAGGCCGAGAAGCCACCGATCAGCAGCTTCGGCCGGTGCTCCAGCGCCAGCGCTTCCATCGTGTCGTAGTTGATCAGGCCGGTCTCGGGATCGAGGCCGTAGGGCACGATCTTGTAGTGCTTGCCGGAGAAGTTGGCCGGATGGCCGTGGGTCAGGTGCCCACCCTGCGACAGGTTCATGCCCATCACGGTGTCGCCCGGCGTCACCAGGGCATGGAAGATGGCGGCATTGGCCTGGGCACCGGAATGCGGCTGCACATTGGCGTAGTCGCAGTCGAACAGCTGCTTCACCCGCTCGATGGCCAGGTTTTCGGCGATATCGACGAATTCGCAGCCGCCGTAGTAGCGCTTGCCCGGATAGCCCTCGGCGTACTTGTTGGTGAGCTGGCTGCCCTGCGCCTGCATGACCGCCGGCGAGGTGTAGTTCTCGGAGGCAATCAGCTCGATATGCGCTTCCTGCCGCGCGTTCTCGGCGGTGATGGTGGCGTAGAGCTCGGGATCGGCGATGGCGAGGCTGGGGGCTTTGGTGAACATGGTTTTTCGTTAGACGGGAGACGTTAGATGGGAGACGAAAAAGCCGGGCGGAGATTGTCGTGTCTCCCACCTCCCGTCTCTCGTCTCCCGGTTTTCAATCGACCACTTCCAGCATCAGGTCCAGCGCCGCGCGCGCCGGCTGCGCTATCTCGCGCGGCACCCGGATCTGGTTGACGGTCTTGCCCTCGACCAGGCTGTCGAGCACCCAGGCGAGGTGCTGCGGATCGGTGCGGAACATGGTCGAGCACATGCAGACCATGGGCGACATGAACTCGACGGTGACGCCCTTCGGCTTCATCTCGTCGGCCAGGCGGTTGACCAGGTTCAACTCGGTGCCGACCAGCCAGTGCGTGCCCGGCTGGCTGGAGCGCACGGTGCGCAGGATGTACTCGGTGGAGCCGACGAAATCGCTCTTCTCGCAGACTTCGAGATCGTTCTCAGGATGGCTGATCACCAAGCCCTTCGGCACCCGCTCGCGGAACTTGGCGACGTGGTTGGGATGGAACATCTGGTGCACCGAGCAGAAGCCCTTCCAGAGGATCATCTTGGCGTTGCGGATCTGATCGTCCGTGAGGCCGCCACGCGGCTTCATGAAGTCCCAGGTCACCATCTGGTCCAGGGGGATGCCCATCTGCATGTAGGCGGTGTTGCGGCCCAGGTGCTGGTCGGGGAAGAACAGCACCTTGTCGCGGCGCGCGAAGCTCCATTCCAGCACCGCACGGGCATTGGAACTGGTGCAGACGATGCCGCCGTGGCTGCCGCAGAAGGCTTTGAGATCCGCCGCCGAATTGATGTAGGTGACCGGCGTGACGTGCTGGTCCGGATCGAGCACGGTGCTGATTTCCTCCCAGCACTTTTTCACCTTCACCAGGTTGGCCATGTCGGCCATCGAACAACCGGCAGCGAGGTCGGGCAGGATCACCGTGCGCTTGCCGTCGGTGACGATATCGGCCACCTCGGCCATGAAATGCACGCCGCAGAAGACGATGAACTCGGCCTCGGTCTTGGCGGCCATCTGCGAGAGCTTCAGCGAGTCGCCGGAGAAATCGGCGTGCTTGAACACCTCGTTGCGCTGGTAATGGTGGCCGAGGATGGCCAGGCGCTTGCCCAGCTTGGCCTTGGCCGCGACGATCTTGGCATCGCATTCCTCGTCGCTGAGGAAGCTGTAGCTGTCGAGCTTGGGATCGATCTTCAGCGCGGCAGTCATCGCTGCACTCCCCGGCGCGCGAGCGCCTGCATCAAAGGGCGGGACGACGGCCCCCACACAAAGGGGCCGCGAAACCTAGATATTGTAGCGGAAGCGGTCGCGCGCCCCTACCGGTGGCGTGGGTGCCTCAGGGCTCCTGCGGCTCGGTGGGGTCAATGGTGATGGTCGAGGTCGCGCTCTTGTTGCCGGTCGCATTGCTGTTGGTGGCGGTCACCACCACCGCTTTTCCGGTCTCGGCCTTGGTACTGGCCAGCACCAATCCGGCCAGCGGATTGATCGTGCCGGAACTGCCCTGGACCGTCGCGGTCGCCAAGTCGGCGTCCGCGATGCTCCATGTAACGTGCCGCGTGATGTCCTGGCTGAAGGACGACGGGGGTGCGGTGATCTGATAGTCGCCGACAGCCTTCAGCAGCAGACTGTTGCCGGGCGCCAGGTCGGCCGCGGTCCGAGGCACCGTGACATTGACCAGGGTGGCGTCGATCGGAGTGATCGCCAGCACGGGCGATACCACCGGGGTCGAGCTGACATTCTCGGTGGAAGCATCGCCATCGTCGATGATGTAGCTGAAGCTCGCGGTGAGATTGACCGGGGCAGCGCTGGCCTTGCTGGCGAACACGAGATTGCGCAGGCTGCCGACCAGGAAGGTCGCGGCATCGCTGGCGGTGGTGTTGTCTTCTGACTTGACCGCCTTGTAGGTGACGGTTCCGGACAGATCCTGGGTCTTGCCGTTCTCCAGGGTCCCGGTCGCGGTGATGCGCTCGGTGGTGCCGACCGCCAGCTTGTCGGTGCCGGAGAATTCCTTGCTCAGCGCAAGCGTTTGCAGCGGCGACACGTTGACGGTCGCATCGGCGATTGTGAGGCTGCAGCCCGGAATCCGGGCGCGGGCGGTCAAGGGACCTCCGGTGCCAACCCCGGTGACCGTCCCGGTGATTGAGGCGATGGTCGCGACCGCCGGCGCTTCCGTCACGAAGGCCCAGCGCGCGAAACCATCCAGGCTACTGCTGACACCGCCCAGATCGGCAGACAGGGCTAGGTCGAGCGCCGCACCCTTGGCGACGTCGGCTTCCGTCGGCGTAACCTTGAAGTTGGTCGGATCGCTGACCGTGATCTGGATGGAGTTGCGGAAATCGAGATAGCTGGACCTGATCGTCGTGGTGCCAGGTCCGACCGGCACGATGGTGCCGCGGCCGTAGAAGAAACCGTCCTGCTCAGGAACCGCGATATCACCATTGCTGACCCTGGCGACTGTCTCGTCCGCACTGCTCCAGGTAGCTCGGGAGGTGAAGTCGCCACGGGCGCCATTGCTGAAATCAACAATCAGGATCAGCGAGGTGTTGACGCAGGTATAGGCGTCGAAGTTGGCAGCGCCCTCCTCCCCTCCCGACGGCAAAAGCACCGATGACTTCGGGGCAATGCCCTGGCCCACGCCGCCGCAGGCGCCCAGCAACACCAAGCCACTGAGGGCAAGACCGCGAAACGCGGTACGCAGGACAGTCGGCATCATCTTCGCTACTCCAGAAACTTGGGTTCGGCCAGCGGCGCTCAGGCCGTCGGCGGCGGGGTGACGGTGCTGCGCACGTGCAGCTCGCGCAACTGCTTGGCATCGACCGCGCCGGGGGCATTGGTCAGCGGATCGTGCGCGGTCTGCGTCTTCGGGAAGGCGATGACCTCGCGGATCGAGCTGCCACCCGCCATCAACATGATCATGCGGTCGATGCCGATGGCGAGACCGCCGTGCGGCGGCGCGCCGTAGCTGAGCGCTTCCAGCAGGAAGCCGAACTTCTCCTGCTGCTCGTCCGGCGTGATGCCCAGCAGGTCGAACACCGCCTGCTGCACCTCGGTGGAATGGATACGCACACTGCCGCCGCCGAGTTCGATACCGTTGAGGACGATGTCATAGCCCTGGGACACGATCTCACCCGGCTGGTTCCGGATTGCCTGGGCGTCGAACTGCTTGGGCGCGGTGAAGGGATGGTGCGGCGAGACCCAGCGGCCGCCGTCGCGCTCGTCCCATTCGAACATCGGCCAGTCCACCACCCAGAGCGCCTTCCAGCCCTTCTCGGTCAGGCCCAGGTCGTTGCCGAGCCTCAGACGCAGCGCACCCAGTGCATCGCTGACCACGCCGGACTTGTCGGCGCCGAAGAAGATCAGGTCGCCGTCCTGCGCACCCGTGCGCTCGATGACGCCGGCCAGACCACGGTCATGGATGTTCTTGACGATGGGGCTCTGCAGGCCCTCGCGGCCCTTGCTGCTCCACTCGTTGACGACGATATAGGCCAGGCCCTTGGCGCCGTAGAGCTTCAC
Source organism: Stagnimonas sp. (assembly GCA_030696045.1). Classification (GTDB taxonomy): domain Bacteria; phylum Pseudomonadota; class Gammaproteobacteria; order Nevskiales; family Nevskiaceae; genus Stagnimonas. The sequence continues at coordinate 28,472 of JAUYNO010000008.1, read as the reverse complement.
GAACTCGGTATAGCCGTCGATCTTGCTGCGCGGCAGCTTGGCGCCGCCCGGCACGCGCAGCGCGGTAACGCGGCACTTGGGATCGTTGGCGGGGCCGGCGAAGACCTTGAAGTCGACGTCGTTGAGCAGGTCCTTCACATCGACCAGTTCCAGCGGATTGCGCAGGTCCGGCTTGTCGGAGCCGTAGCGGCGCATGGCTTCCTCGAAGCTCATGTGCGGCAGGGTGCCGAGATCGACGCCGAGCACGTCGAGGAACAGGTATTTCACCAGCTCCTCGATGATGGCCATGATCTCGGCCTGGCTCAGGAAGCTGGTCTCGACGTCGAGCTGGGTGAATTCCGGCTGGCGGTCGGCGCGCAGATCCTCGTCGCGGAAGCAGCGGGCGATCTGGTAGTAGCGGTCCAGGCCCGACATCATCAACAGCTGCTTGAACAGCTGCGGCGACTGCGGCAGGGCGAAGAAATGGCCGGGATGGGTGCGGCTCGGGACCAGATAGTCGCGCGCACCTTCCGGCGTGGCGCGGGTCAGGATCGGGGTCTCGACATCGACGAAGCCCTTGGCATCCATGAAGTTGCGGATGCGCTTCACCACCTCGTGGCGCAGGCGCAGGTTCTTCTGCATCTGCGGGCGGCGCAGGTCGATGTAGCGGTACTTGAGGCGCGTCTCCTCGCCCACCGTCTCGTCATCCGGGTGAAAGGGCGGCGTCTCGGACTTGTTGAGCAGCTCGACTTCCTTGCCCAGCACTTCGATCTTGCCGCTGCCGAGGTTGGCGTTCTCGGTGCCGGCCGGGCGCGGTCGTACACGACCGGTGATCCTCACCACGTACTCGGAGCGCAGCTTGTCGGCGGCGGCGAAGGCTTCGACCGCATCCGGGTCGAACACGCACTGCAGCAGGCCCTCGCGGTCGCGCAGGTCGATGAAGATGACGCCACCGTGGTCACGGCGACGATGCACCCAGCCGCAAACGGAGACGGTCTGGCCGACCAGGGTCTCATTGACCTGGCCGCAGTAGTGGGAACGCAGCATTCTTGGGGTGTAGGGCCTGACGCGGGACGCGCATTGTAGCCGCGCCGACCGGAGCGGTGGGCAGGCCCGGTCAGCCGCTTACGGGATCAGCTGGCGCTCGGGGTAGCCGCTGGCGCGGCAGCGGGCGCGGCCGCTGGAGCCGCTGCTGCTGGAGTGGTCGCAGCTGCGGGGGCAGCCGTAGCGGCGCCGCTGGCGGCGGCTTCGCCCACCAGATTCTTCTTCGCCCCGGTCTTGAAGTCGGTTTCGTACCAGCCGGTGCCTGCGAGCCGGAACCCGGCGGCCGATATGGTCTTGCTCAGGGCCGGCTTGCCGCAGGCCGGGCAGTCGGTAGCCGCCGGGTCCGAGACCTTCTGCAGTATCTCGGCCTGTGCGCCGCAGGCCTGGCAGCTGTATTCGTAGATCGGCATGGGGAACTCGCTGAGGGTTGAGGCCTAGCGATGAGGCCGGTCGGTCTGGATTCAAGCCCTGCGCATCGCTGCGCCCCCCGGCCACCAGTCATGGGCGGACCAATGCTCGGCGGTCCAGCGCCAGGCTCGCGCCGGGAGAGCCGCCGCAGCGCCGGCGCCAGGCGTGCTGCAAGCCTCGCCCACCCGAACGTACAGACCGTCGAAGGAGGTGTCGACGAACTCCCGGGCCTGCTCTTGGTCATGAAATCCATGGGCCGCCAGCGCCATGCCGACATTGACCCACTCCCGCACCCCCAGGGATCGCACCAGCCGATAGGGCTCGCCGTCCTCGTTGCAGATGGCCAGGCACATGACGCGGCCGGGATAGCAAGGCGGAACCGCCGCCAGCAACCGCAGAATCTCGTCGTCGTCGTCCCGGGCTCGGACACCAGCAATCAGTTCAGTCTGCATCACCGGCTCCAATCCCCAGGCAGGCCCGCAGTCTCGCGGACGCGCGGCAGCCCAGGGACGCTTGCAGAGTTTTTACCCACCCGCCAAGGGCCGGGCGGCGGAGTCCAGACGGACCAACGGGAACATGGGGGGCTTCGTGGCCGTCAACCAGCCGCGCCGAGCTCGCTCAGCGGCAGGACTCGGGGACAAAAAAAACCGCCCGAAGGCGGCTTGCGAATGGCGTCGGTCATGCCGAGGCCTTCTATGTTGTAACTGGTGCGCCCGGAAGGATTCGAACCTCCGACCCCTTGGTTCGTAGCCAAGTGCTCTATCCAGCTGAGCTACGGGCGCATCTACCTCTGAAACCAGTGCTGAGAATGGCGGAGAGAGAGGGATTCGAACCCTCGATAAGGTTTTAAAGCCCTATACTCCCTTAGCAGGGGAGCGCCTTCGTCCACTCGGCCATCTCTCCGAGTCGCCGGGCTGACCCGGCGAGGCGCGCATCTTACTGAATGCCCGGCACCCGGTAAAGGCGCCGGGGCAGATATTTTTCAGCGCGCTGCGGCCTTAGTGCCGCGGCTGCTCGAGTGCCGCGCTGGTCTCCTCGGCGATGCGCTCGAAAATTTCTTCGCGATGCACTGCCACGGTACGCGGGGCATTGATGCCCAGTCGAACCTGGTTGCCCTTCACCCCCAGCACCGTCACGGTGACATCGTCACCAATCTTCAGGGCTTCGCCGACTCGCCGCGTCAAGATGAGCATTCCGTTTCTCCAGGGATGAGTTCCTTCTACGAATTGTCACCAACGCGCGGGTTTACATTTAGTGGTCAACAAATACTAAATTTTTTGCGAACGGCCCCTCGAAGCGGTCAAACGGTCGCCACCTCCAGGCCAAAGGCCTTGTGCAGGGTGCGCACGGCCAGTTCCAGGTACTTGTCGGAGATCACCACGCTGATCTTGATCTCGGAGGTGGAGATCATCTTGATGTTGATGCCCTCGGCCGCCAGCGCCTTGAACATCTGGCTGGCGATGCCGGCGTGGCTGCGCATGCCCACCCCCACCAGCGAAACCTTGGCAATGTCGGTGGCGGTGCGAACACCCTTGGCGCCCAATTCGGCCGCCACCTTCTTCGACACTTCCAGCGCCCGGTCGTAATCGACACGATTGACGGTGAAGGTGAAGTCGGTAGTGGCATCGGCAGCGACGTTCTGCACGATCATGTCGACCTCGATATTGGCATCGCCGATCGGCCCCAGGATGGCGGCGGCGATACCGGGGCGGTCGGGCACGCCCTCGACGGTCAGCTGGGCCTCGTCGCGATTGAAGGCGATGCCGGAGATCAGCGGGTCTTCCACGTTGTTGTCCTCTTCCAGAGTGATGAGGGTGCCGGGGCCGTCGACGAAGGTCGACAGCACCCGCAGCGGCACCTTGTACTTGCCGGCAAATTCCACCGAGCGAATCTGCAGCACCTTGCTGCCGAGGCTGGCCATTTCCAGCATTTCCTCGAAGGTTATGCGGTCCAGGCGACGGGCCTTGGGTTCGACGCGCGGATCGGTGGTGTAGACGCCATCGACGTCGGTATAAATCTGGCACTCGTCGGCCTTCAGGGCCGCCGCCAGCGCGACACCGGTGGTGTCGGAGCCGCCACGGCCGAGGGTGGTCACCGAGCCGGTGGCGTCGATGCCCTGAAAGCCCGCCACCACCGGGACGATGCCGGCCTTGCAGTCGGCCAGCAGCTTGTCGGCGTCGATGGACTGGATGCGGGCCTTCATGTGCGCGCTGTCGGTGCGGATGGCGACCTGGGGGCCGGTGTAGGAGCGCGATTTCAGCCCCTGCTTCTCCAGCGCCAGCGCCAACAGGCCGATGGTGACCTGCTCGCCAGTGGCGGCAATCTGGTCGAACTCGCGCTGGTTGCCGCGCGGGTTGATCGACTTGGCCAGCTTCAACAGGCGGTCGGTCTCGCCGGACATCGCCGACACCACCACCACCACCTGGTCACCGCGCGCGATGAAGGAGGCCACCTTGCTGGCCACGTGCTCGATACGCTCGACCGAGCCCATCGAGGTGCCGCCGTACTTCTGAACGATCAATGCCATAGTTTTTGTAGGAGCGGCCTTGGCCGCGATTGCTCTCCAAATTTAGCGACAGGTCGCGGGCAAGCCCGCTCCTACAGCTTGCTCTCCACCCAAGCCGCCACACTCGCGACGGCCGCCGGCAGGTTCTCCGGCTGGGTACCGCCGGCCTGCGCCATGTCCGGGCGGCCACCGCCCTTGCCGCCGACCTGACCGGCGACGAAATTCACCAACTCGCCGGCCTTCACCTTGCCGGTGAGGTCGGCGGTGACGCCGGCAATCAGACTGGCCTTGCCCTCACCCGCCGCCCCCAGCAGCACGACACCGGAGCCCAGCTTGTTCTTGAGCTGGTCCATCAGCGTGCGCAGGCCGTTGGCGTCGGATTCGACCACCGCCGCCAGCAGCTTCACGCCCTTGATCTCGACCGCCTGGCCGGCAAGGTCATTACCGGCGCTGGCCGCGAGCTTGCCCTTGGCCGCCGCCAGCTCCTTTTCCAGCTGCTTCACGCGGTCCAGGGTCTGTTCGATCTTCGCGCCCAGATCGTTGGGGCCGGCGCGCAGCAGGCCGGCGGCGGACTTGAGCTTGCCTTCCAGCTCACCGACATAGGCGAGCGCGTTCTCGCCGGTCACCGCCTCGATGCGGCGGATGCCGGCGGCGACACCGCCCTCGCTGACAATCTTGAACAGGCCGATGTCGCCGGTACGGGAGACGTGGGTGCCGCCGCAGAGCTCGGTCGAGTAGTCGCCCATGCTCAGCACGCGGACCTCGGCACCGTACTTCTCGCCGAACAGCGCCATGGCGCCCGACTTCACCGCGTCGTCGAAGCCCATGAGCCTCGCACCCACTTCGACGTTGGCGAGAATGGCCGTATTGACGCGCTTCTCGATCTCGGCGATCTCGTCGGCGGTCACCGCTTGGCCGTGGCTGAAGTCGAAGCGGGTGCGCTCGGCATTCACCAGCGAGCCCTTCTGCGCCACATGGGTACCGAGCACATCGCGCAGGGCGCGGTGCATCAGGTGGGTGGCCGAGTGGTTGCGCACGGTGGCGCGGCGCTGGCTGGTCTCGACCGTGGCAGTCACCACGTCGCCGACCTTGATCTGACCGTTGCCGATCTTGCCGTGGTGACCGAGGGCGCCGCCCGCGATCTTTTGGGTATCACCCACCACGAAACCGCCGATCTGGCCGGCATCGCCGACCTGGCCACCGCCCTCGGCGTAGAACGGCGTGCGGTCGAGCACCACCGCGCCCTCGTCACCAGCAGACAGCGCATCGACCGCCTGGCTGCCGCGATACAGCGCCAGCACCTTGGCGTCCTTGAGCGTCAGCGAGTCGTAGCCGACGAAGGCCGTGGCCGGGCCTTCGTACTTCAGGCCTTCGGCGCTGGAAAACTTGCTGGCGGCACGGGCGCGCTCGCGCTGCGCTTCCATCTCGCGCTCATAGCCGGCCTCGTCGAGCTTGAGATTGCGCTCGCGGGCGATGTCGGCGGTCAGATCCAGCGGGAAGCCGTAGGTGTCGTAGAGCTTGAAAACGACCTCGCCCGGAATCGTGTCGTCCTTGAGCTTCGCAATGGCCTCGTCAAGCAGCTTCATGCCCTTGTCGAGCGTGGTCGCGAAGCTGTCCTCTTCCTGCCGGATCGCCTTCTCGATCTGGGCCTGCTTCTCGATCAGCTCGGGATAGGCCTCGCCCATGGCGACCGCGAGCGGCGCCACCAGCTTGTAGAAAAAGGCCTCGTTCAGACCCAGCTTGTAGCCGTGACGGATCGCACGCCGCATGATCCGGCGCAGTACATAGCCACGGCCCTCGTTGGCAGGCAGCACGCCATCGACGATGAGGAAGCTGGCCGCACGGATGTGGTCGGCGATGACCTTCTGCGAAGCCTGCTCGTAGGGCTTCTGGCCCGCCAGCGCTGCGACCGCGCCGATCAACTGCTTGAAAGTATCGGTCTGGTAGTTGTCGTTGCTGCCCTGCATCAGCGCGCTGATGCGCTCCAGGCCCATGCCGGTGTCCACACTCGGCTTGGGCAGCTTCACCATCGAACCGTCCTTGTGGCGCTCGAACTGCATGAACACCACGTTCCAGATCTCGATCCAGCGGTCGCCATCCTCTTCCGGCGAACCGGGAGGACCACCCCAGATGCCCTTGGAGCCGTCCGGGTCGTGGTCGTAGAAGATTTCCGTGCAGGGCCCACAGGGGCCGGTGTCGCCCATCGCCCAGAAGTTGTCGCTGGCGTAGGGCGCGCCCTTGTTGTCGGCGATGCGGACGATGCGGGATTCCGGCACGCCGATCTCGTCGCGCCAGATGCCGAAGGCTTCGTCATCGCTGTGGTAGATGGTCACCAGCAGGCGCGACTTGTCGATGCCCAGCCAGGCCGGACTGGTGATGAATTCCCAGGCGTAGTGGATCGCATCCTTCTTGAAGTAGTCGCCGAAGCTGAAGTTGCCCAGCATCTCGAAGAAGGTGTGGTGGCGCGCGGTGTAGCCGACGTTTTCGAGGTCGTTGTGCTTACCACCGGCGCGCACGCATTTCTGGCTCGAAGCCGCGCGCTTGTAGGGGCGGTGGTCCTGACCGGTGAACACGTCCTTGAACTGCACCATGCCGGCGTTGGTGAACAGCAGGGTCGGGTCGTTGCCCGGCACCAGCGGGCTGGAGCGCACGATCTCGTGGCCCTTGGAGGCGAAGAACGCGAGGAATTTCGCGCGCAGTTCGTTGCTGGTCATGGCGGCGGCCATCAAAAATGGTCGCGCAGTTTAGCGGCTTGTGGCCGCCGAGGCCTACGCCCGTCGGCGTAGGGTGGGCTTCAGCCCACCGTCATCGTCGGCCGCGTGGGCTCGGTGGGCTGCGCCCACCCTACTCATCTATCCCCTCGCTGCCGTGCAAAGCGGCGCGGATGTGTTCGCTGGCAAAGCCACGCGCGGCCAGATGGTTGTAGCGCTTCTGCCGCTCGGCCCGGTCGGCCGGCGGCTGCCGGAACCGGCGCTGGTAGATCTCGACACAGAGCGCGGTCCAGTCGCAATCCGCAGACTCCATCGCCTCGCGGATCATCGCATCCGGCAGGCCCGCCACCCGCAATTCCGCGCTGATGCGGATCGGGCCGTAGCCCTGCGCGATACGGTTCTGGATACGGCTGGCGGCAAAGCGCGGGTCGGATTGCCAGCCGTCCTCGGCCAGGGATTCGACCAGCTCGGCGGTCAGCTCCGGTTCCACCCCACCCTGCCGCAGCTTGCCACTCAGCTCCCGCGCCGAATGCTCCCGGCGGCCCAGAAGCCGCATCGCCTTCAGGCGGGCGGCTTCCGGAGTGACCGGTTCCTCAGGCTTCCGACTTCTCACGCTTCGGCGGCAGCAGCTTGGCACGCAGGATCGCCTCGATCTCCGCGGCGATTTCCGGATGCTCGCGCAGGAACTGCTTGGAGTTGTCCTTGCCCTGGCCGATCTTCTCGCCCTTGTAGGCGAACCAGGCGCCCGACTTCTCCACCAGCTTGTGCTCGACGCCCAGGTCGATCAGCTCGCCCTCGCGGCTGATGCCCTCGCCGTACATGATCTCGAACACGACCTGCTTGAACGGCGGCGCCAGCTTGTTCTTGACCACCTTCACCCGGGTCTCGTTGCCGACCACCTCGTCGCCCTTCTTGATCGCGCCGATGCGGCGGATGTCCAGACGCATGGAGGCGTAGAACTTCAGCGCATTGCCGCCGGTGGTGGTTTCCGGCGACTGGCCAGGCATCATCACGCCGATCTTCATGCGCAACTGGTTGATGAAGATGATCAGGGTCTTGCTGCGATTGCTCGAGCCGGTGAGCTTGCGCAGCGCCTGGCTCATCAGGCGCGCCTGCACGCCGACGCTGGCCTCGCCCATCTCGCCCTCGATTTCGCTCTTCGGCACCAGGGCCGCGACCGAGTCGATGACGATGACGTCGATGGCATTGCTGCGCACCAGCATGTCGGCGATTTCGAGCGCCTGCTCGCCGGTGTCCGGCTGCGAGATCAGCAGGTCTTCCACCTTCACGCCCAGCTTTTCGGCGTAGGTGACGTCGAGCGCGTGCTCGGCGTCGATATAAGCGCAGACACCGCCGGTCTTCTGGGCCTGGGCGGTGACGTGCAGGGCGAAGGTGGTCTTGCCCGAGGATTCCGGGCCGTAGATCTCCACCACGCGGCCGCGCGGCACGCCGCCGATGCCGAGGGCGGCGTCGAGGGTGATCGAGCCGGTCGAGATCACCTCGATGTCGGGACGCTCGTCCACGCCCATGCGCATGATCGCGCCCTTGCCGAACTGCTTCTCGATCTGCGAGAGCGCGGCTTCCAATGCCTTCTTGCGGTTGTCGTCGTTTGCCATGATGTTCAATCCCCTAAAACGAATGAAGCGCGCCCCTGGGTGGCTCGGGAGCGCGCTTCGGATTCCCCGGCCCGCTAGTAGCGGGCCTGGCTTACTTGCCCAGGCGGCCGAGGTAATCGCCGGTCCGGGTGTCCACCTTGATGATCTCGCCCTGCTGCACGAACAGCGGCACGCGCACCACGGCACCGGTTTCGAGCGTGGCCGGCTTGCCGCCGCCGCCCGAGGTGTCGCCGCGCAGGCCGGGGTCGGTCTCGCTGATCTTCAGTTCCACCGTGTTCGGCGGCAGCACCTGCAGGGGCTGGCCGTTGAACAGGGTGATGCGGCAGGTCTCCTCGCCCTTGAGCCAGAGCTTGGCCTCTTCCATCTGGGCGGCGCCAACCATGGTCTGCTCGAAGCTGACCGGGTCCATGAAAGTCCAGAACTCGCCGTCGCTGTAGAGGTACTGCAGTTCGACGTCCTCGACGTCGGCGACTTCCAGGGTATCGCCGGACTTCAGGGTGATGTCGATCACGCGACCGTTCTTGAGGTTGCGGACCTTCAGGCTATTGGTGGCCTGGCCCTTGCCGGGCTTGCGGTATTCGTTGTCGACGATGGAGAACGGATTGCCGTCGATGAGCACCTTGGTGCCCGCCTTCATTTCGTTGGTGCTGACGCTGGCCATGATCTGATCTGCAAGAAGTGGAAAAGTCCGCCGCAGCGGAGTGCCGGAATGCCGCGCTTATGGGTGCGCGGCTGGTTCTGACGAGGGGCAGAATGCTAGCACGGGGCGGGCCGGCAGGCTCGCCTCGTGCCGCCCTCAGGAACTGAAGCGATCCAAGGTCCGACGCCGCTTCTTGAGCTGGCGATTGGTCAGGACGTTCTTCTTGTCCTTGAACGGATTCTCGCCGGTCTTGAACTCGATCAGGATCGGCACGCCCTTGAGCTGGAACGCCGCCCGGAACTCGTTGATCAGGTAGCGGTGGTAGGACAGCGGCAGCTTCTCGGTCTGGTTGCCGTGCACCAGGATGCGGATCGGGTTGGTGCCGGTCTGGTGGGCGTAGCGCAGCTTGATGCGGCGCCCCAGCACGGCCGGCGGGCTGTGACGGTCCACGGCGGCTTCCAGCGCCCGGGTCAGCTCGGGTGTCGGGATGTCCATGGTGGTGGACTCGTAGGCGGCGACCACGTCCTCCATCAGCTCGCGCAGGCCGGAGCCGTGCAGGGCCGAGATGAAATGCGGTGGCACGAAATCCAGGAACGGCAGGCGAAAATCGACCTCGCTCTTGATCCAGGCGCGCTTGTCCTCGGCCAGGTGATCCCATTTGTTGATCGCCAGCACCAGGGCGCGGCCGCGCTGGGCGACCAGGCCCATGAGCTTGGCGTCGTGGGTGACGATGTCCTCGTGGGCATCGGTCACCACCACCACGACATGGGCATCCTCGATCGCCTGCAGAGCCTTGACGATGCTGAATTTCTCGACCACCTCGCTGACCCGCGCGCGACGGCGGATGCCGGCGGTGTCGATCAGTTCGAATTCGCGGCCGTCGCGCTCGAAACGCACCCGGAGGGCGACGCGGGTGGTGCCGGCGACATCGGCGGTCAGCACCCGGTCCTCGCCGACCAGGCGATTGACCAGGGTGGACTTGCCCGCATTCGGCCGGCCGACGATGGCGACGCGGATGACGCCGTCCTCGCTGAAGAACTCGGACGAATCCGGGAAGCCCGCCAGCTGTTCGCGCAGCACCGTGGTGATGCCGTCACCCCGCAGGGCCGACACCGGCCGTGGATCGCCCAGGCCCAGCACGTGGAATTCCGACGCGGTGCGGACGATGGGCTTGCCTTCGGCCTTGTTGACCAGCAGGGTCACCGGCTTGCCGAGCTTGCGCAGGCGGCGGGCAATGGCCTCGTCGTCTGGCAGGCAGCCGGCTTCGGCATCGACCAGAAAGAAGATGCGGTCGGCTTCTTCCAGCGCAATCTGCGCCTGCTCTTCGGCCAGCACGGCGAGCGCGTCATTCTCGTCCGGCGACAGGCCGCCGGTGTCAACGACGATGAAATTCTTGCCCTCGAAGCGCCCCTGGCCGTACTGCCGATCCCGGGTCAGGCCCGGAAAATCGTAGACCAGCGCGTCGCGAGTCTGGGTCAGGCGATTGAACAGGGTGGACTTGCCTACGTTCGGACGGCCGACCAGCACCAGCACCGGCAGCGGCGCCTTCTCGATCAACTCGACCGTGCCCTCAGCCTCGGCTTCGTACTCGCCGTCATCGACAGGAGCACGATCAAATTCCTCCAGCACGTCCTCCAACTTCTCGCCCTCGGCGAGCAGGTCGAGGTCCTGCAGGGCCTGGGACAGGAAGCTCGGCGGCCGGGCAGCGCGCGGCACAACCGGGGCCTGCTCCGGCTTTGCCAGTGCTTCCACTCGGGGGCGCCGCTGTGGCGCGGTCGAACCGCCGGCGGCGGATTTCTTCGCGGCCGGCTTTTTTGTCGCCGGCTTCTTGCTGGCCTGCGCCAGCCGCTCGTCGACCTTGATCTTGGCCTTGCCCTTGGCCCAGGGCTGGAATTTTTCCGCCGCCGTGGCGGTGGCAGCGGCCACGACGGGAGCGGCCTTGACGCCCGGCCGCGCCTTCTTCTTGCGCGGCACCAGCGGCTTGGCCTTGACGCCCGGCCGCGGCTTGTTGCGGATCTTGGCCTTGCTGCCGCCCCGGGGTGCTTGCAGTTTCAACGCGGTTTCGCCGTCAGCGCGCTCAGGCGGCCATCGACGCTCTGCAGATACAGGCGGTCCTCGCTGGCGACCGGCGGGGCGAGCACCGGGTCAGAACCGGCGCGGGTGCGCGCCACCAGGCTGCCGTCCTTGGGATCGAGGAAGTGCACATAACCCTCGAAGTCGGCCACCACCACATGACCGGCGAAGAAGGCCGGCGGCGACAGTCGACGGTACTGCAGGGAGTCGTTCTTCCAGGCCGCCGCGCCGCTTGCCAGGTCCAGCCCCCAGACGATGCCGTCGGCATCGCTGACATAGGCATTGCCGGCGCCGATGGCGACTCCGGCATGGCTCTTGATCGCGCGGCGCCAGCGGCTTTCGCCGTCGCCTGGTTCGATCAGGCTGACGTCGCCGCCGTAACTCGCGACCAGAACGCCGTCCTGCGTGGGCACCAAGGCGGCATCGATGTCGGTCAGCCGCTCCAGTTCGGTACGGCCGCTGGGGGTCGAGACCGGCTGCTCCCAGATCGGCTGGCCGTCGTTCAGGCGCACCGCCACCAGGCGGCCGTTGTCCATGCCCAGCAACACCCGGTTGCCATCCACCAGCGGCGCCGACAGCCCGCGCAGGGTCAGGTTCGGCTCGGTACGGTCGAAGCTCCAGAGCCGCTTGCCATCGGCCACCGACAGCCCATAGGCCCGACCGTCGATGGAACGCACCACCACCACCTCACCGTCACCGGCCGGCGGCGCCAACACCTCGCTGGAGGCAGCGCCACGCCAGCGCGGGCTGCCATCGGCGCGCTTGAGGGCGATCACCTCAGCATCCAGGGTACCGACCAGCACCAAGTCACCGACCACCGAGGGGCCGGAGATCACCCGCGCCTTGGTCTTGGCGCGCCAGAGTTCCTTGCCGCTGACCGGGTCGAGCGCATAGACCTCGCCGTCGACATTGGCGGCGTACAGGGCGTCGGCTTCCAGCAGAGGCCGCAGGCCGGAAGGACGGCCGTTGGCACCGGCGCCGATGGAGTGGGTCCAGGCGCTGGCCAGCTTCAGGCGCGGCGACTCGATGTCCTTCAGCTTCGCGGGCTCGCGCAGCTTGACCTTGCTGGAGCAGGCGCTGACGCCAGCCACCGACAGGACCGTCAGGCCCAGCAGGAGGGCGCGGAGAGGCTGGGCGATAGTCATGCGGTCTTGGTCCTTCAGGCGGCGTCGGCAAGATCGTCGATCTTGCGCTGCAAGGTTTCACGGTTGGCGGCGGCGGCATCGCTGGCGGCGAGTGCCTTCTCGAAAGCGGCGCGGGCCGCCTTGCGGTCGCCCTGGGCCAGCTTGATGTCGCCGCGCAGATCCTCGGCCAGCGCGACATAGGCTTCGCCGGCGCCGTCCAGGCGGTTCAGAGCCTCATCGAACTTGCCCTGCTGGGCCAGCACCCGCGCCTCGCGCAGCTTGGCCAGGGGCCGCAACTGCTCGTCGGCGGAGTTGGCCGCGACCCAGGCCAGGGGCGGCAGGGCCTCGTCATAGCGGGCCTTGTCCACCGCGTGCTGGGCCAGCCGCAGCATCGCCTGCGCGGCATACGGAGTCTTGGCGTAGTCGCTCTTCAGCTTGTCGCCGATGCTGCGGGCCTCGTCGGCCTTGTCGGCCACCAGCGCGGTCTTCAGGTCCTCGTACATCCGTGCCGCCTCGACGGCGCGGTCCTGCTGGTGCGCCTTCCACTGCTCCCAGCCGAAGATGCCACCCAGGCCCAGCGCCAGGCCGGCCGCCAGGGGCATCCAGTTCTCGCGCCACCAGGTCTTGAGCTGCTCGGCCTGGGCTTCGTCGTCGTAGTGCGACATACAGATGTCTCGCTTGCGTTGAGGCGTCCGACCGTCGCGGACGCGGAAAGTTGTTGGAATAAAGGATTCGGCTCAGCCGCCCTGCAGCAGGGTCGCCAGCCGGGCCGACAGCGCGGTCAGCGCGATCTCCTCGTCCGCCGCCGTCTGGCGCAGCGATTTTACTTGAACCGCGTCGCGAGCCAGTTCCGCCTCGCCCAGCACCAGGGCAAAGGCCGCCCCAGCACGCTCGGCACGGGCCAGCTGACTCTTCAGCTTGCCGCCGCCGGCATTCAGGCTGAGCCGCAGTCCGCCGAGCTGGTTGCGCAGCTCTTCCGCCAGGATGCGGGCGCGGCGCTCGGCCGCTTCGCCGATGGCGCAGAAATACAGCTGCGGCGCGTCGGCAGACACCGCAGCGGCCTGCTGCTTCTCCAGCAACAGCACCAGCCGCTCGACGCCGCTGGCCCAGCCCACGGCAGGAGAGGGCGAACCGCCGAGTTGCGCGACCAGGTTGTCGTAGCGACCACCGGCCAGCACCGTGCCCTGGCTGCCCAGCTCCGTGGTGGTCCACTCGAAGACACCACGGGTATAGTAGTCGAGGCCGCGCACCAGCTGCGGGCTGACCTGGTAGGGAATGCCGAGGTCCTCCAGCGCCTGCCGCCAGCCATCGAAGTGGGCGCGCGACTCGGCTTCGAGGTGGTCGGCCAGCTGCGGCGCGCCAGCGACGATTTCCTTGGTGCGCGGCACCTTGGAATCGAGCACCCGCAGCGGGTTAGTGTGCAAGCGGCGACGCGAGTCCTCGTCCAGCTCGGACTCGTAGCGCGCCAGGTAGTCGATCAGCGCCGCGCGATAGTCGGCGCGGGCCTCGCTGCCACCCAGGGAGTTGATCTCCAGCTTCAGACCGCCAATGCCCAGGGTGGTCAGGAAACGGTGCGAGAAGGCGATCACCTCGGCGTCGATGTCCGGCCCGGCCATGCCGTAGGCCTCGACCCCGACCTGGTGGAACTGCCGGTAACGCCCCGCCTGCGGACGCTCGTGGCGGAACGCCGGGCCGGCATACCAGAGCCGCTGCTGCTGGTTGTGCAGCAGGCCGTGCTCGACGCCGGCGCGCACCACGCCGGCGGTCAGTTCCGGCCGCAGGCTGACCGAGACGCCGTCGCGGTCGTCGAAGGAGTACATCTCCTTCTCCACCACGTCGGTCACCTCGCCCACCGCGCGCTTGAACAGGGCGGTCGCCTCCAGCAGCGGCAGGCGGATCTCGCCGTAGCCGTAGCGGGCAGCTACGTCGGCAGCGGTGGCGAACACGCGACGGAACAATGCGGCCTGTGCCGGCAACACATCGTTGAAGCCCCGCAGGGACTGGATCGATTTGGACATGACTAGCGTGAGGCCAGTGCGAGGCGTACACCGAAGCCGGTCATCACCGCGCCGACCAGCCCATTGAGCGCGCGCTGCACGCGGCTGCGGCGCAGCCAGTGACCGAAGCGGCCGACCGCCAGCGCCAAAGTGCTGAGCCAGATCAGGCCCAGTGCGTAGTGGATGCCGATCAGACCGGCCGACTTCAAGGCAATGGCATCGCCCGGCTGCAGGAACTGCGGCAGGAAGGCGAGGTAGAACACCGCGATCTTGGGATTCAGCGCGTTCGACAGCAGACCCTGCAGGTAGCGGCGGCGCAGCAGACCGTTGGAGGGCGCCGGCGCGGTCTCGCCCGGCTGGTCCGGCTTTGCTGTCGCTGCCGAGCGCAATGCACCTATGCCGAGCCAGATCAGATAGGCGGCGCCGACCAGTTTCACTGCCATGAACAAGGCTGGCGAATACATCAACAGCCGGGCGATGCCCAGCGCGAACAGCGCGGCATGGAAGAAACCGCCGGAAATAATGCCCGCCACCGCCGCCAGGCCGGCACGCACCCCGCCCTGCGCCGTGCTGCCGATCACCAGGAAGGTGTCGGGGCCGGGCGACAGCGTCAGCAGCAGGGCCGCCAGCGTGAACGCGAGGATCGAGGTATCCATCACGCCGCCGAGAGCCCGTGAAGAAATCGTAGCGAGCACGGCCTGATGCAAGGAGCCGAACCGACTAAAGGTTCGGCCAGCGCACCGCAGCGCACTCCAGTGCGTGAGGATTGCGAGCAGCGCATGACGCCGCAGCAGGACAGCGCAGTAGATTTATTCATGGGCTCTGGCCTTGCGCTCGGCCAGCTTGGCGCGCACCAGCTTTTCCAGCTCATCAACCAGCTGCTCGTTGTGCGCCTTGTGCTGGATGCTGCCGTCGACATAGATCGAGTTCGGCCGGCCGCCGGCGACACCCAGGGCTGCCTCCCTCGCCTCGCCCGGACCATTGACCACGCAACCGATGACGGCGAGGTCGATGGGCTCGGAGACATCCTCCAGCCGCGACTCCAGCTCGTTCACCGTCTTGATGACGTCGAACATCTGCCGCGAGCAGCTCGGGCAGGCGACCAGATTGATGCCGCGATGACGCAGGTGCAGGGACTTGAGGATGTCCCAACCCACCTTCACCTCCTCCACCGGATCGGCGGCGAGCGAGATGCGGATGGTGTCGCCGATGCCGTCGGCGAGCAGCATGCCGAGACCGATGGAGGACTTCACCGCGCCGCTGCGCAGGCTACCGGCCTCGGTGATGCCGAGGTGCAGCGGCTGGTCGATCAGGGTCGCCAGCTTGCGGTAGGCGTGCACGGTCATGAACACCTCGCTGGCTTTCAGCGAGACCTTGAAGTCCTCGAAGCTGTGCTTCTTGAGGATCTCGATGTGGCGCAGCGCCGATTCGACCAGGGCATCCGCATTCGGCTCGCCGTACTTGGTCTGCAGGTCGCCTTCCAGCGAGCCGGCGTTGACGCCGATGCGGATCGGCACGCCGTGATGACGCGCGCAGGCGATTACCTCGGCGACCTTGGCGTCGCTGCCGATGTTGCCGGGATTGATGCGCAGGCAATCGGCGCCCATCTCGGCGGCCTTGAGCGCGCACTTGTAGTTGAAGTGGATGTCCGCGATCAGCGGCACATCGACCTGCTTGCGGATTTCGCCGAAGGCCTCGCAGGCGGCGATGGTCGGCACCGAGACCCGGACGATGTCGACGCCGGCCTTTTTCGCCGCATTGATCTGGGCGACGGTAGCGGCGACGTCCTCGGTCCTGGTGTTGGTCATGGTCTGCACCGCGATGGGGGCATCACCACCGACCAGCACCGAGCCGACACGAATCTGCCGCGACTTGCGCCGCGTGATCTCGTGCTTGGCCATCATCGCCATGCTTACGACCCTGCTAGGGAAGCGTGAAGCGGGCGGTGTTATTGCCCTTGGTGTACTTGACCATGTCCACCGGCTGGCCGTTGAACTGGATGCTCACGCCCGGCGCATTGCCGAGGAAGATCGAGAACGGCGCCTCGCCGTTGAGGGTCTGGCGGTCGCCGGCCTGGATCACGCCGGACAGCAGCGACTTGCCGCTGGCGTCCTCGATGCGGGTCCAGGAGGTCGAGTTGAACTGCAACTGCACCTCGGCATGCCCGGTCGCCGGCAGACCCGCCGGCGCGAGCGCGGCCGGGGCCGCCGCCGTGGGCGTCGGGCTGGTCGCCGCCGGCAGCTGCGACAGGCTCGGCGCCAGAGTGAGCGTGGCCGAAATCACCGGGTTTTCAGTGCTGGCAGGCGCCACAGTGGCCTCGGCTTCGGCCGGCGCCATCGCCGCCGCCTCGGCACCGCTCAGGCCGGCGCTCGGCGGCGGCACTGCCTCGGGCGCGGTCGCCGGATCCAGCGTCGGCACCACCTCGGCAGGCCCGTTGGGATCGCGGGTGCTGCCCCAGAAGGCCAGGGCGCCGATCAGCAGACCGGTGACCAGTACTCCGGTTACCAGCCGGGCGCTGACCCGGCTGCTGCCACCGAGATCGTTTTCCCCGGCAAGGATCAGCTTGGACGGCGGCGACGGTGCCTTGGGCGCCACCTGGGACTCGTAGGCGCTGAGCAGAGCCGCCTCGGACACCGGCAGCACTTTCGACAACTTGCGGTAGTAACCGCGAACGTAAACCGGCTCGGAAAGGGTCGCGAAATCGTCGCGCTCCAGCGAGTCCAGGGTGCCGCGCGCCAGCTTGATCTGGGCGCCGAGGTCTTCGATGGAAAGGCCGGCCTGCTCGCGCGCGCGGCGCAGCAGACGGCCGGGCCCCGCAGTGGCTTCACTGGCGCTGGCTTCGGAGGAAAGATCAGTCATGGGAGAAGGTTTGGGTGTCGGGGGCGATCAGCCCTTGATTGTAGTCACTTGGTGCACGGCGGGGGCCCCGCAGCGCTGCCTGTCGGCCGTCCTAGCCGGCGGGCGTCCGGGTTTCCGGAAACTCGCTGCGTAGCCGACGCTCCAGCGTCGCCGCCGCTTCCTCATCCCCCAGCGCCCGTTCGGCCTTGATGCCCAGAAGCAAGGACTGCGCCGTCGCCGGCGTCAGCCGGTCACGGCGTTGCAGGAAGGCGCGCACCCGCAGCCAGTCCTGGTTCTGTGCCGCAAGGTCGGCCATTTCCAGCAAGGCCGCCGCGTAATTGGGATTGGCGTTCAGGGCCTCGCGGAAATACCGTTCAGCCTTGGCCGGATCCTGGCGCCGCACGCAGACGCCGGCGTTGGTCCAGGCCGCCTCCGGCGTCGCGAAACGGCGATCCCGGGCCGCCTCCAGCAGCAAGTCCTCGCCCTCGCGCACCTCGCCGCGGCCGCAGAGAAACACCGCGAAATTGCTGCGGGTCAGGGAATCGTCGGCATCCAGCGCCAGCGCCCGGCGGTAATGGCTCTCAGCCTTCGCCGCATCGCCCTGACGGGCATACAGCAGGGCGATGGCGCCGTGCGCCTGACCGTAGCTGGAGTCCTGATCGATCGCGCGCTTGAGCTTGGTCAGCGCCAGCTCGAAATTGCCCTGCCGGGCGTATTCGATACCCAGCTGGGTATTGGCCCGCGAGGCCTCGCGCAGATTGGGCTCGTTGGGCTGCTCGCCCTTGGGGTACTCGGTGACGCAGCCCGCCAGCAACAGCAGGGCCAGCACCACGAAGCCGCGGCTCATGCCGGCCGCTCCGAGCGCACCATGACATCGGACAAGCGCTGCTTCTGCCGGGACGCCACTTCACCAACCAGCTGACCGCAGGCGGCGTCGATGTCATCGCCACGGGTCTTGCGGGTAGTGCAGACGATGCGCCGGGCGCGCAGGATGTCGGCGAACGCGGCGATGCGCTCCGCCCCCGAACGCTGGTAGCCCGCCTTCGGGAAGGGATTGAAGGGAATGAGATTGACCTTGGCCGGCATGTCGCCGAGCAGGCGCGCCAGTTCGCGGGCCTGGGCCGGCGAGTCGTTGACGCCGTCCAGCATCACGTACTCATAAACGATGTGGGCCTTGTGGTTCTTGCCGTCGGTGTAGCGGCGGCAGGCCTCCATCAGATCCTCGATCGGGTACTTGCGGTTGATCGGCACCAGTTCGTCGCGCAGGCTGTCGTTGGGAGCGTGCAGCGATACCGCCAGCGCCACATCGACATCTTCCTTGAGCCGGTCGATGAAGGGCACCAGGCCCGAGGTGGAGACCGTGACCCGGCGCTTGGACAGGCCGAAGCCGAAGTCGTCGAGCAGGATGCGGATGGCGGTGACCACCGGCTGGTAATTGGCCAGCGGCTCGCCCATGCCCATGAACACGATGTTGGAGATCACCCGCTCGTTCTGGAAATCGCCACCCAGCGCGCGGGCCGCGAACCAGACCTGGGCGATGATCTCCGCCGTGGTCATGTTGCGGTTGAGGCCCTGCTTGCCGGTGGAACAGAACGAGCAGTCCATCGCGCAGCCGACCTGGCTGCTGATGCACAGCGTGCCGCGGTCATCCTCCGGGATGTAGACCGTCTCGACGGCGTTGCCGCCGTCCAGCCGCAGCACCCACTTGCGGGTGCCGTCCTTCGAGGTCTGCTCGGCCACCAGCTCCGGGTGCCGGATCTCGAAGCAGAGCTTCATGCGCTCGCGCAGATCCTTGGCGACATTGGTCATGCCGTCGAAGTCATCGAGACCCCGGCGGTAGATCCACTGCATCACCTGATCGGCGCGGAAGGGCTTTTCACCCATTTCCGCGAATACCGCGCGCAACGCCGGCCGGTCCAGCCCGAACAGATTGGTCGGGCTCTTCGTCGGGGAGCTGGCGGTGTTCGCGGACTCGGTCACGGCCTTGGCGGCGATCCTTAGCGGGTACGAGGGCAGATTTCGGTGGCGCGGAAGAAGTAGCTGATCTCGTTCTTCGCGTTTTCCAGGCTGTCGGAGCCGTGGGCGGCATTCTCGTCGATGGAATCGGCGAAATCGGCGCGGATGGTGCCCGGCGCGGCGTTCTTGGGGTTGGTGGCGCCCATCACGTCGCGGTAGACCTGCACGGCGTTCTCGCCTTCCAGCGCCATCACCATCACCGGGCCGGAGGTCATGAACTTGACCAGATCCTTGAAGAACGGGCGCTCGCTGTGCACGGCGTAGAAGCCTTCGGCCTCGCCAGTGGTCAGGTGCTTCATGCGGGCGGCGATCACCTTCAGGCCGGCGTCTTCGATGCGGGCGATGATGGCACCGGCCTTGTTCTTGGAGACCGCGTCGGGCTTGAGGATGGAAAGGGTGCGTTCAATGGCCATGGAAAAGGTCCTACAGGAGATAACGAGACTCGCGAGTCCAAGACGGACAGGCCCAAAACCGGGCCGAACATCGCTTAGCACGCTATTGTAGCCTGCGCCGGCTGCATATTGATGCAGCGCATCATATCGGGGCGGCGTGGCAGCAGAGGGCCGCGCTACGTCCCGGTCAAAAGGGAATCTAACTTTTCAGGGAGGCCGCGGAGGGGCGCTGCTACGCGGCGCGTCTTTTTACAGCCAGGAGTATCTGGCGTCCTCCTCAAACCGCGAAGCTCTCCCCACAGCCGCATTCGGCTTTGACGTTCGGGTTGATGAACTTGAAGGCCTCGTTGAGGCCGTCGCGCTGGTAGTCGAGGGTCAGACCATCGAGCTTGTCCAGATGCTCGCGCCGGACCACCACCTTGGCCTCGCCAGCGGCATAGACCTCGTCCTCGGCGCCGATCTCGTCGGCATAGTCGAGCACATAGGCCCAGCCGGAGCAGCCCGACTTCTTCACGCCCACGCGCAGGCCCAGGCCCCGGCCGCGCTTGGCGAGCTGGGCGGTGATGCGCGTGGCGGCGGAGTCGGTGAGTTGGATCATGTCGGAGGCGGCAATTGGCGAAACAGGTCTTCGCCCATGAGCCCACAGTGGAGCTTGTCCTCGGGGATTTCAAGCGCCTGGTGCAGGTCGGCCAGCTTCAGCGTCCGCAACTCGGCGAGCGTCTTGCCCGGCGCCCAGGCCGCGAGCCAGGCACCGACGGCGATCCCGACCGGGCAACCGAGTGCCTGGAAACGGGCCTCGGCCACGCGCCCATCCGCCCGCAGGCGCAATTGCAGGCCCAGGGAGGAGCCGGTGGCCCGGCTTTCGGCTTTCAGGCTAATCAGGGAGGCGCCGTCTTCCGGGAAGCGGCCCGCCTTGCCCGCCGCCTTCAGAAAGGTCTGCCAGACCGCATCCGGGTAGGCAAATACATTCTCCTTCTCCGCCGCCGGCACAGCCGCAGGCCGCTCGGCTGCGGGCTCGCCATTGATTTCGCGCAGCCAGAGCACAGCCTCGATCACCCGCGCGGCGGCGGCGTCGATCTCGGCCTCGGTGTTGGCGCGCCCGAAGGAGAACCGCAGGCTGGCATTGGCCAGGGCGTCGTCACGGCCTAGCGCGCGCAGCACATAGGACGGCTCGCGGGTAGCGCTGGAGCAGGCCGAGCCGGAGCTGACCATCAGCTCCGGCAGCATGGCGCGCAGGGCCTCGCCCTCCACGCCCTCGAAGCTGACATTGAGGATGTGCGGGGCGCCGGCCTCGCTGCCATTGCGCCAGATCCGCTCCAGCGCCGACAGCCGCGCCCACAGTCGCTGCCGCAGGCCGGCGTAGTGGGAGGCATCGCCGGGCAGCCGCTCGCCGGCCAGACGGAAGGCCTCGCCCATGCCGACGATCTGGTGCGGCGCCAGGGTGCCCGAGCGCATCCCCTGCTCGTGGCCGCCACCGTGCAACTGCGGGGTTAGGCGCGCGCGCGGCCGCTTGCGCACGAACAGCGCACCGACGCCCTTGGGGCCGTAGATCTTGTGCGCCGACATCGACAGCAGGTCGATCGGCAGCTCCGCCAGATTGATCGGCAGCTTGCCCACCGCCTGCACCGCGTCGACGTGGAACAGCACGCCGCGTTCGCGCAGCAGCGGCGCCAGCCGCTCGACCTGGTTGATGCTGCCCAGCTCGTTGTTCACCCACATCAGCGAGACCAGCGCGGTGGCCGGCGTCAGCGCCGCCAGCACGGCGTCGGCGCTCACCACGCCGCCGGCATCCGGCTTGAGCCAGGTCAGCTTCAGCCCTCGGGTCTCCAGGTAGCGCAGGCTGTCGAGCACGCACTTGTGCTCGGTGCGCGAAGACACCACGTGGGCCCCTTCCAGACCACGGAATTCCAGCGCGCCCTTGAGCGCGAGGTTGTTGGCCTCGGTGGCGCCGGAAGTGAACAGGATTTCCTCGGTGCTGGCGCCCAGCAGGGCCGCCACCTGCGCCCGCGCCCGCTCCACCGCCTGCCGCGCCAGACGCCCGAAGGCATGGTCGGAGGCCGGGTTGCCGTAGTGTTCCAGCAGCCAGGGCCGCAGAGCCTCGTAGGCTTCGGGCGCCAGCGGTGTGGTGGCGGCGTGATCGAGATAGATGCTGCGCATGGGGCGCGCAGTGCAGCCGCTGACCGCCACGACGTCAAGCCAAGCGCTTTCAGTCGGAGTGGTTTCACCAAGATTTCATGGGCTTGTGACCGGGTCGTCGCCGGAGCCTGGGGCGGCTCTTGCGCAGGGTCGAGACGAAAACGGATGATTCGGCGACCAGCAGGTCATAACTAGAACTAAAGTCTTTCCGCCGTCGCCACGGCGGCAAAGGGAACCGAGGGAACGGAACCATGAGCAAGCCGGACCAACCGCGAAGTAGCAAGCCCGGATCACTGGATGAATTTGTCGCCGCCGGTGCCAGCCTGCCGGACACCCCGGTCCTGCAGGCCTTTGTCCACGACGCCTGCCTGAACTCCGGCCTGGACCCGGCCCGCCTGCATCCGGACGAGGCGAGCTACAGCCTGCTGCTGCCCGACGGCGAGGTGGATGGCCTGCGCCTGGACAGCAGCCTGGACTACGAGGACGAACTGCTGCGGCTGGGCGATCTGCTCAGCCCCCAGCTGCGCCACGGGCAAACCAGCCTGGCCCGCGCGGTCTGGGCGCTGGATTCCTTCGAGTCGCTGCGCGATTTCCTGCAAGCGCTGCGGGTCTTGCTGCGCTATTCGCGTGACGAGGAGCAGCGGCTGGTGGCCCGGGTGCTGCCGGTCGCCGCAACCCTGCGCCTGGTCGAACAGGTGGAACAGAACCAGCACCTGGGCGGTGCGGGCGAGCTCGTGGTGGACTCGGTCACCCGCATGCTCGGCCTGCGCCGCAAGCTGCTGCTGCTGGACTACAACCGCCGGCTCAACGATGGCAAGGGCAGCAACGGCGGCGGCCTGCTCGCGCGCACCCGCAGTCTCCTGATGCCCAGTTCGACTTAGCTCCGCAGCAAGCCGCGCAAGGCGGCCAGGAAACCATCGACCTCGGCCTCGCGGCTGTCCTTGCCCAGGCTGACCCGCACCGCCCCCTTGGCAATCAGCGGATCGACGCCCATCGCCAGCAGCACATGGCTGGGCTCGCCACTGCCGCTGGCGCAAGCCGAGCCGCTGCTGACGGCATAGCCCAGGCGATCCAGGTGCATCAGCAGGGCCTCGCCCTCCCAGCCATCGAGGCCGAACTGGCTGGTGTTGGGCAGGCGCTCCACGCCACCGGCGAACAGCCGCAGCCCTGGCAGGGCGCGCAGACCGGCATCCAGGCGCTCCCGTAACGCCAGGCAGTGGGCGGCGCGTTGCGCCAGCTCGGCCGCCGCCAGTTCGGCAGCGACGCCGAACCCAACGATGGCGGGCAGGTTCTCGGTGCCGCCGCGCAAGCCCTTTTCCTGGGCGCCGCCGTGCAACTGCGCCTGCAGGTCCACCTCGGCCCGCAGGGCCAGCGCGCCGATGCCCTTGGGGCCGTACAGCTTGTGACTGGACACGGTCATGAGATCGGCGCCCAGCGCGGCGAAATCGAGCGGCAGCTTGCCGGCCGCCTGGGTGGCGTCGACGTGCAGCCAGCCGCCGCCGGCATGCACCGGCTCCACCCAGGGAGCGAGATCCTGCACCACGCCGGTTTCGTTATTGGCCCACATCAGACTGACCACGCGCAGCGGGCCGGCGCGCAGTTGCGCCCGGAAGGCCGGGGCCTCGATCAACCCGCCAGCATCAACCGCCACCGGCTCCACCACCCAGCCCTGGGCGCGCAGGCTCTCGGCCGCCTCCATCACCGCCGGGTGCTCAGTGGCGCCGTACAGCACCCGCCCCTGCGGCTCGCCCTGGCACAAGCCCTTGAGCGCGAGGTTGTTGGCCTCAGTACCGCCGCTGGTCCACAGTATTTCGCCGGGCTGGGCGCCGATCAGCGCCGCCACCTGGGCCCGGGCGCGCTCCACCGCGTCGCGCGCCAGCCGGCCGTAGCGGTGCAGGCTGGACGGATTGCCGTAGGGTCCGGCAAGGTAGGGCAGCATCGCTTCGACGACCCGCGGGTCGACCGGCGTGGTGGCGTTGTGATCGAGATAGCTGGGCATCAGCGGTTTAAGAACTTGTCCGTAAATAAATCACGCCTGCGGCGGAAGGCTGTTTTGGGGCAGTGCAAGGAAGCCAGAGAGGGGAATAGTGGTTCTATTTCCCTCTCTGGCTGACGTAGCAATGCCCCAAAACAGTCCCGCCCCGAAGGGTTGCTGGCCAAAATCGCGCCATGCGTCGTTGCGAGCCTAGCGAAGGCTTCAAGCCTTCGCGTCGGCCCGCGCCTCGCCTGACGCGATTTTGACCGGCAACGCAGGCGCGATTTGTTTACGGACAAGTTCTAAGTAGACAGTAGTCAAGGCGACGCGGCCTGAACCACCGCTTCATCCATCAGAAGGGAAAACAGGGGAACTCCATGCACCGAATTGTCGCGCCAATCCTGCTCGGCGGCCTGCTGCTGTCGGCTTGCGCCGCCAATGTGAGCGTCGGCCCGGACGGGGCGAAGGTCAGCGCCCGCGCACCCGGCATGAAGGCGGAGACCGGCGTCGGCGCCAACGGCGCCTACAGCCGTGCCGAAGCCGGTCCTGCCAAGGCCGAGACCCAGGCCAACCGCCAGGGCGCCAGTGCCCGCGCCAGCGCACCGGGCAGCAAGGCCGAGGCCTGCGCCGGCAAGACCGAGGACTGCGGCAGCCCCTGAGGTCGCTGGTTCGCAGCACGCCTGACGGCCTCGGAGTCGGCGGCGCGGCAACGGCAGCACGCGGCACCGACAAAATTTGAGGAAGCTATCTATACCCACCTCAAAAAAACACCCTGCTCGAATCCCAGCGACTTGTGCAAGGCCCTCCGCAGGAGGCGGTCGGTCGGACATTGAGTCGCAACGCGGTCGGTCAAGAAATGTACCTATGCAATATCTGCAGACGGTGATAATTTAAGCAAACATCAGAGGGCTCGTTGAGCGAGAGAATGCCATGATTGGTTCAGTAGATTTGTTGCGACGGGGCGTTCTGAAAGCGGGGTTAGCCGCTGCCACGATCCCCGGGGCCTCCTTGGCAGCATGGCAAGGCACCAATATTGCTTCATATCATTCCATGAATCGCTTGCGGCAGTTTAAAGATTATCAGTTGGGCGTTTTTGTTCATTTTGGCATAAATACATTTAGCGGCCGTGCAAAAGACACCTTCAAGACCCCGGCCACGACTTATGCCCCCTCGGCACTGGATGTAGACCAGTGGGTGCGGCTGGCCGCTGAATTGGGGGCGCGTTACATGGTGTTGGTGGCCAAGCACAACGGCGGATTTTGCATGTGGCATACGACCACAACTGATTATTCCGTTATCAATGGCTCCTCCGATCAGCGAGATGTCGTATTGGAATTCGTAACGGCTTGTTATAAATACAACATAAAGCCAGGAATATATTTCAATTGGTATGATTTAAACGTGCTTCACCCAGGGCGGGCCGAATATCTTACCACTGAAGCAAATGAATATATTCAAAATTTCGTAAAAAAATCTGAATCAGGTGCTTGGTGGGACTTGATGATGGCTCAATTGGAAGAACTTCTAACCTCCTACGGGAGTCTGGAGATGGTTTGGCTGGATAGAGGTAGATTTGTAACGCAGCCCAGGCAACAAATCGCTTCCGACTTGATTCGACAGCACCAGCCGAACGCCATTATCAACATGAACGTGGGAGGCAACGCCGAGGGCGCTTTAAAATATGCGCCGAATGTCGTTGATGTCGTAAATTCGGAGTCTCTGTTGCCGCAAAAGCGATACAATCCAAATGTAACTATAGACGGAAAGGATTATTTCATTCCGATGGAAGTATGCGCATCGGCCGTTGATCGCTGGGTTTATGGCGAAGGCACTTTATCGCTTACCGAGGAGCAGATCGTCGCGCTCTGGCGCGGTTCAGTCGATAACAATACAAATCTATTGCTTAATTTCGCACCCGACCGTACTGGTGTCATCCCGCAGGCGCAGTTCGACGTCGCCAAGCGAGCCATAGATACGGCGACCGGAAACTAATCAGGCCGAGGGGGTATAAGGTTCAGCGTCGAAAAACGCTATTAAGCACTAGCGCGTTTCCGATTTAAATCTGTGCATACACCGTCATGCTGGCAAAAGTCGGCATGCAGTCCTTCAAGCCGGGAGATCCTGGCGGGTGCTGGATTCCGGCTTTCGCCGGAACCACGGCGGTCGATGTCTGAACTTAAACGAAAAAATGCGCTAGCGCCCGGACTCCCGGCAGAACTCCGGCAGCGGCATCGGCTTGGGCTCGGTGCCCGGCACCACAATACCGGAGCGCTGCAGCGCGGCGCCCAGTTCGGCCAGGCGTTGATCCTGCTCGGCGATGCGCTGCAGTAGGTCACGGATGGCATTGGCGACCGGGTCTGGCATGTCGCGGGTGATGCCGTAGGCGTCAAAGCCATGGGCGGCATGGGAGTCGGCATCGCTGATGATCCGCGCCGGGATGCCGACCGCCGTGGCGCCGGCCGGCACGGCCTTGACCACCACCGCATTGGAGCCGATGCGGGCATCGTCGCCGACGGTGAAACCGCCCAACACCTTGGCGCCACCGCCGACGACCACGCCGTTGCCCAGGGTCGGATGGCGCTTGGCGCCCTTTTCCAGGCTGGTGCCGCCGAGGGTCACGCCCTGATAGATGGTGACATCGTTACCGATCACGGCGGTTTCGCCGATCACCACGCCGTAGCCGTGATCGATGAACAAGCGGCGGCCAATCTGTGCCCCGGGATGGATCTCGATGCCGGTGATCCAGCGCGCCAGATTGGAATTGAAGCGGCCCAGCCACTTCAGGCCGTGGCTCCATAGCCAGTGCGAGACACGGTGGCCCCAGACCGCGTGCAGGCCGGGATAGCAGGTGAGCACTTCCCAACTCGAGCGGGCGGCGGGGTCGCGCTCGCGGATGCTGCGGATGTCTTCGGCGATACGGGCTAGCAAGGGCATGGGAGCGTTCAATCCTCCGCCAGCGGCGGCAACAGGATGTGCTGGTTGTTGCGGCGGCGCTTGGGCTTTTCAACCGTGGTCAGGATGCCGCGCAGCAGGTTGAGTTCGTTGAGGTCGGGCTGCGAGCGGTTGAACAGGGTGCGCAGGCGTCGCATCAGCAACCGAGGATTGTCGGGGTCGAGGAAGCCGGTCGCCAACAGCACTGTTTCCAGATGCTCGTAGAACTGCTCTACCTGCTCGGCCGTCGGCGGCTGGTACCAGGGATGGTCGCCCTTGGTCGAGACGCGCGGCACTCCGGCAATCGCGGCACGACGCAGCACGTAGCACAGCACCTGCACCGCCTGCGCCAGATTGAGTGAGGAATAGCCGGGATTGGTCGGAATCGCCACCACGGCATTGCAGCGATCCAGCTCTTCGTTGGTGAGGCCGGTCTGCTCGTAGCCGAACACCAGCGCGACCTTGCCATGGACCGCGCGCTGCACGGCCTGCTCGGCGAAGGCTTCGGGCGTCAGGGGCTCGTCGCCCAGGTGCCGGGCGCGGGCCGAGGTCCCCACCACCCAGGCGCAGTCGGCAACCGCTTCCTCCAGGGTTTTGCAGACCCTGGCTTCCTCCAGCACCACCAGCGCGCCGGACGCCTGCGCCCGCGCCTGCGGATGTGGATAGCGTTCGGGCTCGACCAGCGCGAGATCGCGCAGGCCCATATTCATCATGGCGCGGGCGGTCGAACCGATATTGCCCGGGTGCTGGGTATGGCTGAGCACCACCCGGAAGTTGGCCAGGCGGGGGTCGAACAGGGAATCGCTGCGCGCGGACGGGGCCGCCAGGGGAGCTTCGGACATAGCGTGATATTCTAAGCGCTTGCCTTCACTCGCTTTTTGCCATGCAGCCGCTCGCCAATATCGCCGTCCTCGCCGCACGTGCCGCAGGCAACTACATCATGCGCAATTACGATCGCGCGGATTCGCTGAAGATCGAGCGCAAGGGTAAGAGCGATTTCGTCACCCAGGTGGATCGCGGCGCCGAGGCCGAGATCGTCAAGATCATCCGCAAGCACTACCCCGAGCACGCCATTCTCGGTGAGGAAGGCGGCGCTTCCGGCAGCGATGCCGAGGTGCGCTGGATCATCGATCCGCTCGACGGCACCACCAATTTCCTGCACGCCCTGCCCCATTTCGCGGTCTCCATCGGCGTGCAGGTACGCGGCCGGCTCGAGCACGGCGTGGTCTACGCGCCCTGCACCCAGGACCTCTACGTCGCCAGCCGCAACGAGGGCGCGACGCTCAACAACAAGCGCATCCGGGTCAGCAAGACCAAGGACATGGAGGACGCCCTGATCGGCACCGGCTTCCCGATCCGCAATCCCGACACGCTGGACCGCTACCTGCCGATGATGCGGCGGGTCGCCGAGAACACCGCCGGCCTGCGCCGCGCCGGTGCTGCCGCGCTGGACCTGGCCTATGTCGCGGCCGGCCGGCTGGATGGCTTCTTCGAGCTCAATCTCAAGCCCTGGGACATTGCCGCCGGAATAGTGTTGGTACAGGAAGCCGGCGGCGGCATTGCCTCGCTGGCCGAAGGCGACCCGCTGGAGCACGGCAACCTGCTCGCCGCCACGCCCAAACTGCTGGCGCCATTGAAGGATTTGCTGGGCAAGCTGGAGCCCGGCGCCTAGAACAATTTTCGTTTAGATGGCGACGTCGCTTGTCTCCTTCCCCTGCTTGCGGGGGAAGGCCGGGATGGGGGCGGGTGAGCGCTAGCGAATATTTCCGCCGAGGTTTGGCGTTAGCGCGGGGCTCGCTCCGCTCGCTGCCCCCACCCTAACCCTCCCCCGCAAGCGAGGGAGGGGACTGATTCGCGCTGCGAAGAACGATGTCTCCATTTGAGCCAAAATCGCTCTACGCGTACTGCTGCTGAAACTGCTGCCAGAAATCAGCCAGCCGCTGCTGCGGCAGATCATTGATGCCGGCGGCTGCGGCCCGCCCGCCCCCGGTCGGAAAGCGACGGCAAAGCTCGTCGGCTCCGCGCTTGTTGTGCATGGGCGCGCGAACACTGACCAGGTAGTGCCCGGTCGACTTCTCGGTCAGCA
>JAUYNO010000001.1 GCA_030696045.1 Stagnimonas sp. | reverse complement strand
ATCCAGATGCGGCCACGGCGCCTCAGGGTTCACATGGTCGGGGGTCACCGGCGATACGCCTCCCCAGTCGTTTACGCCCGCGCGCAACAGCGCCGCCAAATCCTCGGGCCCGTGGAGGTTGGGCGGCGCCTGGATGGTCATCTGCGGCCCCAGGATCAGCCGGGCAACCGCGATCGTCCAGAGATGTTCCTCGAGCGAGGGCTCGGGATGCTGGGCCATCCGCGTGCCGGGCTTGGCCCGGAAGTTCTGGATGATCACTTCCTGGATATGGCCAGGCGTGCGCTGCAGGTCACGGATCGCGACCAGCGCCTCGACACGCTCGGCGCGGGTCTCGCCGATGCCGATCAGCAGCCCGGTGGTGAACGGCACGCCAGCCCGCCCCGCCGCCGCGATCGCCGCCAGCCGGCGTGCCGGCAGCTTGTCCGGCGAGCCATGGTGGGGTCCGCCCTTTGCCGACAAGCGATCCGAGGTCGTCTCAAGCATCAGCCCCATCGAGGCGGAGACCGGGCGGAGCGCGGCATAGTCCGCATCGTCCATCAGCCCCGGGTTGAGGTGCGGCAGCAGGCCGGTCTCCGTCAGCACGGCTTCGGCCATCTCGCGCAGATAGGACAAGGTGGTCGGATGGCCCAGCCCGGTCAGCGCCGCCCGCGCAGCGCCGTAGCGCGCCTCCGGCCGGTCCCCCAGAGTGAACAGTGCCTCCCGGCATCCCGCTGCCACCCCTGCGCGTGCGATCGCCAGCACCTCGTCGCGCGATAGATAGGCCTGGCCGATCTTCCGAGGCGTGGTCGCAAAGGTGCAATAATGGCACACGTCCCGGCACAGCTGGGTCAGCGGAATGAACACCTTGCGCGAATAGGTGACGATAGCACCTGGCCCAGCGAGGGTCATTTCGTTCGATCTTTGCATTAGATCAGAGATGCCGAGATCGAGGAATTCTATTGCCATAATAGATATTTTACCGCTTTCGGGTTATGCGTATCTTAAGTTCCGGATGGCAGTAGACCCAGATGGAGTGGCAGCTGTTTAAAGCCTGCATCCTGATGCCGGGTCACTGTGGTTCGACCTTCCGAATTGTTGTTCGATCTGAGACGGAAACCCTTAGACAGTAGCGGCGATATTGCTTGAGAAACGTTCAGCCAAGCCCGTTCCGCCGGCGGCACGGCTGAAGCCTCGGACGCCGATACCGCCGTCAAAGTTCAGAAGTGCACCCGTTGCCGGAATGTTATCACGCCTAGAAGCAAAGAGTACAAAGGCCCCAGCGTAGTCGTCTGCGTTCGCAACTGTCTCAAGTGGCAGAACTTTTGAGAGAAGTTCCGCTAGCGGAATGCTGGAGATGCTGGTAGCGGCGAGGTCGAGCGACGCGGGACCCCGCAGGTCACTCCCTCCTATGCCCCCCGGCGCCACGCCGTTTACGCGTATTATCGGAGCGAGTTCGAAGGCTAGCTGACGGACCAATCCAACGACCGCGTGCTTCGTGGCCGTGTAGAGCGGGCCACCGCCGTCAGGATAGAAGCCAGCATTCGAAATGGTAAAAATCATGCTGCCTCGGCTCTGCACCAGGGCCGGAAGGCAGGCCTTTGCAGCGAGAAGATAGCCCTTCACATTGATCTGAAACATCTCATCAAACGCGGAATCAATGCGATCTTCAGGTAAATCTACGAGCGCCGTGCCATAATCCCATATGCCTGCGTTATTGATCAGGCAATCAAGCTTTCCGAAGCGAGATAGGCAGATTTCAACCGCGCGCTTGTGATCGCTGATCGTACGCACATCCCCAACAACTCCTATCACGCGTTCCGGGTAGCTCGCCTCCAGTTCACGCAATCTGTCGAGCGACCGATCCAAAACGAGGGCGCAAGCGCCTTCGGCCACGAAACGATCAACGATCGCACGACCGAGGCCCGATGCCCCGCCGGTTATGAAGGCCACTTCGCCCTTTAGCTGCATAATCTTGTCCTTGGTCTCTAGATGCTGCGCTCGCAAACACGCAGGCGCGTGAGGAGTAGCGAAGTATTACTCTGCCAGGGCGGCACCGCCATCGAAGTCGATGAGAACGTCTTCGCCTTCGATACGTACCGGAAACGTCTTAAGCGGCTCCCAAGCAGGAGCGGCCAAGGCCCTTCCGGTACGCACGCAAAATTTTGCCCAATGAAGTGTGCATTCGACGACCTCTCCATCGAGATAGCCATCAGCAAGGGACCAGTCCCCGTGCGTGCAGCGATCTTGTGTGGCGAAAATCTCGCCTCCGACTTTATACAATGCGACCGCCTCGGGTTCAGCGTCAATTTTGCGCGCCTCTCCCTCGGGCACGTCCGCGTAAGCACAGACTCTAATAAACGGCATCTTTCCGACCTTTAGAACAGTATAGAGAGATTATTTGAGTTGATCGTGCTCTGATCGATCAGAATGATACGCTTTCCAATTCCGAAGCCGATCCCATCTGCGCGTCGTCGCAGTACGTCCCGGCGCTCGCCAGCGAACACATCCACCTGGTTCTCCGATCTATTGCGATAGAGAAGGAAGGCAGAACTCACTTCGTACACGTCACCAGAATCCAAGGTGTTCACAATAACATTAGAGACGATATGTCGCGTACGGGAGGCCGGATTTTCTGACCAGCCCACGTCCGAAAGCAACTTGCGAACACGCCCTTTCATCGTTTTAATATCGTCGTCGAAGTGCGCGAATTCATTGTCTCCCGAGAATTCGAGCGCTCCCTCGCGCTGTATACGACTCGTGCGAAGCGGCATAAAGTAGCGAATATCATCGTCTAATAACGCAAACCAATCCTTTAATTTTCTATTATCGAGAAGCCAAGACTCTCGGTAATAGAATTGTTCAATCTCGTGCTGAGTCTGAACATCTACCTTCGAGATTTGAGGGGAAAATTGCATACTTTGCCCACTATTCCGGTCAATTTTACTGAGATCGGCTGCCTCGGTGTTCGCATTCATTTCGCCACCTCGATCGATTTGTCGCATTGGCCCTGGGCGGTCAGTCCGCCCTGCCTATGCGAAGCGATCGACATGTCGGAGCGTGTCATCATATCAGACCAGTGCCGATAGAAGCCACGTGCGGCCTCCTCACTGTAGACGTAACTGATGCGGCCGGGGTAGTCGGGATGGTCGGTGCGCCATTGACCCAACCCAAGTTGAGCATTCAAGCTCTGGTTCCGAGCCATATGCCCGCGGAGCACACGCTGAATTTCGACCCAGTTTTCACCGTCGTCTTGTTCAAACACTCCGCCCGCCGAGAACGTCCGGATCGTCTGTCTCCGATACTCTTCCTTGATCTCATCAGGCGCGTCGGCATCGACGACGGTAAATGCCCAAACCTCCATCTCTCCGGGACCGCGGGGATGCCATGTTCGCACGGTGTTGATGCCGGGCAAAAAGGAGCAGGTCGGAAAAATCGTCATATGTTGAGCCATCAGCTCGCGTGCGCGTTCTGCTGATCCCAATCTGCTTTCGGCGGTCTGGGCGGCTGGACTATCGGTCCAATATTCCGTGACGCGCGGACCCATGATCGCCTGAAGCATGGCCGGTTCCGCAACATAGAAGCCTGTTCCATGCCCTCCCCCGTCCGAGCGAAACTGGAAACCGGAGGTGGGGATCTGGACGTCCCCAAGTTCGACATCCTCTGGCAAGCCGGCCATAATTCCAGATAAATGTGACACCGTGCCCGCATGATACATGTCGCTACAGAACTGCTCCGCCGCAAACTTCCAGTTACACGGAATTACCCATTTCTGGATCCCCCCTATGGCTTCGGTACCCGATGCACACCGGTCGAGCATATGATCCATATAAAAGGCCGCGTCGCCTAGATAGGCATCCAATTCGCTTGCCTCTTCATCCCAGTTTGCGAAGACCAATCCCTTGTACGTCGCAACCCGCGCTTGGAGAGGACTCCATTTTTCCTTATCGAGCACGCCATAGCCTTGGCTTTCGAAGGGGACATTCACGAGCTTTCCGCTAATATCGTATGCCCAGCCGTGATAGCTGCATGTAAATGCCCGAGCATTGCCAGCGTCCGCTCGACAAATACGCATGCTGCGGTGACGGCATTGATTTAAGAACACCCGTAAGCTTGCGTCCTTCTGACGCACAAGGATGACAGGGTCCTCACCCATATAAGTGGCAAGATAATCGCCCGGCTTTGGAACATGCGACTCGTGGCCGAGTAGAAGCCAAGATCGACTAAATATCCGATCAAGCTCGCGTTCATATAGGTGCGTGTCGGTATAAATACGTGGGTCGATGAGGCCCTGCTCTTCATCAAAAAGCGATTTTATTTGTTCGACTGTCCAGTCTCCGACCACATTTTCGTTAGATTTACCACTCACGTACTCTCTCCTTCGTGTCGGTCTCTTTTACTCGTTGCGGTCAATGATAGATCCGGTCTTTGCCCGGATGGTGCTATGATGTGGACGCGCATGTCCGTCCTTCCGCTCCCGTTTTTCGGTCGGCAACAAGGCGCCGTCGCGCATAAAAGAATAGGATGAGGATATATGCTGCTCCAAGGCCAGCACAGCGCGGTCGGCATCACGTGCTAATGCCGCATTGAAAATCTCGCTGTGCTCGTCGTGAACAACGCGCCCAGGGTTCGGCCGCTCGTTCGCTAGAATACGGCGATAGCGCTCAGAGTGGAGATAAAGGACGCTGTCGAAACGACGAAACCACGGCGAAGGGTACGCGGCAACGAGCGCTTCGTGAAACTCCCGATTGCGCCCCTCCCAATCACGAAATGCGCCAGACGGGTCCGCCTGAAGACGCTGCTCCGCCAGGGTCAGACGATGAAACGTGTCGACAACGCGTCCTTCCCATAGATCGTCGCCATGTTCTATCGAATATCGAAGTGCGG
>JAUYNO010000093.1 GCA_030696045.1 Stagnimonas sp. | reverse complement strand
AAGCCGCTGCTGACCTGCGACGTCTGGGAACACGCCTATTACATCGACTATCGCAACGCCCGCCCGAGCTACCTCGAGCACTTCTGGGCGCTGTGCAATTGGGAGTTCGTGGAGAAGAACCTCGGCTGAGGGTCTTCACATTTCCGTCTGACCGGGCCGCTCGCTTGAGCGGCCCTTCTTGTTTGAGGCCAAGGGTGTGTTGGCATATAAGTGGTCGCTGCGGCCGAAGGCTGTTTTGGCGCAGCGCAAGGAAGGGAGGCCGCGCGATGGTTGATGCCATCGAAGGACTCGCTGACGCCGCGATGCGCCAAAACAGTCCGGCCCCGAAGGGTTGCGGCCAAAACCGCGCATTGCTTCGTTGCGAGACTAGCGAAGGCAACCAGCCTTAGCGTCGTCTCGCGCCTCGCACTGCGCGGTTTTGACTCGCAACGCAGCGACCACTTGTATGCCAACACACCCTGCCATGCCGCGCCACTTCCTGAAGCTTTCCGACCTCTCCGCCGCCGAGATCAACCGCGTGATCGAGCGCGCACGCGGCCTGAAAGCGCAAAAAAGCGACCTGCCCCGCAGTCTCTCCGGCAAGACGCTGGCGATGATCTTCACCAAGAACTCGACCCGCACCCGGGTCAGCTTCGAAGCCGGCGTCGCCAAGCTCGGCGGCCACGCGCTGTTCCTGCACGGGGATGCCACCCAGCTCGGCCGCAGCGAGCCGATCAGCGACACCGCCAAGGTGCTGTCGCGCATGGTCGACGCGGTGATGATCCGCAACGACTCGCACGCCGACCAGCAGGAACTGGCCGCCAATGCCTCGGTGCCGGTCATCAACGGCCTCTGCAACCTCCACCACCCCTGCCAGCTGCTGGCCGACCTGCAGACCTGGATCGAGCATCGCGGCCCGCTGGCCGGCAAGACCGCGGCCTGGATCGGCGATGGCAACAACGTCTGCCATTCCTGGATCGAGGCGGCGAAGCTGCTCGACTTCAAGCTGCGCATCGCCTGCCCCAAGGGCTATGAGCCGAGCAGTGCGCTGCTGGCCTGGGCCGGCGACGCGGTGGAGCTGATGCGCGGCGCCGCCTTCGCCGCCAACGGCGCCGACCTGATCGTGACCGATACCTGGACCAGCATGGGCCAGGAGAAGGAAGAGGCGAAGCGGCTCGCCGCGTTCACCCCCTACACCGTCAATGCCGAGTTGATGGCGCGCGCCAGGCCGGACGCGATCTTTCAGCACTGCCTGCCCGCCCATCGCGGCGAGGAAGTCACGGGCGAGGTGATCGACGGCCCGCAGAGCGTGGTCTGGGACGAGGCGGAGAACCGGCTGTGGGCACAGATGGCCCTGCTCGAATTCCTGCTGGAGGCGTGAGGCGTGATGCGTGAGGCGTGAGGCGTGAGGCGGCGATGACGATCCAGCTACCGGCGTATGTCAACAACCTGGCCGAGACGGTCCGCGCCGCGCTGGCGGAGGACCTGGGCAGCGCCGGCGACCACACCGCCCGCCTGAGCCCGGACCATCCGGCGCAGGCGCGGGTGATCTGCCGCGAGGCGGCAGTGATCTGCGGCCGCCCCTGGGTGGACGAGGTATTCCGCCAGCTCGATCCGGAAATCGCCATCGACTGGCAGGTCGGTGAAGGCGAGCGCGTGGCCGCCGACGCCGTGCTGTTCACGCTGGCCGGCCCCGCGCGCGCCCTGCTCACCGGCGAGCGCAGCGCCCTCAACTTCCTGCAGACCCTGTCGGGCACCGCGACCACGGTGGCCGGCTATGTCGCCGCCGTGGCCGGCACTGGCTGTGCCATCGCCGACACCCGCAAGACCCTGCCCGGCCTGCGCAATGCCCAGAAGTACGCGGTGCTGGTCGGCGGCGGCGTCAACCATCGCATCGGCCTCTACGACGGCATCCTCATCAAGGAAAACCATATCGCCGCCGCCGGTGGCATCGCTGCCGCGCTGCGCGCCGCGCGCGCGCTCAATGCCGGGGTGCCGCTGATGACCGAGGCCGAGGATCTCGACGAGGTACGCGCGGCCCTGGCCGAGGATGTCGATCTGCTGCTGGTCGACGAACTGCCGGACCGCGAGATCCGCGAGGCAGTGCGCCTGTGTCGCGAGCATAGGGCCGCTGGCGGCCATACCCTGATCGAATACTCCGGCGGCGCGACGCTGGACAATATCCGCCGGCTGGCGGAAACCGGCGTGGACCGGATCTCGGTCGGCGGCCTCACCAAGCACCTGCGCGCCATCGACCTGTCGATGCGCTTCGTAAGCTAGAGAAGCCCTGCACGAGTCCCGATGACGCAGCTTGCGTAGGCCCCGGCTGCCTGCTAGCCCGGAGGATAGTCCAGTATTCAGTTGCCACTGCCTCAGTTGTTGATCTGCCGAAACTGCCGTGGCGTCGCCGCGAGCACCTTGCGCATCAAGCGGCGCAATGCAGTGGCGTCACGGTAGCCCACCTGTTCGGCGACCTGCTCAACCGACATGCGGCTGGTTTCCAGCAGCAGCCTCGCTCGTTTGAGCCGCACGAACTGGATCAATGCGCTGGTACTTTTTCCCGTCGCGGCCCTGACCCGGCGCGTCAGCGTGCGTTCTGAAATGCACAGGGCTGCTGCCATCTCACCCACACTGGGCGTCTGCGGCAGTGCCGCTTCGATCTGCTGCGAGAGCTTGGCAATCAGCGCATTGCCGTTGGCCAACATGGTGGGGACGATATACGGCGCTTGCGCCTCGCGACCATCAATCAACAGCACACGGCTCACCGCATCGGCCAGCCCGGCGCCAAAGCGCGCGCGCAGCAATTGCAGCATCAGATCGGTCTGCGCGAAGGCCGCACCAGCCGTCCAGACCTTGCCGTCGCAAACCACTAGCCGATTGGCATCCACCGAGCACCGCGGCTCAATGCTTTGCAGGTGTGGCGCGAGCCACCAGGTTGTGGTGGCCTTCTTGTCTTTGAGCAAACCCGCTGCTTGCAGCAGAAAAACCGCCGAGCACGATGCTGCCACCACACCGCCAGCGCCGGCTTGCGCCTTGAGCGCCTTGATTGCCAGCAGCGCATCGGACTGCAGCACGCGGGCGTCCGTGCTGACCGTGCTCTGGGTCGCAAGGCCAGGCACGACCCAGATGGAGGCATCAGGGGCAGTGCGGCGGGTGAGCCGCTTGGCATTGAGACTCAAGCCATTGCTCAGCTGCGTCGGCCCATCGCTCAAGGACAGCACGCGCCAAGTGGGGGTGGCCACGCCGATGCGCGGAGCCAAGAAGGCAGCCGTATCGAGCAGGTCAAGCGTGACAGCGACTGCCGAGGCAAAGCCACCCGATGCAACCAGAATGGTGAAATCGAACATTGTCCGAAATAGCTCGAATAGAGTCTAAATAGACAGTTCAATTGTTGCCGCGAAGACGTTGTAATGCAATTCCAGCAAACGATTCTTCTGACGAGCGTACCCACCATGCCACGGCAAAAACTGCACGAGGCCGACAGCCTCAGCGATTTCACCCCACGCCAGATCAGCCTCAATGACGCCAGCAAGGTTGTGCATGTGGCAGGCAGCGGCCCGGCCGTGATCGTGATGACCGAGATGCCCGGCATCAGCCCTGAAGTGGCGCGCTTCGCGCGCTGGGTGCGCGATGCGGGCTTTACCGTCTATATGCCCTCTCTATTTGGGCGAGACGGCACGGTGCCGAATGCCGACGAGAGCAAGACGGTGTTCCAGCGCGCCTGCGTGAGTGCCGAGTTCCGCGCGCTCAGCGCCAACCAATCCAGCCCGGTCACGCAGTGGCTGCGGGCATTGGCGCGCCTGGCGCACGCCGAGTGCGGCGGGCCGGGGGTGGGGGCAATTGGCATGTGTTTCACCGGCAACTTTGCGCTGACGATGATGCTGGAACCCGCCATGCTCGCACCCGTGCTCTCGCAACCAACCCTGCCGATGAACGACCCGGCAGGGCTTGAGATCGCACCGGAGGAAATCGCCCTCGTGCGCCGGCGACTGGAGCAGGAGGACCTCACCGTGCTGGCCTATCGTTTTGCAGGTGATCGCTTCTGCAGGGCAGAGCGGTTTGCGGCGTACACCGCAGCACTCGGTGAGCGGTTCATCGGGCGGGTACTGCCCGACAGCGCGGCGAAAAAGGATGGCCTCTCACCGTTCTTCGAGCAGGTGGTCGCCAGTCCGCACAGCGTAGTCACGGCACACCTGATTGATGAGGCAGGCCAGCCAACTATCGCCGCACGCGATGAAATCCTCGCCTTCTTTGCGCGTCGGCTCAGACCATGAGCACGAGCACGCTGGTCGGCCTCCCAGCCACCGCAGGCTTTCCACTGGCTGCAACTCTCCATGAGCCGTCATCGACCCCGAAGGCGGCGGAGATGTTCTGGGGCAACGACCGTCTCGACGATGCCATCCAAGCCTGCGCGGAGCAGGGCACGTGAGCCAGAGCGTGAACCCTCTGCCGGGCTATCTGCACGAGCTGGACACTGGGCCCACGCAACAGCCCATCACGGTCACTCGCCTTGCGGCGCTGCGCGGCAAGGGCGAGAAAATAGCGGTGCTCACCTGCTACGACGCCAGCTTTGCCGCGCTGCTGAACCAGTGCGGGGTGGAAGTGCTGCTGGTGGGCGACTCGCTGGGCATGGTCTGCCAGGGCCACAGCAGCACGGTGCCGGTGAGGCTGGCCGACATCGCCTACCACACCGCCAGCGTAGCGCGCGGCAACCGCACTGCCCTGTTGATGGCCGATCTGCCCGTGGGCGCGTTGGCCTCGCCAGCGGATACCTACCGGCAAGCCACCACGCTCATGCGGGCGGGCGCCCACATGGTGAAGCTGGAAGGCGGTGGCTGGCTCGCCGACACCGTGCAATTCCTGACCCAGCGCGGTGTGCCGGTGTGCGGGCATCTGGGCTTGATGCCGCAATCCATCCACCTGCTCGGCGGCTACAAGATTCAGGGCAAGACCATCGAGAATGCAGCCGCACTCAAGGCCGATGCTCTCGCTCTGCAAGCCGCAGGCGCCAGCATGGTGCTGCTCGAAGCCATTCCATCCACGCTTGGTACGGAGATAACAGCGGCGCTGAGCATTCCCACCATCGGCATTGGTGCGGGGCCAGACTGCTCTGGCCAGGTGCTGGTCTTGCACGACCTGCTGGATGTGTTCCCTGGCCGCAAGCCACGCTTCGTGAAGAACTTCATGGCGGGGAAAACGAGTATCCAGGCCGCCGTTGCCGCCTATGTCGCCGAAGTGAAAGCCAAGACTTTCCCTGCGGCCGAGCACTGTTTCTAAACCACCGCCGGACATCGCAACGACGCCATGGACCACGTTCTCATCATCCACGCTGTCAAGGACTACACCGCATGGAAACAGGTCTTCGACGCTGCGGCTTCGATGCGCAAGGCAGCGGGCGAGCAGTGCTATACCGTGCTGCGCAACGAAAACGATCCCAACAAGATCATCCACTTCTCCCGGTGGGATTCCATCGCCAATGCCAGGGCGTTTTTTGAATCGCCTAGACTGGTGGAGATCCGCCGAGTGGCTGGGGTGGAAGCACCGGAGTTTCATTACCTCCATGAGTTGGAGCGGGGCAATTTGTAGCGACCCAAGCGCTTACTAACTCACGATGAGCACACCTAAGAAAGACAGCGAGCCATGTTCTCCCACGTCTTTGTTGGCATCAGCGATTTTCAAAAATCGCTCGGCTTCTATGTCCCGGTGATGGCTGCCCTTGGCATCAAACAGCGATTTTGCGAAACAGAGCGCCCGTGGGCGGCTTGGGAGGCCACACCGGGAGGCAGGCCGCTGTTTGTGATTGGCAGACCATTCAATCGACTGATCCCACACCCGGGCAACGGAAACATGGTGGCCTTCCTCGCCGAAAGCCATGCGCAGGTTCAACGGGTCTATGAGGTCGCTTTGGCCAGTGGCGGAACTTGTGAAGGCAGACCCGGACCCAGGCCTGAATATCACGCGCACTATTACGGCGCTTATTTCAGAGACCCCGACGGCAACAAGCTTGCTGTGGCCTGCCATACGCCAAAGAAGCTAGACCTTTTTCAGTAGGTCCTTGACGTCGATCTTCGGCACCGCCTGGGTATCGACCCGTAGCCAGTTGAGCGCGGTCTCGCCCTTGCCGCCGGCGGTTCCGGCGCCCGGCATCAGGAAGTCCAGCACCGTGCGGTTGAATTCGTCCGGCCGTTCCATCGGCAGCCCGTGGTGGGCGCCCTCGAACATCCGGTAGCGCCCGTCGGGCAGTGCCTCGGCGAAGGTCTGCGCCTCGCTGGCGGGAAAATAGTCGTGCTCGCTGGCCAGCACCAGGCTGGGCATGCGCAGCCATTGCAGCTTGTCCTGCACCGACCAGCGGGACAAGGCCCGCAGGCTCTCCAGGTAAACCGCGCTATCGGTGCGGCCGTTGCGCTCCGCCACCGCCTCGCGCAGGACCTGCTGGTCGGGGTTCGGGAACATGCGCTTCGCGGTGATCCGGGACAGCCGGGCATTGCCGAGCAGCCTAGCCACCCAGAGTCGCAGCCAGAGCTGCTGCTTCTGCGCCAGGGTGCGGGGCCGGAAGCTGGGCAGGGTGTTGCAGAGCACCAGCTTGACGATGCGCTCCGGCCGCAGGATCGCCATCTGCATCGCCACCGCGCCACCCATCGAGTGGCCGATCAGGGCGTGGGCACCCAGGCCCAGCTGCTCCACCAGCTGGAACAGGTCGGTGGCGAAGCGCTCTACCGAATACGGCCCTTGCGCGTCGCTGTCGCCATGGCCGCGCAGGTCGGGGGCGATCACCCGGAAGATGCGGGAGAGCGCGGCGATCTGCTGGTCCCAGTCGGCATGGCTGGCGCCCAGGCCGTGGATCAGCAGCAGCGGCGGCCCCTGCCCCTGATCGACGTAGCGCAGGCGGGCGCCGTTGACCAGGGCGTACTGGGTCAGGCTGGTGCTGTCCATGCGCGTGCTCGTGGCGACCCGGACGACCGCGCTAGCGACGGCCGTCCAGCTCCAGCGCGCAGAAGCAGCGCGCATAGAGCCCACGCGGGTCGTTGAGCCAGCCCAGCGAAGACCGCAGCTCGCGGGTCTGCCCCAGCCGGCTGAGCAGGCCACTGAGGCTGTTCAGGGAGGACTGCCGCGCCGTCGCCTGCCCAAAGTACTGGAGCAGGGCGTGCAGGGGCGAGGTCGTGCCGGGGTGGAATTCCTCCAGCTCGTACTGCCCCTCCTCCAGTTCGGCAAGGCCGGCCGCCGCTTTCACCGCAGCATCGAGACCGCCGAATTCGTCGACCAGCCCCAGCTCCTTGGCTTTCAGCCCGCTCCAGACCCGGCCGCGCGCCAGACGCTCGACGGCCTCCGGCTCCAGCTTGCGGCCTTCGGCGACACCCTGGATGAAATCGCGGTAACCCTTGTCGATGCTGGACTGGATGATGATCTTCACTTCGGGGCTCAGCGGCCGATCGATGCGCAACGCCCCCGCCAGCGAGGTTGTGCCGACGCCATCGCCGTGGATGCCGAGCTTGGCCAGTGGTTTGTCGAAGGTCGGAATCAGGCCGAAGATGCCGATCGAACCGGTGATGGTGCTCTCGTGGGCAATGATGCGGTCGGCCGCCATGCTCACCCAGTAGCCGCCGCTGGCGGCCACAGAGGACATCGAGGCGACCACCGGCTTGCCGTCCTCACGCAAGGCCTGCACCGCGCGCCGGATCTGCTCCGAGGCATAGACGCTGCCACCGGGGGAATCGACCCGCAGCACCACGGCGTCGATGTTCTCGTCGCGGCGCGCCTCGTCGAGCAGGTCGGCGATGGTGTCGCCGCCGGCAACCCCGGGCTCGCCCTGCCCGTCCACGATCTCGCCCTGCACCACCACCAGGCCGATGCGGTGGTCGGCGGCCGGACCATGCGCGCTCTTGTGCACTGCGCGCAGATAGTCCTCGGACCAGATCTGCCGGAAGCTGCCGATGTCCTCGTCCATGCCCACGGTCGCGCCGATGCGCTGACGGAACTGGCTCAGGGTTTCAACATGGCTGACCAGGCCCGCCGTCTTGGCGTAGGCGGCGGCATCACCACCATGCTGCTGCATACCGGCGGCGAACCCGTCGACATACTGGTCGATGCTGCCCGCGGGCAGCTTGCGCGCCGCGGCGGTCAACTGGCCGTAGCGACTCCACAGATCGCCCAGCCAGTCGCGATTGGCGGCCTTGGCTTCCTCCGACATGTCGTTGCGGATGAAGGGCTCGACCGCCGACTTGTACTCGCCGACCCGGAACACGTTGATGTCGATGCCGAGCTTGTCGAGCGCATCCTTGAAATACAGTTGCTGGCTGGACAGGCCTTCCACCGCCACCATGCCCAGGGGGTCGATGCTGATGTCGTCGGCGTGGGCGGCGACGAAGTAGTGCGACTGCTCGTAACTCGGCGCGTAGGCGTGCACCGGCTTGCCGGTGGCCTTGAAGCGGTCGATGGCGGCGTTCAGCTCTTCCAGCTGGGCCAAGCCGGCGCCAGCAAGGCCGTCCAGCTTCACCACGGCAAGGCTGATGCGCGAGTCCTTGCCGGCCGCGTCCAGGGCATCGACCAGGTCACGCAAGAGGGACTGCGACGGCATTTCGCCGGCGAACTGCTCGGCCAGGCGTTGCGCCGGCTCCAGATCAACCTGCTCGACCAGCTCGCCGGTCGGTGCCACCACCAGGGCCAGATTGTCTTCCACCATCACCTTCGACTGGCTGCGCAGGCTCATCCACAACAGGCTCAGCGACACCGCCAGCATGCCGATCACCAGCAGTCGGTAGAACCAGACCACGGCGGACCAGAGGCCATTGAAAAATCGGACAATCAGAGGGCGGCGAGCGGTGTCGCTCATAGTCGTTACCGTGAACCAGGCGGAGCAGCGCGGAAGCGCCGCAGTATGCCATGCGAGGCTGCGGATCCGTCGCTGGCGCCGGGCCTGGAAACCCGGTGCCAGCAGCCCGCAACCATAGACGGCCACTATGCGCGGAATAAATACCTTCGCTTTGACCGATGCCCCGGCCGTTCCTAGACTGCGCGGCGTCCGATCAATGCGCCTGCCACTCCAGGCAGGCCGGCTTGGCGACCGGCAACTCGCGCCCCCATCCGCTGTCCGACACCCCAACCGACTCTAAGGAAATACCCATGAGCGTACTCGTCAATCGTCCCGCCCCCGACTTCAAGGCCGCCGCCGTCCTCGGCGATGGCAGCCTCGGCGAGCTCAAGCTCTCCGATCTGCGTGGCAAGCCGGTGGTGCTGTTCTTCTGGCCGCTGGACTTCACCTTCGTCTGCCCCAGCGAAATCATCGCCCACGAACACCGCCGCAAGGCCTTCGAGGATCGCGGCGTGCAACTGGTCGGCGTCTCCATCGACAGCCAGTTCACCCACCACG
Organism: Stagnimonas sp.; assembly: GCA_030696045.1. Taxonomy (GTDB): domain Bacteria; phylum Pseudomonadota; class Gammaproteobacteria; order Nevskiales; family Nevskiaceae; genus Stagnimonas. The sequence goes on along the minus strand of JAUYNO010000093.1, from coordinate 79,453 downwards.
CCTGGCGCAACACCCCGATCAACAAGGGCGGCATCGGCCCGGTCGGCTTCCCGATGGTGGCCGACGTCAACCACGAGATCACCCGCGCCTACGGCGTCGAACACCAGGACGGCGTCGCCTTCCGCGCCACCTTCCTGATCGACAAGAACGGCATCGTCCAGCACCAGGTGGTCAACAACCTGCCGCTGGGCCGCGAGGCCGACGAGGCCCTGCGTCTGGTCGATGCCCTGCAGTTCCACGAAGAGCACGGCGAAGTCTGCCCGGCCGGCTGGAAGAAGGGCGACAAGGGCATGCAGGCAACGCCGGAAGGCGTGGCTGCCTACCTGGCCGAAAACGCCGCCAAGCTCTAAGCCGCGCTGGCACCGGGGCGGGCAAGCCGCCCCGGCGCCAACCGCGAGCGGTGCCGTCGCGTACCGCTGGCGCCTGGCGCTCCACCAATCCCCAAATTTTCTGGAGGACTTCAAAGATGTCCACCGTGCAGCATCATCGTCTCGTGATCCTGGGTTCCGGCCCCGCCGGCTATACCGCCGCTGTCTACGCGGCGCGCGCCAATCTGAAGCCGGTGATGATCACCGGCCTGGAAGTCGGCGGGCAGCTGATGACCACCACCGAGGTCGACAACTGGCCCGGCGACGTCCACGGCCTGATGGGCCCGGACCTGATGGCGCGCCTGCAACAGCACGCCGAGCGCTTCGAGACCGGTTTCATCTACGACCACATCCACACCGTCGATCTCAAGCACAAGCCCTACACCCTGGTCGGCGACCAGGGCAGCTACACCTGCGACGCGCTGATCATCGCCACCGGTGCCAGCGCCAAGTACCTGGGCATGGACAGCGAAACCGCCTTTCGCGGCAAGGGCGTGTCGGCCTGCGCGACCTGCGATGGCTTCTTCTACAAGGGCCAGGAAGTGGCGGTGATCGGCGGCGGCAATACCGCGGTGGAAGAAGCGCTCTACCTCGCCAACATCGCCAGCAAGGTCACCATTGTCCATCGCCGCGACAAGTTCAAGGGCGAGAAAATCCTGCACGACAAGCTGTTCAAGAAGGCCGCCGAGGGCAAGGTCGAGATCATCTGGGATTCGACCCTCGATGAAGTGCTGGGCGATGCCAGCGGGGTCACTGGCATGCGGGTGAAGAACCTCCAGACCGGCGCGGCGCGCGAGATCGGCCTGAAGGGCGTGTTCATCGCCATCGGCCACTCGCCCAACACCGGCATCTTCGAGGGCCAGCTGGAAATGCAGGGCGGCTACATCCAGGTTAAGTCGGGCTCCGGTGGTGACGCCACCGCGACCTCGATGCCCGGGGTGTTCGCGGCGGGCGACGTGCAGGATCACGTCTACCGCCAGGCGATCACCAGCGCCGGCACCGGCTGCCAGGCCGCGCTCGACGCCGAGCGGTACCTGGACAAGCTCGAAGGCCACTGAGGGCTTGCTGAGTCGAACCGGCCGGCGCCCTGGTGGCGCCGGCTTTTTGTTGGCCGCGTGAGCGCCCGCTATCCTGCGCGCAGACCCGACCGCCGCCGCCATGACCCTGCCCCCGCGCCACCGCCGCCAGCTTTATCCGACCTGGATCGGCACCCTGCTCGCCGCCGGGCTCTGGCTGGGCCTGGCCGGCTGCGCCTCGCGCCCACCCTCGGGCCTCGGCGAGGTGCGCGAGGCCATCGTCATCAATGCCCTGGCTCAGGTCGGCAAGCCCTACCGCTACGGCGGCGCCGGCCCGGATGCCTTCGACTGCTCCGGCCTGGTCCAGTACGTCTACTCCCAGTCCGGCCTGCGTCTGCCGCGCACCACCGGCGCCCTGTTCCGTAGCGGCCACGCGGTCGATCCCGACGAGGCGCGCACCGGCGATCTGCTGTTCTACCGCTTCGAGGACAAGAAGCCGGAGCCGACCCATGTCGTGGTCTACCTCGGTGACGGCGAGGCCGTGCACGCGCCGGTCAGCGGCGGTGCGGTGCGGGCGACCCGCATCGACATTCCGGCCTTCCAGAAGCGCCTGGTCGGGGCGCGTCGGGTGCTGGACTGAGAGCCGGCGGCGAGGGCCGCGCGTGCTATCTTTCGACGAACCCATACCCCGCTTGCCCAGCACGAGGACGCAACGATGTCGGAGGCTGTCAGCACCGCCCTGTTCACCGGACTGGTGCCGCTAAATGCCCTGAAGTCGGACAGCCAGGCCACCCTGGCGAAAAAGGCCTCCGTGGTCGAACTGCCGGCCGGCGAACTGCTGTTCCGGGTCGGCGAGAGCGCCAGCAACGCCCTCTATGTGCTGGCCGGCGAAGTGCAGCTGGAAGATGCCGCCGGCAAGCCGCTGGCACGGGTGCGCGCCGGTACTCCGGACGCCGCGCATCGGCTGGCGCACCAGTCGCCGCGCAAGGTCGCGGCGCGGGTGCTGGAGCCCTCAAGGATCCTGGCGGTGGATGCCAGCCTGCTCGACGTCATGCTGACCTGGGACCAGACCGGCAAGTTCGAGGTAGAGGAACTCGGCAGCGAGGACAGCGACGACGGCGACTGGATGACCCGCCTGCTGCAGATGCCCACCTTCCAGAGCGTGCCGCCGGCCAATCTGCAGGCGATGTTCCTGCGCATGCAGCCGATCAGCGTCGAAGCCGGCCAGGTGGTGCTCAAGCAGGGCGAACCCGGGGACTACTTCTATGTGATCACCGAAGGCCGCTGCATGGTCACCCGCGAGGCGCCGAACCAGAAGCCGGTGCGCCTGGCCGAGCTGGAAGCCGGTTCCTGTTTTGGCGAGGAGGCGCTGATCTCCGAGTCGCCGCGCAATGCCACCATCACCATGCTCACGCGTGGCAAGCTGACCCGCCTGTCGAAGAGCGATTTCCGCTCCCTGCTCAACGAGCCGCTGGCGCGCAAACTGAAGTTCGCCGAGGCGCAGAAAATGGTCAGCGCCGGCCAGGCGCAATGGCTGGACGTGCGGATGCCCACCGAAGTACAGGCGGCACCGGTGCCGGGCGCGCTCAACATTCCGCTGTTCATGCTGCGCATGAAGCTGGCCCTGCTCGACCACGGCAAATGCTATGTCGCTTGCTGCGACTCCGGTCGCCGCGCCTCGGTGGCTGCCTTCGTGCTGACCCAGAAGGGTTATCAGGCCTACACCCTCGACGGTGGCCTGCCGCCGCGCGCCGACTGAAACCCAAGGGCGGCGAGGCGCCGCCGGATCACATGGTGTGGGTGGGGCGGTCGGCGCCGAGCGCGCCGGCCAGCAGCGCCTCGATCTTCTTCTGGGTGGTGCCGGAATCCTGCGCCGAGAACTGCACGCCGATGCCCTGCTGCCGCTTGTTCTGCGCGCCGCGTGGGGTGACCCAGACCACCTTGCCGGCCACCGGCAGGCGTTCGGCGGAGTCCATCAGGGTAAGCAGGATGAACACCTCGTCGCCGAGCTTGTACTGCTTCTCGGTGGGGATGAACAGGCCGCCGTTCTTCACGAACGGCATATAGGCGACGTAGAGCGCGCTCTTGTCCTTGATGTTGAGCGTAAGGATGCCGGGCTGGCCGCCACCGCGCGCAGGTGTGCTCATGGGAAGGATTGATAGTAATTGTTGCGAAGCTGGACGGAGATTACGCGCTCGCGGACGTGCCCGCCAGCATCCGCCAGCGCAGCAGCAGCGACTCCAGCAGCAGCTGGGGCTGGGCGTTGGTGTCTTCCAGCCGGCGCAGGCCTTCCAGCAGCAGCGCCAGGAACTGTTCGTGACGCTGGCTCCAGTGGCCGCCACGCAGTTGCGCCAGCAGCTGTTCCTGCCAGTAGCGGCAGAGCGCGCCGACCTCGCGCTTGTCGCGGCCGAATTCGGCGGCGGCCTGCAGCGGATCGAGCCGGCGCCCGCCGACCTCGCCCAGCAACCGGTGCCAGCGCTGGCGGCGCGCCGGTTCATCCTGCTCCAGCCAGCGGGCCGCCTTCAGCGGCGCACCACCGGCCTCGGCGAGCAGGGCCGCATCGGCTGCGGGATGCCGCGCGCGCAGCCAGTCCAGCGCCGCCACCGGCGGCGGCGGCGCGAAGCGCAACAGCTGGCAGCGGCTGCGGATGGTCTGCTTCAGCGCCTGCGGAAACTCGGCGAGGAACAGCAGGTAGGTATTGGCCGGCGGCTCCTCGATGGTTTTCAGCAGGGAATTGGCGGTGGCCTCGCTCATTTCGCTGGCCGGGTGGATGACGATCACCCGCGCGCCACCCAGGTGCGCCGACACCGTCAGTTTTTCCAGCAGGCTGCGCACCGCATCGACGGCGATGTCGCGCCGGGCGCTGTCCTTCTTCGGGGTCCAGAAACTCAGGCCGTCCTCGGCCTGCAACTCCTCGCTGGCGGCCAGGCCGAGATGGCCATCCAGACCGAGCAGATGCGCGTCCGGATGACCACCACTGGCCAGCATGCGGCAGCCCCGGCAGACACCGCAGGCGCGCCCCTCGGCATCGGGCTGGCCACACAGCAGGCTGGCAGCCAGGGCGCGGGCGAAGCTGCGCTTGCCAACTCCCTCCGGCCCGGCCAGCAGCCAGGCGTGGGTGAGCTGCTGGCGCCGGCGCGCCTGGTCGATCTGGGTCCATTGCGCCTGCTGCCAGGGCAAGGGCTGGAACAGAGCCTGATCGCCGCTCATGGCATCGCCGCCAGCACGGCCAGCAGCTGTGCCTGCACGGCCGGCAGCTCTTGGGCGGCATCGATCAGGACATAGCGGTCCGGAGCTTCCCGGGCGCGGTCGAGATAGGCCTGTCGCACCCGGCGCTGGAAATCCAGGGCCTCGGCCTCGAAGCGATTGGCATCGCCGCGACTCTTGGCGCGCGCCAGCCCGAGTTCCGGCGGCAGGTCGAACAGCAGGGTGCGGTGCGGGCGCAGGCTGCCCAGCACCATCGTCTCCAGCTGCGCCAGCTGCACTGCCGGCACGCCGCGTCCGGCGCCCTGGTAGGCCCAGCTGGCGTCGACGAAACGATCGCAGATCACCACCGCGCCACGCGCCAGCGCCGGCAGAATGGTGGCCTGCAGATGCGCGGCGCGGGCCGCGAACATCAGCAGGGTCTCGCTGCTGGCCGGCATGCCCTCGTCCCAGTTCGACAACACCAGCTGGCGGATCGCCTCGGCCAGCGGCGAACCGCCGGGCTCGCGGGTCAGCACCACTGCGCGGCCACGCACCTGGAATTGCTCCGCCAGGAAGCGCGCCGCCGTCGACTTGCCGGCGCCCTCGCCGCCTTCCAGCGTCAGGAACAGGCCGGCGCTCATCGCCGCAGCTGATACTGCCGCACGGCCGCGGCGTGCTCGGCCAGGGTCTTGCTGAACTGGTGGGTGCCGTCGCCACGGGCGACGAAATAGACGCTGCCGTCGTCCTCCGGATGCAGGGCCGCGTGGATGGCGGCGCGGCTCGGCAGGCAGATCGGCGTCGGCGGCAAGCCGCTGCGGGTGTAGCTGTTGTAGAGGCCGTCGGTGAGCAGATCGATCTTGCGCAGATTGCCGTCGAAGCTCTCGCCCAGCCCGTAGATCACGGTCGGGTCGGTCTGCAGCCGCATGCCGACCCGCAGGCGCCGGGTGAACACGCCGGCGATGCGTGGCCGCTCGAAGGCCGCACCGGTCTCCTTCTCGACGATGGACGCCATGGCCAGGGCCTGCGCGGGCTGCTCATAAGGCAACTCCGGCGCCCGGGCACTCCATTCCTCGGCCAGGGTCTTGGCCATCAGGGCGTGGGCGTGGCGCAGGAAGTCGGTATCGCGCATGCCCTTGGTGAAACGGTAGGTGTCGGGGAAGAACCGCCCCTCTGGATGCTCACCGGGCAAGCCGATGCGCGCCATCAACTCCTCCGGGCTGAGATCCTCCGGCAGGGTGTGGCCCAGGTCCGGGTGGATGCGAACCAGGTCCAGCGCCTGCGAGAAACGCCAGCCCTCGGGCAGCCGCAGTTCGGACAGCACCGCGCGGCCCTCGACAAACAGGGCAAGCGCCTGCATCGGCGTGGTGCCGGGCGCCAGATCGAAGTCCCCGGCCTTGATCCGCGCCTTGCCACGATCAAGCCGCACCCGCAGACGCAGGTACAGCGCCTGGCGCGGCGTGGCGAAGGCATCGACCGCCTGCATGGCGTCGATCACGTCGCGCACCCGGTCACCCCGCTCGATGGTGATGCGCTCGACTTCCTCCAGCGCCAGCGGCGTGGCCAGCTGCTGACGGGCGTCGATCACCAGCACGGCGGCGGCCAGCAGACCAAGCAGCAGCAGCACGGCAATGGCGCGCATAAGAATTTTCATTCGATCAACGATAGCAGCAGGGTCGGGGGCAGCGACATCGTCCGATCAACCGAGATCGGCGAGCGCGGGGTGCGCCAGCAGTACCTGCAGGCGCTGGCTGAGCGGCCCCGGTGGACCATAGTCCTGGCTCTCGACCCGACGCAGCGGCCAGAGGCCGATGATGCTGTTGCAGATGAAGGCCTCGCGCGCCTGCAGCAACTGCTCGAACGGGGCCTCCACCAGCTCGGTGTTGAGCCCCAGGCTGCGCGCCGCCTCGATCAGGCGCGCCCGCATCAGGCCGGCGACACCGCAGCGGCCGAGTTTGGGCGTGTACAGACGGCCCGCCTCGACCCAGAACAGATTGCTGCGGCTGCCGCAGACCAGGCGGCCCGAGGTATCGGTCATCAGAGCCTCCTGGACGCCACTCGGCCAGCCCTTGGCGGCCAGCACGTTCTCCAGCCGGTTGAGGTGCTTGGCGCCGGCCAGGCGCGGCTGCTCCGCCAGCATCACCGGCGAGCGGATCGCCGTCACCCCCTCGCTCCAGCAGCTGGCCGGATAGCGCGGCGCCGGGTAGCGCAGCAGGATGCGCTCGCACTGCCGGGTGCCGGGCGTATAGCCGCGTCCGCCGCCCGCGCGGGCCAGGATGATCTTGCCCACCGCCGGTGTCGCGCGGCCGCCGCCCAGGGCTTCCAGCTCGGCCTCCAGCTGGCCCACATGCGGTGGGTCGAGGTCCAGCGCACGGCAGTCCTGTACCAGCTTCACGTAGTGGCGATCGAAATCGAGCCAGCGGCCGTCGTGGCGCAGCAAGGTGCGGAACACGCCGTCGCCGTAGTGCAGCGCGCGGCTGGTGAGGATCGAGGTACCGGGCGGTCCGCCATTGACCAGAGCGACGATCTCGCGCGGCAGGTCGGGCGTCATGCCGTGATACCCAGCGCCCGCAGCAGGCCCTTGGCCTTGGTGCGGGTCTCGGCGAGCTCGGCTTCCGGCGTCGAATCGGCGACGATGCCGCCGCCGGCGCGTAGCGTGATCTGCCCGCCCTCGACCACCAGGCTACGTATCAGAATGTTGAGGTCGAGCCGGCCCGAGCGCGACAGATAGCCCATGGCGCCGGTGTAGGCGCCGCGCCCCACCCCTTCCAGCTCGGCGATGATCTCCATTGAGCGCAGTTTCGGACAGCCGGTAATGGTGCCGCCCGGAAACACGGCGGCGATTGCTTCGCCCGGCCCCACCTCCGGCCGCAGCAGGCCACGGATGTTGGAAACGATGTGATGGACATGGGCGTAGCTTTCCACCGTCATCAGTTCGCTGACTTCGACGCTGCCGGGCTCGCAGACACGGCCGAGGTCGTTGCGTTCGAGGTCGATCAGCATCACGTGTTCGGCCCGCTCCTTCAGGCTGCCGACCAGCTGGGCGCGCAGGGCCTGGTCCTCGCCGAGCTGCTCGGAACGTGGTCGGGTGCCGGCGATGGGGCGTGTCTGCACGCGCCGGGCCGAGCCTTCTTTTTCTATCGAAATCAATCGCTCAGGTGATGAACTTAAGACCGTGGCGGAGCCCAGTCGGGCCAGGCCCGCGAACGGCGCGGGGTTGTTCGCCCGCAGTCCCCGGTAGATCTCTCCGATGCTCACATCAGACTTTAGCTTTGCGCTCCAAGCCCTTGAAAGATTTATCTGAAAGCTGTCACCGTCACGCAAGTAGTCGAGCACCCGGCGGACTCCGGCCAAATGCCGAGCGGCAGGCTCCTCCTCGACTGCCTCGACCAGGGCGCCGACCCTCGGGGCGGGCGCGGCGGGCACTGGCAGCTCCAGGTCGGCCAGCAGTTCCGGCAGATGCCGGCCGTCCTCGCTGACCGCATGGACGATGCCGCGCTCGCGGTCGACGATCAGCGCCGCCGGACAGCGCACCGCGATGGCACGGGGCAGGCTGCCGGGCGCCGCCGGCAGCCGCAGCCGGGGCTCGATGTAGCCGGCTGCCTCGTACGCCAGGAACAGGAACCAGCCACCGGCGAACGGCAGGCCGTGATCCTCGCCGTCCTCGCCCGCCGCCCGGCTGGCTGCGCTCAGGCGCTGGAAGAAGCTCTCACCATCGGCCACCGTGGCGGCCGCATCCCAGTCGGGAAACGCGAACAGCAGGTCGTAGCGGCCGGACTGCGGATGGCCGGCCACGCTTTCCAGCAGGAAGGGATAGCGCCCCGGATTCCGCTCGTGCAGGGCTAGGAGGTCGCGGGTTCCGGGTCGCTGCGCCTGGCGCGCCACGAAGGCCTAGTTGAGACGGCGGAACACCAACGTGCCGTTGGTGCCACCGAAGCCGAAGGAATTCGAGAGCACCACGTCCACCTTCGCCTGCCGTGCCGTGTGCGGCACGTAATCCAGGTCGCAACCCTCGCTGGGGTTGTCGAGGTTGATGGTCGGCGGCAGCACCTGGTCGCGGATCGCGAGTACCGAGAAGATCGCCTCGATACCGCCGGCGGCGCCGAGCAGGTGTCCGGTCATCGACTTGGTCGAGGACACCGGCACCTTCATCGCGTAGTCGCCGAAAGCTCCCTTCACCGCCACGGTCTCGGCGGCGTCGCCGGCCGGGGTCGAGGTGCCGTGGGCGTTGATGTAGTCGACCTGCTCGGGATTGAGGCCGGCATCCCGCAGCGCCGACTGCATGGCGCGGCGGGCGCCGTTGCCGTCGTCCGGCGGCAGGGTGATGTGATAGGCGTCGGAGGACATGCCGAAGCCGATCAACTCCGCATAGATCTTCGCGCCCCGGGCCTTGGCGTGCTCGTACTCCTCCAGCACCACCACGCCGGCGCCGTCACCCAGCACGAAGCCGTCGCGATCCCGATCAAACGGACGGCTGGCCTGCTGGGGCGCATCGTTGCGGGTCGACAGCGCCCGCGCCTGGCAGAAGCCGGCCATGCCGGACGGCGCGGAGCCGGCTTCGGCGCCGCCCGCCACCACCACTTCGGCATCGCCGTAGGAAATCATCCGGTGCGCCATGCCGATCGAATGAGCGGCGGTGGTGCAGGCGGACACGGTGCTGAAACTGCCGCCGGTGATGCCCATCTCGATGGAGATGTAGCCGGCGACCATGTTGATGATGGAGCTGGGCACGAAGAACGGGGATACCCGCTTGGGGCCTTTCTCGTGCAGGGCTCGGCATTCCTCGGCGATGGCGCCGATACCGCCGATGCCGGAACCGACCGTGATGGCGATGCGTTCACGGTTGGCGTCGGTGATTTCGAGTCCGGAATCGCGCAGCGCCTGCTTGGCAGCGGCGACTCCGTAATGAATGAAGGGATCCGTCTTGCGGATCTCCTTGGGGCCCATCCAGTCCTCGGCCTTGAAATCCGGCGACACCAGACCGGCGAACTTGGTGGTGTAGGCGGAGACGTCGTAATGGCTGATCGGGACGATGCCCGACTTGCCGGCAAGGATGTTCCCCCAGGCCAGGTCCACCGAGGACCCGACCGGGGAAACGATACCTAGACCCGTCACCACCACGCGGCGGCGTGTCATGCGGCTGATCCGGATTGTGGAGGGGATGGAAGCCGGTCAGGCCTCAGGACGCCTGGCTGGCGTGGGTCTTGATGTAGCTGAGCACATCCTGGAACGTGCGGATCTTCTCGGCTTCTTCGTCAGGGATGTCGATTTCAAACTCTTCTTCCAGTGCCATCACCAGCTCGACGGTGTCGAGCGAGTCGGCGCCGAGGTCTTCCACAAAGGCGGATTCGGGCTTGATCTGGTCTTCGCTAACGGAAAGCTGTTCAGCAATGATCTTCTTGACTTTTTCTTCCAAGCTACTCATGTCGGCTCCTTAAAGCCTGGGGTCGTTGTGGCCGCCGGATTCTAAGCGATGGTTCATGACAGTCGCCACCCGCCGGACGGAGTACATGTTGCAGTGCAGGATGAAACACCAGCCCCGCAGTCACTGCATATACAGGCCACCATTGACCTGCAGCGTCTCGCCGGTGATGTAGCCGGCGGCACGGGAGGCGAGAAAACAGACGGCGGCGGCGATGTCGTCGGGCTCGCCCAGGCGGCCAGCGGGCACCTGATCGAGCAGAGCGGTGCGGGCAGCCTCCGGCAGCGCCTTGGTCATGTCGGTGTCGATGAAGCCGGGAGCAACGACATTGACAGTGATGCCGCGCGAGCCGATCTCGCGCGCCAGCGATTTCGAGAAACCGATCAGGCCGGCCTTGGCGGCGCAGTAGTTGGCCTGGCCGGGATTGCCCATCACACCCACCACCGAGCCGACCGAGATGATGCGGCCGTGGCGCGCCTTCATCATCCCGCGGAGCACCGCGCGGCTGAGCCGGAACACGGCACTGAGGTCGGTGTCGATGACCGCCGCCCAATCCTCGTCCTTCATCCGCATCAGCAGGGTGTCGCGGGTGATGCCGGCGTTGTTGACCAAAATGCCGACCGCGCCCTTTTCCTTGCTGATGGCCTCGACCAGAGCCTCGCTGGCGGCGGCATCGCGCACGTCCAGCACCCGCCCCTGACCGCCGTAGGGAGCCAGCGCCTCGCTGATCGCGGCGGCGCCCGACTCGCTGGTGGCGGTGCCATAGACCGTCGCCCCGCCCTGCGCCAGGCTGAGGGCAATGGCGCGGCCGATACCGCGCGAAGCGCCGGTGACGAGCGCGATCTGGCCTTCGAATGAAATCTGCATGTGCTAGCCCTTGATGGTGGTGGCGGCGGCGAGGAACTGCGCCGGATCTTCGAGCGCGAACAGGCGCGCGCCTTCGACACTGCGCTTGACCAGCCCGGTCAGCACCTTGCCCGGGCCGCATTCCAGCCAGTGATCGACTCCCTGCCCGGCCAGCGCCTGGATCGTGCGAGTCCATTGCACCGGCTGGTGCAGCTGCGCCGCCAGCGCGGCGCGGATCGCCTGCGGCTCGGTGCGCGGCGCAGCGTCGAGGTTGTGCAGCACCGGAATATTCGGGGTCGAGACGCTGGTCGTGGCCAGCGCCTCGGCCAGACGCTCCGCCGCTGAGCGCAGCAGGGCGCAGTGCGAGGGCACCGACATGCCGACCCGCATCACCATCCGCGCGCCCTGGGCCTTGCCATTGGCCATCAGCCAATCCAGCGCGGCGGTCTCGCCCGCCACCACCACCTGGCCAGGACTGTTGTAGTTGGCAGGCGTCAGCAGCTCGCTGCCCGGGTAGGCGGCGCACAATCGCGCGACCGCCTCGTCGTCCAGGCCGATGACCGCCGCCATGCCGCCCTGCCCCTCGGGCACAGCGGCCTGCATCAACTGGCCGCGCAGGCGCACCAGGCGCAGACCGTCGGCGAAGCCTAGGGCGCCGGCCGCGACCAGGGCGGTGTATTCGCCCAGGCTGTGCCCGGCCAACGCCTGCGGCGCCGGCGGTGACTGCGACTGCCAGGCGCGCCAGACGGCAACACCGGCCGCCAGCAGGGCCGGCTGGGTGTTCTCGGTGCGATCGAGATCCTCCTTGGGGCCGCTGGCGATCAGGGCGCCGAGATCAAAGCCGAGCGCCTCGGAGGCCTCGGCATAGGTCTCGCCGATCACCGGATGGAGCTCGGCCAGGGCCTTGAGCATGCCGGGCGTTTGGGAGCCCTGGCCGGGGAACAGCAATGCATGGGTGGCAGCAGCGGGCATCAAAGCCTCTTCGTGTGGTCCAGGAACGAGGGGCGCCAATCTACACAAGTCCGCTGCCGGTTTCCGCCGCGGCGAATTTCAGGCGCGGTTCAGTGCCCGCCGGGCATGGTGCGCTCCGAGACGGGCCAAGGGCCACTGCCCGAGGCAATCCAGCCGTCGCCCATCAGGAGTGAAGCTATGGCATCTTCCAAAAAATCCGTCGGCCGCCGCGTCAAGCCGCGCGCCGCCAGCAAAGCCGCCGCTGTCGCGAGCACCGAGGACCCGGCGCTGAGCGCCCTCGGTTCGCGACTGGGCGCCGAGGCCTACCAATTCATCGGCGACCTTGAGACCCATCTCGAGCGCCTGTTCAAGGCCCTGAGCAGTTCCACCGGCATCGAGGCCGGGCGCCTGCGCGAACAGCTGCTGACCAAGCTCGGCCTAGCCAAGACCATGGCCGCCTCACTCCGGAACGGCACTCTTGATCAGGGCCGCCAGTACCTCACTGAAACCGCCCGCTATGTCCGCGAGCAGCCCTGGCGCGCCGTCGGCATCGGCACCGCCGTCGGCTTCACCGCCGGCGCCTTGCTGGCCCGCCGCGCCGCCCCTTGAACCGCCTACCGCAGCCCATCAATCAACGCATCAACAGCTTTCCCATCAACCCAGGAGTTGCCTCATGAAAATCACCCGCAATCTGCTCACCCCGTTTGCTTCGGCCCTGCTACTGATGACGGCCGCCCAGGCCCAGGCGATCTCGCTCAACGCCGACCTCGGCGTCGCGGTCGGTGCCGCCACCCCGATCGTCAGCGACACCGCGCTCAACGCCACGATCAGCACCAAACTCGCCGCCGACAGCCGTCTCAAGGCCTCGAACATCAGCGTCACCACCACCGATCATGTCGCCGTGCTCACCGGCACCGCGCCCAGCGCCGAGGCCAAGAAGGCGGCCGAAGACCTGGCACTGCATGTCGAAGGCGTGACCCGGGTCGACAACCGCATCGAGGCTCCGAGCGCAATGGCCAGCCTGGGTGCCGAGATGAAGGCCGGCGCCGCCCACACCGGCGAGAAGATCACCGACGGCTGGATCAGCACCAAGATCAAGACCCAGCTGCTCGCCGACGAACTGACCAAGGCCAGCGAGATCAAGGTCAGCACCAAGAACAACGTGGTCTATCTGCGCGGCAAGGCCGGCAGCGCCGAGGAAAAGGCCAAGGCGATCCAGCTGGCGAGCGGCATCGAGGGCGTCAAGAGCGTCAACGCCAGCAAGCTGACCGTCAGCGCCGACGTCAAGGCGGGCGCTGCCGTCAACTAAGACCGCAGTCCCCGACCCCGGGTGGCTCTTCAGAGCTGCCCGGGGTTTTTGCTGTCTGGCGCCGGGCGCCAGAAGGCCCAGCGCTCGGGTTGCCGGTAGGCGCGGAACAGCAGGCCGTAGACAAAGCCCGAAATCGCGCCCCAGAGGTGGGAGTCCAGCGCCACCTTGCCGCCGATAGCGGCCTCGTCGGACACCGGAGCGCCGGCATACAGCTCGTAGCCGAGCTTGCCCAAGAGATAGAGCAGGCAGCCGAGCGCGACGATGTCCTTCTTCAGCGCCTGCGGCAGCAGGCCGAGCAGGAACAAGCCGTGCATCACCCCCGACAGTCCCACGTACCAGCGCAGCTGCGGCGCGAAGAAATACAGGCCCAGGCTCATGCCCAGCCCCAGCAGCAGCAGCCGCCGCAACCAGACCAGGGCCGGCAAGCGCTCCGGGCACAGCAGCACCAGCACCAGCACGCCCAGCTCGTTGAGGAACAGGTGGAAGGGACCGTGAAAGCGCAAGCCCTGCCATTCGATGGTGTTGCCCGGCAGGTGCATGAAATTGCCGGTGATCAGCCGCCACCACTCGCCGGCCGCGATGGCGACGCGGTCATAGCGCAGGGCATCGATCCAGGGTTCACCACCGAGTCCGAGCAGGCCAATCAGCAGCATCAGCGCCAGCGGCGCGCCCCAGACCTGCCAGTCGAGCCAGGGACTGTTGCCGCCGGAAGAATTTTCGCTCGCGGTGCGCGCGGAGGGTTCAGACACGTTTGTTATCATCCGACACGTTCCGCAAACACTGCCGGTTCCGGCAGATCAAGGATTTTTTCGTGATGCAATTTTCGACTCGCCGCCCGGCTCGCCAGCGCGGCTTCACCCTCATCGAGATCATGGTGGTGGTGGTGATTCTCGGCATTCTGGCCGCCGTCGTGGTGCCGCGCATTATGGATCGCCCGGACGATGCCCGCATCGCCAAGGCCAAGCAGGACATCCGCGTCATGGAGTCCTCGCTCAACCTCTACAAGCTCGACAATTTCTACTATCCGAGCACCCAGCAGGGCCTGGAAGCCCTGGTGGCGCCGCCGCAGGGCGAGCCGCCGGCGAAGAACTGGAAACCGGGCGGTTACGTGCAGAAACTGCCCAACGATCCCTGGGGCAATCCCTACCAGTACCTGCAGCCCGGCACCAAGAGCGAGTTCGACCTGTTCAGCCTGGGCTCCGACAACAAGCCGGGCGGTGAAGGTGCGGCCGGCGACATCGGCAACTGGGATCTGGGTGGGTGAGCAGTCGCGCTTCGCGAGCACTGCTCGCGGCGACTGCGAACGCCGGGACATGGATGTCCCGGCCGGGGTCTGATCGAAAGCGCACCGTCGCGCCATGGACGGCAGGATGATCTCGCCACGATCCGTCCGCCCCCACGCCGGCTTCACGCTCCTGGAAATGGTGGTGGTGATCCTGGTCATCGGCATCCTGGTCACCTTCGCCATGCTCTCCATCGGCAATCGTCCGATGGAGGACAAGCTGGAGAACGAGGCGCGCCGCGTGCAGGCCATCGTCCAGCTGGCGGCCGAGGAGTCCGAGGCCAAGGGCGTCGAGATCGGCCTGCGCTTCAGCGAGACCGGCTACCGCCTGCTGACCGTCGACGCCAGCAAGAAATGGGACGACTACGAAGACCAAGGCAGCCTGCGGCGCCGCCAGCTGGCCGAGCCGGTGCACCTGGGCCTGCGGGTCGATGGCCGGCCGATCCAGCTGCTGCCGGAAGAGCCACCCGATTCTGCCGAAAAGAAGAAGCAGGAGCAGGACAGTCCGTCGATGACCGCCGACGCGAAGAAGAAGCTCGAACCCCAGGTGCTGCTGCTATCGAGTGGCGAGATGAGCCCGTTCAGCCTCGACCTCGCCGCGCCCGGCGTCGTCTTTTTTTATCGCCTGGAAGGCGACACGCTCGGGCGGCTGACGCTCAAACGGCTCGCGGTCACGCGCTGATGCCGCCCAAGCGCCCGCAATCAGCACCGAACGGCTTCACCCTGCTGGAGCTGCTGGTGGCAGTGGCGGTGCTCGCCATCGCCATGGGCGCCCTGCTGGCCGGCTTCGCCCGCTACGCGTCGCAGGCGGCCTATCTGCGCGAGCGCAGCATCGCCACCTGGGTCGCCCACAACCGCCTCACCGAAGTCGAGCTGGAAGCCGGCTGGGTGCCCACCGGCAGCCGCGACGGCGAGACCGAGATGGCCGGCGCCACCTGGAAGTGGCGGCTGGAGGTACAGAAGACCGAGGACCCGGAACTGCGCCGGATCGACATCGCGGTGCTGTCGCCCCAGGCCAAGGACAATGGCCCGGAGGCCCCGACCAGCGCCCGGCTCTCCGGCTTCCAGTCCAGGACCGGCCGCTGATGATGAAACGCGGACGCGGCTTCACCCTGCTGGAACTGATCGTGGTGCTGGCGATCTTCGGCGTGTTCGCGGCGATGGCCTATGGCGGACTCAACTACGTGCTTAACACCCGGCGCGAGCTGGAGACGCGGCTCGACCGTACCGCCGAATGGCAGAAGGCTTTTCAGCGCCTGCGCAACGACTTCCAGCTGGCTTCGGGCCGTGGCGCCCGCGACGGCTTCGGTGAAGCCCAGCCGGCCCTGCGCTTCGAGGAGTACGGCCAGCGGGTCGAGTTCACTCGCGGTGGCTGGCGCAATCCGCTGTCCCTGCCCCGGCCCAGCCTGGAGCGCGTGGTCTACCGTTATGACGAAGAAGAGCGCGAGCTGCGTCGCGACACCTGGCGGGTGCTGGACCGTGCCGACGACCGCGTGGCGGCCAGCCTGGTGGTGCTGAGCCAGATCGACGAGGTGCGCTGGCGCTTCCTCGACCGCAACCGCGAGTGGCGCGAGCGCTGGCCCGAGGGCTTGACCGCCCCTGGCACCGCCGGTGACCGACCGCCGCCGCGCGCAGTGGAACTCACCCTCAAGAGCAAAGACTACGACGAGGTGCGCTGGCTGTTCCGGATTGGCGTTGAACCTTCGCCGGTTGCGGGTGCCGGATCCAGTGGTGGCGCCTCCGGTAGCGGCTCGGGGGGCAGTTCGACTGGCGGTGCTGGCAACGGCAGTGGTGGTGGCAGATGAGCAAGTCGCCCTCCCATCGCTGCCAAAAAGGCATCGCCCTCATCACCGCCATGCTGGTGATGGCCCTGGCCACCATCGCCGCCGCCGCAGTGCTCGGCTCCGCCAATGCCGCCATCCGCCGCACCGCGACCCTGATCGACGGCGAGCGCGCCTGGTGGTACGCCGACGGGGTCGAGTCCTGGGTGCTGTCGATCCTGGAGCGGGACCGCAAGGACAACGACACCGATTCCTTCGAGGACAAGTGGACCCAGAAGCTGGACTACCTGCCGGTCGAGCAGGGCGGGCTCAGCGGTGAGTTGGAGGATCTGCAGGGTCGTTTCAACCTCAACAACCTCGCCGCCACTGGCGCCAATGCCAAGGTCTACGGCCAGCAGTTCCAGCGCCTGTTCGTCCAGGCGGGGCTGGAGGCCTCGCAGGCGCAGCCCGTGGCCGACGCCATCCGCGACTGGATCGACGAGAACCAGACCCCCACCGGCAGCGGCGGCGAGGACAGCGACTACATGGGCCTGGAGCAGCCCTATCGCGCCGCCAACCGCGAGATGAGAAGCCCGAGCGAACTGCTCGCGGTGAAAGGCATGAGCCGCGAGATCTATCTGCAACTGGCGCCACTGGTCGCCACCTTGCCGCTCGGGGCCAGCAAGGCGGCAACCAAGGTCAATATCAATACCGCGCCGCAGGCGGTACTCATGGCGCTGTCCGAAAAGCCCAACGAGCAGGAGATCGTCAAGTGGCTGGAGGACCGCAAGAAGGCCCCCACCAAGGATCCCTCGGAATTGCAGAAACGCGGCGCACTCTCGGCTGACGCCACGCCGGACATGACCAGCACCAGCACCGAGTATTTCCTGATGAAAGCCACCGCCTTCATTGGCAGCGGTCGCGTCAGTCTCTATAGTGTTGTGCGGCGCCCGGCCTCGGGCCCGCCCATCGTCATTGCCCGCAGCCTCGACACCGAATAGCCCCATGCGCGAGACGCTGCACATCCGCCTTCGCGAGCCGGGCTCGCCTGGCCCCGTCGCCTTTGCCATCACCAGCACCGAACCGCCGGTGAGCGTGTTTGTGCGCGAATCGGCACTGGAGGAAGTGCTCGATCTCGCCGATCAGCGCCGCATCCTGCTCTACGCGCCCGGCCAGGACGTGCGCCTGCTGACGGCCAGCCTGCCGGTGCGCCAAGCCGCCAAGGCCCTGCTGGCGGTGCCCTATGCCCTGGAAGAGCAGTTCGCCGAAGACGTCGAGACCCTGCATTTCGCGGTCGCCGCCCAGCCCCTGGCGAGTGGCGAGTGGCCGGTGGCGGTGGTGGCGCAGGCGCACATGCAGGAATGGCTGCAACCCTTCCTGGCGCGCGGTCTGGTGCCGGAAGCCCTGATCCCGGAAACCCTGGCCCTGCCCTGGCGCGAGGACGGCCGCTGGACGGTGCTGGCCGAGCCCGGTCACATCAGCGTCCGCTCCGGCGCCTACGCCGGTTTCGGCTGCCTGGCCGAGGATCTGGAACTGTTCCTGGGCTTGGCCGAGGGCGAGCAGAAGCAGGCGCTGCGCATCCTGATCGGCCGCGCGGTCGAAACCGATTTCACCCGCCTGGAGCGTGACATCGAGTTGCTGCCCGGCCTCGACCACCCGCTGGAAGCCCTCGCCCGCAACTACCGTCCGGCCCAGAGCATCAACCTGCTGCAGGGCGCCTGGGCGCAGAGCCAGGGCTATCGCAAGGAATGGCAGGCCTGGAAATCGGTGGTGGGCCTGGTCGGCGCCGCGCTGCTGATCGGCGCCGCCGGCAATGGCTGCACGGCGCTGCGCCTGGGGCAGGAAGTGCGGGCCCAGCAAGCGACCAACGCACAGCGCTTCCGCGACCTGTTCCCGAACGAGCAGCGGGTGGTCAACATCCGAGCCCAGGCCGAGCAGCAGTTCGCCATCGCCAAGGGCACCGCCAAGGGCGCCGGCCTGCTGCCGCTGCTGGATGCCCTGGCCGGTGGCCTCAAGGCGGCGCCCAGCCTGCAATTGCAGGGCATGCAGTACCGCGAGGGCGCGCTGTTCCTGAGCCTGACCGGCAGCGACCTCGCCGCCCTCGACCAGCTGCGCGCCTACTACAGCCCGGCCAGCGGCGCCCGGCTGGAGGTGCAGTCCGCCAACAGCGGCGAAGGCGGCCTGCAGATCCGCATCAAACTGTCCCCCGCATGAGCGTCCTCGACTCCCTGATCTCCGCCGCCCAGGCCCGTATGGCTAGCCTGGGCGCGGCCGCGCAGCCGCATCTGGCGCCGCTGCAGGCGCGCTACCAGGAGCTGCAGCCGCGCGAGCGCCTGATCGTTGGCGTCGGCGCCGTGGTGGTGGCGATCACCCTCGCCTACCTGCTGCTGTGGGAGCCCTTCGCCAGAGCGGCGCAGCGGCAGACCGTCGCGCTCGCCGACGAGCGCGCCTTCGCCGAACGGCTGGAGGCCATTGCCTCGGTGGTGCAGCGTGCCCGCAGCTCGGGCCTGGCGCCGACCCAGGGGGGCGGCCAGTCGCTGCTGACCCTGGTCGATCAGGCCAGCCGCCTGCCGGAGCTGGGCAAGGCACCGGCCCGCATCCAGCCCGATGGCGACAAAGAAGTGAAGATCTGGCTGGAGGACGTTCCCTTCGACCAACTCGCGCGCTGGATCGGCGTCCTGCAAAGCCGCTACGGCATCAGCGTCAGCGGCGCCGAGATCGAGCGCCGCGCCAGCGACGGCCTGGTCAATGCCCGCCTGAGCCTGGTGCGCCCGTGATCAGCCGTCGCCTCATGCTCTGGGCGGTCGGCACCGTGTTCGTGCTGACCCTGGTCGCCAACATTCCCGCCGCCCTGCTCTACGCCGCCTTCAAGCCCAAGGACAGCCCGCTGCAACTGCACGGCCTGCAAGGTCCCTGGGCCGCCGGCCAGTTGTCCGGCATCAGCCTCAACCGGCGCCTGCTGATGCAGGACCTGCATTGGCAGTTCCAGCCCTGGTGGCTGCCGCTGGGCCGGGTCGCCGGCCATATCGAGGGCGGCGGCGAAATGGCCACCCTGCAGGGCGGGCTGTCGCTCTCGCCAGGCGCCCTGCGTCTGCGCGATTTCCGTATCGCCGGCTCGGTGAAGCGCCTGGCCGGCATGGCCAACCTGTCCTACCTTCCGCTCGACGGCCAACTCGGTGCCGATATCGAGACCCTGGTGCTGAAGCAGGGCTTCGTCGATGAACTCCGCGGCCAGTTGAATCTCAGCGGCCTGGCCTGGACCCTGGCGCGCGAACCGATGCTGCTGGGCGACTTCCAGTTCGACGTGACCACCACGGCCGATGGCGTGATCGCCACCGCCAGCTCACCTTCGGGCCCGCTCGAAGCCCTCGGCGACGCCCGCCTGCTGCCGGACCGGAGCTGGCAGCTGAAGCTGCGTCTGAAACCCCGCCCCGGCGCCAGCGAGACTCTGCTCAACTACCTGCGCTCCCTGGGAGCGCCGGACGCCGAGGGCTATTACCCGGTGCGCCAGCAAGGGAAACTGTCATGAACGAGCGCGTCTGGATGCCGCATGTCACCGTCGCCACGGTAGTGGAACGCAATGGCCGCTTCCTGTTTGTCGAGGAAGAGGTCGGTGAGGAACTGGTCATCAACCAGCCGGCCGGGCACTGGGAGCAGGGCGAGACCCTGATGCAGGGTGCGGTGCGCGAGACCCTGGAGGAAACCGGCTGGAATGTGGAGATCACCGGCCTGGTAGGCGTCTACGAGTACCAACCGCCGGATCTCGACTACGCCTTCCTGCGCTTCGCGTTTTCCGCCCGTCCGCTCGGCCACGATTCCGAGCGCCCGCTGGACGCCGGCATCCGGCGCTGGTTCTGGATGGACCAGCACGAACTCCAGCGCGAGATCTTCCGCCACCGCAGCCCCATGGTGCAGCGCTGCATCGAGGATTACTGGACCGCCAAGCGCTATCCGCTGAGCATCCTCAATCACCTCACGCCGCTGCCCGGCAGCCTGTCGATGACCTACGACGACGGCGAGGCGCCGGAAGCTCGCACCTCACCCGGCAGCGGCTCGCTCGATCTGCCGGACTGAGATGGCCGCCCCCTCGGTCATGGTCGGCCTCTCGGGTGGGGTCGACTCGGCGGTTGCCGCCTGGCTGCTGAAGGAACAGGGCTACCAGGTCTCCGCCTTGTTCATGCAGAACTGGGCGGAGGACGAGTCCGGCTACTGCACCGCCGCCGAGGACTACCAGGTCGCGCGGGCGGTGGCCGACGAGTTGGGCATCCGCCTGCACCGGGTCGATTTCTCGCGCGAGTACCGCGAGCGGGTATTCGCCGAGTTCCTGCGCCAACTGCGCGAAGGCAAGACCCCCAATCCGGACGTGCTCTGCAACCGCGAGATCAAGTTCCAGCCCTTTGTCGAACACGCGCGCCGGCTGGGTGCCGACAGCGTAGCCACCGGTCATTACGCCGCGCTCGACCTGGTCGACGGTGCGCCACGGCTGTTGCGCGCCGTCGACGACAACAAGGACCAGAGCTATTTCCTCGCCGGGGTCGGGCGCGAGCAATTCCGCGACGTGCTGTTCCCGCTCGGCGGCCTGAGCAAGCCGGAAGTACGCGCCCTGGCGGCGCGCGCCGGCCTGCCCAACCACCGCCGCAAGGACTCCACCGGTATCTGTTTCATCGGCGAGCGGCCGTTCGCCGAGTTCCTGGCCGAGCATCTGCCGCCCGATCCCGGCACCATCGAGACCGACGCCGGCGAGCGCCTGGGCGAGCATCGCGGCCTGCAGTACTTCACGCTCGGCCAGCGCAAGGGCATCGGCATCGGCGGCCGCCGGGGCGCCGGTGAAACACCCTGGTACGTGGTCGGCAAGGACCCGGCCCGCAAGGCGCTGATCGTCTCCCAGGACCCGGAGCACCCCTTGCTGCTGCGCGACCGCGTCCACACCACGGCCTTCCACTGGCTGCGCCGGCCCGAGCTGCCGGCCGCGCTCTCGGGCCGGCTACGCCATCGCCAGCCGCTGGCGGACTGCAGCGTGAGCCTGCTGCCGGACGGTGGCGTCCTCGCCCGCTTCGCACAGCCGCAGCGGGCGGTGACGCCAGGACAGTATCTGGCGCTCTACCAGGGCCGCGAATGCCTGGGCTGTGGGGAAATCAGCGCCACGGCCGGGTAATTTGGGACCTTTGGCCGCGCTAGATTTTTTTGGGGATGCCAGCGACTCCGGCGGCGGATCGGGTACAAAGCGCTGTAGCCACGGAAAGCTGATCCCCCATGCGCCAAGCCTGCTGCCTTGCCCTCGTGCTGATCCTGCTCAGCGGCACCGCCGCCGCCGAGACACCGAGGAAATACCTGCGCCCGGTCCCCAACGAGGCCGAGCCCTGTATCCAGGCCTGCGCCAGTACCGAAGCGACCTGCTGGGCCAAGTCCAGCAAGAGCGATCACCACTGCGACGACGGCATGCGCATCTGCGTGCAGAACTGCGATCCGCAGCTGATGAACTCGGCGCTGCTGAACGATCTCGAGGAACGGCGCGCCGCCGCCCGTGGCCTGGTGTTTCAGCCGCGCAGCTGGAACTAGGGTGTGTTGACCTTCATTTCATCGCTGAAATGACGGTCAACACACCTTGAATCAATCCGACAGCGCCTCGATCTCGTCCAGCGCCTGGGTACTGTCGCTGCTGGTATCGGCATACAGCGCGCGGATTTTGCGCACCTCCGGCAGGCATTGGACCACGAACAGGTCGACCAGCCGCGGGTCGAAATGCAGGCCACTTTCGCGACACAGGTAGTCCACGGCCTCGGCTTCGGACCAGGCCTGCTTGTAGGGGCGCTCCGAGGTGAGCGCGTCGAACACGTCGGCGATCGCGACAATGCGGCCGACCAGCGGGATCGCCTCGCCCTTGAGGCCACGCGGATAGCCGCTGCCATCCCATTTCTCGTGGTGGGTGAGCGCGACAATGCGGGCGGTCTCCAGTAGCGGATGGTCGTGCTTGCCGATGATGCCGGCGCCGATCGCGGGATGCCGGCGCATCACCTTCCATTCGTCCTCGGTGAGGCGTCCCGGCTTGAGCAGGATCGCCTCCGGAATTCCGATCTTGCCGACGTCGTGCATGGGGGCGGCATTGAACAGCACATCGACATCGGCGGCCGACATGCCGGCGGCTTCCGACAGCAGCCGGGTGAAGTGGCTCATGCGGATGACGTGCTGGCCGGTCTCGTCGTCCTTGAATTCGGCGGCGCGGCCGAGCCGGCGGATGATCTCCAGGCGGGTCTGCTCCAGTTCCCGGGTGCGGGCCTGCACCATCTCGCTCAGGTGCCGCTCGTGGGCGTACAGCCGCAGATGGGTGGCGACCCGTGACTGCACCAGGGGCGGGCTGACCGGCTTGGTGATGTAGTCGACGCCGCCGGCCTCGAAGCCGCGCTGCTCGTCCTCGACCTCGTTCATGCTGGTGACGAAGATCACCGGTATGACGCTGGTCTGGGGGCTGGCCTTCAGCCGGCGGCAGACCTCGTAGCCGTCCATGCCGGGCATCATCACGTCCAGCAGAATCAGGTCCGGCTGCGGCTGCATCTGCGCCAGCACCAGGGCCTTTTCACCGCTGGTGTTGAACGGCGTGTCGTCAACCAGCAGGACCACCGGCTTGCTGCCGTCGGGCCGGGCCGGGAAGCTGCTGAGGACGGGGCCGATGCCAGCGCTTTTATTGGCCATCTACATTCTCCTCCGGTGGCACCGGATGCTCCAGATTGAGTTCCCGGATCAGATCGCGCAAGGCCTCGCGCGCGCTTTCGGTTTCATAGCTTTCAACGGCCACCCGCAAGCGCGCGAAGGCTGCGGTCGACAGGCCGGCGAGTTCCGCCGCCAGGGCGCCAAAATAATCGTTGGCCTCGGCATCGTGTGCCTCCAGCAACTGGGCCAGCCGCTCCAGTCGCGGAGCCAGATCCGCCGCCGCCGGTCTGGCCACCGTCGCGGTCTCGCCGCTGTCCAGGGTCTGCATCAGCCGCAGAGTGTCGGTCTGCACCCGGTACAACTCCCCAAGCAGATCCGGCGCCGGCAGCTGCTCCTCGCGCAGCGCCAGCTCGATGCGGGCCGCCAGCTCCGACAGCCGTCGGGCACCCAGATTGGCGGCGACCCCCTTGAGGCTGTGCGCCTCGCGCTGGGCCGACTCGGTGGCTCCGGCCGCGAGGGCGGTCGCCAGCCTTTGCGCCGATTCGCGGTGATCGCTGTGGAAGCGTGCCAGCAGGCGTCCATACAAGGCGCGGTTGCCGCCCAGCCTGACTAGGGCGGCGGCGGAGTCGAGCAAGGCCAATGATGACTCCTTGCCGGTGTCGGCGCCGACGGCCTGCGCCGGGGGCAGCGGCGCGGCGGTGCCCGCATTCGCAGACAGGCGCACCCGCAGCAGCGCCGCGAACAAGGCCTGGCGGTCGATGGGCTTGGCGAGGAAATCGTCCATCCCGGCTTGCAGGCACTGCTGTCGGTCCTCGGCCGTCGCCTTCCCGGTCATGGCAATCACCGGCAACCGCGCCTGGCGTGGATCGGCACGCAGGCGGCGAACGGTTTCGAGGCCATCCAATTCGGGCATTTGCAGGTCCAGCAGCAGCACGTCGAACACGGTTGCCGCCAGCTGCTCCAGTACCTGCAGGCCGTTGTGCGCGACCTGCACGCTGGCGCCCTCCGATTCCAGGATTGCGCGCGCAACCTCCAGATTCAGCTCGCTGTCGTCGGCCAACAGGATCCGCAGGCCGTGCAGCTGCCCGGCGGCGGGCAGGCCGGCTACCGGCCTTGCCAGTTCGGCGCGCCCCAAAGCCATCAGGGTGGTGTGAAACAGCGAGGCCGGGCTCTGCGGCTTGGACAGGAAATCGCCGACGCCGACCTCCTCCGACGTGCGCACCACCTCCTCACCGGGGAAGGCCGCGCACATCACCAGTGCGGGCGGCCTTGGCAGCGAAAGCCGGCGCAGGCGCCGCACGGTTTCGATGCCGCTCAGGCCCGGCATCTGGAAATCAATGAAGGCCAGCGCGTAGGGCCGGTCACCGGCCTGCGCGAGCTTCTCCAGCGCCACGGCGCCACTGGCAACCGGCTCGGCGGCGCAGCCGTAGTCATTCAGGCAGGCGCTCAACAGCTCCCGGCACATGGCACTGTCGTCCACCACCAGCACCCGCAGGCCCTGGAGGTCACGCGGCAGCTCATAGTGCGGTTGCGCCGTGTCCGGCAACTCCATCAGGGCCTCGAAGCTGAAGCGGCTGCCCTGCCCCGGCTCCGACACCACGCTCATTTCGCCCCCCATCAGGCGCACCAGATTGCGGGAGATCGACAGGCCCAGACCGGTACCACCGTACTTGCGGGTGGTGGAGGCATCGGCCTGAACGAAGGACTCGAACAGGCCCTGGATCTGTTCCTGCGACAGGCCTATGCCCTGGTCAATGACCTCGAAACCGAGCCGCAGCAGCCGGCCCTGACGGTCGCGCTCGCTGATCCGCAAGCGGATCTCGCCGCTGGCCGAAAATTTCACCGCGTTGCCGATCAGGTTGGTCAGCACCTGGCCCAGCCGCAATGGGTCCCCGATCAGGCGGGTCGGCAGGCCGGGAGCCAGCTCGAAGCCCAGCTCCAGTCCCTTCTCCGCGACGCGCAGGTTCATCAGCCCGGCGAGATGGTCGAGCACATGGTTGAGGTCGAACTCGGCTCGCTCCAACCCCATCTTGCCGGCCTCGATCTTCGACAGATCGAGGATGTCGTTGATGATCCCCAGCAGCGACTGGCTGGCGGTGACGATCTTGCCGACGTAATCCTGCTGCCGGCCACTCAGGCCGCTACCCAGCGCCAGCTGGCCCAGCCCGATGATGGCGTTCATCGGCGTGCGGATCTCGTGGCTCATGTTGGCCAGAAACTCGCTCTTCAGGCGATTGGCAGACTCGGCGACGCGCTTGGCCTCGTCGAGTTGCTGCTGCAGTTCCTTGATATCGGTGATGTCCTGCCAGGCGCCGCTCCAGACCAAGCCGCCGTCCTCTCGCCGTGGCACCGACAGCGAACCGCGCAGCCAGCGCACCGCGCCGTCGGTGCCGCGGAAGCGGAAGTCGACGAACATCGGCTTCTGGTCGTGATAGGCCTGTTCCAGGCTGCCCAGCACCATCGGCTGCTCCTCCGGCAGTACCAGCCCGAGCAGGGCGCCGATGTCGGCCTCGGCCTCTTCGCGCGACACGCCGGTGAGAGCGTAAATGCTGTCACTGACGAACAGCAGCCTCAGCCCACCCTCGAAATCGCGCTGTAGCTGGAACACCACGCAGGGCACATTGGCAGTGACCTCGACCAGCCGTCGCTGCAAGGAATCGGCACGGATCTGCGCCTCCTTCTCGACGCTGATGTCCTGGGTGAACCCGTTCCAGAGGAACACCGAGTCGACACCTTCGGACTGCGGCCGGGCCAGCGTACGCAGCCAGCGCAGGCGGCCATCGCGCAGGCGCACCCGGAACTCGACCTGGACCAGGGAGCGGTCCAGGCGCGAGGCATCGAAGGCGGCTCGCACCCGCCGCTCGTCCTCGCTGAGCACCAGTTCGCTGAGCAAGGACGGGTTGCGCTGGACATCTTCCACGCTGACGCCGAACAAGTCCTGCACCGCGTGACCGACGAAGGGAAAAGCGACCTCGCCACTCGCCGATTCGGCGCGCTGGTAGACCAGGCCCGGCAGGGTGTCGGCAATGGTCTGCAGGCGTTGCTCGGCCCGCTTCGCCTCGGCCTGCAGCGCCATTTCCTCGCTGACGTTCGAGGCCATGCCGTTCCACACCAGACTGCCGTCCGGCTGCTTCTGCGGCGCCGCCTGGGTGCGCATCCAGGCCGTCAGGCCGTTGGGCAGCCGCAGCCGATACTCCAGCCGGAACGGTGTCAGGCTGAGCGCCGACTGTTCGATGGCGGCCGCCAGACGCGGCTGGTCCTCGACCGCGATCCGCGCGAACACCCGGCCGACCTCGCCCAGAGCCTCCTCGACCGTGACGCCGTGACTGCCGACCCCGGCCGACACGAAGCTGATGTACCGCCGCCCGCCATCCGCCGACTGGCGCAACTGATAGACAAATCCCGGCAGGTTGTCGGTGATGTCGCGGATGAAGCGCTCGGTCTCCTCCAGCTTGCGCTCGGTGGCCTTGATGCGGCTGACATTGCTGGTGAAGCCATTCCAGACCGTCCCGCCGCTCGGCAGGCGCACCGGGTTGGCGTTGCCGTGCATCCATTCGATCCGCCCATCCGGCATGCGGACGCGGTACTCGACGTCATAGGGTTCCAGGGTCTGCGCCGAGCGCTCGACCACGGCACGGATGCGCTCGCGGTCGTCCTCGTGCATGGTGCGGAACATGGCTTCACCGTCGCCGGCCGCCTCTTCCGGACGCATGCCGCGCAGCGCCAGTATTGAGGCGCTGGCGAAGTTGAAACGGTACTGACCCTGGGAGTCGCGCTCGATCTGGTAGACCACGCCCGGGATGTTGTCGGTGATGTCGCGCAGGCGCCGTTCAGCCAGCTCGGACTTGGCTTCCGCCAATTTCTGCGCGGTGATGTCAACCGTGACGCCGCTCCATAGCAAGCTGCCTTGTGGATTCCGATAGGGGCGGATCACGCTCTTGAGCCAGCGCAGACCTTCTGGCGCCGCGACCCGGTATTCCACCTCGCCTTGCTGGCCGCTCTCGCCGGAGTCGCGGATCGCCTGTTCGATGGCGGAGTGATGCTCGGGCAGGATGGCGCGCAGGAAAGCGGCCATGCCGTCCGGCTCGCGGCTGAGATCAACGCCGAATACCCGCAGCGCTTCCTGGCTGACGAAACGCAACAGCGGCAGGCCATCGGCACGGGCTTCCAGCTCGAACAGCATGCCCGGCCCCTGCTCGACCAGATGATCGCGCCGCAGGTCCACGGCACGGCGGCCAGCGACGGGGCGACGCCGCCGTGGTCGCTGCCACCAACGGGCGAACGCCAGTGCCGCCAGCAACACCAGGAGAACGCCGAGCGCCAGCAGCAGCGGTGAGTCGCTGGCCGCCTCTGGCTCGGACATTTCGCCGAGCCAGCGTTGGCGCAGCTGTCGATGCTGCTCTGGCGGCATCTCGTCCCAGGCCCGCTCGATCAGGCTGGCCAGGGGTGCCGCTGCCGCCGGCACCCACCAGTGCAAAGGCTCACCCGGTTCGACACCTGCCTGACTCAGCCGCAGGTTGTTGAGCCCCCGGGCGCGGATCAGGTACTGGGCCACCGCCAGTCCCTGGATGCTGAGATCGGCATTGCCGAGGGCGACCTCGACCAGCGCCGGCTCGAAATTCTCGGCCGTCGAGGTCTGGGCGCTGTCCCGACGGCGGAGGTAGCGCTCCCCTGGCGCGTAGGCAGACACCAGGGCCAGCCGGGGCGCGGCCAGGACCGCGTCCGCGGCAAAATCCTGGTCGGCCTCGCGACGCACCACCACCGGGTAGTCCCGGGCGAGCTCGCGCCGCACCGGCAGCCAGGCGCTGTCATCAGCCGGCGTGAGGCCGTAGGCGACCAGCAGCGAGGCCCCCGATGCTTCCAGCAACTGATCGCGCCGCGCCTGCGGCGACCACTCGAAGCGCAGCCCAGTACGCCGCGACAGTTCGGCCAGGTAGTCGGCAACCAGGCCAACATGGCGCCCCTGTTCGTCGAGGAAATCGAACGGCGGCGCGCCGGCATCCGACAGCACCCGCACCACCGGGTGCTCCGCCAGCCAGGCGGCTTCACGCGCATCGGGGGTATAGGCCCGGGACAGCAGCGGCAGGAACAGCAGGGCCGACAACAAGCCGCAGGCAAGACGCCGCAGTACGCCGATACCGGTCTCTGCGGCTTCCCGAGCCGCGGTTCTGCCCCTCATCATCAACGCGATCACCCCGGTCGGATCAGTATAATTGCGCGCTGCGCACCGCCACTCCGCCAACGGCCCAGCGGCGGTCGCGCACGAATCACGATTTCAGCCACCTCCCGGGAGCGAGTAGCCATGTCGGACAGCTTCAAAGCGAAGTCCACCCTTACCGTCGGTTCCAAGAACTATACGTTCTTCGACCTCACCAAGCTGGAGGCGCAATACAAGGTCTCGCGGCTGCCCTACTCCTACAAGGTCCTGCTGGAGAACCTGCTCCGCCATGAAGATGGCGTGAACACGACCAAGGAGACCATCGCCGCCTTCGCTGGTGCCGACCTGAAGAAACTGCCCGCCAAGGACATCGACTTCACGCCCGCCCGAGTGATCCTGCAGGACTTCACCGGCGTGCCCTGCGTGGTCGACCTCGCCGCGATGCGCGATGCCATCAAGACCCTTGGCGGCGACGCCGCCAAGGTCAACCCGCTCTGCCCTGTCGAGCTGGTCATCGACCACTCGGTGATGATCGACCACTACGGCAGCAAGGACGCTCTCGACCTGAACGCCAAAGTCGAATTCCAGCGCAATGCCGAGCGCTACACCTTCCTGCGCTGGGGCCAGGAAGCGCTCAAGAACTTCAAGGCGGTGCCGCCGGATACCGGCATCGTCCACCAGGTCAACATCGAGTACCTCGCCCGCGTGGTGTTCGAGAAGGACGGCCTGCTCTACCCGGATAGCTGCTTCGGCACCGACAGCCACACCACCATGGTCAATGGTATTGGCGTGCTGGGCTGGGGCGTGGGCGGCATCGAGGCCGAGGCCGCGATGCTCGGCCAGCCCTCGTCGATGCTGATGCCGGAAGTGATCGGCGTGCGCGTCACCGGCAAGCTCGCCGAAGGTGCGACCGCCACCGACCTGGTGCTGACCGTCACCGAGATGCTGCGCAAGCGCGGCGTGGTCGAGAAGTTCGTCGAGTTCTTCGGCCCGGCCATCGCCAACCTCTCGGCTTCGGACCGCAACACCATTGCCAACATGGGCCCGGAATACGGCGCCACCTGCGGCATCTTCCCGATCGACGAGGAGACTCTCAACTATCTTCGTTTGACCGGCCGCGCCGAAGACGACATCGCCAAGGTCAAGGCCTACGCCCAGGCCCAGGGCATGTGGTGGACCCCGGACGCGAAGGAAGCCGAGTACACCGACGTGCTCACCCTCGACCTCGGCAGCATCAAGCCCAGCCTCGCCGGCCCCAAGCGCCCGCAGGACCGCGTGCTGCTCACCGACGTCAAGGCCAACTACCGCAAGGCCTTCGAAGCCGAGCAGAAGGCGCGCCCGTCGAAGGGCCCAGCCACGGTCACCGACAATGGCAAGACTTTCGAGCTGAAGGACGGCGCGGTGATGATCGCTGCGATCACCAGCTGCACCAACACCAGCAACCCCAGCGTGCTGATCGGCGCCGGCCTGCTTGCCAAGAAGGCGCGCGCGCTGGGCCTGACCAGCAAGCCCTGGGTGAAGACCTCGCTCGCACCCGGCTCGCTGGCGGTCACCGAGTACCTGAACAAGGCCGGCCTGATCGAGGACCTGGAGCACCTGGGCTTCTACGTCACCGCCTACGGCTGCACCACCTGCATCGGCACCCCCCGCCCGCTCAACGAGCCGCTGGGCAAGGCGATCACCGACAACACCCTGAGCGTCAGCGCCGTGCTCTCGGGCAACCGCAACTTCGAGGGCCGTGTGCACCAGGACGTGCGCATGAACTACCTCGCCAGCCCGCCGCTGGTCGTCGCCTATGCCATCGCCGGCTCGACCGACATCGACCTCACCACCGAACCCATCGGCCAGGGCAAGGATGGCAAGGATGTATTCCTCAAGGACATCTGGCCGAGCAACAAGGAGATATCCGATCTCGTCGCCAAGGCCGTCACCGCCGAAGGCTTCAAGAAGAGCTACGCCGACGTGCTGAAGGGCGACGCCCGCTGGCAGTCGATCAAGATCAGCAAGTCGGAAACCTATCCCTGGGACAGCACGTCGACCTACATCGCCAACCCGCCGTATTTCCATGGCATGACCATGACCCCGCCCGGCATCCAGCCGATTGCGGGCGCGCGCTGCCTGGCGGTGCTGGGCGACTCGATCACCACCGACCACATCAGCCCGGCCGGTGACATCAAGAAGGACGGCCCCGCCGGCAAGTACCTGATGGAGCACGGCGTCGCGCGCGCCGACTTCAACAGCTTCGGCAGCCGCCGTGGCAACCACGAGATCATGATGCGTGGCACCTTCGCCAACACCCGCATCAAGAACTCGATGACGCCGGGCGTTGAAGGTGGCGTGTCGTGCTACATCAATGGCAGCGCCGGTCCGGTTGAGCCGATCTATGACGTGGCCATGAAGTACGCCGCGACCAAGACGCCGCTGGTCGTGCTCGCCGGCAAGGAATACGGCACCGGCTCCAGCCGTGACTGGGCCGCCAAGGGCACCATCCTGCTGGGCGTGAAGGCGGTCATTTCCGAGTCCTTCGAGCGCATCCACCGCGCCAACCTGGTTGGCATGGGCGTGCTGCCGCTGAACTTCGTCGATGGCCAGAGCGCGGTTTCGCTGGGCCTGGATGGCACCGAAGTGTTCGACTTCGATGGCCTCAAGGCCGGCGCCACCGAGCTGAGCGTCAAGGCGAAGAAGGCTGATGGCAGCGTGGTCAGCTTCAAGGCCAAGGTGCGCATCAACACGCCGAAGGAGTGGGACTACTACGCCCACGGCGGCGTGCTGCAGTACATGCTGCGGCAGATGGCCAGCTGACACGGCGGCGCCGGCGGCCTGTCATCGACCGGCCGCCTGCCCCGTTGCTGAAGCAGGGGCTAGAAAAACCCGGACCCGTCCGGGTTTTTCTTTGCCCGTTTGCCTGCCCAATCGTTCAGTCCGGGGAATTGCATGCGCGCAGTGATTCGAGTCTTGCTGCTGTCCATCTTGGCCAGCCCTGCCCTGGCGGCGCCAACCAGCACGGCCAGCACTTCAGTGCCGGCCATCGTCACCTATAAGAGTCTGCCGCCCGGCATCGCCAGCGAACTGAACCTGCTGCGCGTCGCCGATGCCGTGGTCGAATCGGGCGTGGTGTTGCCGACCATCGATTCGGTGGCGCTGCGCGCGCCGCCGATCCTGCTGGATCTGCTGGCCCGCGATCCGCGTGTGCTGGCGGTGCGGCCGCAGCGGCGGCTCAAGCTCAATCTGCACAGTTCGGTAACGCAACTGAACGCCCGCGGCCTGGAAACCCCGGAAATGGTCGGGCCGGCCGCCTGCGCGATCGAGCGCCCCGGCGTGACCGGGGCCGGCATCACCGTCGCGGTGATCGACAGCGGCGTCTTCGCCGCCCACCCGGGCCTGCTCGGTCGTGTGCTGGAAGGGCGCAACTTCGAGCTGTCCCAGGTACAGCGTCAGTCCGGCGGCGTGCTCACCGCCGAGGAATGGGACCAGTACGCCGAAGCCACCGGCCCCAGCGCCCTGCAGGACGAGGTCGGCCACGGCACCCACTGTGCCGGCATCATCGGCGGTGATGGCAGCGGCGCCAGCGGCCTGGACCTACGTGGCGTGGCCCCTGGCGTCAAGCTGGTGTCGCTGAAGATCGCCAGCGCGGTCAATGGCGTGGTCGAGGACATCGGCTTCGAGGCCAACTCGGTGATGGCCATCGACTACCTGGTGCGGCACAAGGATGAGCTGGGTGTGCGCGTCGCCAGCAACTCCTGGGGCCTATTGGAAGAGGAGGCCCAGGCGCCATTGACCGGCCCCACCGACTTCGATCCGGTGAAGCTGGCGGTGCAGAACGCCGTCGCGGCCGGCATCAGCATGGTGTTCGCCGCCGGCAACGACGGCGGCGGTCCCGATCAGGACACGCTGCGTGCGATTCCGAACGGCCTGGACGAGGTGATCACCGTCGCCTCCGCCTGCAAGGCCGACCACGGCAGCTGTCCGGCTGGATCGGTCAATTCCTTCACCTCGCGCGGCGCCGCCGTCGATGTCGCCGCCCCCGGCGACCAGATCCTGTCGGCGATGTCGCCCTCGGCGCTGGCCGCGCTCGGCCAGACCCTGGAGGGCGACTACTTCGGCGACACGCCGCAGGATCAGGCGCAGAACCGCCTGTTCTACATGCGTCTGTCCGGCACCTCCATGGCCGCCCCGCACGTGGCAGGCGTGGTCGCGCTGCTGTTGGAAGCCAATCCCGAGCTGACTCCGGCCCAGATCCGCGAGATTCTGGTCGCGACTGCCGACGACCTGGCCGTCGTCGACGACGCCGAGCTGCTGCCCGGCTTCGACAAGGCCTCGGGCCACGGCATGGTGAATGTCCGCACGGCCCTGGCGATGGCGGTCGGGGCGCCACTCGAGGCGATCTGCCCGGCCGGACCCGGCGAGCCGCCCGTCATTCCCCCCGGCGGCGACGCGGGCGGTGGGGGTGGCGCCCTGGGCGCCGGCCTGCTGATTCTGCTGCTCGCCAGCCGCCGACGGTCGCGCGCCCACTGAGCCGCATTTGCCGGCATACTTCCGGCCGCAGTTCGCAGGGGCGCGCAAGCGCCCTTTGCTTTGCCCGCGATCCGGAGCGAGTCCATGGCCAAGAAAAAAGCCGCAGCACTGTCCCCCAAGGCCCAGGCCCTGCTCGACGCCCAGGTTGCCTGGTGGCTCGAACAGCTGGAGGGCAAGGCCCTGGTGAGCTGGATCGAACACCAGGTCGATACCCTGCTGCTCGATGCCCAGAAGCTGAAGCTGGAAGAAGCCGTGAGCCGGGTGACGGTGCAGGAGATCGCCCGCCACTACGCGGCCGAGATGGAGCCGCACGGCGCCATCCCGGAGTTGGTCGGCGAAGTCGCGCAAGCGGTGCAGGCGCACCCCATCCACCGCAAGACCAAGCTCAGCGAGCTGATGCCGGACCGGCATTTCAAGGACTGGCTGGACAAGCTGCTGGAGCTGAAGGAGGCGCGCGAGGCGCTGATCCACGCCGGCCTGTCGAACCCGGTGGTCAATGCCATGGCCGGCGACCTGCTGTATCGCGGTATCAGCGGCTACCTGTCGCAGAACAGCCTGACCAAGAGCATCCCGGGCGCCAGCTCCATGCTCAAGCTTGGCAAGAGCATGCTGTCGAAGGCCACACCGCGTCTGGACGCCGCCATCGAGAGCACCCTGCGCAAGTACATCCAGCAAAGCCTGGATGCGACCCTGCGCGAGAGCGAGGACTCGCTGAAGTCCTTGCTGACCGACGACATCCTGCGCGACTCGGCGCTGGAGATCTGGGCCAGCCTGAAAGGCCAGACCGTCGCCGAGGTGCGGGCGACGATCAGCCCCGAGGATGTCGAGGAATTGTTCGTGGTCATCTACGAACACTGGCGCAGCCTGCGCAAGACCGCTTGGTACAGCGCCGTGATCGACGCCGGTATCGACGCCTTCTTCGACAAGTACGGCAAGACCACGCTGGCCGAGCTGCTGTCGGAAATGGGCATGGAACGCGACGGCCTGATCCGCGACGGCCTGCGCTTCGCCCCGCCCGCCATCGCGGCGCTGAAGAAGAAAAAACTGCTGGAGCCCATCGCCCGGCGCCTGCTGGCGCCGTTCTTCGCTTCGGAAGCGGCGATCCGCCTACTCGCCGACTGATTTTTCGACTTCACTCCTGCCCAGCTCTCCGCAACAACGCTGCCGGCCGCGCGCCCTCGTCGCCACCGTCGACGTGGCGCAGCTTTTGCGGGCCATAGTCCTTAAACTTGCGCCGCTCCTTCCCGAAGCAAACCACAGCACACCATGATCAAGCGCGTCGTCTTCAACCAGAAAGGCGGGGTCGGCAAGACCACCATCGTCTGCAATCTCGCGGCCATCGCCGCCGCTTCCGGCCTGCGCACCCTGGTGATCGATCTCGATACCCAGGGCAATTCCAGCCAGTACCTGCTGGGCTCGGGTGGCATCAAGCCGGACCGCGGCATCGCCGATTTCTTCGAGGCCACCCTCAGCTTCACGCTGCAGATGCCGCCGCTGATGAGCTTCGCCACCAACACCCCGTTCGAGAATCTCGATGTGGTGGCGTCCAGCCCCCGGCTGGAGGAACTGATCGTCAAGCTCGAAGCCAAGCAGAAGATCTACAAGCTGCGCGACGCGCTGAAGAAGCTCAAGGGTTACGACGCGGTGTTCATCGACACCCCACCGGCGTTGAACTTCTATTCACGCTCGGCGCTGATCGCCGCCGACCGGGTGCTGATCCCCTTCGACTGCGACGAATTCGCCCGGCAGGCGCTCTACACCCTGCTCGACAACATCCAGGAGATCCGCGCCGACCACAACGACGATCTCGACATCGAGGGCATCGTCGTCAACCAGTTCCAGGCCCGTTCCAACCTGCCGCAGCGCCTGGTCAACGAGCTGAAGGCCGAAGGCCGGCCGGTACTGGCGCAGACCATCGGCAGCTCGGTGAAGGTGAAGGAGTCCCACGACCGTCACCTGCCGCTGGTGCACCTGGAACGCTCGCATCGGATCACCCAGGAATACCTGGCGCTGTACGAGTCGATCTCGGTCTGAGTCGGCCTCCCTCGACCACAAAAAAGCCTCGCATCGCGAGGCTTTTTTTTGTCGGCAAGTCCTCAGCGTTGGGGCTCGCACTCGATGTCGACCCGGGCGTTCTTGCCGCTGCCACTGGTCTTGCGTTTGCAGGCTTCGGACAGGTAGTAGCCCGAGTCGGCAGAGGGCATCACCGTTGCCTCGCTGGCCGGCAGCAGGGTACTGCCGTAGCCGGCCGACGTGCCCCAAAGCGCGGGCGGGGCCGGTGGCAGCGGCCCGCTCATCGAATTCTGCGCAGCAGGCGAGACCCCGGCCATCGCGTAACCCTGCACATAGCCGCGCAGCCGGGCCAGATTGGCGGCGATCTCGGCGTTGTCGGGCTGCAGCTTGGCGGCGCGCTCCAGCATCGCCGTGGCCTCGTGGAACTGCCCCTGTTCGGCCTTGGCCACCGCCAGGTTGTTGAGCGCGAGCGGGTCGAAGGGATTCACTTCCAGCGCCTTCTCGAAGTCCAGCTCGGCTTGGCCGGTATTGCCCTCGGCCATACCCTGCAGGCCGGCGTCGGGGCTGCCGTAGACGCCCTGGCCCGGCAGCACAGTGCCCGGGGCACGAATCGGTGCCGACAGCGGCGCCGCCTGCGACTCATAACGACCCGCCACCGGACTGCTGTCGTAGCGGTAGGCGATGGCGGATTGCGGCGGTGGCACCGTAGGCGTCGGTGCCACCGGATCGGTGGCGCAGCCGGCCAGGGCCAGCAGTCCCAACAAGCAGGACAGGCGCTTGCTCATAGGCGGGGATCCCCGTAATTGAAGTAGGGCAGCAACAGGGCCGGCGGATTATTGACCCGCACCTGCGGATAGAAGTTGTAGCGCAGATAGCCCAGGGCGCTGCCTTCCTGATAATCGCGGGCGTTGTCCAGCGACAGCCGCGCACCCGCCACCAGATTGGTGTCGAGCATGTACTCGAACTGGCCGGCGAAGCTGAAGCCAACGCCGGTCGACTGCTTGGACGGATAGCCGCCCGACAGTTGCAGCTCCGGGTCGGCCAGTTCCAGGGCGTCCGCATAGGCGTCGGCCAGGCCGACGTCGGAGGGATAGAAGCCGGCGCCATCCTCGCTGAAGCTCTGCAGGCCGAAGGCGCCGCTGACCTTGTAGCTGAAACGGTTCTGATGGCCTTCCCACTCCACCGGCACGCTGACCGCGAAGTAGGACTGCGGGCTGAAGTAGCCGCCATGGCCGAAGCTGAATCGGCGCAGGTTCTTTTCGTAGCCGAAGGCGGTAAGGTTCAGGCCGTAGGTCACTCGGTTGTTGCGGGTCTCGATGGCCCGCGCGTACAGGCCGCCGCCGATTTCGACCACGCTGTTCTGCGGCAGGTACTCGCCGTCCAGCACGTGGTAACTGCCGTTGCCGTAAACGCCATAGCGGCCGAGATCGAAGGCGACGTCGAGCCGGCCGCCGGTCTTGGTGACACCGCCCCAGATCAGCCCGGTGCCGGGATCGCGGACGCCGGCATAGGACAGCAGGCTGTCGGTCACCGAGCGCCGCGCGACATCAATCTTGAAGCTGGTGCGGCCCATCGACGGCCGCCAGTTGATGCCGCCTACCAGGGTCTCGACCGGGAAGCCCAGTGGCGAGGTGCCGATATCGGCCTTGAACTCCCCCACCTCATAGCCCAGACCAACCGCCACCCCCGAAGCCGACTGGCTGAAACGCCGACCGGTGATATCGGCGGGATCGTCGCCGTTGGCGGAGGTCAGGGCGGTGGCCAGGCCCAGGGTGCCGAACAAGGGCACGTTGCGACCGGACAGGGTGCCGGCGTCGAGATAGACCGGCACCGCACGGATCTTGAAGCGGCCGGCCTCGGTGGCCGGGAAACCGACTTCAACCGGCGCCTCGATGTCGTAGAGCCGGTCCAGGCCTGGCGAGCCATCGCGCGAGCGCAGGCCCATGCCGAGCTGGGCGTAGGGGCTGCGGCGTGCGCGCAGGTCGCCGATCTCCTTGAGGATCTGCTGGCGATCCTCCTTGCTCTCGTTCTGCTGACTGAGCAGGTATTCCGGATTGCTGAGGCGCGGGTCCAGCACCGGCCCGCGCCGGACCGTCGACGCCGGTGGGGGTGGCACCGTCTGCACCGGCGCGCGGTAGACCGGCGACGGATAGCCCGGTACCGCCTCGCGGTAGACCGGCTGCGGCGCCTGATACGGGCCGTCGATGCGCGGCACCTCGTAGACCCCGTAGCCATCGCCGTAATAGATCTGCGGTGCCGGCGTGCCACCGGTGGCGCTGCCCTGCCCGTCCCGGTTGATGTCGGCGATGTTGCCCATCACTTCGTCGCGCAGGGAGGGACGCGGCTTGCTGAGGCTGGGGCTCATACCAGGCCCGGGCCGGCGCGGTGCCGGAAACTCGCCGGCCGTGGCCGGCGCGACCGGCACCGGCGACCGGCTGCCCGCGCCGTAGGGCGCCGAATAACTGCTGCCGCTGCGATAGACCGTATCCGGTGCCGTCGGCACGGTGCTGGGAGGCGTGCCCTCGACGTAGCGGTAGGAGGACTTCCCGCCGCCGGCCTGGGGTTCTTCCGTCCAGTAGCCGCTGGGTCGGTCCAGGCTGCCACTGGCAGGGCTGGAACTGCCGCTGCCGGGTGGCGTCGATACCTTCCACAGGCGGCCCCGACCGCGCGGCGCCGGCAAGGCCACATCGCCCCGGTTCCAGGCGAGGCGGCTCAGGCGCGCCGGACGGGACTCCTGCTTACCGCGAACGGCGATCCTGCGGGCCGGCAATGGTGCCGGAGTAGCGACCTTCTTCTTCGCGGCGGGGCGAAGCGCTCGGTCGGCGCGAACCTCAAAAAAACCGTCGGCCGACGCGAGCTGTATCGGCGGTGGTCGAGGCGGTG
Source organism: Stagnimonas sp. (assembly GCA_030696045.1). GTDB lineage: Bacteria > Pseudomonadota > Gammaproteobacteria > Nevskiales > Nevskiaceae > Stagnimonas. The sequence goes on along the minus strand of JAUYNO010000093.1, from coordinate 42,099 downwards.
CGGCCTCGGCCCGGATTCCGGACGGATAGGCCGGGTAGCCGCCGGCCGCGCTGGGGTCGATCAGCTGCAATAGCGGCTGCGAGTTGCTGAAGGGATTGCCGCCGGCCTCGCCGCCCAGTTCGGCATCCAGCCGCAGGGCCTGCTGGAACAGCTGCAGGGCGCGGCCATCGTCGCCCCGGCCGCGCGCCGAGCGCCCGGCCAGGGCGTACAGGCGGGGATTGTTGGGTTCGATCACGAAGGCGCGCTCCAACAGGGCATCGGCCTCGTCCCAGCGCGCCAGCGACAGGGCGGCGTTGACTGCGCCCTTGTAGGCGTCGATCTCCTTGTCGTTCTGCGCCAGCACCTTCTGGTAGATGCCGTAGGCCTTCTCGTAATCACGGGAATCGTTGTAGAGCCGCGCCAGCGCCATCATCAGGCGCGGATCATTGGGATTGACCCGGAGCAGCGGCTGCAGGTACTCGTAGGCCCGGGCGAGATCGCCCTCCTCGCGCACCAGGTCGGCCTGGCGCAAGCGGTAGGCGATGCGCAGGTTGGCCAGGTCCACGCTCTGCTGCGGGTCGAGCCCGCCCTGGCGCAGCAGGTCCTCCATCACCACCTCGAACTCGGCATCCTGGCGCAGCTTGAACAGCAGGCTGGCGTACTGCAGGCGCAGGGGCTGGCTGGCGCCAGCGGTACGGCTGAGCGCCTGCCGGATGTAGCGCAGCGCGCGGTTCTCGTCGCCGACATCGGCGTAGGCGCTGGCGAGCGCGCCCAGCAGCTCGGGCGTCTCGCCAACATGGGGTTCGACTTCCGCCAGTATCCGGGCCGCCTCGCCGGGCTGACCCAAGCGGGAATAAACGCCGGCGCGCTGGGTCTGGTATCGCACCCAGAGGCGCTTCTGCAGATCGGCCATGCCGGTGGTGCGCGCGCCCGGTTCGATCTGCTCCAGCAACTGCAGGCCCTCGTACCAGTTCTGCTGCTCGGCCAGTAGCAGCGCCTTGATGAACAGCGCCTCGCCCTGCACCGGCCCAGAACCGGGCGCCAGCAGGCCGTCGATCAGGGTGTTGGCCTCGCGCACCCGCTTCTGGCCCTGATAGATGCGCGCCAGGTCCAGGCGGGTCCAGGGGCTCTCGGGATCGACCAGCAGCGCCTCGCGCAGCAGACCCTCGGCCCGGACTTCGTCCTTCAGGCGCAGGGCCTCGGCGGCCTGGTCGCGCAGGTACTGGGCTTTCAGCACACCGAAGCTGCCGAGTTGGGCGCGGACTTCCACCGGCGCCCGCTCGGCGACCGCGATCGCTTCCGCGAGCCGCTTGTCGCGCGCCAACAGGCCGATCAGACCGCGCAGCGCATCGCTGTTGTCGGGATGCCGACGCAACACCTCGCGATAGATTTTCTCGGCCTCGGCCAGCTGCTCCTGCTCGACCAGGACATCGGCCAGGCTGGACGCCACGGAAGGCTCCGCAGCGCTGCGCTTGGCATCCATCGCCAGTGCCCGCCGCAGCAGGCGCTCGGACTGGGCGCTGTTGCCGGCCTTGCGGGCGGCTTCGGCGCCACGGACCGCTTCCCAGAAGCGCGCCGTGTCGAGCGCGTCTTTCCAGCGCCCGGCGCGCTTCTTGTCGCGGCTGGAGGCTCGTTGCAGCAGATCGGCGGCCTCCGGATAGGCTTCCTGGCGCAGGCGGACAATGCCGAGCCCGCCGAGCGCGTCCGCACTCTCGCCGTACTCGCGCATCGCCTGGAGGAACTGCGCTTCCGCCAGTTCCAGCTTGCCGTCGTTGAGCGCGTCGAACGCGGTTTTCACCAAGCGGCCGCGCAACTCCTCGGCGGTGGGTTCCGGTGGCAGGCTGGCGATGCGGCCGCCTACCGAAACGCCAGCGACAGCGCCGCCGCTGCGAAGCGCAGCCAGCTTGGCTGCCAGTTGCGGGTCTTCGCCGACCTGCTTCAGGTAAGTCTGATACAGGCTCTCATCGCCGGTCTTGGCGTCGAGCCAGAGCAGGCCCTGCCGCCAGGCCTGTCGCGCCGGCGTCGCCACCGCGGCTTCGCGACCGAGTTCGGCCAGGCGGGCAATGCCTTGCCGCCGAGTGCTTTCGCGGTAGGTCAGGTGCTGGGCCAGGGCCAGCTGGTAGATCGGCTCGTCGAAATTATCCTGCGCGAGTTTTTCGATGCCGGCACGGGCCGGCTGCCAGCCATCGTCGGTGCCGGCCAGGGTCTGGTAGTACTCCAGCCCCAGGCGGCCGCCCGGAATTTCGTTGTTGAACAGCGCGCGGTAGGCCTCGACGGCCTGCTGGTACTTGCCCTGCCGGGCCAGGGTGCGCGCCGGCCCCAGCTTGTCCTGGTCATAGCTGCCCTGGCGGATCTGGGCCTCCAGCCGGCGCAGGTCGGGGTGCTCCGGATGCGCTTCCTTGAGCCGGTCGAGATAGACCTGGGCGGCGGCGGCCCGGCCGCTGATCGCCTCGGCATTCACCAGTCCGGACAGGGCGGTGGGATTGTCCGGCGAGGCACGCAAGAGCTTGAGCCAGTTCTCGCGGGCCAGGTCGTAGCGGCCCTTGCCCTCCCAGTAGCGCGCCTGGGTGGCCAGCTGATCGCTACCGCTGGCGGTCTCGGCCTGGCTCGCGAATGGCAGGCCGAGCGCCAGCACGACGCTGATCAGAGCCAATCGCAGCATGTCTTTGACCATCGTGGAATGACCCGCCCTTCTGAGTCGAATTGGTATCGCTTGTCGCTCCACCCCTCACCGAAAAGCGCCAGCACCTGATCGTAATAATGTGGCGGCGATCCGAGATTCCCGGTCTCCCCCTGCTGGCGGCTGATTTTCAAGCGGCGTCGCTGGATTGCAGCGGTATCTTCATCCACTCTCGCAAGGAAAGGCAACACAGCGGCGGAGAAGCCGAGCGGCGCTCCGCCCGAGGTCTCGCCGCTTTCGAAATCCAGGTTTTCCGGTGGCAGACCGTGGACGGCAAGCAGCGCCGCATACGGCCGCAGCAGACTGAGCAAGGCATTGCCTTTGCCGCCGCCAGTGCTGCCGGCCTCGGTCAAGCCGGCCCAGAGGTAGACCCGGATGGCGTCGTAGCTGCCACGCCCGCCGCTGACGGTGTCGCGGACCGGCGCGCCAGCCGGGCTGATCTGATACCAGTCCGGCGCCAGTCCGCGCCGCAACAGGGCCTGCATCTGGCGCAGATGATTGCCCCAGACCGCCGCCCAGGGGCCGCCGGCATCGACCGCGGACAGATAGCGCAGCTGGAACTCCGGCAGATAGCTCGGATTGAGTCGCCAGCTGCCATCCTCCAGCTGAAACCCCTGCGGCGCCGGCAGCAGCATGGTGCCTACGCCTGGAATCTCGGCCAGCTCCCGCGCCTTGATCAGCGCCAGCATCCGCGCCGCCAGCCGTCGCCAGTCAGGGCGGCCCCAGAGCCGATCCGCCTCCAGCAGGCTGTAGACGATCCAGAGATCGGCATCGGCGGCCGGGTTCTCGTCCTTGACCCCCCAGCTGCCGTCATCGCGGCGCCCCCATAGCCAGGCCGGCAGCTGCTCGCCCGGCTTGCCGGCGCAGAGGTTGTCGCCGGTCCAGCGCAGGATGCGCTCGAAGGCGGCCCTGTCGTCGGCAACCAGGGCGAAGAACAGCGAATAGGCCTGCCCTTCCGAGGTACTGCGATCAGCAGCGGTGCGGTCCACCACCCGACCATCGGCCTGGATGAAGACCCGCGAGTAGTCGCGCCAGGCCTGCCAGGGGCGGGTCCACTGCCAGTACCACAGCGCGCCAGCCAAGGCCGCCAGCGTCACTGCGGCGATCAATGCCGCCGCCAGCCACTTCATGGCTCAGCACGCGGCGGTCAGTGCCCGCCTCCGGTCTTGCGTACCAGGGCCATGCGCCGGAGCACCCGATACAGCACCGTGGCCAGCAGCAGGGCCGCCAGGGCGCAGAGCAGGATCAGGACCAGGGGCTGCTGGGAGAAGATCCAGCGCAGCTTGGTCAGCAGCGGCAGACTGCCGACGTAGTACTGGCTGCCCAGCTGGTAATTGTTGATCTGACCGCCGTTGAACAGCACCAGATCGCCGCGCACGAACTGCGCCTTGCCCGGCTCGGTGAACAGGTTGGTGACTTCGGTGAGGCGCTTGGAATCGCCGGCCGTCATCACCACCACGGTGCGCTTGGACGACAGCGGTGACTCGAAGCTCATGATCGCGCCCAGCGAGCGTCCGGCTTCCAGGATCACCCGGCCAGCGTGGTCGACCGCGCCACCCAGATCCCGCCCCTGCCAGCGCGCCCGGGCGCGCTCGATCGGGCCGATCACGTTCAGCCGGGTGGTGCCGCCGACCAGGGCCATAGGCATCTCGTCGGCCCAGCGTTCCAGCAGCGGCTGGTTGCCGGCGGCGCCAAACACCAGAATGTCGTTGTCGGCGAAGGATTCGATGTCGCCAGCCCGACCGAGCTTGAACCGGTAGGCCGGGAAGCCGGTGGCATTGCCGATCCGGCCCATGATGGTCAGGTAGGACTCGACCTCTTCCGGGTTAAGGGTCTCCGGAATCACGATCGCGGTCTGGCCCAAGTCGGCGAACTTGGTGAACGGGAACCCGCCGTTGGCGAACAGCGTCAGTTCCGGCAGTGCGGTGTAGTGCGGGAACGGCGACAGGTCGATGGTCGAATCCTGGTCGATGGCGCCGCGCAGGTTGTCGATCACCGCGTCCTTGCAGGCACCTTCCTTCTTGCGCTCGAAGTAGTACTGGAATTGCAGGGTGTTGTCGGCGCTGAACTTGTAGTCCGGCACGAACACAGTGGCCTCGTTGACCGACTCGTACTGGGCAATGAAGGGCAGCTTGATGCGCTGCTCGGCGGCCTTGTCCTCGCCGCTGTAGGACAGCGCGATGGCCTCGACGAACTCGTTGTTGATGTTGATATTGAGCGTCGACTTGCTGCCGACCGTGGGCGTGTAGCGGTACTTCAGGCCCAGCTTCATGCCTTTGCTGCGCCAGGTGAACAGATCCGGTGGCGCGTGGAAGGGAACCCGCAGCGCGTCCGGGTAGAGGCCGGCGGCTTCCAGCTGCCAGGGCTTGGCGATTTCGCCCAGCCGCACCGGGCGGTCGGTGGGGATCCAGCGCGGTGCGTCATAGGCCTTGCGGGCGGCGGGCTCGGTGAATTCGCGAATCGCCGTTTCGCTGCCAGCCAGGGCCTGCGTGCCCAACGCCATGGCGCGCGCCGCGATCTTCAAGCCCTCGCCGGCGGCGGCGCGGATCACCAGCAACGAGGCCGTGGGATCGCGCGGGTTGGCCACCAGCATGATCTTGGAGCTGCTGCTGTCCCCCGGCAGGCTCAAGCCCGCCGGCAGCCTGGTGCCGGTGACAAACACCACGGCGTTGCCCATCGGCAGCCGGTTGACATAGGTCGGGTAACTGGCGCCGCGATAATCGGCCAGGGCGCCGAAATACGACGCGATGACACCCGCCGCATCCAGTTCCTCCAGCCCCGGCGTGCCGGCGAACACGAACGGCAGGGTCAGCTTGCGCGAGTCGCGGGCGTCGAAAAACGGTTTGGGCAGCAGGTTGAGGTCGCGCGGCAGTTCCAGCGCCCGCGATTCCAGTTCCAGCACCGATTTGTTGCTGACGATGGCCCAGAGCGTGGTGTGCACCGGGTCCTCGCAGTCCATCGTGTAGTGGGCGATCAGCTGCAGACCTAGCTGGTTGTATTCGACGAACAGCTTGGGATCGATGTCGATCACCTTCTCGTTGCCTTCAGCGCTGTCGGTGGTGAGCGGAATGGTCGCCGCCAGCTCGTTGTTGACCAACACATTGATGTGCGACAACGGCATGATCAGGGCCGGCGAGTGCGAGTACTTCAGGCGCAAGCGCGCCTTGCTCACCACCTCGTCGTCGCGCACCGACAGCGGCAAGGCGGTCTCGCCGGTCACACCACGCAGGCGGATCGGCTTCTGGGCGCCGAGATCCTGCAGGCTCAGCACCCGCGACTCGGCGCGGACATTGGTCGGCGTTTCCGTCGATGCGGCCGCCTGGACCGTCTCGGGTTCCTGCTGTGCCCGGACTGCTGCGGGCGAAAGCAGCAGGCCGGCGCTGACCATCAGGACCGCCGGCAGGGTTCCCGTCACCCGGCGGGACAGGGAGGCCGGCAGCAGGTTGAGCAGAAAAGTCATGATCGCTTTCTTCAGGTTCGTGAAAAATATCTTGACGACGCGTACCGCGCCGCTGAGTCCGAAATCGAGCACCGCGCGGAAACTCTCGCCGATGCGGTCCACCGGACGTGCCGCCGCCCAGGTCACCCAGGCATCGGCGCGCCCAAATAGAGCGTAGACCAGCTGGCGCTCCTGTTCGACCGACAAGGGTAAAAACTCCAAGGTCAGCCGGTCTCCGCGCGAGCGGACCACCTTGGCGGGCATCCACACCTCGCGACGCTCGGGGATCAGGGCCACCATCACCTGCGAGTCCGGCGGTAGTGGCAGCGCGGACGCCAGCTTCAGCCCGACCCCACCTTCCGAGATGTCGATGGTGCTGGCCTCGGCCACCGGGCCGTCCGGCACCCGTACCCGCGCCGACACCGCGGTCTCGATACGGATCGTGCGGCGCACCTGTTTGGACTCCCAGGCCACCGCCAGCGCGGCGCCGATGATGATGAGGTTGTAGACCGTCCACATCATGTTCAGCACCACGGTGTCGACCTCGTGGGTGTTGAGCTTGAAGGCGCGCAGGAAGCCGAAGGCGAAGCCGGCGAGGTTCAGCCAGAGCAGAACCAGGTAGGGTTGGGCGATGTCCCGGTCGAAGTATTCCTGCTCGTTCATGCCGCCCTTGGCGGTGACGTTGAAGGAGCCGAGCTTGGGATTGATCAGCGCCAGCAAGGTCGGCCCGAGGATGTAGGTCGCCAGCACGGTCTCGTAGACCTCGGCCCAGAACGAATGCCGGTATGGCCCCTGGATACGCGAGTTGGTGAGCGAGCTATGGGCGATATGCGGCAGCGCGTAGATGGCGATGACCAGGGCGCCGGCATTGATGATGTGGGCTTCGAAGAACAGATAGGACAGCGGCGCGGTCATGAACACCACGCGCGGCAGGCCGTAGAAGAAGTGCAGCATGGCATTGGCGTAGCAGAGCCGTTGGCCCAGCCGCAGACCGCGCCCGAGCAGCGGATTGTCGATGCGGAAGATCTGCGCCATGCCGCGCGCCCAGCGGATGCGCTGACCGACGTGGGCCGACAGCGATTCGGTGGCCAGCCCGGCCGCCTGCGCAATATTGAGGTAGGCCGTGCTCCAGCCGCGGCGATGCATCTTCAGCGCCGTGTGGGCATCCTCGGTCACCGTCTCGACCGCGATGCCACCGACTTCCATCAGCGCCGAGCGGCGCAGCACCGCGCAGGAGCCGCAAAAGAAGGTTGCATCCCAGAAGTCGTTGCCATCCTGCAGCAGGCCGTAGAACAGCTCACCCTCGTTGGGCACCTTGCGGAAGGTGCCGAGGTTGCGCTCGAACGGATCGGGCGAGAAAAAATGGTGCGGGGTCTGCACCATCGCCAGCTTGGGGTCCTGCAGGAAGGAACCCATCGCCACCTGCAGGAAGGAGCGGGTCGGAATGTGGTCGCAATCGAAGATGGCGATGTACTCGCCCCCGGTCTTCGACATCGCCGCGTTGAGATTGCCGGCCTTGGCATGGCGGGAGTTATTGCGGGTGATGTGGGTGGCACCGACCTCTTCACAGAACTCCTTGAACTGCTGGCGCTTGCCATCGTCCAGCACATAGACCCGCAAGCGGTCCTTGGGCCAGTCGATGTCCAAGGCCGCCAGGATGGTCGGACGCACGACCTTCAGGGGCTCGTTATAGGTGGGAATGTAGATATCCACCGTCGGCCACTCGGCCAGCTCGCGCGGCAGCGGCGAGGGCTTGCGGTTGAGCGGCCACAGCACCTGGAAATAGCCGAGCAACAGCACGATGTAGGCATAGGCCTCCGCCGCCAACAGGCCGCTGGCGAAGAACATGTCGAGGTAGTCGTCGCCGGTGTAGATGTTGCCCATCGACTCGGTGGTGCGCCACCAGAGATAGCGGGTACTGACCAGAAAGGACAGCAGGATCAGGATATGGGTGACCAGCCGCCCCTCGATGCGGTTGAACCATAGCGCCAGCAGGAAGCTGCCCAGCGCGAACAGGGCCTGCCCCGAGAACGACAGCGGCGTGGTGATCACCGTAAGGCTGGGCAGCAGGCAGACCAGCAGCACGATGGGCAGCATCCAGCCGCGATCCCAGAGGCGCCACTCGATCAGACGCTCAAGGCGGCGATCCCAGTTCTGGTTGAGCAGCGCCTGCGACCACGGCTGCCCCTGGCGCGAGGCATTGCTCAGGTGGTAGCTGTCGTTGGGCTGGCTCATGGCAGCTTCAGCAGCCAGTCCGCCAAGGCGGTGATGTCACGGGTGGCGGGAGAGTCCGGCGCGTACTTGAGGATCGGGGCCTGCGAAGCCAGGGCTTCCTCCACGGCCGAGTCGAAATGCACCTCCACCGGAATCAGCCGCGCGCCGAGGTCGCGCTCCAGGGCGGCGGCGACATCCCGGCACAGCACCCGGGCATTGTTCATGCGGTTGAGCAGGTAGTAACCACCCCGGAAATCGGGACGCGGCCGGCTGTACTCCTCGAGCCAGCGCTCCATCGAGGGGATGGTGACGAAGGAAGCCGCGTCCGGCAGCAGCACGCAGATCGCCACATCGGCCGCCAGCAGGGCCTGGCTCAGGTAGGCGGAGCCGCCCGGCGGGGTATCGACGATCACATAGCTGCCCGCCGCCAGGCCCAGGGCATCGAGATTGCGCACCAGCCAGGTGGGATCGCTGTCCAGGCGGCGCTCGAACTCGCGACGATCGGATTCCGAGATCAGTCCGAACGGCAGGCAATCGATGCCGTAAGGGCTGCGGTACATGCAGTCTGCCCAGGGCTGGCCACGGAGGGTCTGCACCGCCAGCCCGCCGGTATCCGCCAGCGGCGCCTGATGGTGCAGGCGCAGGCTGTTCTGGGAGTCAAGATCAACCAGCAGCGAGGCGCGCCCGCGCGCCGCCAGCGCCGTTGCCAGGTTGGCGGCGATGGTGGTCTTGCCCACGCCCCCCTTGGGGGAGACGATGGAAACGATCAGCCGGTTGGTATTCGGATTCATCTTCCCTGTGCGCCGGGCGGCCCTTTATCGCGTTTCGCCATTGTGGCCGGAGATGCGTTTCAGCACATCGCCGAGGCGCTCGTCCTTGCTGCCGCCACCACCGTTGCTATGTGGCAGCCGGTAATTCAGTCGCAGGCGACCACTGGCTGCGGCGCGCGGCGGTTCGGGTTCGCTCAGCCGACGGAACGCTGCCTGCAGCCCGGTGGCGGCCGGCATGGCCTCGGCCCGGAACGGGGGTGGCGCCGATGGTGGCGAACGCGGCGCGGAAGCGACGGCCGGTGCCGGTGTCGGCGCCAACGCCGGTCGTGGCGGCGCCACGGGACGCGGCAGTTCCGGCATCGGCTCGGTCGCCAGGGGCAGGACCAGCCGGGTCGGCGCGGCGGCGGCGGCAGGTGCCGGCGCAGGCGAAGGCGCAGCTGGCAACGGCGGCGGCTGGTGCGGAGCCGCCACCCGCACCGGCGTGACGGGAGTCGGTGCGTGCCGGGTCTCCTGTTCCGGGTCGTAGCCGGCCCAGGGCGGTGTCACCGGCGGCGGCGGCCGCCGCGCTGCCAGTGTCTGCGCCCCGCCCCGCAACTCCCGGTACAGCAGATCCGCCGCCTGTTCACCGGTCAGCGATGACGGCGACGGCTGCGACGACGGTGCCGCCGCCGCCGGGGCTGCCGGCAAGGGCTCGCGCACGGATTGGAACAGCGACTTCAGGCCATCGGCCGCGGCCGTCAAAGGCGGCTCCGGGGCGGGAGGGGGGGGGCTCGAAGGCGTCGCCAGTCCCGGCAGGATTTCGGCCCATTGCGAAGGTGTGGGCGGCGGCGGCGCGGAAGGTACCACCGCCGGTGCGACGGCTGGCGCCAGACTGGGCATCACCCTCGCCGCAGAGGCGACCGACGCCACCGAGCTTGGGGCACTGATGGCCTGCAGCAGCGACCAGCGCCGGGGCGCCTCGGTCATGGTCGCGCCCGCGCTTGGCGCGTTGCGGATCTCCTGATAGTCACCGGGGTTGAGCCCCAGGTGGGAGAACAGCTGCTTGATATCGTCGCTTTTCTCCGACATGGCATTTCCTCAGAGAAGCTGGCTGGGGTGAGCCAGACGGAATCGAAGGGTGTCCTGCATGCCCTCGGGCCGACCGACCTGCTGGAACACCAAGGTCTCGTCGGCGCCGGACTGCTTGAGCCACTCGTCGTACATCCCCTCGAACAGGCCCGGGGCCCAGTCCATGGCCTGATCGCCCAGGGCCTGGCGCAGCGGCGAGCAGGAATGCAGGAACTCCAGGCTGGTATTGAGATCGCGCACCCGCATCCAGCCCCAGTTGCAGCGGCGCAGATGCTGGTTGACCGCCGATTCCAGGTCCTGCAGGGTCTCGCCCGCTGCCAGCGGATTGCGGCGGGCGATGCGCCGGCCCAGCACCGCGAAGAAGGCCCGGATCTCCTCGGCGCTCATCTGCTCGGCGAGTTCTTCCGCCATGACCCGCAGGAAGTCCGCCCATTGCGCATCCACCGGCGCCGACAGGAAGTAGGCCAAGCTGCCTTGTTCAAGATCACTCATTGCCCGGAACTCCGTTGCTGTTGCCTGGATTGTCGCGACCGACGCGGCTGGACTTTCGTCGTAGTCACCGGCCTGGCGCCGGTTTAGTGCTTAAGCTTCACCTTAAGGTAAACTTTGAACACACTGATTTCAATGGACTTTTGAAACGGATGCCGCCCGGACAGAAATCACTCTGTACGGACGCTCGATCCGGCGCAGATGCCCCCAAGCCAGATACGTCCCCACCACCGGTAGCCGCAACAGACTTCGAGCATGAAGCAATACGACATCGCGGTGATCGGCAGCGGCCCCGGCGGCGAGGGAGCAGCGATGATGGCCGCCAAGAATGGCCTGAGCGCGGTCCTGATCGAGCGGCACTTCGACGTTGGTGGCGGCTGCACCCACTGGGGCACCATTCCGAGCAAGGCCCTGCGCCATGCGGTGAAGACCCTCAGCGACTTCCAGAACGAGCCCCTGCTCAGCGAATTCCGCGGCAGTCTGCGCCTGTCGTTCACGCAGTTGCTGACCCGGGCCGGTCGGGTCATCGAGCAACAGGTGGCGATGCGCCGCCGCTTTTACGAGCGCAACCGGGTGCCGGTGCTGGCCGGCGCCGCCCGCTTCCTGGACGCCAGCACGCTGGAAGTCAGCAGCGCCGCGGGCAGCGCCCAGCAACTGCGAGCCCGGCACATCGTAATCGCCGCCGGCTCCCGCCCCTATCGGCCGCCGGATGTCGATTTCAGCCACCCGCGCGTGCGCGACAGCGACACCATCCTGCGCCTGACCGACAGCCCGCACGCGATCACCATCTACGGCGCTGGCGTGATCGGCTGCGAATACGCTTCGATCTTCGTCAAGCTGGGCTGCAAGGTGAACCTGGTGAATACCCAGGACCGGCTGCTGTCCTTCCTCGACGACGAGATCGCCGAGGCGCTGTCCTACCACCTGCGCGAGCAGGGCGTGATCGTCCGCAACAACGAGCAGTACGCCCGCATCGAGGCACGCGCCGACGACGTCGTGCTGCACCTGAAGTCAGGCCGCAAGATCAAGTCCGACCTGCTGCTCTGGGCCAATGGCCGCACCGGAAACTCTGATGGCCTGGGGCTGGAGGCCCTGGGCATGCCCCCCAATTCGCGCGGCCAGCTGGCGGTGAACGAGCACTACCAGACCGCGCAGCCGACGGTCTATGCGGTCGGCGACATCGCCGGTCCGCCGGCCCTGGCCTCCGCCGCCTACGACCAGGGGCGCTTCGCCGTGGAGCACATCCTGACCGGCGGCGGCAGCTCGGCCGAACGCTTCCGCCTGCTGCCGTCCGGCATCTACACCATCCCCGAGATCAGCAGCGTCGGCAAGACCGAGCGCGAGCTGCAGGAGGCTGGCGTGCCCTATGAGATGGGCCACGCCCAGTTCAAGAGCCTGGCGCGGGCGCAGATGACCGGCGAGACGGTCGGCATGCTGAAGATCCTGTTCCATGCCGAGACCCTGGAAATTCTCGGCGTGCACTGCTTCGGCGACCGCGCCTCGGAAATCGTCCACATCGGCCAGACCGCGATGGCCAGCCCGACGATCAACAACCTGCGCTACTTCATCAACACCACCTTCAACTACCCGACGATGGCCGAGGCCTATCGGGTGGCGGCGCACAATGGGCTGAACCGCCTGGCCTGACAAAAAAGCCCGGCATCGCCGGGCTTTTGCGATGGCTCTGAGCGACTAGAGATCGACCTCGTGCTCGGCGGCCGCGAAGGCCACGCCGACCGCGCCCTCGCCGACATGGATGCCGGCCACCATGCTCATCATCGCCACATGGGTTTCGACGCCGTGGGCATTGGCGGTGTTGATCAGCTGGGCATAGCCGGGCAGCGATTCCATCAGCCGGGGATCGCCGCCGTATTCCAGCACCAGGGTCGGGGTCAGCAGGCCCTTGCGGATCTGGCCCTCGACATACTTGAAGACCTTGGCGATGCCCTCGTCGAAGTGCCGCAGCCGCGCCACCGGCGCCGTGTTGTTGCGGTAGCCGCGCACCAGCGGCTTCATGTCCAGCGCCGAGCCGATCACGTACTGCAGCAGGCCAACGCTCTTGTCGCCCTTCTTGTGGGCCCGGGCGCGCAATTGCTTGAGGTCACGCGGCAGCAGATAGCCGTAGGTGTTCTGGGTCAGGTACTCCAGACGCTCACGAATCTTGTTGTGGCTCTCGCCCGCCTTGATCATGCGCACGCACTCGATCACCGGCACAGCCTGGCCGGCGAAGCAGTTCTGGGTGTCGATGATGCGCAGACCGAATGGCGTCTGAATGCCCGCCGCCAGCCGGATCGGCTTGTACTCGTTGAGAATCTGCAGCGCCGCCTTGGTGGCGTTCTCGAACATCGGGCTGCGCCCGCTGGCGATGGTGAAGCAGAACACCAGGTCGTAGTCGAGCACCAGGCGCTCGAGGAACAGTTTCTTGATCTGCTCGACGGTGAACGCCGAGGTCTCGGCGCGAGCGGCGTCGGTGACGTGCTTGCGGTAGAACTCGACGGTGGTCGCCAGGTTGCGATCATCCAGCATGGTCTGGCCGTCGAGATGCAGGGTGATCGGCAGGATGACGATCTTGTTTGCTTCGACGAAGGACTGCGGCAGATCGCACGCGGAGTCCACCACAATGCCAATTCTCATATCTCCCCCTTAACGGTTATGCAGGGGATCATAAACATGACAGGCCGGTCTTGATAGCGCGGCCGGCGTCGCGCTATTCGGCGAGGTGAATATTTACCTTGCGGCTCAGGTCCCAGAGCATGCCGGCGGTCGCCCCCCAGATCCGCCAGGACTCGTGCTGTAGCTCCAGGAACGGCAGGCGGAAACCATCGCGGTTGAGCATGCCGCGCTGGAAGCGGCCACGGTCCAGAACCGCCGACAGCGGAATCTCGAACACCTCCGCGACCTCGCCCGGGTCGAAGCGGAAGGCCGGCGGCGGCTGCACCAGGGCCACCACCGGGGTCACCAGGTAGCGGCTCACCGTCGGGTAGTCGTCGAGGTAGCCGATCACCTCCACCTGCGCCCTGGGCAGGGCCACTTCCTCTTCCGCCTCGCGCAGCGCGCAGTCGGCGAAGCTCTGGTCTTCGGGGTCGCGGCGGCCGCCGGGGAAACTGATCTGGCCACGGTGGTGGCGCAGGGTATCGGCGCGGCGGGTGAGCAGGACCGACAGCCCCGCATCCCGCCGCAGCAGCGGCACCAGCACCGCCGCCGGCTTCAGCAGCGCCATCGAGGGCAGCAGAGCCTTGCGCACCAGGGCCGGCAGTTCCAGGTCGACCATCGGCCTCGGCGCATGCTCGTGGCTGCCGGATAGGGCGGCGCGCAGGCCCGCCTCCTGACGCGCCGCGCTCATGCCAGCGCGCGGGCGAGATCGGCGATCACGTCCTCGATGTCTTCCAGGCCCACCGCAACCCGCACCAGTCCTTCGCCGATGCCGGCGGCGGCGCGCGCCTCCGGCGTCACCCGCCCATGGGTCGTGGTCGCCGGGTGGGTGATGGTGGTGCGGGTGTCGCCGAGGTTGGCGGTGATCGAGCACAAGCGGGTGGCGTCAATCAGTTTCCAGGCCTCGCCACGGCCGCCGCGCAGCTCGAAGCTCAGTACGCCACCGAAGCCGCGCTGCTGGCGACAGGCCAGGGCATGACCCGGATGCGACTCCAGGCCGCTGTAGTGGACGCGCGCGATCCGCGGCTGCTCGCACAGCCAGCGAGCCAGGGCCATGGCATTGGCCTCGTGCGCGCGCATGCGCAGCGCCAGGGTCTCCAGGCCCTTGAGGAAGACCCAGGCATTGAACGGGCTCATCGACGGCCCGGCCGTGCGCATGAAGCCGTAGACGTCCTTGCCGACGCTCTGCGCGTCGCCGACCACCGCGCCACCCAGGCAGCGGCCCTGCCCGTCCAGATACTTGGTGGCGGAATGGATCACATAGTCGGCGCCCAGCTTCAAGGGCTGCTGCAGCACCGGCGTCAGGAAGCAGTTGTCGACCGCGAGCTTCGCGCCGTGGGCATGGGCGAGCTCGGCCAGCGCCGCAATATCGGCCACTTCCGACAGCGGGTTTGAAGGAGTCTCGACGAACAGCAGCTTGGTGCGCGGAGTGATCGCCGCGCGCCAGGCATCGAGCTCGGTCAGGTTCACCCAGGTGGTGACGATGCCGAACCGCGACAGCACGTTATTGAACAGGTTGACGGTGGCACCGAACAGGCTGCGCGAGGCCACCACCTCGTCACCAGAGCGCAGCGTCGCCAGGCACAGCGACAGGATGGCCGCCATGCCGCTGGCGGTGGCCACGCAGGCCGCGCCGCCCTCCATCGCCGCCAGCCGCTGTTCGAAGCCCTGCACGGTCGGATTGGTGAAGCGGGAATAGACATTGCCCGGCGCCTCACCGGCAAACACCGCGGCCGCTTCGGCGGCGGTCTTGAACACGAACGAGGAGGTCGGATGGATCGCCGCCGAGTGTTCGCCCGAACCCCGTGCCGGCTCAAAAGCCCGCACGCCTAGGGTGGCGAAGCCCCAGCTTTCGTCGAAGTCCGTCATTTCGGCTAGGCGGCGTTCTGCAAGTCCAGCGTGCCCGAAGCCCCCGCCCTGCGGGTTTCCTTGGCGGCGTCGTTGCGGAACAGTTCCAGCTGGTTGAGATACTTGGCGTCGACGTCCTGGGTCACGTACTCGCCGGTGAACACCGAGCAGTCGAAGCGCTCGATGGCGGCGTTCTTGTGCTTGACCGCGTCGATCAGGTCTTCGAGATCCTGGAAAATCAGCCGGTCGGCGCCCAGCAGCTCGCGCAGTTCTTCCTCGGTGCGGCCGTGCGCCACCAGCTCCGCCGTGGTCGGCATGTCGATGCCGTAGACATTGGGGAAGCGCACCGGCGGCGCGGCGGAGGCGAAATAGACCTTGCGGGCGCCGGCGTCGCGCGCCATCTGGATGATTTCCTTCGAGGTGGTGCCACGGACGATGGAATCGTCGACCAGCAGCACGTTCTTGCCACGGAACTCGACATCGACCGGATTCAGCTTCTGGCGCACGCTCTTCTTGCGCTGCGCCTGGCCCGGCATGATGAAGGTGCGGCCGATATAGCGGTTCTTGATATAGCCCTCGCGATAGGGCACGCCCAGCACCTGCGCCAGCTCGGACGCCGGCACCCGCGAGGTATCGGGGATCGGGATGACCACGTCGATGTCGTGGTCGGGCCAGATGCGCTGGATCTTCTCGGCCAGCTTCACGCCCATGCGCAGGCGCGCCTTGTGCACCGAGATGTTGTTCATCATCGAATCGGGGCGCGCCAGATAGACGTATTCGAAGATGCAGGGCGAATACATCGGCTTGGCCGCGCACTGCTGGCGGAACAGCTTGCCGCCCTCGGTAATCAGCACCGCCTCGCCCGGTTCGATGTCGCCCAGCACCGTGAAGCCGAGCGCGTCGAGCGCCACCGATTCGGAGGCGATCAGGAAATCCGGCCCGTGCGGGCCATCGCGGCGACCGACCACCGCCGGCCGGATGCCGTAGGGATCGCGGAAGCCGACCACGCCGTAGCCGGTGATCATCGCCACCACCGCGTAGGCGCCACGAACCCGGTGATGCACGCGGGCGACCGCGGCGAATACATCCTCGGGCGACAGCCGCAGGGTGTTCTGCTGCATCAGCTCATGGGCGAAGACATTGAGCAGCACTTCGGAATCGGATTCGGTGTTGATGTGGCGCCGATCCTCCTCGAACAGAGCCTGCTTCAGCTCTTCGGTATTGGTGAGGTTGCCGTTGTGCGCCAGCGACACGCCGAATGGCATGTTGGTGTAGAAAGGCTGCGCCTCGGCCGAGGTCGCGCAGCCGGCGGTCGGGTAACGGACATGGCCGATGCCCATGCGGCCGCGCAGCTTGCTCATGTGCTCGTCGGCGTGGAACACATCGCGCACCAGGCCGTTCTCCTTGCGCAGGTGCAGACGGTCACCATCGGCGGTGATGATGCCCGCCGCGTCCTGGCCGCGGTGCTGGAGCATGGTCAGGGCGTCAAACAGCTCCTGACTGACGGGTGACTTGGAGACGAGGCCGGCGATGCCACACATGGGTCTGGATGCTCCTGCTATCGGGGGCGGCCCTGACGCGGCGCGTCAGGCCCGGGGCTGGTATCTGGGGATTCGAGGTAGCGAATCCAATGCTCTGGCAGTACCGCCTTGACGGCGTCGGCCAGCCACTCCAGGTGCGGTACGAACAGCGACTGCTGCCACCAGGGATCCTTGCGCGCCGCCG
The DNA here is from genome assembly GCA_030696045.1 of Stagnimonas sp. Classification (GTDB taxonomy): domain Bacteria; phylum Pseudomonadota; class Gammaproteobacteria; order Nevskiales; family Nevskiaceae; genus Stagnimonas. The sequence continues at coordinate 25,235 of JAUYNO010000093.1, read as the reverse complement.
TGCCGCTGGCTACCAGCAGCAGGGCGGCGACCACCAGCAGTCCGCGCAGGAAACCAAAACCACCGCCCAGCGTGCGGTCGATTCCGGACAGGCGGCTGTCCCTGATGGCGCTGGCGGCGAAGTAGGTGGCGATGGCGGCGAGCAGCAGACTCAGCAGGAACAGCCCGCCGAAGGCCACCGCCTTGCGCACCGAGGGGGTGTCGATGCGCGGTTGCAGCCAATCGGCGGCCGACTCGCTGAACGAGAACGCGACCCAGAACGCCAGCACCCAGCCGGCAATGCCCAGGAGTTCACGGGTCAGCCCCCGGAACACCCCGAACAGGACGGAGACCAGGACCACCGTGAGGATCGCGTAATCCGCCCAATTCATGCGCAGCGCCAAACCTTGAAGAGCGCGGAGTTTACCATCCGGCCGCACCCGCTCTCGATGGGCGACGAACCAAAACGCTCCGGCATCACACTATGGAGGGAGCGGCACGTTTAAGCTGTCGCCGAAACCGCTTGATTCGTCGCTACAGTTCACCGGACCCCGCCGTGCGCGCCAGCCCCGTCCTTCATTTTTTCGCCATGCTCGGCCTGACCGCGACGCTGGCCGCCCAGGCTCAGGGCACGCCGGCCGCGCTGGACCTGCCGCAGATGGGCGAGCCGGCCGACCTGACGCTCTCACCCGGGCAGGAAGCCAAGATCGGCGCCGAAGTGGCCGCCGAGCTGTACGGCGGCGACTACCTGGTCGAGGATCCCGAGGTCTCCGACTACATCAACTCGGTGGGCTGGCGCCTGGCGGCCAAGGGCGCCGCCACCCCGGTGGACTTCAAGTTCTTCGTCATCGGCGATCCGCGCATCAATGCCTTCGCGGTGCCCGGCGGCCTGATCGGCATCAACGCCGGCCTGCTGCTGGCGGCCGATAACGACAGCGAGCTGGCCGGCGTCATGGGCCATGAGCAGGCGCATGTCACCCAGCGCCACCTGGCGCGCACCGTCAGCGACACCCAGAACGCCAATCTCGCCACCTGGGCGGCGATGATCGCGGCGATCATCGCCGGCTCCGCCAACCCGGACGTGGTGATGGGCGCGCTCGCCATCGGCCAGGGCGTCAACCAGCAGCGCGAGGTCAACTACACCCGCTCGCACGAGCTGGAAGCCGACCGCATCGGCATCCACACCATGGCCGAGGCCGGTTTCGACCCCGAGGGCATGGCCAGCTTCTTCGCCAAGCTGGAGCAGCAATCGCGCCTCTACGGCACCGGTCTGCCGGAATTCCTGCGCACCCACCCGGTCAACACCACCCGCGTCGCCGAGGCCCGCGCCCGCGCCGGCTCCCTGCCCCGTCCGGGACGTCAGGACGGCCCGGAGTTCGCGCTGATGAAGGCGCGGACCCAGGTGCTGATGGCGGATCGCGCCAACGAGGCCGTCGAGGACTTCGGCCGCCGTCTGCGCGCCGGCAACACTGCGCCGGAAATACGCTACGGCTACGCCTACGCGCTGTCCCGCGCCGGCCGCGCGGCCGACGCGCTGGAAGTACTGGCGCCCGCCCTGGCGGCGCTGCCGCGCCAGGTCAACCTCAATCTCCTGCAGGCCGAGCTACTGGCCGAGGCTGGCCGCAAGACCGAAGGCCGCAGCCTGCTCGGCAAGACCTTCAGCCTGCATCCGCGCTATGCGCCGGCGGTGCTGGCCCAGGCCCAGGCCCTGCTGGACGACGGCAAGCCGGCGGAGGCGCGCCTGGTACTGCTCAGCCGCGAGCAGGCCCTGGGCACCCGGGTGGAAACCTATCGCCTGCTGTCGGAAGCGGCGCGCCAGCTCGGCAATGTCGCCGAGGCGCAGTTCCAGATCGCCACCTACGACCTGCGCCGCGGCGACCAGCGCGGCGCCCTGACCCAGCTCGACGCCGGCCTGCGGCTAGTCAGCCTGGATCCGCAGGATCGCGCCCGCCTGAGCGCGATGCGCCAGGACCTGATCAGCCGCATCCCCAAGAACGTGCTAGCCGACCTCGCCCGCGACCGCCGCCTGCGCAGCGCCTACCAGCGCTAACAGACCTTAGCGGCAGACTTCAGTCTTCAGAGACTGTCCGGCGCCGGATGCACCGTGCCCCATTGCTTGCAGCTCGGGCAGCGCCAGAACAGCAGGCTCGGTGAAAAGCCGCAGTGCCCGCAGTGGTAGCGCGGTCGGCGCTCCAGGGCCTTTATCAAGGCTTCACGGAAGGCCCGCACCGGCCGGCTCAGCCGTCCGGCCTCGCCGGCGACCGGCAGACCGAGGAACTCCACCAGCCCCGGCCAGGACGGACGCTGGGACAGTTTGTCGGCCAGATAGCTGGCACGAACGTCGGGGTCCACCAGCTGCCGCGCCCGCGCCAGCCACACTGCCGAATCCATGCCATGGGCCTGCTCGACGTGGGCAAGAAAGCCGTCAAAGCTGTCGACCGCGCCGCTGGCCTCGCAGACCTTCTGGATCGCCGGCAGCGCCTCGGACAGGAAGCGGGCATCCTGCTCCGGCACCCGCAGATAGGCAGCGAGCGACTCGGTCCAGCGCCCGGCTTCGGCCTCCAGCCGCCCCAGCAGCAGGCTGGCGCGGACGCAGGCGGGATCGATCTCCAGCGCCCGACGGCACAGACGCAAGGCCGATTCGAGCTGCCCGCCCTGGTCTTCCTGTTCAGCCAGCTCACAGCTGTAGTGGGCACGCACCGTCGCCAGGCTCTGGCCCTTGAGCGCTTCGAGCCGCCCGGCGGTGTCCAGGGCGGCGTCCCACTCGGCCAACTGCTCTTGCAGACCCAGCAACTGTTCGAGCGCCGGGGTGGCGTGCGAACTGTGGCTGGAGGCCTCGCGCAGCAAGCTCTCGGCGCGGTCGAGCAGGCCGGCCTTCAGACAGTCCTGCCCCAGCTCATACAGCGCCTGCGCCCGTAATTCCGGCCGCAGGCGCGGCTGGTTGAGCACGCTGTCGTGCAGGCGCAGGGCGCGGTCGATCTCGCCGCGCTTGCGGAACAGCGCGCCCAGGGTCAGGTTCAGCTCGGCCGCGGCCGGGTCCTTCTCCACCGCGCGGGTCAGCGCGGCGATGGCGCGGTCCGGGTTCTCGCTGGCGAGATAGCTGAGGCCGGACAAGGTCTCCGGATCGTTGCCGCCTGGCCGGGGGTTGCGACCCAGCGCCCAGCCCAGCGCCGCCCCCATGGGCAGCAGCAGCCACAGCAGCAGGCCTTCGAGCACGCTAGGGCCTGTTCACAATTAAATGGTCGCTGCGGCCGAAGGCTGTTTTGGCGCAGTGAAAGGAAGCGAGGCCGCGCAATGGTGGCTCGCATTGAAGGACTCGCTGACGCCGCAATGCGCCAAAACAGTCCGGCCCCGAAGGGTTGCTATCCGAAATCGCGTCATGCGGCGTTGCCGGCCTAGCCAAGGCTCCAGCCTTGGCGTCGTTCGGCGCCTTGCCTGACGCGATTTCGGATGGCAACGCAGCGATCATTTAATTGTGAACAGGCCCTAGTCCTTGAGCGGCAGGTTGCGCAGGCTCTGCAGCTCGGCCTGGGCATCCTTGATCTGCCGGCGCAGGCGGCGGATCTCGCCGCGCAGGCTCAGGATCCGGGTGGCGCAGACCAGCAGGGTCAACAGCGTCACCACGGCGAATTCGCCCAGCACCAGGGCGATCAGCGGCAGCTGCAGCTGACCGGCCAGGTAGTCAAAAGTGACCGGAGTGGCGTTGTAGAAGCCGATGGCCACGCCGAACACCAACACCGCCAGCAACAGACCGATGATCAGCAGACGGATCACGATTGCGCCGCCGCGGCCGCGATACCGGCCTCATTGACGCGCTCGCGCATCTCCTTGCCCGGCTTGAAATGCGGCACATGCTTGGCGGGGATGCGCACCGGCTCGCCGGTCTTGGGATTGCGCCCGACCCGCGCCGGTCGATGGTGCAGCGCGAAGCTGCCGAAGCCTCGAATCTCGACCCGCTCCTGTCGCGACAGCGCGTTGCTGATCTGATCCAGAACCAGCTTCACCGCCAGTTCGACATCCTTCTGCATGAGGTGCGTCTGCTTCAGCGACAGCGCCTCGATCAGCTCGGATTTCGTCATGGTATTCAGTTATTTATGGCCTCTTTCTAAGGCGGACGATAGACCATTGCACGGCGCTGGCGCAAGCGCCTCAGCGGCGGCGACGGGCACAAAAAAAGCCGCGCATGGCTGCGCGGCTTTTCCCTGCAAGGCCGAAAGACTAGCCGAGCTGATCCTTCAGCAGGTCGCCCAGCGAGGTCTTGCCGGTGGAAGCGTTGCGGCTGTACTCGGCAACGATCTCCTGCTCCTCCTGGATTTCCTTCTCGCGCACCGACAGGGTGACCGAGCGGTTCTTGCGGTCGACGCCGATGAAGCGCGACTCCAGCGTATCGCCGACGGAGAGCACCTTGGTGGCGTCTTCGACGCGCTCGCGGGACAGGTCGTTGGCCTTGATGTAGCCCTCGACGCCGTAGGGGAGTTCGATGACCGCGCCGCGCGCGTCCACCGTCTTCACCGTGCCCTTGATCATCACGCCCTTCTGGTACTCGGCAAGGAACTGGGTCAGCGGATCCTGACCGAGCTGCTTGACGCCCAGGCTGATGCGCTCGCGCGCACCGTCGATGGCGAGCACCACGGCTTCCACTTCCTGGCCCTTGCTGAAGCGACGCACGGCGGTTTCGCCCGGCTCGTTCCAGTCCAGATCGGAGAGATGCACCAGACCGTCGATGCCGCCCGGCAGGCCGATGAAGATGCCGAAGTCGGTGATCGACTTGATGGCGCCACCAACCTTGTCGCCCTTCTGGTGGTTCTGCGCGAACTCTTCCCAGGGGTTCTGGCGGCACTGCTTCATGCCCAGCGAGATACGGCGGCGTTCGCCGTCGATGTCGAGGATCATCACCTCGACCTCGTCGCCCAGGTGCACAACCTTGCCCGGGTTGACGTTCTTGTTGGTCCAGTCCATCTCGGAAACGTGCACCAGACCCTCGACGCCCGGCTCGATCTCGACGAAGCAGCCGTAGTCGGTGATGTTGGTGACCTTGCCGAACAGGCGGGTCTTCTCGGGGTAGCGGCGGGCGATGTCGGCCCACGGGTCCGCACCGAGCTGCTTCAGGCCCAGCGACACGCGGCGACGCTCGCGGTCGTACTTCAGCACCTTGACTTCGATTTCCTGGCCGGCGGTCACGACTTCAGCCGGATCCTTGATGCGCTTCCAGGTCATGTCGGTGATGTGGAGCAGGCCGTCGATGCCGCCCAGGTCCACGAACGCGCCGTACTCGACGAGGTTCTTGACCACGCCCTTGAGCACCACGCCTTCCTGCAGGTTCTGCAGCAGGCTGTCGCGCTCGGCCGAGTACTCGGCTTCCAGCACTTCGCGGCGGCTGACCACGATGTTGTTGCGCAGCTTGTCGAGCTTGATGACCTTGAACTCGAGCGGCTTGCCTTCCAGGAAGGTGGTGTCGCGCACCGGGCGCACGTCAACCAGCGAACCGGGCAGGAAGGCGCGGATGGCGCCGATGTCGACGGTGAAGCCGCCCTTGACCTTGCCGGTGATGATGCCGATGACGGTTTCCTTCTTCTCGAAGGCGGTATCGAGGCGGACCCAGGCCTTGATTTTCTCGGCTTTTTCCTTGGAGAACTTGGTCTCGCCGAACCCGTCTTCCAGGGTTTCGAGAGCCACTTCAACCATTTCGCCAATGGTGACCCGGAGTTCACCATCGACCATGAATTCGGAGAGAGCGATCACGCCTTCGGATTTCAAGCCCGCATCGACGATGACCACATCAGACTTCACATCCAGCACCAGCGCATTGACAAGGGAGCCGGACTGCATGGACTGACCAGCCTTGAGGCTGGCTTCAAACATTTCAGCAAAAGTTTCGCTCATTGGTTACTCGGTTAGGTTGAACATCCGCCTTCATCCAGTTGGCGGGCCCGGTTGGTGGAAAACGTCAGCGCATCCTTGCCCTGACGGCACAGCAAAAAGCGTCTTTTGCGCAAAATCCGAGGCAACTGAACGGATTTCAGAAACCGGCGGCGACCGAGAGGGCTTCGACCTTCGCCAGCACGGCTTCAGGTGAAAGTCCTGTCGTATCAATTAGATACGCGTCGTCAGCCGGCTTTAGCGGAGCCACTGAGCGACTGCGATCCCGCGCGTCGCGCGCCCGGATTTCCTCGCAAAGGGTGGCGAAATTAGCAGCAATGCCGGCTTTGCTCAACTGCTTGAGGCGCCGGTCGGCGCGCTCTTCCGGGCTGGCGTCGAGAAACAGTTTCAGCCGGGCATCGGTAAACACCACGGTGCCCATGTCGCGGCCATCGGCGATCAGGCCTGGGGCGACCCTAAAATCCTTCTGCCGCTGGAGCAGCGCGGCCCGCACCTCGGGCGAGACCGCGATGCGGGAGGCCAGGGCGCCGGTGGTCTCGGCGCGCACCTCCCGGGTCCAGTCCTGGCCGCCGACCAGGATCGCCTCGTCGTCCTCGCTGGTGCCGACGAATTCGATCTTCAGCCCGGAAGCCAGCGCCGCGACCGCAGCATGGTTGTCCAGATCCACCGAATTGGCCGCCGCAAGGGCAAGGATGCGATACAGCGCGCCCGAGTCGAGGCGATGGAAGCCGGTCCGCTGCGCCAGCCAGCGAGTAACCATGCCCTTGCCGACGCCGCTGGGGCCGTCGACGGTAATGACGGGGATGCGGTTCAAACGCCGCTCACGGTCAGGCGCAGGCCGGCGCCAGCAGCAAGCTCGGCGAAGCCCGGGAACGAGGTATTCACGTTGAGGCAGTCGAGAATGCGGATCGGCTGCTCGGCGCGCAGCGCCGCCATCGCGAAGCTCATCGCGATGCGGTGATCGCCACGGCTGTCCACCACCCCGCCCTGCATGCGGCCGCCGCCGATGCGCATGCCGTCGGGCCTGGCGATGGCGGAAACACCCAGGGCGCGCAGGCCGTCGCACATGGTCTGGATGCGGTCGGACTCCTTCACCCGCAGCTCCTCGGCGCCGGTCACCACCGTCTCGCCGGCGGCGAAGGCGGCGGCGATGAACAGCGCCGGGAACTCGTCGATGGCACTGGCAACCAGGTCCTTGCCGATGGCCACGCCGCGCAGCGGACCGCCCCGCACTCGAAGGTCGGCCACCGGCTCGCCGCCGAGTTGACGCTCGTTGAGCAGGTCGATCCGCGCGCCCATCTGGCGCAGGATGGTGACGATGCCGATGCGGGTCGGGTTGATGCCGACTTCGGTCAGGGTCAGGTCCGAGCCGGCGCTGATGGCGGCTCCGACCAGGAAGAAGGCGGCCGAGGAGATGTCCGCCGGCACCGCGATGTCGGTCGCGCGCAGCGACTGCCCGCCCCGCACCGCCGCATAGCCTTCGCGGGCTTCGATCTCGACGCCAAAGGCGCGAAACATGCGCTCGGTATGGTCGCGGCTGGCTTCGGGCTCGTGCACTTCGGTCAGGCCGTGGGCATACAGGCCGGCCAGCAGCAGGCAGGACTTGACCTGCGCGCTCGCCACCGGCGAGTCGTAGCGCACGCCCTTCAAGCCGCCCGGCACCGCCTGCACCTGCAGCGGCGCCCTACCGTCCCGGGACTCGATGCGCGCACCCATGGTCGCCAGAGGCGCGATGACCCGCTTCATCGGCCGGCGTGACAGCGAGGCATCGCCGACCAGGGTGCTGGCGAAGGGCTGCCCAGCCAGGAGGCCACACATCAGCCGCATCGCCGTGCCGGAATTGCCCATGTCCAGCGCCGCGACGGGTGCCCGCAGCCCGCGCAGACCGACACCGTGCACCCGCAGCTGGGTCTCGCCCAGGCGCTCGATGCGCACACCCATCTGCTGGAAGGCCTTCATGGTGCACAGGCAGTCCTCCCCGCTGAGGAAGCCGCTGATCTCGGACACACCGTCGGCCAGCGAGGCCAGCATCACCGCGCGGTGGGAGATGGACTTGTCGCCGGGAACGCGCAGCTGGCCCTGGAGGCGGCCGCCGGGCTGTACGGTGTAGCTGAGGTCGCTATGGCTCATGCGTGCTTATTCAATATGTGAGAGATGCCGCTCGCGGGCATCGCGTGCGCGCTGGAAGCGCGCCTTGAGTTCATCCCAATGCTCAGCGCGCATCAGCGCCAGCAACTCCTGGAGTTCGACGATCTGCTGCTCCAGCAGGCCGCTCACCGACTCGCGGTTGGCGCGGACGATGTCGTGCCACATCTGCGGGCTGGAGCTGGCGATGCGGGTGAAGTCGCGGAAGCCGCCACCGGCATTGGCGAAGATCTCGGCCTCGCCGTCCAGACGCGACAGCATGTTGACGAAGGCGTAGGCCAGTACGTGCGGCAGGTGGCTGGTGGCGGCGAAGATGGCGTCGTGCCGCGCCGCGTCCATCTCCACCACGCGCGCGCCCACCGCCTCCCAGAGCGCCCGCACCGTGGCGAAGGCCGCCGGGTCCTGCCGCGGATGCGGGGTGAGGATCAGACGCTTGTTGCGGAACAGCTCGGCATTCGAGGCGGCGACCCCGCTCTTCTCGGTGCCGGCAATGGGATGCGCCGCGACGAACCAGGACGGCAGCTCTCCGCAAGTGCGCGCGACATCAGCCAGCACCGACTGCTTGGTGCTGCCGACATCGGTGACGATGGCGCCGGCCTTGAGCGCGGGCAGCACAGCGGCCATCGCCTCGGCAGTGCGCAGCACAGGCACCGCCAGCACCACCAGGTCGGCCGCGCGCACCGCCTCGGCGGCGCTGTCCGCCGCCAGATCCACGACGCCGAGATCGACCGCCAAGCGCCGCTGCAGCTGATCCGGGTCATAGCCGCTGATGCGGCTGACCGCCCCTGCCACCCGCAGCGCCCGCGCCAGCGAGCCGCCGATCAGGCCCAGGCCGATGACGGCGAGGCTCGGGCGATGACTCATCCCGTCAGGATCTCGGTCAGTGACGTAGGGTGGGCAAAGCGCAGCGTGCCCACGCGAACCGGAGCAGGCGCAGCCGCGTGGGCCAGGGCCCACCCTACGGACATCACGCCAGGATCTCCTGCAGTGCCTTCAGCAACCGGTCATTCTGCGCCGGGGTGCCGATGGTGATGCGCAGAAAGTGCGGCATCTCGTAGCTGGCCGTGGGCCGGACGATGATGCCCTTCTGCAGCAGGGCCTGGTGCACCGGCGCGGCGTCGCGACCGAAGTCGATGGCGAGGAAGTTGGCCTGCGAGGGCAGCCAGCTCAGGCCCAGCTTGGCCAGCTCCGGCTCCAGCCGCGCCCGCTCGCTGTTGTTGAGCGCCACCGACTTCCGCACGTGCTCCTGGTCGGACAGCGCCACCTCGGCGGCCAGCAAGGCCAGGCTGTTGTTGTTGAAGGGCTGGCGCACCCGGTTCATCAGGTCTGCCACTTCCGGCGAGGACAGCGCGTAACCGACCCGCAGCGAGGCCAGGCCGTAGGTCTTCGAGAAGGTGTGGGTGACCACCAGGTTGGGGTACTTGTCGAGCCAGCCGCGCACATCGCCGCGCAGGGCGGGATCGAGGTACTCCCAATAGGCCTCGTCGAGTACGACGATGACATGCCGGGGCACGAAGTCGAGGAAGGCCTCAATGTCCTTCGCCGGCAGCCAGGTGCCGGTGGGATTGTTGGGGTTGGCGATGAACACCATGCTGATGTCCGGGCGCCAGAGTTTGCGGAAGCCATCGAGGTCATGCCCCAGGGGCATGGTCGGGTGCGCGCGCGGCAGCGCCGGCACGATCACCGCCTCCGCATTCTGCGACTGGGTGACGATGGGGTACACCGCGAAGGCGTGCTGGCTGAACATCGACGCCCGGCCCGGGCCGAGGTAGATGCGGGCCAGGAATTCCAGCATGTCGTTGGAGCCGTTACCCAGGGTGACGCGGCTGGCATCCAGCTGGTGCATCTTCGCGACCGCCGCCTTCAGCTTGAAGCCGCCACCGTCCGGATACAGCGCCAGGTCGTTGTTGGCGATGGCCTCGGCCAGTGCCGCCTTTACCTTCGGGCTCGGGCCGAGCGGGTTCTCATTGCTGGCCAGCTTGATGGCGTCGGTGATGCCGAGCCGGCGCTGCAGCTCGTCCAGCGGCATGCCGGGCTTGTAGGGTTCCAGCGAGAGCACGCCGGGGGTGGCGTTCTGGGTCAACACGGACATGACGGCACTCAGGTAACAGCTTGCGGATAGGAGCCGAGAATCTTGAAGAAGGCGGCATTGGCGCGCACGGCGTCCAGCGCCTTGCGTACCGGCTCGTCGTTGGCGTGGCCGACGAAGTCGACGAAGAAGAAATAGTCCTGCACCGGCGCGCCCTTCATCGGCCGCGATTCGATGCGGGTCAGGTCCAGCTTGGCGTCGGCAAAGGGCTGCAGCAGGGTGAACAGCGCACCCGGCTGGTTGCGGTGCGCCGACAGCACCACGGCGGTGATGTCGTGGCCGGTCGGCGAGGGATCGTGCTTACCGACGATCAGGAAGCGGGTAGTGTTGCTGGGATCGTCCTCGATGTTGCTGGCGAGGATGTTGAGTCCATTGAGCTTGCCGGCTTGCAGCGAGGCGATGGCAGCCACACCGGCGCCTTCGTCCCGCGCCTTCTGCGCCGCCGCGCCATTGCTGGCCAGGGCCTCGCGCTCGGCCTTGGGCAGGCGCGTGTCCAGCCACTTGCGGCACTGCGCGAAGGATTGCGCGTGGGCATAGACCTTGGTGATGTTTCCCGGCTCGCTCTCGACCGACAGCAGGTGGTGGTGCACCGGCAGGGTCACTTCGCCACAGATGCGCAGCTTGGTGTGCACCAGGGCATCGAGGGTGTTGCTGACCACGCCGCCGATGGAGTTCTCGACCGGCACCACGCCATAGTCGGCGGCGCCGGATTCGACATCGCGGAAAATCTCGTCGATGGCCGCCAGCGGCCGGGCGCTGATGCCCTCGCCGAAGTGCTTGAGCACCGCTGCCTGGGTGTAGGTGCCTTCCGGCCCCAGGTAGGCAATGGTCAGCGGCGATTCCAGCGACAGGCAGGCCGACATGATCTCGCGCATCAGCCGCGCCACCACCTCGTCGGTGAGCGGGCCGCTGTTGCGCGCCATCGCCGCGCGCAGCACCTCGGCCTCGCGCGCCGGCCGATAGTGATCACCACTGTCGCCCTGGCGCTGCTTGATGTGGGCGACTTCCTGGGCAATGCGCGCGCGCTGGCTGATCAGGCTCTGGATCTGCTGGTCCAGGGCGTCGATCTCGGCGCGCGCCTGCGGGAGGCTTCTTCCGGTACTCATGTCAGGCGTCGCGGCGGTCCGTGCGCGGTCGGGGGACGCGGAGTTTACTCACTTCGCGGCAATGACTCGCACTTTCAGCACGCCCTGGATGGCGGCGATCTCACCGATCACGCCCTCGCCCACCGCCGAATCGATGTCGACCAGGGTGTAGGCGATGTCGCCGCGCGACTTGTTGAGCAGGTCGGCGATGTTGAGGTTGTGCTTGGCCAGCGCGGTGGTGATCTGGCCGACCATGTTCGGCACGTTGGCATTCACCACCGTCAGGCGCGCCTTGCCCGGCAGCAGGGGCATCACCGCTTCCGGGAAGTTCACCGAGTTGCGGACATTGCCCAGCTCCAGGAACTCGCGGATCTGCTCGGCCACCATCACCGCGCAGTTGTCCTCGGCCTCACCGGTGGAGGCGCCCAGATGCGGGGTGGCGATCACGCGCGGATTGCCCTTGAGTGCATTGGACGGAAAGTCGCAGACGTAGGCGTGCAGCGTGCCGGCGTTGAGCGCCTCGACCACGGCCTTGTCGTCGACGATCTCGGCGCGGGCGAAGTTGAGGATCACGCCCTGCTTCTTCATCAGCTTCAGGCGTTCGGCATTGATGAGGCCGCGGGTCGCTTCCAGCAGCGGCACGTGCACCGAGATGAACTGCGACTTCGCCACCAGATCGTCCACCGACAGCGCCTGCTTGACGCGGCTGTCGAGCTTCCAGGCGTTCTGCACCGTCATCGCCGGGTCGTAACCGTAGACCTCCATACCCAGCTCGATTGCGGCATTGGCCAGCTTGACGCCTATCGCGCCCAGGCCAATCACACCGAGGGTTCGGCCGGGCAACTCGAAGCCGACAAACTTCTTCTTGCCGTCCTCGACCTGCTTGTGCAATGCATGGTCGTCGCCGTCGAGCTTGCGCACGAAGTCCAGCGCCTGCGGGATGTTGCGTGCCGCCAGCAGAAGGCCGGCCAGCACCAGCTCCTTCACCGCGTTGGCGTTGGCGCCCGGGGCATTGAATACCGGCACCCCGCGCTGACTCATCGCCGCCACCGGAATGTTGTTGGTGCCAGCGCCGGCCCGACCAATCGCCAGGATGCTGGCGGCGATGTCGAGCTTGTGCATGTCGGCACTGCGGACCAGCACCGCGTCCGGGTTGACGATCTCGCTGGCGACTTCGTAGCCACCGCGCGGCAGGCGCTCCAGGCCGAGCGGGGAGATGTTGTTGAGGGTCTGGATCTTGAACATTGAATTATTCCTTTTGAAATCGGGTTCAGCTCTGGCATCCCTGCCGCGCCATCTGTCTCAAGGTCGCAGCCCGGCCCGGCCATCCATGGCCGGGCGTTCGCCGGGGTCGAGTGCCATTCAAGGCACTCGACCTGATCCGGCTCACCCGTGCTTGCGCGCAAATTCCTTCATGTAGTCGATCAACGCCGCCACACCGGCTTCCGGCATGGCGTTATAGATCGAGGCGCGCATGCCGCCCACCGCGCGGTGGCCCTTGAGGCCGTTGAGGCCGGCGGCCTTGGCGCCCTTGAGGAACTCGGCGTCGTTGGCCTCGGCATTCGGCAGGGTGAAGGGCACATTCATGATCGAACGGTGTTCCTTCTTGACCGGGTTCCGGTAGAAGTCCTGCCCGTCGATGTAGTCGTACAGGGCCTTGGCCTTGCGCTCGTTGCGGGCGCCGACCGCCGTCAGACCACCCTCGGCCTTCAGCCACTGGAACACCAGGCCGCAGACATACCAGCTGAAGGTGCTGGGCGTGTTGAGCATGGACTCGTTCTCGGCCACAGCCTTGTAGTCGTGGATGCCGAAGGTGCCAGGCAGGACCTGACCAATGAGATCGTCGCGGACGATGACCAGGGTCAGGCCGGCCGGGCCGATGTTCTTCTGGGCGCCAGCGTAGATCAGGCCGAACTTGCTGATGTCCAGCGGCCGGCAGGCGATGTCGGAGCTGGCGTCCGCAACGAGGGGCACCGCGCCGACGTCCGGCACATCCCGGAACTGCACGCCGTGGATGGTCTCGTTGGTGGTGATGTGGACGTAGGCGGCGTTCGGGTCCAGCTGCCAGCCGGCGCGATCCGGGATGTGGTTGAACTTCTCGGCCTCGGCCGTGGCGGCGACATGGGCCTTGCCGAACTTGGTGCATTCCTTCGCCGCCTTCTTGCCCCAGTCACCGGTCAGCACGAAGTCGGCGCTGGCCTTGCCGCGCAGCAGGTTCTGCGGCACCACGCCGAACTGCGCGGTGGCGCCACCCTGCATGAACAGCAGCTTGTAGTTGGCGGGGACGGCCATCACCGCGCGCACGTCGGCCTCGCACTGGCTGGCGATGGACATGAATTCCTTGTCGCGATGGCTCATCTCCATCACGCCCATGCCGGCGCCGTGCCAGTCGAGCAGTTCGCTCTGGACCTGCTTGAGCACGGACTCGGGCAGGGTCGCGGGGCCGGCGCTGAAATTGAAGATGCGGGACATGGGTTTCTCCAGGGGTCGAAGTAGAAGACTGGTTGTTATTTGGCCCAGGACTCGGCTTCGAGTCCTGGCACGAAGGCAAAGCGTTGCGGGGTGTCGGTGACCAAGGTCAACCGGTGCGAGAGCGCGGTCGCCGCCAGCAGCAGCTCATAGCCGCTGGGGCCGCTGCTGTCCTGCGGCAAGTAGGGCGCGAGATTGCTGAGCTGGGCGGCGTCCTCACCGCGGAAATCCAGCACCCGCACCGCCTCGAAGAACTCCCGCAGCAGCCGCGAGCAGCGGGGATGGGCGCGCGGCGCGCGGCGCAGGGCGACTTCCGCCTGCATCCTGCTGACCGCCGACACCGCCACCTCGCCCGGCTTCAGGCGCGACAGCCGCAGCACCACCGGCAGACGTCCCTGCACGGCGGCAACCACGGTGGCGGCATCGAGCAGGTATTTCATGATTACCAGCGCAACTCCGGTTCACGACCGAGAGCAGCAGTCCAGGCCTGCACGTCCAGGGTCTCCTCGCGCAGCTCCGGCGCCGGATTGCGGAAATGGGCCTGCAGCTCGGCCGGCCAACCCGGTTCCTCGTTGCGCTCCAGCCATTCGCGCACCGCCTGCACGATGATGCGGTTGCGGGTCAGGCCACTGCGCTCCACGGCCGCGCCCAGGCGGTCGATGGTGGGCTCGTCGAAGTGCACGCTGAAATTCATGGGCGCGCATCCTAACAGGTGATGTTAGTTTGTCCATCCCCCCAGCCACCGGCGCCCGCGAAGCTCGGCTGCAACCGCCGTATTCGGCAACTGCCTCAGTGGGTCTGATCGCCCCGCCACGCCAGCACGACCAGCGCCAGCAGGCAGAAGCCGGCGCCGGCATGGAAGGTGGCAGCCGCGCCCAGGCCATCCCACAGCAGCCCCGCCAGGGCGCTGGCCAGCAGCATCGCCAGCCCGCTCACCAGGTTGAAGAAGCCGAAGGCGGTGCCGCGCAAGTCAGCCGGCGCGGCCTCGGCCACCATGGCCGCCAGCAGCCCCTGGGTGATGCCCATGTGCACGCCCCAGAGCGCGACCCCGGTCAACAGCACGCCCCAATGCGGGTCGGCGGCCAGCACCAGGTCGGCCGCGATCAGCACCACCAGGCCGAGCATCAGCAGCCGGCGATGGCTCATGCGGTCAGAGAGCCAGCCAAAGGGATAGGCGGACAGGGCATAGACCAGGTTCATCGCCACCATCACCAGCGGCACGAGGGCCAGGGCAATCCCGGCCTGCTGGGCGCGCAGCACCAGGAAGGCCTCGCTGAACCGGGCCAGGGTGAACACCGCACCCACGGCGACCACCCACCAGTAGCGGCGGTCCAGACGGCGCAGGTTGTCGCGCCGGATCGGATTGCCGCGGCGCGGGCCCGGCGCTTGGGCCGGTTCGCGCAGGCCGAACAGCAGCAGCGCCACCGCCATCAGGCCAGGGATCACGGCGACCCAGAACACGGCACGGAAATCATTGGCCCACAGCAGCATCAGCACGACCGCCAGCAGCGGACCCAGAAAGGCCCCCACCGTGTCGAGCGACTGCCGCAGGCCAAAGGCGGCACCGCGCAACTCGGGCGGCGTCAGGTCCGCGACCAGAGCATCGCGGGGGGCTCCGCGTATGCCCTTGCCGACCCGGTCCAGCAGACGCGCACCCAGCACAATGCCGGCGCCGGGCGCCAGGGCGAACAGGGGCTTGGTCAGCGCGCCCAGGCCGTAGCCCAGCAGGGCCAGGCCCTTGCGCCGGCCGAGGTAGTCGCTCAGCACACCCGAGAAGACCTTGACGATCAGCGCGGTGGATTCCGCCAAGCCTTCGATCAGCCCGATCATGAAGGCGCTGGTCCCGAGCACGGTGAGCATGAACAGCGGCAGCAGGCTGTGGATCATCTCGGAGGAGATGTCCATCAGCAGGCTGACCAAGCCCAGCACCCAGACACCCCGGGGAATGCGGGCCAGGGCAGATCGGTTGTCGGCGGCGACTGGCAAGCGCAGCTATCCGCGAACCGGGCCTTGCCTTCGGCCGGCCTTCGGGCGCCCTAGCCCCCGGACTGGCGCTCCGGCCCCACCACCAGGTCGATGACGGTGCGCTCGCCATCGTCGATCTCGCCGACGCGGTCGGTGCTGCCGTCGGACAGGTCCACCCGGTACAGCACCACGCCGCTGCCGCTGGGCGCCAGCGCGGCGTAGGCGGTGTCGTCCTCCGGCGCGATATCGAAGCCAGCGTTCAGGGTGAAGGCGGTGCCCAGCGGGGCCACGGTGAACAGCAGGCCGCTGTTGGGCGAATTCGGACTGCCACCCTTGCTGCCGACCCGCACCAGGCTCTGGGTGGTGAAGTCCAGGCCATACAGCGTCGTGCTGCTGGCGTCCGCTTGGTTATTGTCATAGGCGATGGCAGCAAGCTGCGGTGCGCTGCCGTCGTTGTCGTCGTCGTTGTCGAATTCCAGATCGGTATCGGTGCCGGCCAGCGCGCCGCTGTCGGGGTTGACCCGCAGGTTCTGTTGGCTGGCGACCACCCGCAGCAGATCCGCCACCGGGTTGAAATCGATCACCGGGTTGACCAGGTTGTCACTGGTGAATTCGATGGTGCTGACCAGGCTCACCGCCCCCGTGTCCGGGTTGACCGTACACAAGCGCTCCTCACTGGTCAGGCAGTAGTAGCTGTCGCTGGACGGCCGGTAGTCGATCTGCACCAGGCTCTCGCCGCTGCCCAGGCCACTGACCGAAACCTCGGTGTCGATGGCGTCGGGCGCGGTGGAATCGAAGCCCAGGATCTTGCCGGTGCTGGTCAGCACATAGATGTCGCGCTGCTTGTCGCAGCCAGCGAGCAGCAAGGCCACCGCCAGCAGGCCCAGCCGCCCCCAGGGGGCCGGCGAGAAACGGGAACGGGCGGGCAGCAGGTTCATGAGCGAACTCCGAATATCGGGTTGAAGGCCAGGGCCGGAACGGCGCGCTTCCTGTTCCAGATGCCGCCCGGGTCCAGGGGGTCGCAGCCGCCGATTCCACGGTCGTGCCCGCAAGCATAGAAAATAGCTGCGCCGCTGTCGCGAACCGCCGATAGTCTGAAGCGGTCTGTCCACCGCCCCAACCGCCTGCAAGCCGCCCGCCCGTGAAGCTTTCCGATCTCTCGGTACAACGTCCCATCCTGGCCTGCGTGGTCAATGCCCTGCTGGTGAGCTTCGGCCTGTTCGCGCTGTCGGCGATCCCGGTCCGCGAATACCCGGACATCGACCCGCCGGTGGTCTCCATCGCTACCTTCTACACCGGCGCCAATTCGGCGGTGGTGGAGAGCGAGATCACCCGCCTGCTCGAGGATCGGGTGGCCGGCATCGAGGGTATCAAGAGCATCAGCTCCAGTTCGCGCGACGGTCGCAGCAACATCACGCTCGAATTCAATCTCGGCCGCGATATCGATTCCGCCGCCAACGACGTCCGCGACCGGGTCTCGCGCGCGCTCGGCGACCTGCCGGAAGAGGCCGATCCGCCGGAAATCTCCAAGGCCGATGCCGATGCCGATCCGGTGATGTTCCTGGTGCTGTCGCAGGCCGGCGCCGACCGCATGGCGCTCACCGACTATGCCGAGCGCTATCTGGTGGACCGGCTCAGCGTGGTCACCGGCGTCTCCAGCGTGTTCCTGTCCGGCGATCGCGGCCAGGCGCTGCGCATCTGGCTGTCGCCGGAACGGCTGGCGGCGCGGGCGCTGACCGCCGAGGACATCGAGACCGCCCTGCGCGACCAGAACGTCGAGCTGCCGGCCGGCCGCATCGAGTCCAGCGAGCGCGAGTTCAACCTGCGCGCAGCACGCGGCCTGAAGTCGCCGGAAGACTTCGCGGCCATGGTCATCGCCCGCGGCAGCGACGGCTACCCGGTGCGCCTGGGCGACGTCGCCCGGGTCGAGGTGGCGCCGGAAAACCCGCGCAACGACTACCGCGTCAACGGCGTCGAGGGCCTGGGCATCGGCGTCATCAAGCAGTCCAAGGCCAATGCCCTGGAAATGGCGCAGGCGGTGCGTGCCCAGGTGGCGCAGATCAACAGCGGCATGGCCGATGGCATGAAGCTGGAGGTGGTATTCGACTCCTCGCTGTTCATCGAGGCCTCGCTGCAGAAGGTGCTGCGCACCCTGGTCGAGTGCGCGCTGCTGGTGGTGGCGGTGATCTGGCTGTTCCTGGGCAGCCTGCGCGCCACCCTGATCCCCGCCCTGACCGTGCCCATCGCCCTGATCGCCAGCTTCAGTTTTCTCTACGTCCTGGGCTTCTCGGTGAACATCCTGACCCTGCTGGCCTTGGTGCTGGCGGTGGGTCTGGTGGTCGATGACACCATCGTCGTGGTCGAGAACATCCACCGCCGGCTGGAACTGGGCGAGCCGCCGCTGCTGGCCGCGTTTCGCGGCTCGCGCGAGGTCGGCATGGCGGTGATCGCCACCACCGCAGTGCTGATCGCGGTGTTCGCTCCGATCTCGCTGCTGCAAGGCAATATCGGCCGGCTGTTCCGGGAGTTCTCGCTGGCCCTGGCCGCCTCGGTGTTCTGCTCCGGCATCACCGCCCTCACCCTGGCTCCGGCTCTGGCCACCACCGTACTGCGCCAGCATCGGCCCGGCGATGCCGCCGATCCGGGCCGCATCGAGCGCCTGTTCGCGGCCCTCTCCGCCGGCTATCAGCGGCTGCTGAGTCCGACGATCCACCGGCCGCTCTGGGCCATTCCCATGACCCTGGCCCTGCTCGGCCTGAGCTGGTGGCTGTACGGCCTGCTGCCGTCAGAGCTGGCGCCGCAGGAGGATCGCGGCCAGGTGTTCGTGATCGCCGACGGCCCGGAAGGCGCCAGCCTGCCCTACATGCTGCGGGTCATGCGCGGCGCCGAGGCCCTCGCCCTGCCCTATGTCGAGCGCCAGGAGGCCGACCGTATCGTGGTGCGCACCCCACGCTTCGGCAGCGGCGACGAGGTGAACACCGGCAACGTGCTGCTGGCGCTGGCGCCCTGGGGTGAGCGTCCGAGTTCGCACCTGATCACCCAGCAGCTCAACGAGGCACTCAAGGACCTGCCGGATGCGCGCCTAACCGCGCTGGAGCGCGCCGCCTTCGGCGGCCGCCCCGGCCAGCCGGTGCAGATCGCCCTGGGCGGACCGGACTACGCCACCCTCACCCGCTGGCGCGACCAGGTGTTCGCGCGGGTGCAGCGCGAAAATCCGCGCCTGAGCCGGCTGGACTCCGACTACAAGACCACCAAGCCGCAGATCGCGCTGACCGTGGATCTGCTCAAGGCGGCGGATGTCGGCGTCAGCTCCAGCACCATCGGCCGCACCCTGGAAACCTTCATGGGCGGCCGCCGGGTCACCAAGTGGCTGGACCGGGGCGAGGAGTACGAGGTGATCCTGCAGTCCGAGGACGCCCGCCGCCGCTCGCCGGAGGAACTCGACAACCTCTATGTCCGCGGCCGCAGCGGCAATCTGACGCCGCTCAGCAACCTGGTCAGCCAGCGCGAGGGCGCCACCTCGCCCAGCCTCAACCGCTACGACCGCCTGCGCAGCATCACCATCACCGCCAGCCTGGCCCCCGGCTATCCGCTGGGCGAGGCGCTGAACTACCTGGAGCAGGTGATCCGCGAGGAGCTGCCGGCCGAGGCGCAGATCCGCTACCGCGGCGATTCGCGCGAGCTCAAGGAATCGGGCGCGGCGCTCTATGCCGCCTTCGCAGCCTCGCTGCTGGTGGTGTTCCTGGTGCTGGCCGGGCAGTTCGAGAGCCTGGTGCAGCCCTTCGTGATCCTCACCACCGTGCCGCTGGGCATCGCCGGCGCCCTGCTGGGACTCTGGACCATGGATCTCTCGCTCAACATCTACTCCCAGGTCGGGCTGATCATGCTGATCGGGCTGGCGACCAAGAACGGCATCCTGATCGTCGAGTTCGCCAACCAGTTGCGCGACGCCGGCAAGGGTTTTCACGAGGCGCTGCTGGAAGCCGCCGCGATCCGCCTGCGACCGATCCTGATGACCTCGATCGCTACCGTCGCCGGCGCCCTGCCGCTGATGCTCGGCACCGGGGCCGGCTCCGAGGCGCGGGTCGCCATCGGCACCGTGGTGTTCTTCGGGGTGAGTGTTTCCACTCTGCTGACTCTGTTCATCACCCCCGCTTTCTACGCCCTGTTCTGCCGGCGACTGGCGTCGCCGGGTGCGCGTGCCGCAGAGCTGGAGCGGCAGGAGGCGGGAGCCGATGGGGCCTGATTACTCGCCGCGCAACTCCTTGAGCAGGTCGTACTTGCGCAGCAGGCCGCGCAACTGGTGGTAGTTCAGGCCAAGGATCTCGGCCGCGCGGGTCTGGCGGAACTGGGCCTGCGCCAGGGCGGCGCGCAGCAGCCGCACCTCGTAGTCGCTGACCTGGGTCTTGAAGTCCAGCGGGAATTTCCAGGCGCCTGAAGGCACCAGCGCCGCTGCTGCGACCGGCGTGCTGGCGGCGCCTGCCGCTGCCAGCGATTCAACCGGGTCGGCCGCGCGCGGCGGCGGCGCCCGAAACGGCGATTCGAAGGGATCGAGCGTCAGCTGCTCCACCATCCGGCGCGGGTTGTCGAGCTTGTACACCGCGCGCTCGACCACGTTCTTCAGCTCGCGGATGTTGCCGGGCCAGGCGTGCGCCAGTAGCTGCTGCTCCACCGCCGGTGCGAAACCGGCGAAGTACTCGCGGCCCAGCTCGCGCGCCATGCCCTCACCGAATTTCTGCGCCAGCAGCAGGATGTCCTCGCGCCGCTCGCGCAGCGGCGGCAAGGTGATGACGTCAAACGACAGCCGATCCAGCAGGTCCTCGCGGAAACGGCCACTGGCGGCCATGCGCGGCAGATCGACATTGGCGGCACCGACCACCCGCACGTCGACGCGCAGGGTCTCGGAGGAGCCGACCCGCTCGAACTCACCGTATTCCAGCACCCGCAGCAGCTTCTCCTGCAGGCGCAGGCTCATGCTCGCCAGCTCGTCCAGGAACAGGGTGCCGCCATTGGCCAGCTCGAAGCGGCCGGTACGCGCCTTCACCGCGCCAGTGAAGGCGCCGGCGACATGGCCGAACAGTTCGGACTCCAGCAACTCCTCGTTCACCGCCGAGCAGTTGAACTTGACCAGACGCTTGCCCCAGCGCTCCGACAGGTAGTGGACGCGGGAAGCAATCAGCTCCTTGCCGGAACCACGCTCACCGATCACCAGCACCGGCTTGCTCAGCCGCGCGACCCGCGAGACCTGTTCGAGCACGGCCAGAAAGCACTCGGACTCCCCCACCAGGGCTGGGAGAGCGGGCGCGCCGTCTGCGTCGTCTTCATTGATGCTCATCTATTAGTAATTTTTACCACTTTAAAGTTATTATCGCCACATCAAGCAAGAAATTAGGTCGCGCAAAAACACCTATAAACACTATTACATCAATAACTTGCGCATCTTTTTTCTGCCCTGGCACGTCCCTCGCAATAAATGGCACACAGCCGCACACCGCTCACACAAGGAACGTCCCATGAAGAAGACCACCGCCCTGCTCTCCCTCGCCCTGCTCAGCCTGGCCGCCCAGGCCGAGGGCGTCACCTTCAACACCCCGGTCACCTACACCCAGCCGGTGACCTACGCCGCCGGCGTGACTTATCTCGCCCCGGTGACCTACAGCGAAGGTCATCAGGACAGCCGCCAGGTCCAGGCCGCTGCCGCGCCGGTGATGCTGGAGCGGGTGATCGTCACCCCCACCCGCAGCTACGCCGAAAGCGAGTGGCGCGCCCTGCGTCTGGCCCGTGCCGACAAGAAGGCGCCGAGCCGCCACACCCGCTATCAGCAGGTGCGCAGCGAAGCCGCCCCCAGCCGCGACGGCACCATGACCCAGTTGCTGCGCCTGATGAGTCAGTAAAGTCCCCGCTCGCGACACCCCGGCAACACCCCGCAACACCGAGATAGAGAACCGCCATGAAATCCCTGCTCCGCTTCCTTGCCATCGTCCTGCTGCTGGTCGTGATCGCCCCGATCGCCCTGCTGGCCCTGGTGATCCTGGTGCCGATCACGGCGCCGCTGCTGGGTGCCGCCGCCCTGCTGGTGGGTGGCGCGACCCTGGCTCTGCTGCCGCTGGCGGTCCTGGCGCTGCCCTTCTTCATGGTCTACGGCCTGTGCCGGTTGCTGGCCAGCCCTGAACCGATGAAGGCCGCCTGAGACCTCCGCCATGGGCATCTTTTCCCGCACCAAGGACGTTCAGCAGGCCGATCTCGATGCCCTGCTGAATGCGTCGGACGATCCGCTCAAGACGGCGCGTCTGATCATCAATGAAATGGAGGACACCCTCGTGGAAGCCCGTTCCGCCGCAGTCCGCGCCCTGGCGCGCAAGAAGGAGCTGCAGCGCCGCATCGGCGAGCTCGAAGAGCAGTCGAAGGACTGGGAGCGCAAGGCCGAGCTGGCCCTGGCCAAGGACCGCGAGGACCTCGCCCGCGGCGCCCTCGCCGTCAAGCTGCGCCTGAGCCAGGAACGCGAGCAGATCGTCGGCCTGCTGCCGCCGGTGGAAGCCGAGATCGACAAGCTCGACACCGACCTCGCCGACCTGCGAGTGAAACTGGCCGAGGCCCGCAGCCGTCAGCGCCTGCTGGCCCTGCGCGGCGAGTCCGCCAGCGCCCGCAAGCAGGTCAAGGGCGCGCTCAACGAGACCAAGACCGGCGACGCGCTGGACGCCTTGGCACGCGATGTGGATCGTCTGGATTCGGAGGCCGAGGCTTATGATCTCGGCAAGCGCAAGCTGGAAGATCAGTTCGCGCAACTCGAACAGGCCGACGCAGTGGAGGGCGAACTCGCCCGCCTGCGTGGCAAGCTCAACAAGAACTAAGGGCCGCCGCCGTGGAAATCACCGTAGACAAAATTCCCGCCGTCGCCGAGCACGCTGCCAGTGTCAGCGTCCACGGCCTGCCCGAAGGGGTCGAGATCATGATGGGGCTGATGGGCGCCTCCCTGGTCCTGTTCATCCTCTTCGTGCTGCCGATCTGGCTGTTCCTGCACTACCGCGCCAAGGCACGCCGCGAAGCGCCGGCGCCGATCCTCGGCCCCGATATCGCCGAACTGGCGCAGATCGCCCGCATCGCCGAGCGCATGGAGCGCCGCCTCGAAGCAATGGAAACCCTGATGGACGCTGATCGTCCTGGCTGGAGACGCTAGAAATGAGCAACACCAATTCCAAGTTCCGCACCGGTTTCCTGTCCGAGATGCGCCGCTACCCC
Source organism: Stagnimonas sp. (assembly GCA_030696045.1). Taxonomy (GTDB): domain Bacteria; phylum Pseudomonadota; class Gammaproteobacteria; order Nevskiales; family Nevskiaceae; genus Stagnimonas. Next base: position 2,385 of record JAUYNO010000093.1, on the reverse strand, counting down.
GGCGAGGGCTGGATCTCCGGCGTCTGCGCCGGCATCGCCGATTACTTCGACTGGAAGTTGAAACTGGTGCGTCTGGTCGTCGCCCTGCTCGCCATCTTCACCGCCGGCTGGGTTGTCATCCTGCTCTACGTGCTGGCCTGGTACCTGATGGACAACGGTGACGAGATGCCCGGCCCGCGTCCGAAGTGGAATGACGGCGGCCCGGCTCCCGCCTCGCCCTACACCGGCCCGTCCGGCAGCGGCGGAGCCAGCGCCAGCGTCGACCTGCGCGACATCAAGGACCGCTTCGCCCGCCTCGACGACCGCCTGCGCCGCATGGAAGAAAGCGCGCTGTCGAAGGACGACGACCTCAAGCGCGAGATCGAAAAGCTCGAGCGCGACGGCAAGGCCTAAGGACTGCCATGTCCACGCTGTTCGTCCTGATCGGCTGGCTGATCCTGTTCGTGCTGTGCTGGCCACTGGCGCTGCTCGCGCTGTTCCTCTGGCCCATCGTCTGGCTGATCAGCCTGCCATTCCGCCTGCTGGGGATCGCGGTGGACGGCGTGTTCGGCCTGCTGAAGGCGGTGGTGATGTTGCCGGCACGGGTGCTGGGCGCCGGGCGTTAGCTAGACCAGCGGGCGAGCGCCCGAAGCCGGCTCCATGCGGGGGATAGTCGGGATCAAGAGCGACAAGGCTTTCAGGGCCTGAATGGTTCTCGCCGGTAGCGGCCGGCATGGCGGCTCTCGCAATCGGCTTGCAGGCGCAGGGTTTCGCCCGAACCCGGCTCCGGGTTCAGCCACAGCGGGCAAGGCAATGCGCCTTCCGCATCCGGCAACAGTCTCTCGCCCCGCGATTCCTGCACGCGTCGACCACCCAGGGTCGTGGTGGCGCCCTCGCCGGCTGGCGTCGACAGGACGAAGCGGCCATCCGCCAGCAGTTCCAGCCCGATGCCGGATTCGGCGCGGTAGTGACCAGTGGGACTGGGTGTCTCGACCGAAAGCGCCGCCACTGCGGCGCCACGCTTGGCCTGCGGTTCCGGACGCGCTCCGGCCGCCACAGGTGGCGCGGCTGGAGCGACGGCGTCCGTCATCGCCATGCCGGCGACGCGGGCGGCCAATGCGGCCGGCGCCGGAGGGGGCGGCGGCGGGGGCGGAGATGGCAGCGGCTCGGCCGCAGCCACCACGGGCGCCGCCGCTTCTTCAGCCTTCGCCTGCCGGATCGGTTTCCGGGCCTCAGCCAAGGCGCTGTCCATCCGCTCAGGCCCGACCGCGGCTAGTGCGCGGTCCTTCACGGCACTCGCTTTCGCCCGCGCTTCCTTCGGAGCGGAGGCAGCCACGGGCGCTTCCGCTCCAGACGCCAGTACCGCGGCGCTGTCCTGCTCCGGCATCTCTGCCGAAGGCGCGGACGCTGGAGCGTCGGCAGCCGCCACGGCTGCAGCCTCAGCCGCCGGCGCTCGCGGCGCTGGCGGCAGCGCCGACTCCCGCTGCACCCGGCTGACCAGTCCCAGGCCCAGCACCAGGGTCGCGGCCAGCGACAGCGGCAGGCGCCAGCGCGGAGGCTTGCGCTCGACGCGCACCGTCGGCGCGGCGGCAACCGCAGCCCCTGCCTGCGCCAGCACCGCCGCATCGAGCGCGGCCGGCGCCTGCTCCTGCGACGCCGCGCTGTAGCGGGCGCGATGCGGGCCACGGCCGGCGAGGAATGCCTCCAGCTCGTGATCGTCCGGCGGCAGATGCTCAGGGCCAGACATCGGCAAGCTCCAGTCGCAGCTTGGCCAGCGCATAGCGCAGGCGCGATTTCACGGTTTCCCGGCCCACGCCCTGCTGGGCGGCGATCTCTTCCAGGCTCAGGCCGGCCTCGGCCTGCAGCAGGAAGGCCTGACGCTGATCCACCGGCAGGGCGGTGATGGCGCGACGCAGGCGCTCCGCCTGCTCGGCCTGGTCGGCGCGCGCCGAGGGTGCGCGATGCTCGGACTCGGCCAGACGCTCATCGGTCTCGTCTAGTTCATCCTGCGGCTTCTTCGCCCGCCAGTGGTCGATCAGGCGGTTGTGCGCCAGCTTGTAGAGCCAGGTGGCAAAGCGCGCGCTCGGCTGGTAGCTAGCGCGCGAGCGGACAAGGCTGGCCCAGACGTCCTGGAACAACTCGGAGGCGATGGCCTCGTCGCAACCCTGGCGCAGGAAGTAGCGCCAGAGCCCGTCCTTGTGCCGCCGGTACAGGGGCTCGAAGGCGACGGCCTCGCCAGCGGCGTAGCGCAGCATCAGGCTTTCGTCACTGGAGCTGTCGTCGGCACCATCGGTGCTGAAGGGCGGGGGCATGACCGCATCATCGGCCAAAGCCCCGGCCGCAGGCCAGAGCCCGCTCTTTGCCTCTCCCCCTGGGAGAGGCCGGCGCGCAGCGCCGGGTGAGGGC
>JAUYNO010000089.1 GCA_030696045.1 Stagnimonas sp. | reverse complement strand
GCCCATCGTTTCATGCTCGCGGCATCTGTTTGAACGGAGCGCAAGCGCAGTGAGTTATGCCGCGCGGGCCGCAAGACCGTCCAGCGCGGGGAATCCGGCATAGGTGCGAAGCACCGCAGCCGGACGTCGTAGCCATCGCGCCGCGGCCCAGCCGTGCGCGGCATTGCCGCGAGGTCGCCGCGCTGGACCTTCGCAAGGCGGGGACGAACTTGCGGGACAGGACACTAGAGCATCTCGTTGATCAGGTACACCGCGTTGTCCTTGAGCTTGTGCCGCCACCCGCGGTGGCGCCACTTCTCCAGCTGGATCTCCTCGCAGCGCGCCACGTATTTCTCGAAGATGGCGTCCAGCTGACCGGCCAGGTCCGCGTCCTTGATCGCGAGGGTGATCTCGTCGTTGGTCTCGAACGAGCGGTCGTCGAAGTTGCTGGAGCCGACGGCGCTCCAGACGCCGTCGACCGTCATGACCTTCTGGTGCAGGAGCGTGTGCGGATATTCGAACAGGCGCACGCCGCACTTGAGCATCTTCTCGAAATTGCGGTGGCCCGCGTGCTGCACCATCGGGTTGTCCGAGCCGCTCGTCGAAGGCATCATCACGCGCACGTCCACCCCGCGCTTGACGGCCTCGCCGAAAGCGTCGATCGCTTCCGGCTCCGGGATGAAATAGGGGTTCTGGATCCAGATGCGCTTGCGTGCCAGGCAGATGGCGGTGTGGTGCAGGATCTTCACCGCCGGGGCCGACCCGTGGGGCTTGAGGAAAACGGCGTGGATCACCGCGTCGCCGGCCGGCTCCAGCCTGGGGAACACCTCGTTGCCGACGAACAGCTCGCCGGTTTCGCCGCCCCAGTTCTCGCTGAAGGCGGACTGCACGCTGTGCACGATGGGCCCGCGCAGCCGCAGGCTCACGTCGGCGAAGTGCTTGCCGTCCTCCGCGTCGCCCAGCCAGTCGTCCACGATGCAGTGCCCGCCGGCGAAAGCCTCGCGCCCGTCGACGATGACGATCTTGCGGTGGTCCCGGTCGTTCAGCACGCCCACGTTCAGCAGCTTGCGCTTGTGGAAGAACTTGACCTTGCAGCCCGCATCGCGCATCTGCTGCACGGCGGACTCGCCGGCCAGCCGCGAACCGGTCGCGTCCAGGAGCACGCGCACCTGCCGGCCCGCGCGGGCCTGGATGGAAAGGGCGTCGGCCACGCGCTGGCCGAGCTTTCCTTCCTTCCAGAGAAAGGTCTCGAAGTGAACCGAGTGCTTCGCCTTGCCGATGCTCTCGAGCAGGACGTCGAAGAAAGCCCCGTTCTCGAACAGTTCCACCGAATTGCCCGGCACCGCGGTGCCCAGCGACAAGCCGGCGAGGGAGGGCACCAGTTCGTCGATCGGCAGGTCGCATTGCACCTGCAGGATCGGCGCGCGGTGCCGCCGGATCGACCAGATCACCAGCGCCAGGAACGCGGCCAGGCCAAAGGCAAGCCAGCCCCAGAAGGATGGGTTCATGGCTCTAGTTTGGCGGAAACCTGGCGCTTGCGGGGCCGCCCTAGCCCTTTCGGACAAGGATGAGCGGGCCGGCGGCTTGGCACAATGCCTGCCATGAGATCACGCAGCGCAAACGGCGGACTCGTCTACTCGACCGAGGTGGGGCGCATGTGCCCGCGCTGCCGCAATCCGGTCGCGCAATGCGCCTGCCGGGCGCAGGCAGCCACGCCGGCGGGCGACGGCATCGTGCGCGTGTCGCGCGAGACGAAGGGCCGGGGCGGCAAGGCCGTGACGGTGGTGCGCGGCGTAGCCGTGGACGCCGCCTCGCTCCAGCAGCTGGCGCAGAAACTCAAGGCCGCGTGCGGGTCGGGCGGAACCGTCAAGGAAGGCGTGATCGAGGTACAGGGCGACCACTGCGCGAAGGTGATATTGCTGCTGCAGGCGCAAGGCCACACGGTCAAGCGGGCGGGCGGCTAGGGCCTTCCGGTGCCGCTCACCGTGGTGTGCGGGCGGCTGCGGGCCCGGCGTCCCGCTTCACGAGCGACAGCCAGATGCCGCCGACGATGGCGGCGCCGGCCAGCAGTTGCAGCAGGCTCATGGTCTCGCCGAGCAGCACCACGCCCGCTGCCGTGGCGATCAAGGGCACCGAAAGCTGTACCGTCGCCGCGTGAGCGGCCTTCAGGTGCGGCGTCACCGTGTACCACACCACATAACCCAGGCCGGAGGCGAGCGAGCCCGACGCGGCCGCCAGGGCGAAGCCCGCCGGGTCGAAGCGCAGCGATGGCACGCCGGCGAGCGCGAGCACGGCCACCATCGGCACGGTCCGGGCGAAATTGCCCTGGGTGGCGGCCGTTGCGTCCGGGACGACGCGCCCGCGCAGGGAGTAGACCCCCCACGCCGCGCCGGCGGCCATCATGAGCGCGGCCGAGCCCAGCGGCGGCGCGGGCACCGTGCCCCGCGGCAGCAGCAGCCCGGCGAGTCCCGCGATGGCGATGCCCATGCCGACGAGCTGGAACAGGTTCAGGCGTTCACCGCGCCACAGTCCATGGCCGACCATGGTGGCCTGGACGCAGCCGAACAGGATGAGCGCGCCGATGCCCGCTTGCAGCCCGGTGTAGGCGAACGAAAAGGCGGCAGCGTAGGTGAACAGCGCGAGGGCCGAGGCCCAGTTGCCGCCGGCCGCTGCCCCGCGCGACCGGAATCGCACGATCAGCCACAACACCAGCGCGGCGGATACCAGCCGGACAGCCGTGAACGACGCGGCGTCGACCTGCGTGTGGCGCAGCGCGAGGCGGCACAGCACCGAATTCGCGGCGAAAGCCAGCATGGCGGCGGCCGTCAGCAACAGGAGGTTGGAGCGCTTCATCGGCGAGGGTGTTCGATATTAAGCTGCAAACACTAAGGGACGCGCGCTAAGATGCGTTTCTCGGAGCCACATCGCGGCGGCGAGAGCCCCGGCGCAGAAACCGGGGCACGGCGCACGCAAGCAAATCAAATCAATGTCAAATATCGGATCGGTTCTTAAAAGCGAAATCGCCCGCGTCTCCCGCAAGGAAGTCCGGGGCGAAACGCAGGCCCTCAAGAAGTCGGTGTCCCAGTACCGCTCGCAGATCGCCGACCTGAGGCGGCGCCTGCAGGCGCTGGAGCAGCAGGTCAAGCGCCTGGGCAAGGCCACCACCAAGCTCGCAGTCCCGCAGGAAGAATCCGAACCCGGGAGTCAACTGAGGTTCAGCGCCAAGGGCCTGGCCGCGCAGCGCAAGCGCCTGGGCCTGTCGGCCGCGGCCGTGGCCAAGCTGCTGGGCGTGTCGGCCCTGTCCGTCTACAAGTGGGAAAGCGGCAAGACCCGCCCGCGCGCGAAACAGATCGAGGCCATTGCCACTTTGCGCGGCATGGGCCGCCGGGAGGCGGCCAGGCGCCTGGGCGAGTAGGCTGCGAAAATGGGGGTATGCCTTTACCCGACCCCCAGCCCCGAACCCACCTGCACACCCGCGCTGTCGTCTTTCGCGGCTACCACCGCGAAGACGGCCTCTGGGACATCGAAGCCGAGATGTCCGACGCCAAGAGCTATCCCCTGGAGCGCTCCGAGCGCGGCCTGATGCCGCCGGGCACGCCCATCCACGGCATGTCGATCCGCGTGACGGTGGACGACACCATGACCATCCGCGAGATCGCCAGCTCGCAGGACCACACGCCGTTCGACGAATGCCAGCAGGGCAATGCGCCCATGCAGAAGATGGTGGGCGTCACGCTCGGCCCCGGCTGGCGCGTGGCCATCGAGCGCGCGCTGGGCGGCATCCGCGGCTGCACCCACCTGCGCGAGCTGCTCTTCAACATGGCGACGGCCGCCTACCAGACGATTCCCTCGTACCAGCAACGCCTGCGGCGGCAGGCCGGCCTGCCCGCGCAACAGGGCAGCGAGCCCCCGTACCACCTGGGCAAGTGCATCGCCTGGGATTTCGACGGGCCGGTGGTGAAGCGCCACCACCCCGAATTCGCGGGCTGGCAGCCCCTGAAACGCCAGGCCAGGCCCGAAGGCGGGCGGGGTTGATCTAGATCGTCCACCGCGGATTTCGCCGGGGTGCGGCATTGCGCCCCGCTGATATGCTGGATCTTCGACTCAAGGAGCCCCAGGCATGAAAAGGTTATTGGTGATCGGTTTGTTGGCCGCGTCGGCGTTCGCGTGGGCGGCCGGTTCGGTGACGGGCGAAGTCCTCGAAGTGCAGCAGGTGGACAGTTACACATACCTGCGCATGAGGACGGCGAACGGCGAAACCTGGGGTGCGGTGGCCACGGCGCCCGGCATCAAGAAGGGCGCGGTCGTCACCATCGAGGACATCACGGTGATGAACGATTTCCAGAGCAAGGCGCTCAAGCGGACGTTCAAGACGGTGGTGTTCGGCACGCTGGCGGCGGGGCCCGGCAGCGCGGCGGGCAAGAGCGCGCCTGTCTCGCCGCACACGGGCGTTCCCAAGGCGGCGGAAGCGCTCGACGTCAAGGTGCCCAAGGCCGTGGGCGCGAACGCCCGCACGGTCGGGGAGATCATGGCCAAGCCGGGCGACCTGAAGGACAAGCCCGTGCTGGTGCGCGGCAAGGTCGTCAAGTTCAGCGGCGGCATCATGGGCCGCAACTGGATCCACCTGCGCGACGGCACGGGCGCGGCGGCCGACAAGACCAACGACCTGCTGGTCACCACGACGGAGCAGGCCAAGGTCGGCGATGTCGTCACCGCCAAGGGCGTGGTGCGCGTCGACAAGGATTTCGGGGCCGGCTATGTCTACAAGGCCCTGGTCGAGGACGCCGCGCTGCAGCGCTGACGCGGATGTGACGGCAGTAACCGCTTCGTAAGCGGGTCAAACCCGGGATTGCATCCCGGCGGGGGCGGCGTAAGCTGGGCGGCCCAAGGAGACCCCGCCCATGCCGACCCGTTCGACACCCAGGCCCAGCCTGCGCAGATTGTTCATTGCCACCAGCGTGCTGCTGGTCGGCCTGGCCCTGGCCACCCTGGCCCAGGCGCAAGCGCCCGTATGGCCCACCAAGCCGGTGAGGATCGTGGTCACCTTCCCGCCGGGCGGCGCGCCCGACACGCTCGCCCGCATCCTGGCGGACAAGTGGGGCCAGTCGCTCGGCCAGACCATCACCGTGGACAACAAGCCGGGTGCGGGCGGCAACATCGGCGCCGATTTCGTGGCCAAGAGCCCGCCCGACGGCACGGCGCTGGTGGTCGGCACGGTCGGCACGCATGCGATCAACGCGGCGCTGTACGACAGGATGCCCTACAACCACATCAAGGACTTCACGCCCATCACGTTCCTGGCGTCCACGCCCAACCTGCTGGTCGTGAACAAGAACGTGCCCGCCAATACGGTCAAGGAGCTGGTCGAGCTGGCGAAGAAGACGCCGCTTTCGTTCGGGTCTTCCGGCAGTGGCACCTCGATCCACCTGTCGGGCGAGCTCTTCAACACCATGGCGGGCGTGAAGATGCAGCACATCCCGTACAAGGGCCGCGCCCAGGCCGTGCCCGACCTGCTGGGCGGGCGCATCCAGATGATCTTCGACAACATGCCCTCGGCCCTGCCGCTGGTGAAGGCCGGCGAGGTGAAGGCGATCGCCGTCACCAGCGCCACGCGCTCGCCCGCGGCGCCGAACATCCCGACCATCGCCGAATCGGGCCTGCCGGGATTCGAGGCCACGTCGTGGTTCGCGCTGTATGCGCCGGCCGGACTGCCGAAGGATGTGCAGGCACGCATCAATGCCGAGACGGCGCGCGTGATGGCGCTGCCCGACGTGAAGGAGAAGCTCGCGACGCTCGGCCTGGAAGTGGCGACGGGCACGCCCGAGGCGCTGGGCACGTTCATGCAGGCCGAGACCGCCAAGTGGGCCAAGGTGGTGAAGGAGTCGGGCGCCAAGCCCGATTGACCCGCCATGAACGAACGCAAGGCGGCCATCGTCACGGGCTCGGCCACGGGCATCGGGGCGGCGACGGCCTTGGCCCTGGCGCGCCGCGGCTACAACGTGCTCATCAATTACTCGAAGAGCGAGCGCGAGGCGCAGGAGACGCAGGCCGCCTGCCGCGAGGCGGGCGCCGATACCCTGCTCCTGCGCGGCAACGTGGCGGAGGACGCCGACTGCAAGGCCATGGTGCAGGCCGCGCAGAAGCGCTGGAAGCGCCTGGACGCGCTGGTGAACAACGCCGGGGTTTCGGTGTTCGGCAAGGACGCGGGGTGGGATGCGCTGGACGGGCAGGCTTTCCAGAAGATCATGGGCGTGAACGTGCTCGGCACCTTCCAGATGGTGCGGGCCAGCGTGCCATTGCTGCGGGCGGCGCGCGGCTGCATCGTCAATGTCTCGTCGGTGGCAGGCGCGCTGGGCGTCGGCTCATCCATGCCGTACATCGCGTCCAAGGGGGCCGTCAATTCGATGACGCTCCACCTGGCGCGCGAGCTGGCGCCGGACATCCGCGTCAACGCCGTGTGCCCCGGCCTGGTCACCTCGCGCTGGTTCGTGGACGGCATCGGGCAGGAGGGCTTCGAGAAGGTGAAGGCGGCTTACGAGTCCAGCGTGCCGCTGCAGCGCGCCTGCACCCCGGAGGATGTCGCCGAGGCCATCGTGTGGCTGGTGGACGGCGCGCGCACCGTGACGGGCGAGCTGGTCCTGCTCGACAGCGGCATCCACCTCGGCATATCGCGCCAGGTGCAGGCGGCGGCCAAGGCGGATTGACCCGCCGGCCGCTAGACTGGCGGGATGGCACAGCACATCGGGATCGTCGCCTGTTCGGCCGAAGGCGCTTCACTTTGCTACCGCACCATCTGCACCGAGGGGGCGCAGCTGCTCGGCCCGCACGCGCATCCGGAGGTGTCCATGCACACGCCTTCGCTGGCCGACTACATGGAGCGCATCTACCGCGACGACTGGCAGGGCGTGGGAGAGATCATGCTCGCGTCCGCGGAGAAGCTCGCACGCATCGGCGCCGACTTCCTGGTCTGCCCGGACAACACCATCCACCAGGCGCTGCCGTACGTCGAATCGCGCTCGCCGCTGCCGTGGCTGCACATCGCCGAAGTCGTGGCGGGGCAGGCGGTGGAGCGGGGCTTCAGGCGGCTCGCGATCACCGGCACGAAGTGGCTGGTGGAAAGCGAGGTCTATCCGCAGAAGCTCACGGCGCGCGGGCTCGAGTTCCTGCGGCCCACGGTGCAGGAGCGCGAGCAGATCAACAGCTTCATCATGGACGAACTCGTGTACGGCGTCACGACGCCGCAGGCCGTCGCGTATTTCCAGCAAGTGATAGCCCGCATGAAGGGCCAGGATTGCGACGCGGTGGTCCTGGGCTGCACCGAAATCCCGCTGGTCATCGACGACGCGAATTCGCCGCTGCCGACGCTGGATTCGACGCGGTTGCTGGCACGCGCGGCGTTGCGACGGGCCGTGAACCCTCCCGCGTAGGGAGTGTCACGAGCGTTGCAGTGCTGGATGGGCGTCGCGTCTACAGTAGCGGCAACTACGGAGACTTCCCATGATCACCCTTCACGGTTCCGCCATTTCGAACTACTACAACAAGGTCAAGCTCGCGCTGCTCGAAAAGGGCGTGCCGTTCGCCGAGGCCTACCAGGTGACCCACAGCACCGACGAGGCCGTGCTGGGCGCGTCGCCGCTGGCCAAGATCCCCTTCATCACCACGGAACAGGGCAGCCTGTGCGAGAGCCAGCCGATCATGGAATGGATCGAGGCCGCCTATCCCCAGCCGCCGCTGCTGCCGGCCGACCCGTTCGCCGCCGCGAAAGTGCGCGAACTCACGACGTTCCTCGACTGGCACCTGGAGATGGTGGCGCGCCAGCTGTACGGCCCCGCTTTCTTCGGCGGTGCGCCACTGAGCGAATCCAACGCGGCGCGCATCCGCAAGCAGCTGGAAAAGAACATCGCGGCGTTCAAGCGCCTTGCGAAATTCGCGCCGTTCGTGGCGGGCGAAACCTTCACACAGGCCGATTGCTCGGCGTTCAACCACCTGCCGCTCGTCGCGCTGGCGAGCAAGATGGTTTTCGGCGAGGACTTGCTGGCGGCGGGCGGCATCGACCACAAGGGCTACACCAAATTCATCGGCGAGCGGCCGACGGCGCAGCAGGTCGTGGTTGACCGCAAGGCCGCGCCGAAGATGTAGCGGGCCGGGGCCGCGAAGGCTCAGTGATCGGCCGCCGCTTCCGCGCCGACGCGGCGGGCGATGTCCTCGAGGTGGCGCGCCGTGCCGTCGCGGCCGACGGCGAACACGCCGGTGACGATGCCGTTGTCGTCCTTCAGCAGCCCGAAGCTCAAGTCCACGTACAGGCGGCTGCCCCATTTGTGCTGCGCCCGCGTCGTCATCACGCGGCCGTCATGGCGCACCTGCCCGGTCTGCACCGCCCGGCGGAAGCCTTCGTCGTGCGCATGGCGGAACTTTTCGGGAATGATGAGCGAGAGGTTCTGGCCGACGGCCTCCTGCGCGCCCCAGCCGAAGATGATCTCGGCGCCGCGGTTCCACAGCCGGATCACGCCTTCGCGGTCGGCGAAGATGACGGCGTCCTGCGCCTGCTCGATGATCGCGCGGTGCAGTTCGCCGGCACCGTGCGCGAGGTGCGGCGGAAGTCTCATGCCGCCTCCAGGTCGAGCAGGCCCTGCAGCGACGCGAGCTCGTCGCGGTGCAGCCGGGCGAGCCGGGCGGCGCAACGCTCACCCTCGGGCGTGAGCCGGATCTCGACCCGGCGCAGGTCGCTGGCGCTGGCCTGGCGCTGCACGAGCCCCAGCGACTCGCAGCGAGAGACCAGCGCGACCACGCCGTGGTGCTTGGCCTGCAGCCGCTCGGCCAGTTCGCCGATGGTGGCCCAGTCCCGGCCGGGGAAGCCCTTGATCTGCAGCATGAGCTGGTACTGCAAGGGCGTGATGCCGCTCTCGCGCGTGACCTCCTCGCTGAAGCGAAGGAACCGGCGCAACTGGTAGCGGAACTCCGCCAGCGCCTCGAATTCGGCCTTGGCCAGCGGGGGCCCGGAAGCCCGGCCTTTGACAGCATGCATGCGGCTCAATATATCACGGCATGATATAAGGCAAGAATCCCTGGAGCCCGCGATGAAACTCCACATCCTGTCCGACCTGCACCTGGGGCAGGGCGCGCTCGCGCTCCCTCCCACCGATGCGGACATCGTCATCCTGGCCGGCGACGTCGCCCGGCCGCCGGAGGCGGTGGCGTGGGCCTCGAAGCTCGGCAAGCCCGTGCTCTACGTCCTGGGCAACCATGAGTTCTATGGGGGCAGCATCGCGACGACCGCGGCCCGGTTCAAGGCGCTGTCCGCGGGCTCCAGCGTCCGGCTGCTCGACGACGAGAGCGTCGTCATCGGCAACGTCAGGTTCCTCGGCTCGACGCTGTGGACGGATTTCATGCTCTTCGGCGAAGGCGGGCAGCGCGAGGCCGCAATCGCGGATGCCGTGCGCTTCATGCGCGACTACAGCCGCATCAGCATCGACGACGACCCGCGGGCCGTGCTGCAGCCCGGGGATACAGCCGCGCGATTCCAGCGGCACGCGACATGGCTCGACAGCGAGCTGGCCCGGCCGCACGACGGCCCGACGGTGGTGATCACGCATCACGCACCCTCGATGGGCAGCATCCATCCGCGCTTCGAGGGTTCCCTGCTCAATGCCTGCTTCGTGTCACGGGCCGAGCACCTGCTGGGCGGGGACCGGGCCCGGCTCTGGATCCACGGGCACACGCATGACAGTTTCGACTACACGGTCAATGGCACCCGAGTGGTGTGCAACCCGCGGGGTTATTCGCGCAACGGCGTCAACGAGAACGCCGCCTTCGACCCAGGCTTGGTGGTGGAAATCGGATAGGACCCTGGGCGGCACGAGGAAAGTGCGCGCTGGTCAAGGACGCCGGGCGGCCGACTCCGCGAAGGTCCCCCGGCGCGGGCACGCCCGCTTCCTCCTCCTTTATTTCGTCGGCCACCCAACGCCCTTGACCCGGAGTGTGGTGCTCGAACGCCAATAGCCATCGCAGACCAGGACGGTGGGGCGCTCTGCGCAGCGAAATAAAGGAGGAGCGGAGCGGGCAATGCCCGCGAGCGGGGGACATTCGCGGAGCAGAGCGCCCCGCCGGCCGGGTCCCGCCAACAATGGTGGCACACCGATTTCCGCCGGCTGGTCTTCTGGCCCGGGCCGCCGCGGGAACGCCGCGGAGCCGGGCTGCATCCAACGGCGAACCGATCATGCAAACACACACCACCGTCACGGCCACGGCCACGGCCACGGCCGCCGAAAGTGCCACCGACTCGGAACTGGCGACGCTGGCCGCCCACGGTTCGGCGCCCGCGTTCGAGGCCATCATGCGCCGCCACAACCGGCTGCTCTTTCGCACCGTGCGCAGCATCCTCAAGAGCGATGCCGACACCGAGGACGCGGTGCAGGACGCGTACCTGTCCGCGTGGCGCGCGCTGGGCACCTTCCGCGGCGACGCGAAGCTCTCCAGCTGGCTCGTGCGCATCGCGATCAACGAGGCTTTCAAGCGGGTGCGCCGGCGGGCATCCAATGTCGTGATGTTCGGCGCTGTCCCTGAGCCGGGCGACGAACAAGGGGAGGCGGCCGTGCAAGCAGACGACGACCAGCAGCCCGACATGGCCGCGAGCCGCGGCGAAATGCGCCGGCTGATGGAGGCACGCATCGACCAGCTGCCCGACCTGTTTCGCACGGTGTTCATGTTGCGCGCCGTCGAGGAAATGCCGGTGGAGGAGGTCGCCGCGCTGCTCGGCATCCCCGAGACGACCGTGCGCACGCGCTTCTTCCGTGCGCGTGCGCAACTGCGCGAGAGCCTGTCGCGCGACATGGACTTCGCCCTCGAGGACGCCTTCTCGTTCGCGGGTGCCCGCTGCGACCGCATCGTGGCCCATGTCCTGGCATCCATTCCCCCGGGCGGAATCGTTCCGCCCAGCCTTTAGAACCACTGGAGATCCTCATGTCCTTCCTCACCCTTGCCACCCCCGCCGCGGCCCGCCGGCTGTTTCTCGGGCAATCGGGCCTGATGCTGTCGGGGGCGGCGATCGCGCTGCTCGCGGGCGACGACGCCCTTGCGGCAAAGACCCAGGGCGGCACGGCCACCGACATCCGTATCCTCAACACCGCGCTGGGCGCGGAGCTGGAAGCGATCGCGGCCTACCAGCTGGGCGCCGAGAGCAAGCTGCTGCAAAAGCCCATGCTCGACCTGGCAGTCACCTTCCAGGGCCACCACAAGGAGCACGCGGACGTGCTGGCGAGCACCGTGCGGAAGCTCGGGGGCAAGCCGGTCGTGGCAAAGGCGAAGTACGACTTCCCCGTCGGGCAGCTGACATCGCAGGCCGACGTGTTGCAGTTTGCGGCGAAGCTGGAGCAGGGCGCCGTCAGCGCCTACCTGGGTGCGGTGCCGCTGTTCGGCAACCGCGACCTGGCCAAGGCGGCGGCGAGCATCCTGGGCGACGAGGCCATGCACTGGGCCGTGCTGCGGCAGGCGCTGGGCGAGGTACCGGTGCCGTCGGCCTTCATGGCATGAGGCTCGCCGCGCCGCTGGCGGCCGCGTTCATCGTGCTGGCGGGTTCGGCGCAGGGCGCCGATGCGTCGCGTGGCGAGCAACTCTACTCGCGATGCGCCGCATGCCATGCGCTTGCCGCCGACCGCGTCGGGCCGCGCCACTGCGGCCTGCTGGGCCGCCGCGCGGGGAGCGTGCCGGGCTTTTTCTATACGGATGAGATGAAGAGTTCGAAGCTCGTCTGGGACGAAAAGACGCTGGACCGCTTCCTGGCCAAGCCCATGGCCGTTGTGCCCGGCACCAGCATGACGTATGACGGCGTGCCCACTGCCCAGGACAGGGCCGACCTCATCGCGTATCTGCGAAAAGCGGGTTCGGCACCGGAATGCCAGCGCCCTTGAGGAATTTGTCGCGCAAACCAGCCCATCGGCAGGGGAAATTGCAACCAGGCTGAACTTCGGCCGCGCAGTACCGGTCCCTCCCCCTTCGTAAGAAAGGGACTACATGGTTCGCGCTTCTGCATCTTTGCCGGTCTATGCCGCCATCGCGGGCTTCACGACTGTCGGGCTGGCCTGCCTGGTCGCGCGTGACCTGCGCGGGCCAAGGCAGGTTCCCCAAAAGCTCATCGATCCGCCGGCCGCGTCTTTCCGCGCGGCGGAGCCCATTGTCGAGCTGCCGGTCGTGACCGCAGGCGGGGCCGGTGCCGAACGCGTGTCCGCCACCCGCGGCGAGGAAACCCACTATGCGCGGCTGCGCTCCAGCATGCGCTGGATGCAGACCCGGCTGGGCAACGGGAGGTATGCCACGCCCGATCACTCGTCTCGGCTGTTGCTCGCGAAGTCGGCGGCTCAGCGCGCGGGCCTGCATGAGGTGGGCCTGGGCTGGCGCGACGTGTACGGCATCATCACCGCCGAGACTTCCTGGGTGCCGCGCCTGGGCCGGAGCAAGGACGGAACGCCCAACCTGGGTGTCGCGCAATTCGAGCCCGCCACCGCGCGCGCACTGGGCTTGCGCAACCCCGACGACGTGGTCGAGTCGGTCCATGTCGCGGCGGAGCACATGAAGGAAGCCGCGCAGTGGAGCGCGTCGCGAATCGCCGGCCTCAAGCTCGCCGAGCAAGACCGCGCCGCCAGGCTGCGCGAAGGCGTGTCGATCTACTACAACCTCTCCAGCCGCGGCCGCGCGGCCTGGAACGGCCGCAACACCGACCGCCTGCCCATCGAGACGAAACGGCACATCGCCAATTCGCGCCTCGGTGCGCAGGAAGCAGCCCTGCTCGAGGGCCAGGTGCAGGCCGCGCGATACAGCCGGTCCGGCCTGCAGACGGTGGCCAGTTCCGCGATGCCGGACATGCGCTGATCGCCCGCTTCGCGCTGCCCTGGTGCGGCTCATGCACGCGAAATCCTGACGCGGGCACAGGCCGCCCGCCTACCGCTGAGCTAGCGCCGCGGCCCCATGCTGCAGCATGAACCCACAACAGCCAGCCGCAGGCCTGCGGAACGACCGTGACATCGGTTGGATGGAAGATACCTTCCCGCTGCGCGAGGACTGGATCCAGGAAGCGATCGAGGAGCTTGCCGCCGGCAACGCCTGGGCGGCGCTGGCGCGGCACAGACCCGCCCCGTGGCAGGAGGCCCGCGCGGACCAGAGCGGCGCGTTCCATTCGCGGGTCACCGGGCCGGTGAAGGGCTACTACATCGCCTCCCACGCCTGCCGCGCGAACGGTGGCCGGGCGTATACCAGCACCTACAAGATCTGCGATCTCCCGCCGTCGAGCTACTGGACGGCGCAAAGCGTGATGTTCGGCAGCTGCAAACACACGGAGGCCACGGGGGAACGCGCGATGGCCAGCGCGGAAGCCGCGGCAGCCCGGATGATCGCGGACATGCCGATCCGGGTCGATCGCGGCTAGAAGAGACCGGGCAGCCGGCTCGCGCTGGCAGGCACCTGCCAGCCTGCTGGTCGGCGCGAAAGTCCCGCCCGCGCAGGTGGGGCGATGCCACGGACGTGCAGCCCGGCGACGTGGTCACGACGGGAACCTGGACGGGTGCCTGGCCGGTGGAGGCCGGCCAGCAATGGACGGCGGCGTTCGATGCACCGTTGTCACCGCTGCGAGTCACCTTCGCATGAAGCGGTACCATCGCGCATGAAGAAAACGTTCCAGCTCAGCGTCGAAGGCAAGAACCGCGATCGCGTGCTCGATGCGGTGAAACACGAGATCCGCAAGTACGTGAGGCGCGAGCGGCGGCGCGACGTGCCGGCGGGCGCGGACTACTGGGATTTCGACTGCAGGTTCGGCATCACGCCGGACACTGCGGAAGCCGCGCACCTGAACAGCCTCATCGGCCTGGTCGATGCCGCCGCCCGGGAAGGCGCCGACAAGGTTTATGTGGAGATCCTCGCCAAGCCGGGCCACCGCAAGGCGCGGCCGGCCGGTGCGGTCGAGGCGGAACCGGGCGAACTCGAGGGCTAGCTTACTGTCGCGCTGTTGTCCTACGGACGATGGGTCAACGCCGCGCCGGCAGTCGCGTTGGACGGTAGAGCGCTCAATCCCGACGCTCGCACCTCTTGGGGGACCCCATGTTCAAGAAGATCCTACTCGCCGGCCTGATCGCGGCGTCCTTCGCCAGCGTGCCGCTGACCTCGGTCGCGCGCACCATCATCATCCGCGAAGCACCGCCCGAGCCCCGTCAAGAGGCGGTCCCCCAGGCTCGACGCGGCTATGTCTGGGCGCCGGGCCATTGGGAATGGCGCCGCGGCCAGCACGTCTGGGTGGCGGGCCAGCACATGCGCGCGCGCCGCGGCCAGCATTGGGAAGCCGACCGCTGGGTCGAGCGCAATGGCCAATGGGAACTGCGGCGCGGCCAGTGGCGCCGTGGTGACCGCGACGGCGACGGCGTGCCCAATCGCCAGGACAGCCGCCCCAACAACCCGAACCGCAGCTGACCGCTACACCTTGAGGGCGTGGTACACGCGGACGGCGGCGTAGGCGTCGTTCGCCGCGTAGATCAACTGCGCCTCGGTGAGGCGTGGGTTGGCCCAGTTCGAGGTGGTCGCCTTGCGCGACTTGATGAAGCGCCGGTTGAACATCACGGCAACCGCGCCCTTCACGCCCATGTCCTTGCGATAGCCGCGCTCGCGGAAGACCGTGTTCAGCTCCAGCACGCCGACGGGCTCGACGCCGAGCTTGCTCGCGATGCGCTTCCTGTCGTCGCCCAGGCCGAAGCCCGCCTTCGTGGACTTGGGGTGCGCGAGCAGGTGCGCCACCACGGCGCGGCACTCCAGGTCGTGCAGCTGGAACACCCATGCCTTCTCGAGCGTCGCCAGTTGCACGACGTGAGGCCCTTCCGACACCTGGTCCTTGAAGAACGTGGGCTTGGACTCGGTGTCGAAGCCCCAGGCATCGCTGGCCGAGAGTTCGGTGTGCGCGTCGTGGGCATCGCTCGCGGTCGCGACGAGGCGGATGCGGTCCAGCCCGAGCCGGTCGAAGGGCTCGAGCAGGGCGATCTGCTCCTTGTCCGGAGTGGCGTGGCGCGTGTTCATGGGGTTGCACGAGGATAACCGGCTTCGCCGCGTGCCTGCCGCGCTGGCCGATAATCCCTCGTTCCCCACGAGACCCGATGCCTTATTCCCTCACCCTTTACGAAGCCGACGTGTCGCCCGAAGAGCGTCGCGCGGCCGAAGCGCGCTTTCGCGAGGTGCTCGAAGCGACGCTGGGTGACGCGGAACTGGTCGCGCCGGTCTATGCCGCGTACCTGCGCATCGTCGGGACGTACGGCGAGGCGCCGGCGCAGGACACGCTGACCGACGCGGAGCAGGCCGTCTTCGACCAATGGCAGGCGGCGGTGACGGCGGCGGTGGCCGCGGTGTTCGGCCCCAACCGCTACATGGGCGACGCGATGTACGAAATCCGGATCGAGGACTGAAATGACCCCCACGCTCACTTCGTTCGCTGCCCCCCGAGGGGGCTCAGTGCCCTGCGGGCGGCCGGGCGGGCACTGACATGGCTTTTCCGATCGACGCCAGCACCGTGACGCACGGCATCCAGCTGGCCGTGGCGCCGGTGTTCCTGCTGACGGCCGTCTCGGGGATGATCGGCGCCGTGGCCGGGCGGCTCGCGCGCATCATCGACCGGGCGCGGACGGTGGAGGACAAGGCACGCGCGACGACCGACGAGGAGTTGCTGCGCCGCGCTGCCCTCGAACTCGGGGAGTTGCGCATGCGCGGTCGTCTCGCGAACGGCTGCATCGCGCTGCTCACCACCTGCGCCTTCCTGATCGGCGTCACGATCATCGTGCTGTTCCTCGGCGAGACGACGGCCGCCCAGATCAGCCGTTTCGCGATCGGCAGTTTCCTCTTCGGCGTGGTGTGCTTCCTGCTGGCGCTCCTGTGTTTCCTCGCCGAGACGGTGCTGGCGACGCGGCTGCTGAACTTTCACATGTTGCGATAGCGCTCCTGGTCCTCGCGTGCAAATCCGCGTGCGGGTGGGCTGTGCCCTCGCCGTTGTTTCCACGCCTCTACCTCGCGTGCAAATCCGCGTGCGGGTGGGCTGTGCCGCGCGACAAGGCGGTCGGCTGCGCCGACTAAACCTGCGATGACCGGTTTTGCGGCCGCATCGCGCAACTCGCTTCGCGCCCCGAAGGGCGCTGCGCTCGGACAGGCGCGATGAGAATGTTGACGAAGCGCTTCGCGCCGGCCGCAATACCGGCCATCGCAGGCGCCTCGTCTGATTGCGCGACACAGCCCACCCGCACGCGGATTTGCAGCCACAGTGTTGGCACGCCCCTGTTGGAATGCCAACCCTCTCGTTGAGCGTCAGGCGGTACCCGGCAGGGGCGATTTCTGTGGCGGCGTAGCGGCTCGGCCTGGGGACGGGCGCGCGCAGCGCGCTTCGTTTCATTCTCGCCGCACCTGTCCGAGCAGAGCGGCCTTAGGCGCTCTGCGAGTTGTGCGGCGCCGGCCCCAGGCCGAGGGT
>JAUYNO010000069.1 GCA_030696045.1 Stagnimonas sp. | reverse complement strand
CGCATGGAATGCGCCCTACGGCGCGCGTCGGCGCCGCCGCAGCGCCGGCAGCAGCAGAAGCAAGCCGCCGAAGGCACCGCCACCGCCGCTGCTGTTATCCGGCAGGGTGCCGCTGCTGCCGGCGTCCTTGCTGTTGAGCGTCAGGCTGCCGCTATTGGTCGGGTCGAGGTGGGCCTTGAGCTGGCCGTTGCTGGCGCTGTTGGCGGTCCAGGCGCGCTCCAAGCGGGCGAAGAAATCGGGCTGGTCCGGGTCCTCGCAGGAGGCGCCGCCGCCGGACAGCATGCCGACCACCTGATGGTTCTGGTTCCACAGCGCACTGCCGGAGGAGCCGGTCTCGGTGGTGCCCTGTGCCCACCGCACCTGCCAGGCGTCGACCGTGAAGCTGTCGCCAATGGAGCCGATGGCGACGTCTTCTACCTTGCTGGCGCTGCTGCTGTAGACCGAGATCTTCTTCTCGTCGCCCTGCGGGTGATGGATCGCCACCCCCGAAGTGGGCGTCGCGCTGCTGCGCGCATCCCAGCCGGCATACAGGGCGTTGAAAGTCGAGGGTACCGTGCCGGCCAGCGTGATCAGTGTGAAATCGGTATCGACATCGTTGTCCGGCAACGATGAGGTTCCGGCAAGAAAACTTTCACCAGCCATGTTTTGGTCAACGCGGCCATCATCAGTTCCGTTGCAACTGGCGGACTGGACGTTGAAATACGCGCGCACGGAGGAAACATTGCTCGCTGTGATTCCACAGTGATTGGCGGTGAGAACTAAAGCTCGATTGTCCAACAATGCATTGTTCATGAGCGTGCCGCTGCAAAGCACTTGCCCCCCCACGACCGGCCTCGTCAGCAGCACAGTGGCCCGAATTTCGTTGCGCCAGCTGTTGCCGGCGGAGCAGGCGACGTTGATGTTGCAGCTGCCGGCATCATCGCCGATGGCGGCCTTGGGAGGTGCCCCGGCTTCCTGAAAGCTGCGATAGCCGTGGAAGGCCTCGGCTACCTGCAAGCGCAGCGCCGACTGCGCCGCTGCCGGCAGCCGCAGTTCCAGCACCGCCTCGCTGGCGCGCACGATCGGCAGCCAGAGTTCACCCGCGCGCACGTTGCTGGCGCTGAACGGCCCCTGCACATCGCGGCCGTCGGCGCCGTAGAGCCAGAGTTCGGTCGCCGGCGGCAGCCGCAGCCCCTGCAGGTGCAGGCTCAGCGAGCGCGCGCCCTCGGAGGCGATGCGCAGGCGCCAGCGCGCGACCCCGGGGCTGGCTTCGTCCCAGGCGCCGTTGCGCTGGTCCAGTGCCAGCGCATGGCCGACCGCGTAGCGCAGCGGCTGTTCCTTGTGGTGGCCGATCTCGGCCTGCACTTCGGCGGCGGGCAGCAGGGCCTGCGGCAGCGCGGCGAGGCCGGCGAGTTCGGGCTGGAATGCGGCGGCGCTCAAGGGCAGCAGCAGCGCGGCAAGGGCGGCAAGGCGCATTCGCATCGGGAAACTCCGTTCGGCGGCAGGCCCGACCAGCGCGGGCGACGATGGGCGCCACCCTAGCGCGTCTACCCGTCTCGCAGCCAGCTTTACCACTGATGATGTCCCAGCTGCTGGGCGCCCTCGTGCCGATGAGGGCAGGCGCGCGTGGACGGTGCCGGCGCCCGCAAGGAAAGGGAATTACTGCGGCAACCTCCCGCAGGTTCTGGACCCCCTCTCCCGCTTGCGGGAGAGGGGCAGGGGAGAGGGGTAGCGAGCGCAGCGAGTTCGAGCAGGTTCTGCGAGCACAAGCACTCGCTTCGCTCGCCCCCTCTCTCCGCGTTTGGCTCAAGCCGAACTGACATTGAGTCAGTTCGGCCCTCTGGCCAAACGCCTCCCGCAAGCGGGAGAGAGGGCGCTGAGGGTAACGATGTAATTCCCCAAGAAAAAGCCCCGCACGGGGCGGGGCTCGGTGCGCTGCGGCGGGCTCAGCCGCCGATCAGCAGGCGGTCGATCTCGGCCAGGTCGGGCTCGCCCAAGCGGCCGGCGGCGAGCTTGAGGTTGAGCACCGACAGCAGGTAGTCGTAGCGGGCGCGGGCGTAGTCGCGCTCGGCGGCGTAGAGCTGCTGCTGGGCATTGAGCACGTCGATGGAGGTGCGGGCGCCGACCTGCAGGCCGACCTCGCTGGCCTCCAGCGCGGTCTTGGAGGAGATCACCGCCTGCTTGAAGGCCTTGACCCGGGCGATGCCGGCCAGCACGCCCTGGTAGGCGTCGCCGGTGGTGCGCTCGGCAGTACGCACCGCGCTTTCCAGCTGCGCCTGGCGCTGGCTGGAGGTGCTGCTGGCGGCCTTGACGCTGGCGCGCACGGCGCCGCCGGCGAACAGCGGCAGCTTCGCGACCAAGGCAATCGAGGTGCCGTCGGAGTCCGATGGCGACGTGCTGGTGCCACTCATGCCGCCGCTGGTCGTGGTGGTAGTCACGTCGGCGGAGGAGTTGCTGTATCCGGCCTGGATTCCGAGGGTCGGCAGATGTCCGGCCCTGGCGATGCCGACATCCTTCCTCGCGATCTCGGCTTGGAGGCGTGCCGACAGCACGTTGAGATTGTCCTTGCGCGCCGCCTCGATCCAGGTGGCGGGCGTCTGCGGATCGGGGCCGGCGAGCGGCACGTCCTCCGGCACCGCCGCCGCCGCCTGGTCGGTACCGCCGGAGATCTCGGCCAGCACCCGGCGGGCGCTGGACAGCGCGGTCTCGGCGTTGATGAGCGAGGCGACGGTCAGGTCGTAGCGGGCCTGGGCTTCCTGCACGTCGGTGATGGCGGAGAGCCCCACCTCGAAGCGCTGCTTGGACTGCTCCAGCTGCCGGCCCACAGCCTGATTCTCGGCCTGGGAGAAGCGCAGGGTGTCGCTCGCCGCCAGTACGTTGAAATAGGCGGTAGCAACCCGAAGGATGAGGTCCTGCTGGGCAGCCCGGAAGCCGGTCTCGGCCAGTGCAACTTGGTCAGTGGACTGGCGCAGCTTCTGGATCACCGACCAGTCGAACACCGACTGGGTCAACGAAACCGAGTAGGCCCTGGCGTCGCTCTCGCGATCCTGGGTGAAGGACGCGCTGCCGGTACCGCCAAAATCGGCGTCGGTTCCGGAGTTGGTGCTGTCCGTGCGCGTCAGCGAACCCTGGCCGCCGATCTGCGGCAGCAGGTTGGCAATCGCCAGCGGCCGTGCCTGCAGCGCGGCATCGCGCCCGAACTGCGCGGCCGAAAAGGTCTTGTCGTTGGCCAGCGCCTGGCCATAGACCTCCAGCAGGGCATTGGCTTGGGCGGTGCTGGCGCAGAAGCCGGCGGCAAGGGCGGCGACGAAGCGGTTCAGGCGCATGGATCGGAAGTCCGTGGAGGAGCGTGGGGAGCTTGAAAAGTGGGGATGCGTCAGTAGCGGGGGACGGTCGCGTCGACCTGGGTCGACCAGGCATCAATGCCGCCGTCCAGGCTCAGGACCTCGGTGTAGCCATTGCGTTCCAGGAAGCGGGCGGCGGTCTGGCTGCGTACGCCGTGATGGCACATCGCCACCACCGGCTTGTCGCTGGCCAGCTCGCCGAAGCGCTGCGGCAGCTCGTGCAGGGGGATCGCCACCGCGCCCGGCAGGCTGGCGGTTTCGATCTCTTCCGGCAGACGCACATCGAGCAGGGTCACGGCGCCACGGGCTAGCAGGGGCTTGAGGTCGGACGGACTGATGATTTGCATGGTGGGCTGGATCGGCGTTAGGGGCTCGGATGCGCGAACCCGGCGCAGAGTTTATAGAGCGCGGATTCTGATTTCCCGGGCGGCTTTGTCAGGGGGGCGTGTCGGCGGGTTCGGCGTGGATCAGGTTGGCCAGTTCGGTGCGGCTGGCCACGCCCAGCTTGCGGTAGATGCGGTAGAGGTGGTTGGCGACCGTCGACGGCGCCACCCCGATCTTGCGCGCCGCCTGCTTGAACGACAGGCCGTGCGCCACCGCGATCACGATCTCGCGCTCGCGCTGGGTCAGCCGGTCCAGCGGGCCGGACGGCCAGAGGTGCACGATGAACAGGTCCGCCATTGCCTCGCAGCGTACGCTCAGCGGGCCAACGCTGCGGGTCTCGCCCACCGCCGGCAGCGGGAAGGGCAGGGAGCGCAGGCCGTGCTCGGGGAAATGGGTTTCGAGGGCGTCGAGAAAGCGCGGCTGGGCCTCGTGGAACTGGCCCTTGACGTCGACCACCGCAGCTACCGCCTCGGCCGGCCGGTCGCGGTGGGTGCGCGCCAGGTGGATGAAGAAGGAATGCGAGGCGGCGTTGAACAGGTGGTAGTTGAGCCGCCGCTGCATCGCCATCTCGGCCTCGGAGAACTTCGCCGCCCGGTCGCGCCGGTACAGCGACACCAGCGAGGACAGGCCCGAGCGCGGGTCGACGTGGACGGTGGCGAGGATGCGCTGGATGCCGGCCGGCTCGAAGGCCTCGCGGTAGAGGTGGGAGGCGAAGAACTCCTTGTCCGGGCAGACGCTCTCCATCGTCGTCGGCTCGTCCGGCGCCACCAGCATGCGCTTGATCAGCGGGTTTTCGTCGGCGGTGCGCTCCAGCCGTAGCGGGTAGTCCGGCGGCACGCCGCGCAAGGTGACGTTGTGAAAGCGCCGCCCCTCCCAGAAGCCGGTGCCCCAGAGCGCGCCGTCGTGCGGGATGACGGTGTTGATCCGATCCAGCGCCCAGGCCCGGAACTCCGGCGGCGGCACCGCCAGCACCGAGCGGTACAGCTGGGCGATGACCCGGTCGACGGGGTCGGCGCTGTCCTTGCGCGGAACTTCGGGCATGCCGTTGCGGACTCCTGAGTTAGGGTGTGTTCACAATTAAATGGTCGCTGCGGCCGAAGACTGTTTTGGCGCAGTGCAAGGAAGGCAGAGAGGGGAATAGTGGTTCTATTGTCCTCTCTGGCTGACGCCGCAATGCGCCAAAACAGTCCGGCGCCGACACGGTGTTTGCGAAGCAAGGGGTGCGGGAGGCGCCGGATCGGCTCGCTCCCGCACCCACCTCGCTGCGCTCAGGCACCGTGTCGCGAGCCGGCCCCGAAGGGTTGCTATCCGAAATCGCGTCATGCGGCGTTGCCGGCCTAGCCAAGGCTCCAGCCTTGGCGTCGTTCGGCGCCTTGCCTGACGCGATTTCGGATGGCAACGCAGCG
>JAUYNO010000066.1 GCA_030696045.1 Stagnimonas sp. | reverse complement strand
GATGATCGTGAACTTGGGGACGCTGGCGGTGGCCACGGCCGTCACCATCTTCGCGCCGTGGCGAGCGATGCCCTCGGCCTCGTACTTGCGGCCCACCATGAACCCGGTGATGTTCTGCAGGAAGATCAGCGGCACCTTGCGCTGGCAGCACAGCTCGATGAAGTGGGCGCCCTTCTGGGCGCTCTCGGAGAACAGGATGCCGTTATTGGCGACGATGCCCACGGGCATGCCCTCGATGTGCGCGAAGCCGCACACCAGCGTGGTGCCGTAGCGCTGCTTGAACTCGTGGAATTCCGAGGCATCGACGATGCGGGCGATGATTTCGCGCACGTCGTAGGGCTTGCGGGTGTCGGCGGGCACCACGCCGTACAGTTCGCGCGTGTCGTACTTCGGCGGCCGCGGCTCGCGCAGGTCCTGCTCGACGTTCTTGGGGCGGTTCAAGGTGGCCACGGCCTGGCGCGCCAGCGCGAGCGCGTGCATGTCGTTTTGCGCCAGGTGGTCGGCCACGCCCGACAGGCGTGTGTGCACGTCGCCGCCGCCGAGGTCCTCGGCCGAGACGATCTCGCCGATCGCCGCCTTCACCAGCGGCGGCCCGCCCAGGAAAATCGTGCCCTGGTTCTTCACGATGATGGTTTCGTCGCTCATCGCCGGCATGTAGGCGCCGCCCGCGGTGCACGAACCCATCACGACGGCGATCTGCGCGATGCCCTGCGCCGACAGGTTGGCCTGGTTGAAGAAGATGCGGCCGAAGTGCTCGCGGTCCGGGAACACGTCGTCCTGGTTGGGCAGGTTGGCGCCGCCCGAATCGACGAGGTAGATGCAGGGCAGGCGGTTCTGCTGCGCGATCTCCTGCGCCCGCAGGTGCTTTTTCACGGTGATCGGGAAGTAGGTGCCGCCCTTCACCGTCGCGTCGTTGCACACGATCATGCAATCCACGCCGCTGACGCGCCCGATGCCCGCGATGATGCCGCCGCAGGGTGCGTCGCCGTTGTACAGGCCCCAGCCGGCGAGCGGCGCCAGTTCGAGGAAGGGCGTGCCGGGGTCCAGCAGCATCGCCACCCGGTCGCGCGGCGACAGCTTGCCGCGCGCGAGGTGCTTGGCCCGGGCCGCCTCGCCGCCGCCTTCGGCGGCCTTGGCGACCTGCACGGCGAGGTCGTCGACCAGCGCGCGCATCGCGGCAGCGTTGGCCTGGAAGTCGGCGGAACGGGGATTGAGTTGTGTCTCCAGGGCGGGCATAAGGTCTCTCGATTCGTTACCTTCCCTCGGGGGCAGGTCGGGATAGGGGCACAGGCAGGCGTCAGGCATGGTAGCGCGCCGCCCGTTTTTCCGGCCTTCCCCCGTTCGACACCAGGGTTGCAAATCCTGCCACTTTGGCCCACACTTCCCCATGCCCACGCGCCGCCCGCCGAGCACCGCTCCTGCCGCCACGCCCATGGCATTCGCCCGGGTCATCGTGGCGGCGTACCGGCGTTACGGGCAAGACCCGTCCGAGTTGCTGAAGATGGCACAGATCACGCCAGCGAAGCTGCAGCAGACCGACGCACGCATCACTGCGCGGCAAATGGAAGTGCTGTCCGGGGCAGCGATGCAGGAACTCGACGACGAGGGCCTGGGCGCTTTCTCGCGCAAGCTGCCATGGGGCAGCTACGGAATGCTCGCGCGCGCTTCCCTGCCCTCACCGGACCTGGGCGTGGCGCTCAAACGCTGGTGCCGCCACCACGCGCTGCTGACCGGCGACATCCGCCTGGGGCTTGTGGAGAGCGGCAACAGCGCCGCCATCGTCGTGGAGGAGCACGCCGACCTCGGTGTGGCGCGCGAATTCATGCTGGTCTACGTGCTGCGCAACATCCATGGCCTCGCCTGCTGGTACATCGACTCGCGCATCCCGCTGCAAGGGGCGAGATTTCCCTTCCCCGCGCCGGCCCACGCCGACGCCTACTCATTCATGTTCCCAGGGCCGCTGGATTTCGACGCGGCGCGTGCCGAAATCCGCTTCGACGCGCGTTATCTCGCGCTGCCGCTCAGGCGCGACGAGAAGGCGCTGCGCCAGATGCTGCAAAGGGCGCTGCCCCTCACCGTGCTGCAATACCGGCGCGACCGGCTGCTGGTGCAGCAGGTGCGCCAGGCGCTGGTCGCGTACCCCGGCCAGGCACACAGCGCCGAGGGGATCGCCGCCCTCCTGCACATGTCGTCGCGCACCTTGCACCGGCAGCTGAAGGAGGAAGGGGCCAGCCTGCAGCAGATCAAGGACGAGGTGCGCTGCGAGCGCGCGAAAGACCTGCTGTATCGCACCGGCAAGCCACTGAAACAGGTGGCCGCCGCGTGCGGGTTCCGCAATGAGAAGAGCTTCCTGCGCGCGTTCAGGCAATGGACCGGGACGAGCCCGGTGGAGTTCCGGACGGCGAATCGCTGAGGCAACTCGCCGCCCTGGGCCAACCCTATTTGCGCAGGTTCAGCGCCACCAGTTCCGACTGCTGCGTGCCGGCGCCGAGCTGGTGCGCGCTCGTGCGCCTGAAGTCGGTCTTGACCATCATCCCGTGGTCGCGGCTCGACCAGTATGTGTCCTGCGACCCCGGCGCCGTGCAGGCGATCCTGAAGGCGTCGAACGTCCCGGCCCGGACGGTCACCTGCTCGAAAGCCTCGACCTTGCAGGCGTAGTCGAGCTCGGTGACCCGGCCGGTGGCTACCGTCGTCATGCGATGGTGCGTGCTCCACGCCTTGCCGACCTTGAGCGGATAGAGGAAGCCGATCGGCGGGTCGTACGTGACGAACGGTTTGCCGTCTCGGCCGAGGATCCCATACCAGCGCCCGTCGTTGGTCGCCACGATGGTCATCCCGGCAGTGCTCTTGATCTCCACGGCCGGCATGCCCTGCCACACGCCGTTCCCGCGCGTTATCTGGAGTTCAGCGTCCTTGCCGTAGCTGCCGGTGTTGCGCTGCACAGTCTGCCAGGTGGACCCGGGCGGGGGAATGTTCCACGTCGCAACCTCGGGCGCCACGGCTGCGCACCCGGCGAGCATGGCGAGGGCGGCGGCTGCGGCCCAGGTCTTCTTGGTTCTTGTGGACTTGCTCATGATGCTCCTTCGTCTAGGTACGAGGGCCCGGGCGATCATTGGCAAGGCCATGCCCTCATTGGTCATGCAGCGCGCGCGGAGGAGGCAGGCCCGGCGTGCCGATCGCCCTGGGCATCCATCAAATCCCTGCGGAATCGGGATTACCTTGACGCGCGTCAAGATTGTTTCAGGGGGTATGGCTTCTTCAGATTCGGGATTGCGCGTAGCGCACCGCGCGGCTGAAGCGCGGATCGGCGTGCCACTCCCAATACGTCCTGGCGAGTTGCCGCGTGATGGCGCCTGCTTCGCCGCCGGCGACCGGCTTGCCATCCACCCGGGTCACCGGCAGCACGCCGCCGCCCGAGCTGCTCAGGAACACCTCCTGCGCGCCGCGCAGCCCGCCCGCCGGCAGGGCCCGCAGCTCGACCGGTATGCCCAGCGCCTGGGCCATCTCGATCACGGTGCGGCGCGTGATGCCTTCAAGCACACCTTCTCGCGGCGTGACCAGCACGCCGCCGATCACCGCGAAGACGTTGAAGCCGGGGCCCTCGACGACGTTGCCCTGCGCATCGGTCAACACGACGGTGTCGGCGCCGTCGTCCAGCGCGCCGAGCAGCCCCATTGTCAGGTCGTTCCAGTGGTAGTTCTTGGCCTTCGGGTCGACACTGGACGGCGGGATGCGCTGCACGTCGCTGATCCGTACATCCAGGCCGCGCTGGCGCTGCGCCTCGTTGGCGATCCACACGTACGGAACCGCGAACGCGTAGAACTGGTTGGCCGCCTGGCGCGGGTCGCGCGAGCCCCAGGGCGGCTGTCCGCGCGTGGCGATCATCTCGACATAGGAACGGCGCAAGCCCGCGAGGCTGACGCAGTGTTCGAGCACGGCGACGATCTCCTCGCGGGTGCGCCCCGGGTCGAGCCGGAAACGATCGCAGCTCGCCAGGAAACGGTCCAGGTGATCTTCGAGCCGGAAGAAGGCGCCGTCCCATACCGTGACCACGTCGTAGGTGGCATCGGAGCGCAGGAAGCCCCAGTCCGTGATGGGCACGCTCGCCTGGGCGATAGGGACGTATTCGCCGCGCACGAACGCGGCGCCCTGGGAGAAGTCGGGTGCTGGCGCCATGCCGCGGATTCTGGCACGCGCCCGGCCGGTGGCCGAGGCCGGCCTTGTCTTTATCAAAACCGTCGCCATCTGCACCACGAGATGCACAAAGCTTTATCATTGCGGTCCATGCAAGCAGTGCGCGACGTGGCCCAGATCCGGCGGGATAACGCGCTCGCGCTTTTCGACGAATTCGTCCGCAATACCGTCAAGCATCCCGACGCGGCCACCCTGAGGGGCCTGGAGGGACGTTTCGCGGAGCGGCTGCAGATCCAGCCGAGCTACTGGAGCCAGATCAAGAGCCGCTCGCGCCAGATCGGCGAGCGGCTGGCGCGGCAGTTCGAGCAGCTGTGCCACAAACCCCCAGGCTGGATGGACGTTCCCCACGACGCCGCCGGCCAGCCTGTCGCCTCCACCGGCCGGCCGCCCGCCGCCACGCCGCCCCCGGAGAGCCCCCTGCCGCAGGACGACGACGAGCGGTTCATTGTCGGGCTGGTGCTCACCTATTACCGTCGCCACCCGCAGCGGGCGCGAACCCACCTGCTCGAACTTCTCGGTGAAGTCCTGATGCCCGGCGCCGGCGCTGCGCCGACGACCGCTCCCAAGCCTGCGGCGCCACCTGCCCGCGTGCCCGCCCCTGCCGCGCCCACCGACGACGACCGCACGCTCTGGAAGCGCGGCGTCGCCCCCCTGAAGCCCAAGCGCTGAGCCGGCCCCAAGCTCGAGGTTGTCGCGTGCAGGCGACAACGCGGGCGTGCGCGCCGGTTTTTGTGATCAAAATCACTTGCGCAAGATAATGTTTCCTTTATCATTTGAGCAAGTCGGCGAAAAGGCCGATGACACCTTCCCTTCAATCCAGCCCGCTTTCATGCCCTTCGTCGTCGTCCTGTTTCCGCTCACGTTCCTTGCCCGCCATTCCTGCGGCGCAGGCGCAGCGCGTATCCATGGTGGCAACCTGAGTCGTGCATCGCGTGCAGACGACCCCCGGGGCGGCGCACCTCCAGCCTGCTGATGTTTGCAGGCGGTGCGAGCGGCCCGGTGGCAATTGCCCCCGGGCCGTTTTGTTTTGGCCCGTCGAGGAGAACGAAACCCGGGCCGCCTTCAGGCGGCCTCCTTGGAGATCGACATGAGCAAGAGTTTGAGCTGGGCCCCCGCCGCCCGTCCTTTGAGTGCCGCGCTGCTTCACCTGGTGGCGGGCGCCCTGCGCGCAGCCAGCGAGTTGCTGGCGCGCCTGGCCGTTCGCCTGGCCGCCGAGCGCGCCGTCGCCGCGCCGTCGCCGTACGTCGTGGAGTTCCACGCCTTCCACCGTGAAGGCGGCGCCCCCGAAGGCGCGATCTACGTCAACGGCGAGCTCGTCGGGCTGCTGCCCGGCGTGAAGCGGCTGTGATGCCGCAAGCCGCCCTGCCGCCTCGAGCGGCGGGGCGGCCGCCGCGGCGCGTCAACCCGTCCAGCGCGTGTGGAACTTGCCCGGCCGGTCCAGCCGCTGGTAGGTGTGGGCGCCGAAGTAGTCGCGCTGCGCCTGCAACAGGTTCGCGGGCAGCCGCGCCGACCGGTACGAGTCGTAGTACGACAGGGCGCTCATGAACGCGGGCACGGCCACGCCGTGCTGCGCGGCGGTGGCGACGACATCGCGCAGGTCTTGCTGGCACTGCGCCATCACGTGCGCGAAGTGCCCGTCCACCAGCAGGTTGACGAGCTGGGGATCGCGCGCGTAGGCCGCCCGGATGTCCTCCAGCAATTTCGCGCGGATGATGCAGCCGGCCCGCCAGATCGAGGCGATGGTCGCGAACGGCAGGCTCCACTGGTGCTCGCGGTCGGCCGCGCCCAGCAACTGGAAGCCCTGCGCATACGAGCAGATCTTGGCCGCCAGCAAGGCGCGGCGAATCCTCCCGACGAAGCCGGCGCGATCGCCCGTGTACGGGAATTCAGGGCCGGCGAGCAGGCCCGCCGCGGCCACGCGCTCGGAGCGCGCGGCGCTCAGCGTGCGCGCGAACACGGCGTCCGCGATGGTCGGCGCGTTGACGCCCATGTCCAGCG
The DNA here is from genome assembly GCA_030696045.1 of Stagnimonas sp. Classification (GTDB taxonomy): domain Bacteria; phylum Pseudomonadota; class Gammaproteobacteria; order Nevskiales; family Nevskiaceae; genus Stagnimonas. The sequence goes on along the minus strand of JAUYNO010000066.1, from coordinate 55,321 downwards.
CCGCTTGGCTGGCCCACTTGCCGGTGCCCTTCTGTTCGGCGGTGTCGACAATGAGATCAACCAGCGGCTGCCCGGTGTCGGGATCGGTCCGCGCGAGGATGTCCGCGGTGATGCCGACCAGGTAACTGCCCAGTTCGCCCTTGTTCCATTCGGCGAACACGGCGCTCATTTCGGCCGGGCGCATGCCCAGCAGCTGCTGCATCAGCCAGTACGCTTCGCAGATCGTCTGCATGTCGGCGTACTCGATGCCGTTGTGCACCATCTTCACGAAGTGCCCCGCCCCGCCTGCGCCCATCCACTCGCAGCAGGGCTGCCCGTCGTCGGCGCGGGCCGCGATCGCCTGCAGCACCGGCTTGACGAGCGGCCAGGCCTGCGCGTGGCCGCCGGGCATGAGGGCCGGCCCGCGCAACGCGCCCTCCTCGCCGCCGCTCACGCCGGCGCCCACGTACAGGATGCCCGAGCCTTCCAGCTCCAGCATGCGCCGCTGCGTGTCGGTGAACCGCGTGTTGCCCCCATCGATCACCACGTCGCCGGCGGCCAGCACCTGCCGCAGTTCCGCCAGCACGGCATCCACCGCGGCGCCGGCCGGAACCATCAGCAGCAGCCGGCGCGGCGCCCGGAGGCTCGCAGCCAGCTCGGCCAATGAGCGAGCCGCGTAGGCACGCCTGCCTTGCGTGCGCTGCGAGAAGCTGTCCCGCTTGGCGGCATCGAGGTCGAAGCCGCCGACGGCGTAGCCGTTGCGCTCGAGGTTGAGCGCGAGGTTCTCGCCCATCACGCCCAGCCCCACGATGCCGATGTCCGCTTGTTGCATGGGCCGGATTGTCCTCCAGCGGCGCGGGCGGGGATCGATGCAGAATCAGGGCAACACGGGTTCTTCCCGAGGAATGGAACGCACATGCTTCCGGACATGCCCCTGCTCCTGGCCTTCGTCGGCGCCAGCCTCGTGCTGGCGCTCACGCCCGGCCCCGCCGTCGTCTACATCGTGGCCCGCACCGTGGCGCAGGGCCGCGCCTGCGGCCTCGCGTCCGTGATGGGCGTGGCGCTCGGCAACCTCGCCAACGCCGCAGGGGCCGCGCTCGGCCTCGCCGCGCTGTTCGCCGTTTCCTCGTCCGCGTTCACGGCCGTGAAGTGGGCGGGCGCCGCCTACCTGGTGTACCTCGGCGTGCGCATGTGGCTCGCCGTCCCGGCCGGGCTCGACACGGCAGCGCCGACAGCGCCGGTGCAGCCGCTGCGGCGCGTCTTTCGCGACGGCTTCGTCGTGGCGCTGCTGAACCCCAAGACGACCTTGTTCTTCGCCGCCTTCCTGCCGCAGTTCATGGACGGTCACGCCAGCGCACTGGTGCAGACGCTGTCGCTCGCCGGCATCTTCATTGCCATCGCGGCTTGCACGGACCTCATGTATGTGCTCACCGCCAGTGCCGTCGCGCTGCGCCTGAACCGCGCGGCACGTCATGCACTCTGGGGCAACCGGATCGCGGGGACGTCCTTCATCGGCCTGGGCCTGCTCACGGCGATGGGCACGCGGCCCCCGCGTTGACCCGCCATTCGCGCCAGTTCCTCAGGGCCAGATCGGCGCGATTTCCCGCAGGACGCCGTCGGCGCTGATGAGGCCGGGATCGACGTCGCCGCTGTGCGTTCCCGGGCCGTTGGACATGCCGCCCGCCAGCCAGTGGGTCCCGTGGCGCGCCAGCGTGCGCAGCTGGTTGTGGCGCGGACCCGCCGTCACCGCGAGCCGCGACACGACGGTGCCGGTATCCGAGAGCACCAGCAGCAGCGGCGCCGCTTCCTCGGAAATGCTGGCGCCGAACGGATTCTGCGTGTAGCCCGTTGTCCCGACAGCCAGGAGCTGGGAGTTGCGTCCGGCCACCAGGTCGAACAGCACATCGCCCCGGTCCACGTTGATCACCGAGTAATTCCGTAATTCGCCCGCCTGCGAGATGAAAGCGGCAAAGGCGTTCCAGCCGCTGCCGTCGGCAAGCCGCTGCGTTCGGACGCGGCCGACCAGCGCAAAACCATTGCCCGTGTTGCGAAGGCCGTGCAGCTCGCTGACCTGCGCCGTATCGACCGCGGTCGACACCAGCCGGGCGCCGGTGGCCGACAGCAGCGTCACGATCCCGCCGTTCCCGATGGTGCCGGTGGCTTCGTTGAAATGCGCCGCGTGCGCATGGAACAGGTCGGTGGCCGAACCGCCGGTCACGGCGACGGCGACGCGCCCCTGGCCGTCGGTGTCGAGCAGCACCTTGGCATGGTTGGCGAGCTGGTCGAACACATCGTGACTGCCGCCGGTGAGGAACCGTCCCATCACCGTCATGCCGGGCTCGACCAGCGTGCGCCAGGCCCGCGTGAAACCTGCGGCCGTCCTGTCGTAGCGGTAAGCCACCGCGGCATTGATACCGGTGCGCACCGCGACCGCCACGTCCTCGCCGATCGGCGCGACACGCGCGGCATCCCGGCTGAAGGCCGGCACCAGGGAATCGGGGTTGGTCACGCCCTCCAGGTCGACGCTCGGGTCGTTGCGCGCCTCGTGATCGAGCAGCGGCTGGTCGTGCAACACGCCGCCCGCCGCGTTCAGGCGCACGAGCCGCAATGCCATGTCCGTGCCCAGGATGGCCGAAATCTCGCCCGAAGGATGAATCGCGAAGTCCAGCAACGACCAGCCGGCCGGCGGAACGTACTGGCCGGTTTGCGCACCCGCGCCCAGCAAGACGAGCTTGCGCGCTCGCGGCAATGGGTCGTTGATCGCTTGCGGTTTCTCGCCGAGGGCGACGATGCCTTGCGCGCCGGAGCGCACCTTGATGACGGCTTGGCCCGGCACGGAAATCGACAGCAGGGGCGGCGGCGCGTCGCCCCCACCATCTCCACCGCCGCCACAGGCGGCCAGGAGGAGCGTCAAGACGACGGCGGCGATTTCAAGGATACGGATGCGGGTTCGGGAAACGGGATGGGCGGTGCTGGTCATGTGAATCGGAGCGAAATGCCTTAGAAGTTGAGCGAAACTGTAACTTATCTTTCGTTTCAGTTCGTTTTAGTCGGGGTTTCCCCAGTCACCCCCCAGCGCGCGAATCAGGCTCACCGTCGCCTGGTACTGCCCGGCGCGCACCTGCAACGCCTGTCGCCGGTTGCGCAACTCGCTGCGCCGCGCGTCCAGCAGTTCCAGCTGGCTGTCCATGCCGTTGCGATAGCGCGATTCGGACAGCACCGTGGCACGCTGGGCGGAAGTCACGGCGCGCGCCTGGGCCTGGGACTGCTCCTGCAGCAGCCGCAGCGCCGAGAGGTGGTCCTCCACTTCCTTGAACGCGACGAGCACCTGCCCGCGATAGCCCGCCGCAGCGGCATCGAGCTGTGCCTGGGCGCCCTGGATGCCGGCTTCGCGGCGGCCGCCGTCGAAGATCGGCAGGGACAGCAGCGCGCCCACGCCCCACGCGCGGGCCGACCACTTGAACAGGTCGCCGAGTTCAGGCGACGCGAAACCCCCGGCCGCCGTGAGCGACAGGTTCGGGAACCACGCCGCGCGCGCTACGCCGACACGCGCCTGCGCCGCGAGCAGGCTGCTCTGCGCGGCGGACACATCGGGGCGGCGCGCCAGCACCGTGGCGGGAATGCCCGCCGGGATGCGCGGCAGCGCGGTAGTCCACTCCCCCGCGCCCAGGGTAAAGCTCGAAGCGGCGTCGCCGACCAGCACGGCCAGTGCATGTTCCAGTTCGGCCCGGCGCCGGTCCAGCGCCAGTGCCTCGGACTCGGTCGAAGCCAGCTCGCTCTCCACGCGCGCGACGTCCAGCTCGGCGATGTCGCCGGCCTGGTGGCGCCGCTGCGTCAGGCGCAAGGTGCCCTGGTAGGCCGACACGGTTTCGCGCACCAGCGCGCGCTCGCTGTCGATGGCGCGCAGCGCGAGGTACGTCTGCGCGACTTCGGCCTGCACCAGCAGGCGGGTGCTCTGCAGCAGCGCCTCGCGCGCGTTCGCGTCCAGCGCGGCCGCGTCACTGGCCCGCGCCAGCCGGCCGAACAGGTCGATCTCGTACGAGAGGTTGGCGCCCGCCGTCGTCAAGGTCGCGGGCGTCGCCCCGTTGGCGGTGTTCGCGCCCGCGCCCCGCGCGGCACTCGCGCCCACGCCGATTTGCGGCGCGCGGTCGGCGTTGGCGCTGCGCACCAGCGCCCGGGCCTGCGCGAGGCGGGCCGCCGCTTCCTGGATGCTGGTGTTGTTGGCGGCGGCGCGTTCGACCAGGTTGTCGAGCACCGGATCGGCGAACGCTTTCCACCAGGCGCCGCGGTCCTGCGCTTCAGAAGGTGCCGCGACGGTCCAGTTCGGGCCGGCTTCCTTGAATTGCGCCGGCGGCCGGATGGGCGCGGGCAACTCGGCCGAAGGGGTGGCGCAGCCCGCGATGAACAACGCGGCGGCCAGGGGGAGCAGCTTGAGTGGGGTCGTCATGATCAATCCTTCAGGGGTGCGGCTGGCACCGGGCGGGCCGAAGCGCCGCCTGCGAAGCCTTCCAGGTGCGGGACCTCGCCGTGCAGCTTGAGCGGACGGTTGCCCGCAAGTGCACGCAGGGCCACGTAGAACACGGGCGTGAGGAACAGGCCGAAGGCCGTGACGCCGATCATCCCGAAAAACACGGCGATGCCCATGGCCTGCCGCATCTCGGCGCCGGCGCCGGTGGTCACGACCAGCGGCAGCACGCCCATGACGAACGCGAGCGACGTCATCAGGATCGGGCGCAGCCGCAGCCGCGCGGCTTCGATCGCGGCCTGCACCGGGGTACGGCCGGCGAATTCCAGCTCCCGTGCGAATTCCACGATCAGGATCGCGTTCTTCGCCGACAGCCCGACCAGCACCATCAGCCCGATCTGCGTGAAGACGTTGTTGTCGCCGTCGGACAGCCACACCCCCGTCATGGCCGCCAGCAGCCCCATGGGCACGATCAGGATGATCGAGAGCGGCAGCGTCAGGCTCTCGTACTGCGCGGCCAGCACCAGGAACACCAGCAGGATCGCCAGCGGGAACACCCAGGCGGCGGAGTTGCCCGCGAGGATCTCCTGGTACGTGAGCTCGGTCCACTCGAAGCTGATGCCGGCGGGCAACGTCTCCGCGGCGATGCGCTTGACCGCGTCCTGCGCCTGGCCCGAGGAGTAGCCGGGGGCCGGGCCGCCGTTGACGTCGGCCGTGAGGTAGCCGTTGTAGCGCATCGCCCGCTCCGGCCCGAAGCTGGGCTTCACCTGCATCAACGCCGACAGCGGCACCATCTCGCCGGTGGCCGAACGCACTTTCAGCAGTCCGATGTCCTCGGCGCGGGCGCGGTACGGCGCATCGGCCTGGACCCGGACGGAATACGTGCGGCCGAACTTGTTGAAGTCGTTCGCGTACAGGCTGCCCAGGTAGATCTGCATGGTGTCGAAAACGTCGGTCACCGACACGCCGAGCTGGCGCGCCTTGGTGCGGTCGATGTCGGCGTAGAGCTGCGGCACGTTCAGCTGGAAGCTGGAGAACAGGCCCGCCAGCTCCGGCGCCTGGTACGCCTTGGCCATGAAGGCCTTGAGCGCGCCGTCCAGCGCCTCGTAGCCGAGCGAGCCGCGGTCTTCCAGCTGCAGCTTGAAGCCGCCGGTCGTGCCGATGCCCTGCACCGGGGGCGGCGGGAACATCATCACGAAGGCATCCTGCAGCTGGCCGAACTGTGCGTTCAGCTGGCCGGCGATGGCGCCCGCGCTCTGGTCCGCGCCGCGCCGCTCGTCGAACGGCTTGAGCGTGGCGAACACGATGCCGGCATTGGAGCTGTTGGTGAAGCCGTTGATCGACAGGCCGGGGAACGCCACGGCATGTTCGACGCCGGGCTGCTTGAGCGTGATTTCGCTCATTCGGCGGATCACCTCCTCCGTGCGGTCCAGCGTGGCGCCGTCCGGCAGCTGCGCGAAGCCGATCAGGTACTGCTTGTCCTGCGCCGGCACGAAGCCCTGCGGCACCAGCTTGAACAGGCCGAACGTCGCTGCCGCCAGCGCCAGGTAGATGCCCAGCATCAGGGCCTTGCGCGAGATCACGGTCTTGACGCCGTGCGTGTAGCCCGTGGCGGCGCGGCCGAAGTGCCGGTTGAACGCGGCGAAGAAGCGGCCGAAGAGGCGGTCCATGCCGCGCGTCAGCGCATCTTTGGGCGCGTCGTGGCCCTTGAGCAGCAGCGCGGCGAGCGCCGGCGACAGCGTGAGCGAGTTGATGGCCGAGATCACTGTCGAGATCGCGATGGTCAGCGCGAACTGTCGGTAGAACTGCCCCGTCAGGCCGCTGATGAAGGCCAGCGGAACGAACACGGCGATCAGCACCAGGGCGATGGCGATGATCGGCCCCGACACTTCGCGCATCGCTCGGTACGTCGCCTCGCGCGGCGACAGTCCCGCCTCGATGTTGCGCTCCACGTTCTCCACCACCACGATCGCGTCGTCCACGACGATGCCGATCGCGAGCACCAGCCCGAACAGGCTGAGCGCGTTGATCGAGAACCCGAACAGGTGCATGACCGCGAACGTGCCCACCACCGAGACCGGCACCGCCAGCAGCGGGATGATGGAGGCGCGCCAGGTCTGCAGGAACAGGATCACGACCAGCACGACCAGGGCGATCGCTTCGAGCAGCGTGTGCACCACCGACTCGATCGAGGCGCGCACGAACTGCGTCGGGTCGTACACGATCTCGTAGTCCACCCCTTCGGGCATGTTCTTCTTGAGCTCGGCCATGGTGGCGCGCACGCCGTCCGAGATCTGGATCGCGTTGGAGCCGGGCGCGGCGAACACGGGCACCGCCACGGCGTCCTTGTTGTCCAGGAGCGAGCGCAGCGAGTAGCCCGAGGCGCCCAGCTCCAGCCGCGCGATGTCGCGCAGCCGCGTCACCGCGCCGTCCGCGCCGGACTTGACGATGATGTCGCCGAATTCCTCTTCACTTTGCAGCCGGCCCTGCGCGTTGACGGACAGCTGGAGGTCGATGCCCTTCAGCCCGGGCGAGGCGCCGACCACGCCGGCGGCCGCCTGGACGTTCTGCTCGCGGATCGCGCGCACCACGTCGCTGGCCGACAGGCCGCGCTGCGCGACCTTTTGCGGGTCCAGCCAGACGCGCATCGAGTAGTCGCCGGAGCCGAACAGCTGCACGTCGCCCACGCCCTGCACGCGCGCCAGCCGGTCCTTCACGTTGAGCACCGCGTAGTTGCGCAGGTACGTCATGTCGTAGCGGTTGTTCGGCGAGAGCAGGTGCACCACCATCGTGAGGTCGGGGGAGCTCTTGATCGTCGTCACGCCGAGCCGCCGCACTTCCTCGGGCAGCCGCGGCTCGGCCTGCGAGACCCGGTTCTGGACGAGTTGTTGCGCCTTGTCGGGGTCGGTGCCGAGCTTGAAGGTCACGTTGAGCGTCATCAGCCCGTCGGTCGTGGCCTGGCTGCTCATGTAGAGCATGCCTTCCACGCCGTTGATCGCCTCTTCCAGCGGCGTCGCCACCGTTTCGGCGATGACCTTGGGGTTGGCGCCGGGGTAGGTGGCACGCACCACCACCGAGGGCGGTACCACCTCCGGGTATTCCGACACCGGCAGGCCGCGCAGCGCGATCAGGCCGGCCAGGAAGATCAGCAGCGACAGCACGCCGGCGAAGATCGGCCGGTCGATGAAGAATTTGGAAAGATTCATGTCGTTTCGCCCGGCTCAGGATTTCGCGCCCGGCGCGGGCTGCACTTCGGCCTTGGCTTCCATGCTCACGGCCTGCGGCTGCACCAGCGCGCCGGGCCGCACGCGCTGCAGGCCGTTGACGACGATGCGCTCGCCCGGCTTCAGCCCGGCCTTGACGATGCGCAGTCCGTTGACCGAAGCACCCAGGGTGACTTCGCGGTACTCCGCCTGGTTGCCTTCGGCGACCACCAGCACGTACTTCTTGTTCTGGTCGGTGCCGATGGCGCGCTCGTTGACCAGCAGCGCCTTCGCCGCCTGGGGCTGGCCCATGCGGATGCGGGCGAACTGGCCGGGCATGAGGGCGCCGTCCGGGTTGTCGAAGGCCGCGCGCACGCGCACGGTGCCGCTCTTCGCGTCGACCTGGTTGTCGATCAGCTGCAATCGCCCCTGGTAGGGCGTGTCAGCGGTTGCGGACGTGCCCATCTGAACGGGGATGCGATCGATCAGCGCCCGCGCGCTCGACCCTCCCGGCAGGCTGCCGAGTGCGCGAACCACGACCTGCTCGTCGGTGTCGAAGCTGGCGTAGATCGGGCTGACGGAGACGAGGGTGGTGAGCACGGGCGCGCCGGGGCCGGCGGCGACCAGGTTGCCGGTGGTCACTTCCAGCCGGCCGATTCGGCCCGCCACCGGGGCCCGAACCCGGGTGTAGCCGAGGTTCAGGCGCGCCGTTTCGCGCTGCGCCTGGGCGGCCCGCAGGTTGGCTTCGGCTTCGCGCAGGTCGTTCTGGCGGTCCTCGAACTCGCGCTGCGAGATGGCGCGGTCGTCCCACAGCCGCTGCGCGCGGGCGTGGTCGCTTTGCGCGTTGGTCACGCGCGCCTGGGCCGCGGCCACCTGCGCGTCGGCACGATCGGCCTCGGCGGCGTACGGCGCCGGGTCGATGGTGATGAGCAGGTCGCCCTTCTTCACCAGCGCGCCCTCGCGGAAATGCACGGACTGAACCGCGCCGGCCACGCGCGAACGCACATCGACGCGCTCGACCGCTTCGAGCCGGCCGGAGAACTCGTCCCAGGCCGCGACGTCGCTCTCGCTCACCGCCGCCACCGAAACGGGCGTCGCCTGGGGCGCGCCGGCGTTGGCGGTGGCTTGCGCCGTGGGGCCGGAAATGCCGACGATGGCCGAGCCAACGGCCGTGAGCGCCGTGAGGACGCCGACCGAGGCCCATAGCCGGCGTTGGCGCGATTGGTTGGTAGTGCTGGTCATGGTCATTTCCTTTTTCGGGGGTGTTCAGGCAACAGGAATCCGTGGTGTCGCCGCGAAGTTTCGGCATTGACACCATGTCAAGGTCAACCGGCGGCGGGGAATGGCCGCCGGGAAGGGGAAGATCAGGGCCGGGGTCGCTACGTGGCCGGTGGCGCCGTCGCGCTGAAGAACGCGCGCAGGTCGCGCTCCACGCCCGCTGCGTACGGACACTCCTGCAGCGGCGGCTCGGTGAGCGAATCGGGCCAACCGGTGTGGTTGGCGAGGAGCTTGCTCGTCACCTCGATGCCCGCGTCGCGCAGGCGCTGCGCATACGCCAGCGCCTCGTCACGCATCGGGTCGTCCTCGCCGGTCAGCACGAGCGCGGGCGGCAAGCCGACCAGGCGCGTCGCCTTGCCGGGCACGGCATAGGGGTGTTCGGCATCCATCGGCCCGCGCAGGTACTGCTGCCAGCCGTCGGCCCATTTGCAGGCGCCCGCCTGGCAGCCCTGCGCCTCACGCAACGAGGCGGTGCCCACGCAGGGATCGAGCATCGGCGCGACGAGGATCTGCCCCGCGAGCGGCGGATGGTCCCGGTCGCGCGCCACCAGCGCCACGGCCGCCGCGAGGTTGCCCCCCGCCTCGTCGCCCGCGAGGTACACGCGCGCGCCGGTGCCGGCCAGCTTGTTGCGCTGCTTGTAAGTCCATTGCAGCGCAGCGTAGCCCGCCTCCACCGCGTCGGGGAAGCGATGCCGCGGAGCGAGCGGGTACGCCAGCGACACGACGATCGCATCGGCCTGCGCCAGCAGGCGCGCCATGCACGCACCGCTGTCCAGGTCGCCGCTCACGAACGCGCCGCCATGGAAGTGCAGCACCAGCGGCGCCACGGTGCGCGGCCTGCGCCGCCCGTACATGCGCGCCGCCAGCGGCTCGCCCCTGGGCACCACGATGGTGGTATCCGTTTCCGGGACGGCAGCGGGGGTAGCCGGGCGATTTGACATGGCTCGAATATAGGCACGCGCTGCGTGCGGATAAAGGGGCCTGCTGCCAGTTCTCTGTTTCCAATGCGGGAACAATGCAAACGAATGACCCATCAGGGTCACAGGAGGATGAATGGACCAGATTCAGTCGATGCGGGTGTTCGCACGCGTGGTGGAGGCCGGCACCTTCACCCGGGCCGCGGTGTCACTGGACCTGCCCAAGGGCACGGTGACCAAGCTCGTGCAGCACCTGGAAGCGCGGCTGAAGGTGAAGCTTTTGAACCGCACCACCCGGCGCGTGACGGTGACGCCCGACGGCGCCGCTTATTACGAGCGCACGGCGCGCCTGCTCAACGACCTGGACGACATCGAGGCCAGCATGACGAATGCGCAGGCCAACCCCAGCGGGCGCCTGCGCGTGGACGTGGGCACGTCGATCGCGCGCCTGGTCGTCATCCCGGCCTTGCCGAAGTTCTACCAGCGCTACCCCGACATCCAGCTCGACCTCGGCGTGAGCGACCGGCCGGTGGACCTGATCAGCGACAACGTCGACTGCGTGATCCGTGGCGGCGACCTCGTCGAGCAATCGCTCGTGGCGCGGCGCATCGCCAACATCTCCCTCGTCACCGTCGCGTCGCCCGATTACCTGAAGCGCCACGGCGTGCCGCGGCACCCGTCGGACCTGGAGGAGGGCCATGTCACCGTCGCCTTCTTCTCCGCGCGCACCGGCCGGTTCCATCCCGAGATCTTCACGAAGGGCGGCGAGACGATCGAGCTCGTGGGCACCTACAAGGTGTCCGTCAACGACAGCAACGCGCACACGGCCGCGCTGGTGGCCGGCCTCGGCATTTCGCAGACGGCGGCGTTCACCGCGGCGCCCTACCTCGCGAGCGGCGAGCTGGTGCGGGTGCTGCCCGAGTGGTCGCGCCCGGGCATCCCGCTGCACGTGGTCTATCCGCCCAACCGGCACCTGAGCGCCAAGACGCGCGCCTTCGTCGATTGGGCCGCCGACCTGTTCGCGAACTACCCCGGTCTTTGACTGGCCAGCGGCTGCGCGAAGCTCAGTTCATGGCCGTCGGGGTCGGTGATGTGGAAATAGCGCTCGCCCCAGGTGGCGTCGCGCGGCTCGGTGTCCGGCAGCAGCCCGCCCCGCAGGGCGCAGCGATGCAGCGCGTCCACGTCGGACACATAGAAGATGACGCGGCCCCACCATGACCAGTTCCGCTCGCTCCCCTCGGTGGTGAGGTTGAGGCAGGCATTGCCGGCGCTGAGGCTGCTGAACGACGCGCCCTCACCCCCGTAGCGCAGCGGAAACCCCAGCGCCAGGTAAAAGCGCAGCGCACGGCCCATGTCGTGCGTCGCCAGCGTGACGGCGCTGATCGAGTCGATGGTCGCGGCGGGCTCCATCCCGCCTCAGACCGTCGGCGGGATGTTCTGGTTGACGCCGAACAGGTTGGTCGGGTCGTACTTGTTCTTCAGCGCCACCAGCCGATCGTAGTTCTCGCCGTAGGCGGCGCGCAGGCGTTCGATCCCGCTCTCCTCCTGCGTCAGGAAGTTCACGTACACGCTGCCGGTGGCGAACTTCGAGGTTTCCTTCCACAGGCTGCGCGCCCAGGCGATGCAAGCCTCGTCCTTCTCCGGGTCGGCCCAGCGGCCATGGACGTTCATCACGTACTGCCCGTCGCGATGGTTGTAGGCCGTCGCGTCGCGCGGCACGCGGGCGACGGCACCGCCCAGCTGCGCGCATGCGATTTCGGTCTGCGGATCGGGGATTCGCCGCGCATGGTCCACCATCACCTCGACCAGGCCATCGCTCAACCCCGCGAAGTCGTGCGACTTCCAGTAATTGCGGGCGCCGGGCGTCAGCAGCGGATCGAGCACGGTCTGCCAGGCGGTGTAAGGCATGGGCGAGATGATGTCGGCGATGGGCTTGCCGAACTCGCGCAGGGGCTTGGCGAGGCGCTCGCCCATCGCGATGTCGCCGCTGTAGCACGCGGCCAGGGCGAGGATCTCCTTGCCGTGCCACTCGGGCGGCAGGAACGGCAACGGCGGCGCCTGCCGCATCACGAACCAGCAGACGAATTCCTCGGGCACGGTCTCGACGAACTCGCGATGAAACCGCAACACATCCTTCGCCGCGTCCAGCGGGTGCACGATGAGCCCGGCCAGGACATTGGGCCCGACCGGGTGCAGCGTGAACTCGAACGAAGTCACCACGCCGAAGTTGCCGCCGCCGCCGCGAATGCCCCAGAACAGGTCCGGATTTTCATGTTCGCTCGCCTTGACGAGCTCGCCGGCGGCGGTGACGACGTCCGCCGACAGCAGGTTGTCGATCGACAGGCCGTAGCGCCGGCTGAGCCAGCCGAAGCCGCCGCCGAGCGTCAGCCCGGCCACGCCCGTCGTCGAGTTGATGCCCAGCGGGGTGGCCAGGGCGAAGGCCTGGGCCTCCTTGTCGAATTCGCCCAACGTCACGCCGGGCTCCACGCGCGCCGTGCGGCGTGCCGGGTCCACGCGCACCGATTTCATCAGCGACAGGTCGATCTGCAATCCACCCTCGCACACCGCATTGCCCGCGATGTTGTGCCCGCCCCCGCGCACGGCCAGCAGCAGGTCGCTCTCGCGGGCGAAGCGCACGGCGCGCATGACGTCCCCCGCGCCAGCGCAGCGCGCGGCCAGTGCGGGCTTGCGGTCGATCATCGCGTTCCAGACCGTGCGAGCCTGCTCGTAATCGTCCGAACCGGGAGTGGCGAGACGGCCGCGCAGGCCTTGCCGGAGTGCGGAGAGCTTCTCGTCATTGAACTTCGCGGATGCGGAAGTGCCCGCGTGCAACTCGGCCATGGCTGTCTCCTTGTTTCGATGCGTGTGGGTGGGGAGATCAGCCTAGGCGACGCGTCGCGCGGTTTCAAATCGCTTGTGCCCGCCGTAACGCAAATCGGGGAGCCTGTTTCAGTTGGTGACCGTCGGGTCGACCCCGTCGCCTGAACACGGTATGGGCAAGGCGCTGGGCCGCAGTCACCATCATTGCCTTACGCAGCGGGAGATGATCATGAACATGCGCGGCATCCACAGACCCGGCCCGGAATTCAGCCCCCTGTCCGCAGTCGCTTCCTTCGTGGGAGCCTTCGCCATTCTTGGTTTTGTCCTGCTCGGTGACGGGACGGAAGTGCCGAACGGCGCCGTCCCGGCGGCAGCGAACCCGGGCGCGTCCCAGGGCGGCGACCCGTCGGTGCCTTCGGCCAGCAGCGTGTTCGGCAACCGTGCCGACGAGCCGAGCCCTCAGATCGAGACGTTCTGACGAGCCTGCAAGCGCCCGGCGCCCCTTAGCGCGAGGGGCCGCCCATGGTCGTGGTGGAAGTGCCTGCATGCCCGCCCCGGGCCAGTGCCGACCTGGCGAAGTAGGACGATCCGCTGTCCTCTCCGAGCAAGCGGTTCACGTACTCGCGCGACGCCTTGTACTCGGCCTTGACCTGCTCCCTGGTGGCGACACTCCTGACCGGGGGCAGATGGTTGTATTGCAGCGCCAATTCACCGGCGTTCATCTTCCAGGCGGCCGGCTGGCCCAGCAGTTCAGCGCGGATTTCGGCGCGGCTGCGGCTGCTGGTGAACGTTGCGTTGTCGATCGAGATATCGTCCGCATAGGCATCGGAGGGGGCCAGCGCTGCGAGAGTGACTGAAATGGCGGCCGTGCCGGCGAGTGCGAGGATGGATGCGAGGTTGCGTTCCATGCTGTTTCTCCGGGTTGTTGATCGGGCAGTCATGTTGCTCGCGGCCACCCGGACGGCCAATCCCGCGTTCGGGTGAGCGATGGGATGTGCGGCCCGATCCGCATGACGGGCCCACGGCGGTGTAGCCCGTGTGCGGTATTGGCGTGATGCAGGATGCCGCGCAACATGGGGCTCTCGGCGCATTGGTACAAGGAGCTCACCATGAATTCCGGCTACAGCACTTCTCCCCGTTGGGTACGCTTGCTTGCCGCCCTGACGGCATCGATCGTCACGGGCACCCTGTTCGGCGCGGTGGCGATCGGCTTGACGGGGGAGGAAGGCTGGAGCCTGCTCGCGCAGCACGATGCCCCGGCGGCGCAGGCCGCTGTCCGGCCGGCCTGAGGGCGCCAGCGCGCCGCCTCAAGCCATGGCGACGGCGTGCCCCGGCAATTTCGGGCGCTCGGTGGTGTCGCCGCGGTCGAAGCGAATGGCCACACACACGCCCGGATGCCGGTCGGCGATTTCGAGCCACGCCCCGAGGTGCAGCGCCCGTGCGCGCATGTTGGCAAGCCCATGACCGCCCTGGGCGTTCGCATTGCCCAGTCCGCAGCCGTCGTCCGCGACTTCGATGGTCAGTATCCGTTCCTCCATGCGCAGCCGGATGGCCACCTCGTGTGCGTGGGCGTGCTTGAGGACGTTGGTGAGGGCTTCCTGCACGATGCGAAGCAGCTGGAGCGTCGCGTGGGGACTGAGGTCGATTCCATCGCCGCCCGCGTCCAGCTCCCAGGTGCAGGTCAGACCGGAGGCCTCGAGCAGGTGCTGCCAGCGGAAGCGGAAATTGCCCCAGGCCTGGAGGAAGTCATTGCTCTCGGGGCTCATGGCCTCGAGCGTCAATCGCATGTCGGCGATGCACTCGCGCAGTGCCTGCACCATCTCCTGCTGGTCGACCTGCCTGCCTTCGGCGCGGGACAGCATGAGGAACAACTGCGAGCCCAGCCCGTCATGGAGGTCCCGCATGATCTGCTGCCGCTCTTCGCCCGCCGCGTGCCGGCGCTCGAGCTGCCGCAAGCGCTCGTAGTTCCTGGACAACGTGCCTTCGCGTTCGGCCACGCGCAACTCGAGCGTCCGGTTGAGCTGCGCGAGCGCCTGCAGGGTACCGACGAACCGCGCGCTCAGGAGGCCCCCCATCACCACCAGGACGAGGTCGGCGGCATAGTGCAGAAGGAAGATCCGATCGGCCACGTGCCCCGGTGCCAGCGCGCGAATGAGGGGGGAAGACGTGGCGATCAGGTAGTCGTGCAGCCCCGCGAACACCGCCAGGGTCAGTGCGGCGCTCAGCACCGTCATGGCCGTCGTGCGCTGCTTCCATGCCGCCCGGACGCTGATCACGAGAACGGCAAAGCCGATGGGCAGCAGCCCGCCGGCCCACCATCGGGTCACCATCGATTCGTTGCCGCCGGTGGCGAGGTAGGCGACGGGTCCGAGGGCCCAGTACGCAAACAGCCCCCACTTCAGCCGCGCGTAGCCGATGCCTGCCAGGCACATCGCGAACAGCAGCATCAGGATCACGAAGCCGCCGGTGGCCCCATGGTAGATCGCGCGCCAGGCGTGCCATGCCGTGGACGGCAGCACTTCGATCACGAATGTCAGGGTACGGATGCCCCACAGCACCGAGGCCGCGCCGAACAGGCCATACAGCGTTTCTTCGGGCCGGCGCCACCAGATGAACAGCGCCAGCAGGCCGACGATCAGGCAGGACAGCACGGTGAACTGCGGCATCGTCCCGACCCAGAACAGGCGGCTTTCGTACACGGGCAGCAGCTCGAGGTAGGGCCCGATCTGGAGCAATGGCATGTGATCGGGCGACACCGCGGTCGCGGGGATGCGGATCAGCAGCTGGTTGGTACCCGGCCGCAGCGAGGGGGCGGGGATCGTCACCAGGTGGGGGCGCTCCCAACGGATCACGAGGTCGGCGCTCGTTTCCTGGATCGACGCCAACGGCATCCCATTGAGGAACAACCTGCCGCCCCGATAGAGATAGGGCAGGTAGACGGCCCACAGTTGGTCTGTCTTCGGCGCCGCTGCGTCGAACTCCACGCGATACCAGGCGGTGGAATGGCGGGTGGCGTAAGGCAGGTCGACCCGTTGCCAGGCCGCCGTGGGCGGCGGAGGCGCCAGGCCGGCGCTCAGGACGACATCGGCCTGGCGGGGACGCACCGGCTGCGCGTGCGCAATGGCGCACAGCGCGAGCAGCGCCATCAACGCCGCGAGCCAGCGGCTAGAGCAGGCCCATCTGATTGGCTTCATAAACCGCTTCGCCGCGGGAATGGACGGCCAATTTCTGGTAGATGCGCTTGACGTGCGTGATCACCGTGTTGGGCGAGATGGCCAGGATGGTCCCCACCTCCTTGAAGTTGAGGCCCTTGGCCACCAGGCGGAGAATCTGCGTTTCGCGTTCGGACAGCACGGAGGGACGCGTGGCGATTTCGCTGGATGCGGCGCTCGTGCCGCCCGCGCCATTGCGGTCCGTGCGGACGCTCTGCAGGATGCGCCGCGCGATCGCCGGACTGATGGGGGAGCCTCCGGCGTGCACTTGCAGGATCGAGCCTGCGATGTCCCTGGGCATCGCGTCCTTCAGCAGATACCCGGTGGCGCCCGCGCGGATGCTCTCGATCACATTGCCGTCATCGCCGAACATCGTGACCACCAGCACGTCGCGCTTCGCGCCGTGCGCCATGGCATGACGGATGACGTCGACGCCATTGCCGTCCGGCAGGCCCAGGTCGACGAGCACGACATCGGGTGACAGTGTGTCCAGCAGTGCGCATGCGCCGACCACGGTCGTGCCCGCGCCGCACAGCCGCAGCTCCGGTTCCGCCGCGATCGCGTTGCAGAATCTCTGCAGGAATCCCGGCTCGTCCTCGACAACCAGCACACTCACAGTCATTTGTGCACCTCCCGGCACGTGACCGGAAGCTAGTTATACATTCACGTGCAAATGCGTGGCGCCGTTTACACCACGGCAGAGCCACACGGAAGCGGCCCTCCCAGAGGTAAAGGCTGCCGGGCGCAACACGCCTGTATCGAAAAATTACACCGGTCCCGCAGGGCAGGGCCCGCCGGCACGGCCCGCTGAGCCACCGGCGATGCTGCGCAGTGAAACTCAGGCGATCCGGTAACGCTCGATCGCGCCGTCGTCCCACGCCATCCCGATGCCCGGCCGGTCCGGTGGCGCGATGCAGCCGTCGGCCAGCAAGAGCGGAACCTGGAGGAGGGGATGGGCCCAGTCGACGTACTCCAGCCAATGGGCAGTGGGCGTCACGGCCAGCAGGTGCGAGCTGATCTCCGGGAACAGGTGCGAGGACATTTCAACGCCCGCGGTACGGGCCAACGCGGCGGCCTCCATCCAGCCGCTCACGCCGCCGATGCGCTCCACGTCCGGCATCACGTAGTCGCTGGCGCCGTGCGCGAGCGATTGCGCCATGGCGCGCGGACCGGCGAAGTTCTCCCCGATCTGCAAAGGCGTGTCCAGCAGCGCGGCCAGCCCCGCGTTGCCGGCGTAGTCGTCGTGCCGTATCGGCTCCTCGATCCAGTACAGCCCCTCGCCCTCCAGCTGGCGGCAGCGATCGCGCGCCGCCGCGCCGCTGAGCGCCTGGTTGTAGTCGGCCATGAGGTGGACGCCTGCGGGAATGGCCTTGCGCACCGCACGCACTGCCGCCAGGTCGTCCCCGGCGCGCGGGCGCCCCAGCCGCATCTTGACTGCGCCGAAACCCTCGGCCACCATCTCGAGCGCCTCGTCCGCCGCGGCGGCGGGGTCGACCAGGCCCAGCCCGTTGCTGTTGTAGGCGGGCGTCGCCCTGAGCTCGCCGCCGAGCACTCGTGCCAGGGGCAGGCCGGCCGCGATCGCGAGCGCATCCCAGCACGCCATGTCGATGCCTGCTGCCACCATGGACGTGATGCCGCGCAGGCCTATCAGCTTGAAGCGCGTTTCCAGCGCGGCGCGCACGGCGCCGGGCGCCGCGCTCTCGCCCGCCAGGAAGGCCGAGCAATCGCGCACCAGCGCCGCGGCGGCGGGGCCGGCCGCGTCCAGATAGCAAAACAGGTAAGCCCGGCCGGTGACGCCCTCTTCCGTCTGCAGGTCGATCAGCAGCAACGGCGCCTGCTTCACCTGCATCACGCTCGTGCCCAGCGTGCGCCGCATGGGCACGAGCACGGGCGTGGCCGTGATCGTGCGCAGCGTCAATGGGGGCGGGCTCATGCCGGCTGGCCCGCGCTGTGGATCGAGAGCACGTCGTAGATCGCCCGGTTGCAGGGGGTGGCGATGCCCAGCCGCTTGCCGCGGCGCACCACGTCGCCGCTGAGCCACTCGACCTCCAGGCGGCTGCCGCGTTCCAGGTCACCATGCATCGACGACGTCATGGCCGCCGGCAGCTGGTCGGCAAAGGCGATCCGCTTCGCCGCGTAGTCGGCGGGCAACGGCACGCCTTCGGCACGCGCCACCTGCACCACTTCGTCCATCGCGTCCTGGAAGAAGGCGCGCGCGCGCGCGTTGCTGCGGATCGGGCCGATGGGCGTCCGCGCCAGCGCCGTCGTGCCGGACAGGGCGACCAGGAACACGAACTTCTCCCAGATCGCCTGCTCGATGGAAGCTGGCACCTCGACGTCGATGCCGGCGGCCACGCACGCCTCGCGCAAGCGCTCGACGCGCGGTGTCACGGCGCCGCCGTATTCGCCGAACACCAGCTTCTGCATGGTGCCGGTGTGGCGAATCACGCCCGGCTCGGCGATGGTCGCGGCGATGTAGCAGACGCCGCCGATCACGTGTTTCGCGCCCAGCGCCTCCTTGAGGATGTCGTCCTTCATCACGCCGTTCTGGAACGACACGACGGCCGTGTCCTCACCGATCAGCGGGCGGATCAGCTGCGCCGCCTCGGCCGTGTCCCACAGCTTGACGCCGAACAGAACCAGGTCGGCCTTGCCCAGGTCGGCCGGATCGCCGGAGGCCTTGACCTGGGGCACCGTGATGTCGCCCAGCGGGCTTTGCACGCGCAGGCCCTGCGATCGCAGTGCCGCGAGCTGTTTGCCGCGCGCCACGAACCCGACGTCGCAGCCGCTCATTGCGAGGCGGGCGCCGAAGTAGCCGCCGACCCCGCCCGTTCCCATGACGACGATGCGCATTGCAGTCTCCTCGTGAACCAGCGGCCATGATAGACGGGCCGCGGGCACCCTGCGGCATCCCTAGTCGACGGTCTTTTCGCGCGGCGGCAGCGCGAATTCCTCCGCCAGCAGGCCGGGCACCGCACGGACGTCGCGCACCACGCGCACACCGGGGATCGGGCGCTTCGCGAGCGCCGGGCAAACGCCGCCCGCCCAGATGCGAATGGCGGCCGGCAGCATGCCGCGCAACTCCTCCAGTCCGCGCTGGACGTGGGTGGGGTTCTGGCAGCCGGTGAAGCTCAGGCCCACCAGGTCGGCACGGTAGGCCCTCGCGCTGGCGGCGATCTGCTCGATGGGCAGGCGCACCCCCAGTGAGACGGTGGGGCATCCCTCCAACGCGAACATCGCCTGCGCCATCAGCAGGCCCAGCCCATGGGGCTCCTGCGGAAACGTGGTGAGCAGGACCTGCGGGGCCTCCGGCCTCACGTCGCCGCCCAGCGCCGCGATCGCCGTACGCACCACTTCGTACACGCTGTCGGAATACAGGTGTTCCTGGTGAATCTCGAGCTCGCCCGAGGCCCAGGCGTCCCCCACCAGGGTGTTCATCGTCGCGATCTCCTGCCCGGCGAAGCGCGCCAGCCCCAGCTGGTCCAGCCGTGCCTGCAGCTCCTGGCGCAGCCCCTGCGCGTCGTGATCGCGAAGCAGGCGCAGCAGCTTCGATGCGGCGCGCGGCCGCGGTGCCGCCTTCGTGGCAGGGCCCGCGGCCAGGCGCTTCACCCCTTCAGCGCCGGCCGCCACCAGCCGGGCGGGGCGGTGCCCCTGGTCGAGCAGCTGCTTCATCAACCGCAATTGCTCGACCTGGTCGTCCGGATACACCCGCTCGCCCCGGTCATCGCGCAGCGGCGCCGGAAATCCGTAGCGACGCTCCCAGATGCGGATCGTGGCGCGCGCGACGCCGGTGTCGCGCTCGACTTCGGCGATCGATCGCAGCGGGACCGGGGCCGGACTGGGGGGGGTGCGGGTCATGGGCCGATTGTGGCGAATGAGTCGTCACATCCAGTCGGCCGCATGGCGCGTATCAATGCAGGGGTCATTTATTTATTGTAGTATGACAAACAGTTATTCTTATTAAAGACAGAGAAACGCATGAAGATCGCCATCATCGGCAGCGGCGTCGCGGGGCTGGCTGCGGCCCAAGCGCTCCGCGGCAGGGCCGATATCACGCTGTACGAAGCCGGCAGCCATTTCGGCGGCCATGCCAACACCGTGGACCTGACGCTGGACGGCGTGACGCACGGCGTGGATACCGGCTTCCTGGTGTTCAACCAGCGCACCTACCCGGGGCTGGTACGCCTGTTCGACGAGCTGGACGTGGCCACCGCGCCGTCGGACATGTCGTTCTCCGTGCAGGTGCCGCACGCGTTCGGCGGCCAGCCGCTGGAATGGAGCGGCACCAGTCTCGACGCCGTTTTCTGCCAGCGCGTCAACCTGCTGCGGCCGCGCTTCTGGCGAATGCTGCGCGAGCTCCTGCGCTTCAACGCGCTGGCCACCGGGCTGGCGGAGTCCGGCTGGATCGAGATGCGCCAACCCCTCGGCGCCTTCCTGAAGGCGCACGGCTTCTCGCAGGAATTCCGCGACTGGTACCTGCTGCCGATGGTCTCCTGCATCTGGAGCAGCCCGGCGGCGGAGATCCTGTGCTATCCCGTCGGGTCGCTGGTGCGCTTTTGCCACAACCACGGCCTGCTCCAGATCGCGGACCGTCCGCAGTGGTACACGGTCGCCGGCGGCTCGCGCCGCTATGTGGAAAAGATCGTAGCCGGCCTGCCGGATGTTCGCCTGGACACCCCGGTGCGCCACGTCCTGCGCGAAGAAGAAGGGGTGCTGGTCGCCAGCGATGCCGGCACGCAGCGCTTCGACCAGGTCGTCATGGCCACCCACCCCGGCCAGGCGCTGGATATGCTGCCCGACGCAACGCCGCAGGAAGAAGCGGTGCTCCGCGCGATCCGCTACCAGCCCAACCGAGCGGTGCTGCACACCGACACCGCCGTCCTGCCGCGCAACGCCCGGGCCTGGGCCGCCTGGAACTACGAGAGCGGACCGCCGGGCCGGGGCGGCAAGGTGTGCCTGCACTACCTCATCAACCGCTTGCAGCCGCTGCCGTGGCAGCAGCCCGTGATCGTCTCGCTCAACCCGATGAGCGCGATCGACCCGCGCCACGTCCATGCGCAATTCGAGTACGAGCACCCGGTGTTCGACGGGCCCGCGCTGCAGGCCCAGGCCGAGCTGCCCGCCTTGCAGGGGCGCAACGGCACCTGGTTCTGTGGCGCGTGGACGGGCAACGGGTTTCACGAAGACGGACTGGTCTCGGGACAGTGGGTGGCGCGCCAGTTGCTCATGCGCCGGCAGATCGAAGACCTGTCGTTGGCCGAGGCGTTCGCGTGAACCGGCCGCTGATCGGGTTCGGCACGGTGCGCCACGCGCGCCTGAGGCCCGTGCGCCACGCCTTCGCCTACCCGACCTGCTTCCTGCTGCTGCCCTTGCGCAGCATGCACCGCGCGCCGGCGTCCGCCCTGCCGCTCGCCCACAACCGCCGCGGCGCTCTCAGCTTCCATGACGCCGACCATGGTGACGGCCGCGCGAACGCCCTGGCGTGGCTGGACGAGCTGTTGGCGCGCCACGGCATCGCCGATGCCGATGGCGAAGCGTGGCTGCACTGCTTTCCGCGCGTGCTCGGCTACACATTCAAGCCGGTGAGCTTCTGGTACTGCCACCGCGCCGACGGCACGCTGCGGGCGATCGTCGTCGAGGTGAACAACACCTTCGGTGAGCGTCATTGCTACGTGCTGGACGACCCCACGTGGGGCATCGAGCAGAAGGCCCCCAAGGCCTTCCACGTCTCGCCGTTCTGCCGGGTCGAGGGGAGCTATCGCTTCCGTTTCCTGCTTTCGGCCGCGCGCGATCGCACGGTGGTGCGCATCGACCACGACGACGCGCAGGGTGCACTGCTCCGCACCAGCGTCGGCGGGGAGCTGCAACCCCTCACCCACGCCATGCTGCGCCGCGCGCTGTGGCGCTACCCGCTGCTCACCGCCGGCATCGTCGCGCGCATCCACTGGCAGGCCTTGCGGCTCTGGCTGGCGCGCGTTCCCTTCGTTCCGCACTCGCACGCCACCGCATCCGGCACGTCCGGCACCCCCCGATGAATTCCACGACCTTCACCCCGCCCCATATCCCCGCGCCTCAGCCCGCCGCGGCGCGCGCGATCCTGCGGCAACTTGCCAGGCTGCGCCACGGCACTTTGACGGTGCGGCTCCCCGACGGCAGCACGCAACGCTTCGGCAGCGGCGAACAGCATGCGGCGATCACGCTGCGCAACTGGAACCCGTGCGGCGCAGTGCTCGCCCGCGGCGACATCGGCCTGGCCGAGAGCTACCTTGAAGGCGACTGGACCACGCCCGCCCTGCCGGAGCTCCTTCACCTGCTGGTGCGCAACCGGCGCGAGCTCGAGGACATGGTGTACGGCAGCTGGTTCGGGCGGCTCGCGTACCGCGTCCGGCACCTGCTGAACCGCAATAACCGCAGCGGCAGCCGCCGCAACATCCACGCGCATTACGACCTGGGCAACGCCTTCTACAGCCTGTGGCTGGACGAGACGATGAACTATTCGGCCGCGCTGTTCGACGGCGACCCGGCGCAGCCGCTGGCGCGGGCGCAGCACGCCAAGGTCCATCGCGCGCTGGCAGCCGCCAACGTGCGGCCCGGAGACCGCGTGCTGGAAATCGGCTGCGGGTGGGGCGCTCTCGCGGAAGCGGCCGTGTGCGATTTCGGCGCGCGGCTGACGGGCGTGACGCTGTCTACGGAGCAACTGGCCTACGCCGAGCAGCGGCTGGCGCGGGCCGGCGCCACGGGCCGGGCCGAGCTGAGGCTGCTGGACTACCGCGATATCGCCGACGGCCCATTCGACGCCATCTGCTCCATCGAGATGGTGGAAGCGGTGGGCCGGGCCTACTGGCCCACTTACTTCGGCAAGCTGCACGCGCTGCTGAAGCCAGGCGGCCGTGCCTGCATCCAGACCATCGTCATCGACGATGCGCTGTGGCCCCGCTACATCCAGGGCACCGACTTCATCCAGCAATACATCTTTCCGGGCGGCTGCCTGCCCTGCCCCCGCGAGTTCCAGCGCGAGGCCGAAGCCGCGGGCCTGGAAGTGGTGGAGGCGTTCGGTTTCGGTGCGGACTACGCGCACACGCTCAAGGCCTGGCGCCAGCGCTTCCTGGCGCAGCAGCCTGCCGTGGTGGCACTCGGTTTCGACGAAAGGTTCATCCGGCTGTGGGACTTCTATCTCGCCTACTGCGAAGCGGCTTTCGCCTGCCAGGACATCGACGTGGTGCAGTACACGCTGTGCCGGCGCTGACGATGGCGGCGCTGCTCGCGGCGTGCCTGCTGCACGCCGGCGCCCTCGCGACCCCGGTGGCCGGCCACGAGCGCGTCGGCCAGGGCCGGTTGAGCTGGCTCGGCTTCGACGCGTATGACGCGGCGCTGTGGGCGCCCGCGGGTTTCCGAGCCACGGAGTTCGCGCGCCACGCGTTCACGCTCGAACTCGCCTACCTTCGCAGCTTCCGGGGAAGCGACATCGCGAAGCGCTCCATCGACGAGATGCGGCGTGCCGGCGAGTTCTCCGGCACCGACGCCGACCGCTGGCGTGCCGCGCTCGAGCGCGTGCTGCCCGACGTGAGGCCGGGCGATCGCATCACTGGCGTGCACGAACCCGGGCGCGGCGCCCGCTTCCTCGTGAACGGCAGGGACGCGGGCGCGATCGAGGACCCGCGCTTTGCCGCGCTGTTCTTCTCGATCTGGCTCGGCCCGGCGACATCGCAGCCCGCGCTGCGCCGCGCGCTGCTCTCCGGAGCCCCGCCTTGAATGCCTCGTTCACGGCGGCGCAAGGCTGGCGCTACGGCCTGCTGGGGCTGCCGCTCGCCTTCGCTGCGTTGCCGCTCTATGTGCTGCTGCCGAACCACTACGCGCGCGAGTTCGGCGTGCCGCTCGCCGCGCTGGGCGCGCTGCTGCTCGCATCGCGCCTGCTGGATGCGTTCCTGGACCCCTGGCTGGGCCGCGTTGTGGACCGGCTGTTCGCCCGCTCGGCCGTCGCGGTGCTGCGCCTGGGCGCCGCCAGTGCCGCGTGCCTCGCACTCGGGTTCGCGCTGCTGTTTTTCCCGCCGGTGCGCGAGCCGCGGGCGCTGCTGGCCTGGGCGGCACTCGCCCTGGTGCTCACCTACGTGGCGTACAGCGCGCTCACCATCGCGCACCAGGCCTGGGGCGCGATGCTGGGCGGCGACCCGGTGCAGCGCAGCCGCGTCGTTGCGTGGCGCGAGACGTTCGGCCTTTGCGGCGTGCTCATCGCCAGCGCCCTGCCGCTGGTGGCCGGCTTTCCCGCGACCGCGGTGGCGCTGGGCCTCGCCCTCGCGCTCGGCTGGGCCGCATGGCGCAGCGGGCTGCGGCCGGCAGCGATGACGCACGCCCGGCCCCCGGGCTGGACCGGGCCATGGCAGCAACCCGCGTTTCGCCGGCTTCTCGCCGTGTTCGTGCTCAACGGGGTCGCGAGCGCGGTGCCCGCGACGCTGGTGCTGTTCTTCGTGCAGGACCGGCTGCAGGCACCGGCGGCGATGCAGCCGCTCTTCCTGGGCAGCTACTTCCTGGCCGCAGCGCTCGCGATTCCCCTGTGGCTGCGCCTTGTGCCGCGCCTGGGCCTGGAGCGCACCTGGATCGCGGGCATGTTCACCGCCATCGCCGCGTTTGCCGGTGCCGCGGCGCTGGGCCCGGGCGACGGCTACGCGTTCCTCGCAATCTGCATCGCCTCGGGCGCGGCGCTCGGCACCGACCTGGCGTTACCCGCGGCGCTGCTCGCCGGCACCGTGCGCGCCGGCGGCCATGCCGGCGGCGGCGAGGGCGCTTACTTCGGCTGGTGGAACTTCGCCTCCAAGCTCAACCTCGCGCTGGCGGCGGGACTCGCATTGCCGCTCCTCGCGCTGGCCGGCTACGTGCCGGGCACGCGCGACCCGGGCGCGCTGCAGGCGCTCACCGCCGCCTACACCCTGCTGCCGTGCGTCCTGAAGGCCGCGGCGGCCCTGCTTCTTTACTCGCTGGTCCGCCGGCACGGAGACTCCACATGACAAGACGCACTGCCTGCATTGCCCTGGGCGCGCTGGCCCTGGCCGGTTGCGCCGGCCCCGGGATCGGCGAGTACGCCGGCGAGAAACCGGCGCTGGACCTGCGCGCCTACTTCAACGGGCGCGTCGATGGCTGGGGCATCTTCACCGACCGCTCGGGCAAGATCGCCCGGCGCTTCATCGTCCGGATGGAATGCACGTGGCAGGGCGACGAGGGCGTGCTCGACGAGGACTTCACGTATTCGGACGGCACGAAGCAGCGCCGCATCTGGCGCGTCCGGCGCGGCGCGGACGGTGCGTACACGGGGCAGGCCGACGACGTCGTCGGCACCGCGACGGGCCAGGCGCGAGGCAATGCGCTGCGCTGGAACTACACGCTCGCGCTGCCGGTCGACGGCCGCACCTGGCACGTGCAGATGGACGACTGGATGGTCTTGATGGACGACCGGGTGATGCTGAACAAGACGACCATGTCCAAGTTCGGCGTGAAGCTGGGCGAAGTGACGCTGTCCTTCACGAGGCGGCCATGAGCCTCGGCTCGGGACTGAATCCGCCCCTCGCCGACTGGCGCGGCCTGCGTGTCTGGCTGGTCGGCGCATCCAGCGGCATCGGCCGGGCCACGGCGGTGGACCTGCATGCGCGCGGCGCCACCGTGTATGTGTCGGCCCGCAACGCCGCCGCATTGAGCCATTTCATCGCGCATCGCCCGGGCGCGGTGTCGTTCCCGCTCGATGTGTGCGATGGCGGGGAGGTGCGGGCCGTTGCCGATGCGATCCTCGCCGACGGCCCTCTGGACCTCGTCGTCTATTGCGCAGGCCATTTCCGTGCGCAGTCCGCCGACGACTTCGAGCTGGACGAGATGCTCCGCCACCAGGAGGTGAACTACCTCGGCGCATTGCATGTGGTGCACGCCGTGATGCCGTCCCTGCTGCGCGAGGGACGAGGCCATCTCAGCCTGCTGGGCAGCGTGGCCGGCTACCGCGGCCTGCCGCGCAGCCTCGGCTACGGCCCGACCAAGGCGGCCCTGATCCACCTGGCGGAATCCCTGTACCTCGAACTGCGGCCCCGCGGCATCGGCGTCAGTGTCGTCAACCCGGGCTTCGTGGACACGCCGCTCACCGCGCAGAACAGCTTTCCCATGCCGGCCATGATCAGCCCCGCCGAGGCGGCGCGGCGGATGCTGCGCGGCTGGTCCGCCGGCCGGTTCGAGATCCACTTCCCGCGGCGCTTCACGTGGCCGATGAAGCTGCTGTCGCTGTTGCCGTTCGGGCTTTACCAGGCGCTGGTGCGCCGCGGGACCGGGGCATGAGGGACGCCGCCAACCAGCGCATCGTCTCGCTTTTCGAGACCTTCGCGCCGGCGGACGTGCAGCGCCTGCACGAGTACTACTGCGACGACGCGTACTTCAAGGACCCGTTCAACGACGTGAGGGGCCTCGACGCCATCCAGCGCGTCTACGCCCACATGTTCGACGCACTCGACCAGCCCCGCTTCGTCGTCACGCAACAGATGGCACAGGGCGCGGAATGCTGGCTGGTCTGGGAGTTCCAGTTCCGCTACCGGAGCTTCATGAAAGGCCGCACGCAGGTCGTGCGCGGCGCTTCGCACCTGGTGCTGGCGGCGGACGGGCGCATCCGCTCGCACCGCGACTACTGGGACGCCGCCGAAGAGGTGTACGAGAAGCTGCCCGTCATCGGGCTGCTGATGCGGTGGCTGAAGCGCCGGGCTAGGTCCTGAGCTTGCGCCCGAGGTGCGCCTCCACGGTCTCGATCTTGCTGCGCAGGCGCGAGTCGGGCCCGGCGCGGTAATCGACCTTCAGGTTCATGCCGATGCGCGCGCCATCGGCCTGCAGGGTCTTGAAGCAGGCGGTCACCACGGCCATCACGTCGTCCCAATCCCCTTCGAGGATCGTGCCCATCGGCGTGAGCTGGTAAGCCACGCCGCTCCGGTCGATGACGTCGAGGATGCGGGCAACATGGGTGCCGAGGCTCTCGCCCTGCCCATGGGGCGCCATCGCGAATTCAAGCAGGACCATTTCTTTCCCCTCAGGATGGCGTGATCTTCGCAGGATTCGCAATGGGGTCGCCGGCGAACGGGTCCAGCCCTTCGTGCGCCCAGTCGTCGCCGAACAGCTCCACCGGGTGCTGCGTGCGCTCCGATCCGTTGCCGCAGGCCAGCGAACCGGACGGGCAATACTTGTCGCAACCCCAGCAGTTTCGCTCTGGGTGCAGGGGATGGATCGGGAATTTCCTGGCCATGAGCAGCGCTCTCGCAGAGCCGAATTCTGCGGACCCACTGGCGGCATGGATTTGACCTGGCGCAAGCCGGCTGCGCCCGGTGCGCTCAGACCGGCCCGTGCGTGCCCTTCAGGCCGATCCACGCGGCGGCGATGGCCACGTTGAACGGCACGCTCAGCGAGCCGGCCGCGTAAAGGAAGGTGGACAGGATCGCGGCGTCGAGGATCAGCTCGGCCACGCTGCCCAGGGTCCAGAACGCGAGCCCCCACCACAGCCAGCGCATCATGTAGGTCGGAAGCCAGCGCGCCTGCTCGCGGTTGTGCCGCACCGCGGCGGCCCTTTCGAACATGTCTCCGTTACCGACGTCCTTGAACAGCCAGCCGAAGAAAAAGTAGCGATACAACAAGGAGCAGAAACTCGACTCTTGCACGGCGGCCACCTCTGTACACGGTTCGTGGACGAAGTGTTCTTCCGCGCCGCGCGCGCGGTTGTAGGAAAGAGCGGACTCGGGCCGTACGGCGCGGCCCCGTCTTGCGCAGGCGCTTGCCGGGCCGTCAGGCGGCGGGGCGCACCGCGTCGATGCCCAGCACGCTGGCGTCCTTCGCGCCATGGCCCGCGGCGATCAGCTGATCCATGCGGGCCGCGATCCCCGGCAGCACGGCCATGGGCCGGTCACCGCCGGTTTCCAGCATCAGTCGCACGTCCTTGCGCGCCATCGCCAGCTCGAAACTCGCGGCGAAATTGCCCTTGGCCATGTTGCCGCCGCGCCCGGCCACCATCGCGTTCAGGTCGAGCAGGCCGAGCAGCTTCACCGCGTCCTGGGGCGGCACGTCGCTGGCCTGGGCCAGGGTGAGGATGTCGGCCATGGCGGCGGAGACGCTGATGATCATCGCGTTGCCGAACAGCTTGTTGGCGGCCGCGAGGTCCGCCCGCTCGCCCATGTATTCCAGCCGGCCGGTCATCGCTGAAAGTTCGGCCTTCACGGACTCGAACAGCGCCTTCGGCCCGGCGACCAGCATCGAGCCCTTGGCGTCGCGCGCCGCCGGCGGGCCCATGAACACGGGGCAATGCAGGTACTTGACGCCTTGCGCGTTGAGCCGCTGCGAGCGCTGCGCGGTGAGCGCGGGCAGCGTGGTGGTGTGGTCGATGATGACGGCATCCGCGGCCAGTCCGGGCCGCGCGGCGGCGATCGCTTCCTCCACCACCGCGTCGTCCTTCAGCACGATGTGCACGCGCGCCGCGCCGCGCACCGCCTCGGCCGGCGTCGCGGCCGGCTTCACGCCGAACGGCGCGAGCGCAGCCAGCTTGTCCTGGGAACGGTTCCATGCGGTGACGGTGTCGCCGCGTTTGGCTGCGCCTTCGGCGAAAGCGGCACCGAGCAGGCCGGTGCCGAGAAATGCGATGTGTGCCACGTGCTACTCCTTGAAACGTGCGGCGGCCATGCTATCACCCGGGCGCAGCAGGAGGATCACCGAGAGCCCGCTGAGCACCAGCACCCAATCCTGCGGCACGTGGAGCAGGAAGGCCGCGCTGCCGCCGACCAGTGCCCAGAGCACCGGCACCACCACCAGCCAGCGCGGCACCGGCGTCGCGGACAGCAGGAAGATGCCGAACGTGAAGATCGTGACCGGGCATGGCGTGATGCCGAACATCGGCACTTCGACCGGTCGAAGGCCGACCCACAGGCCCAGCATCGGGTAAAGGATGGTCGCGTAGGCCACCAGTCCCCAACCGAGCCATGGCCGGGTCTTGCCGACAGTGGCGAATCGCAGCCGGTTCGCGAGCGCCGCACGAATCAGCAGCAGGGCCTGGACCACGAACAGCGCGCCGAACAGGTACGCTGCCCGGTTGATCGCGGAGAAGTGGATGCCGTGGTACGCGATGCCGGTCCACAGCCACATGAGGGCCAGCCCGCCGGCGGCCAAACGGCCAGAATGGCGCCACCGGACGGCGATCGCCGCCAGCATCGCGATCGCCAGCAGGTACGCCACCCCCTGCGCCGGCCAGACGTTCTCGTTGTAGCGGGCAAAGACCTCGATGAACTCGGCGTGGGTGAAGGGCAGCATGGCAGGGCTCCGGGAGCCCGGTTAACCCTATGCCGCCGATCGGGGCGCGTCCTTGACCGCGCGCAAACGTCGAGGCGCCTGGCTTACTGCGGCTCGATCTTCGCGTCCTTGATGGCCTTGGCCCACTTGGCCGTTTCCACCTTGCTGCGCTGGGCCAGCGCGTCGGGCGTTCCGGGCTCGACGGCGAAGCCGATGGGCGCGAACTTGTCCTGGATCTCCTTGCTCTGCGCGGCGGCGTTGACGGCGGCATTGAGCCTGGCGACGACGTCCGGCGGCGTGCCCGCCGGCGCGAAGACGGCGAAGTAAGCGATCAGCTCGTAGTCCTTCAGCCCCAGCGCCTCGTTGACGGTTGGCAGTTCGGGCACGGCCGGCGAGCGCCTGGTGGACGTCACGGCCAGCCCGCGGACCTTGCCGCCCCGGACCTGCGGCAGCATCACGGCGAAGTCGGCGGTGAACATCATCACCTGGCCGCCGATCAGGTCCGTCATGGCGGCGGGGCCGCTCTTGTACGGCACGTTGGTCATCTGAATGCCTGCCATGCCGGCCAGCATTTCCGAGGAGACCAGCTGCGAGGTGCTGGCACTGGCGAAGGTGACGTGGCCCGGTTTGCTCCTGGCGAGGTCCACGAACTCCTTCAGCGTCCTGGCCGGGACGTCGTTGTTGACGCCGACGATCAGCGGCACCGAGCCCATGTAGGCCACGGGCGTGAAGGCGGTGTCCTGGTCGTACGGGAGCTTCTTCATCAGGCTCTTGAGCGCCGCGTTGGTGCTGTTGGTGCCGATGAGGATGGTGTAGCCGTCCGGCGCGGCCTTGGCGACCGCGTCCGCCCCGAGCATGCCGTTCACGCCGGGCTTGTTGTCCACGACGATCGTCTGGCCCAGGGTTTCCGACATCTTCGCCGCGAACGCACGCCCGATCTGGTCGGTGGCGCTGCCGGCGGCAAACGGCACCACCGCCTTGATGGGTTTGTTGGGGTAGGGCTGGGCCCCCGCCAGCGAAGTACCGAGCAGGGCGGCGGACAGGACGGCAATCCAACGGAAAGCTGGGCGCATGCGGGAATCTCCTTCAGGTAACTTGTATGACAAGTTTAGGGCAGATCGTCCAGGCCGACATCGAGGATGGCGAAGCCCAGCGTCTTGCCGTGCGCATCCAGGGCCAGGGAGCGGGTGACGCCGCCGCCCAGCGCCTCGTTCATCACGAAATGCACGGCTCCGAGGTGCGGCAAGGTGTAGCGCTGCACCGGGCCGCGCACGATACCCTGGTAATGCGCCTGCACGCGCTCGGCCGTCAGCACCCGCTCGAGCAGCGGGTAATCCTTCGGGTCGCGCGCGATCACGCTCAGCGTGGCCCGGTTGCCCTTGTCGCCCGAACGGGCCAACGCTATGTCGCGGACTTTCATCATGCCTCCGACAGGCCGCCCTTAGGCGGCATGCGCCCCCTCGGGGGGCAGTGCAGCGGCGCAGCCGCAAACGTGGGGGCCAACATCCCTAGAGCTCCAGGATGCGGCAATCCGTGCGGACGGCCTCGCGCGGGATGAGCGCGGAGGCCGCGGCGACGACCTCGCGCACCGACTGCGTCACGCCTCCGCCGCCGCCAGGCCCATTGAGGTAGAGCGCTTCCACCTCCTGTCCCACCAGCTCCGCCTCGGCGCGCGTCGGCGTGCGCAGCGCAAGCCGCACGCGAACCTCGTAGGGCTCGCATTCCGCGCCCAGCGCGGGACCGTGCATCGCATTCACGCCGATCAGTTCCGCGCGGCGCTCCAGGGCGCTCAGGCCCAGCCGCCTGAGGCGCTCTTCCAGGATGTCCAGCGCCAGCCGGCCGCGCGCACGGGCCCCGGGGCCGGCGTAGGAGATCTGCCCCTCGCCGATGTAGCCCTCGCGGTAGCCGAGCGTTACCTTCAATTGCGACGGGCGCGGATGGCCCGTGGCGCCACGCACTTCGACGCGGTCCGCCCCGGCCTCGCCCAGGCGCACCGCGGAGAAGTCGGCGATCACGTCCGGCTGCAGGTAGCGCGCCGGGTCTTCCAGCTCGTAGAGCAGTTGCGCGGTGCAGGTCAGCCGGTCCACGCGGCCGCCGGTGCCGGCCAGCTTGGTGATCACGCACGTGCCGTCCTCCTGCACCTCCGCGAGAGGGAACCCCACGTCGTGCAGCCGGGGGATATCCAAGAACCCCGGGTCCGCGATGTAGCCGCCGCTCACCTGCGCGGCGCACTCGAGCAGGTGCCCGACGGCGATGCCCTGGCCCATGCGCTGCCAGTCGTCCGCTTTCCAGCCGAAGTGGTGCATCAGCGGGGCGAGGAACAGCGCGGGGTCGGCGACGCGGCCCGTCACGACGACATCGGCGCCGGATTGCAGCGCCGGCAGCAGCGCCTCGGCCCCGAGGTAGGCATTGGCGGAAATCAGCCGTCCATCCAGGCTGCGCACGCTCTCGCCGGAATCGATGAGCGGCACGTCGTGCTCGAGCATCCACGCCAGCACGTCGTCACCCGTCACCACGGCCACGCGCAGGCGGGCAAGCTTCAGTTCGCGCGCCACCTGCACGATGGCCTCACCGGCCGCGAGCGGGTTGGCCGCCCCCATGTTGGTGATGATCCTGACGCCTTGGCGCACGCACGGCCGCAGCACGGCGCGCATGCGGTCCCGCAGCAACGGGTCGTAGCCCAGCTTCGGATCGTTGGCGCGGCGCAACTGAGCCAGTGCGATCGTGCGTTCGGCCAGGCACTCGAAAACCAGCGCATCGAGTTCACCGCGCTCGGCCAGGTCCTGCGCCGGATCGATCCGGTCGCCCGAATAGCCTGCGCCGGAGCCGATGCGGAAGGGTTTCATCCATTGATTATTTCACTTGAATCTGTCGCAATGCCACATAGGATTCACTTTGAAGGCGCGAACTGGAGGCTTTATGAACAGCTTCAATTTCTCTTCCGGCCCGGGGTTCGGCAACTTGAGCAGATCCGAATCCTGGATGGAGATCGGCCTTGCGGTGGCGGCGGCGGCGTTCTCCGTCGCGATATGGCTCCTGGCCGACGCGCGGCCCGGCGACCGGTTCGAAGCCGCCACGCGCGTCACGTTCCCCACGGTCATCGTCAGCGCGCCCCGCTGAGTTCATCATTCGCCCGCCCCAGGCTCAGCCGATGCGAGGCGGGCGGCGTGCCCGACCAACCCGCGCCGCGTTCCTACAAAAGACTCCGCCATCGGCCCACGCCCGGGCTGCGGCGCCGACCTATCCTGAATTGCCGGCGCCGGATCGGTATTTCGGTTCCGCAAATTTCCAACCCATTTTTCCGAGAGGAACGCAATGAACACGATCAAGACCCTGGCCGCCACCACGGTGGCCGCGATGGCCCTGGCGACCCTGACCGGTTGCGCCGGCATGTCGCAACGTGACAAGAACATCGCCGTCGGCGCGGGCGTCGGCGCGGTGGGCGGCTCCGTCCTCACCGGCGGCAGCGCGCTCGGCACGCTGGGCGGCGCGGCCGTCGGCGGTGTCATCGGCAACGAAGTGAGCAAGGACAAGAAGTAACCAGGACATGCCTGACGAACCAGGGCTGAAAACGCTTTGGCCCTGCGCGCGCGCCGCGGTGCAATCGCTATTGCTCGCGGCGCTCGCTTTTTCGGCGGCCGCCCAGCCGAAAGGCGCCGCGCTGCCGCCGGTGACCGTGACGGCGCAGGCCACCGACCCGGTCGAGAAGTCCTATCGCAGGATGATCCGCGGGGTGGAACTCTTCGAACGCCTGCGCCCCGCCATGGCACCGAATGCGGCGCTGCGTTTCAAGCTGCTGCCGCGGCGCCACAACACGGACATCGACCACATCCTGCTGGAGATCGTCGGCTCCAGCTTCGCCTACGCGGTGGACGTCAACCCCGACCGCACCTTCACCTTGCCGCGCGACGCCCGGGCATTGCGCGAAGACGCCGTCGTATCGCCCAATCGCAAGCGGATGACCATGACCTGGCGCACCGACATCCGCACGCCGGGCCTGCCGGCCGGCACGCGGCGCCTGGGCGACCTGCGCCTGGAGTGCCTGGTGGGCCTGGAGGCCGGGCTGGTATCCAACAGCAGTCCGCTATTTTCCGGCATCGCCAACCTGTTCACCGACCCGAAGGGCTATTGCGGGAAGAAAGACACGCAGTACCTGTTCTTCGCGGACCGGCCGCTCTTCGGCGTCACGCTCGTGGCCGGCGCGCGCCGCGAGGCGCTCCCGATCGACAAGCTGTATGCGGCGGCCAGCGACGACCCGGGGCTGAAGAACGACCTGCCCTTTTGCGATTGCGAGGTGCTGGTGGACCGCACCTACTTCCTGCCGCTGGGCGACCGCAGCTGGCCCGACGACACGCGCGTCGAGTTCGAATACATGGACGATGCGAAATGAAGCCGCTCGCCGCCTGCTGGGTCATGGCTGCCGCGTTGGCGGGCTGCGCCGGAACGGGCAGCCTCGGCGTCCGGGACGACGCGCCCGGGTTCATCCCGGCGCGCGGCGTCACCCCGCAAGCTGCCCGTGACGCGATCGCCATCGGCAGGAGCACCAAGGCCGATGTCGCGGCCGCGCTCGGCAAGGCCGTCGTGATCCCCTTCGACAGCGGCTACGAGGTCTGGGTGTACCGCTGGCGCGGCGCGCAGCCGACGACGCGCGCCGCCACCGAGCTGGTCGTGCTGTTCGAGCCTTCCGGGCTCGCCAGGAAAACGCGCGTGCGGCCCGGCTACGACGACGAGCGCAAGTAGAAGGTCAGCGCTTGTTGGGATTGACCAGGTACTTGGTGCCGGTTGCGCGCTGGCCGTACACCGCGATCTCCTGCGGCTGCAGGGCCTGGGCCAGCGAGATCTCCTTCGAGTAGTGGCTGGCGAAAGTGGTCTTCAGTTCCGACACCACGCGCTGGCGCAAGGCTTGCGCGGCATGCGGGCCGATGCGCTGCAGGAACGGAAACACCAGCCACCCGCCCATGCCCCAGGCCATGCCGAAGCTGCGGTTGAATTCGGTCGGCCGCGTGTCCAGGCCCCCGTAGATGTACAGCTGCTTGTGCGTGGTCGAGCCGTAGCGGCTGTATTCGGTGGCCGTGCGGCCGAGCGCGGCCTCCATGCCCGAGAGGATCTGCCCCGCCAGCTTGCCGCCGCCGGTCGCATCGAACGCGAGCGTGGCGCCCGTGTCCACCAATGCCTGCGTCAGATCTTCCATGAAGGTGGGCGAAGACGAGTCGCAGACGTGCGCGGCGCCCTGCGACATGAGCAGCGCCGCCTGGTCGGACTTGCGCACGATGTTCACCAGGCCGATGCCGTCCTTGATGCAGATCCTGTTGAGCATCTGCCCGAGGTTGGACGCCGCTGCCGTGTGCACCAGGGCCTTGTGCCCTTCACGCTGCATCGTCTCCACCATGACGAGCGCGGGGAGCGGGTGGACGAAGCACGACGCCCCGTCGGCCGGCCTGGCGTCGTCCGGCAAGACGAGGCACTGGTCCTCCCTGATGCAGCGGTATTGCGAGTACATCGCGCCGCCCAGCGCGGCCACGGTCTTGCCGAGCAGCGCCTGCGCGGCCGCCGATTCGCCGGCGGCGACCACGACCCCCGCGCCTTCGTTGCCCACTGGCATCGACTGGCCCACGCGGCCCGCCATGCCCTTCATGGCCGCGGCAGGGATCTGCATCGTCGCCACCGGATGCGTGGCCGTGCCCGACAGCCGGGCCGTGGCTATGTCCGCCGCGCCGAACAGCAGGCCGATATCGGAGGGGTTCAGGGGTGACGCCTCGATGCGGATGACGACCTCATCCGCCGCGGGCCGAGGCGTCGGAATCGTGACCAGCGAAAGCTCGAGCTCGCCTTCCGGCTTGACGAGGGATCGAAGCTGCAGCCCTTCGGTGTGTGCCATGGGACGGCCTCCTGGAAGTGAACGGCGATTATGTGCGGGGACCGTGGCCAGAGCTTGGAACATGGTGTACCCGCCGCCGTGAGCTTCGGATGTTAGGGAAGGCGGGACGCAGGGCTGTCGCCAAGGGGCCCGCGCGAGGGCGTCGTGGAGGATTTGTCCTACGCCGGGATGGGCGGGATTGCGATGGGCAGCCGCGGCTGTTCAGCCGATGCTGCCCCCATCCGTTGACCAGGAGACCGACATGCCCGCGACAAACAAGCCGCAGAGTGATGCCATGGATGAGCCGCTCGCCGACGGCCAGCCACCGCCCACGCCCGACGAGGACGGCCCCCACGATGTGCCGGACGACAAGGTGATCGAGAAGACCTTGCCCGAGCGCCCCCGCGGCGGCAGCAAGGAGCGGTAACTAGGCTGCGGCCCTGTGCAGGCGCACGGGCTGGGTCCGGGCCCGCAATTGCCCGCATCCGGCATCGACGTCCTGCCCCGCCGAGTTCCGCAGCTTCGTCAGCACGCCTTTGGCATGCAGTTCGCGGGCCAATGCGACGGCCTTGTCCCACGCCGGCCGCCGGAACGGCAGGTCGGGGACGGTGTTGTAGGGAATCATGTTGAGCACCGCGTACCGGCCCTTGAGGAGGCGCACCAGGCCTTCGACCTCCTCGGGGGTGTCGTTGACACCTTCCAGCAAAGTCCACTGGACCTGCATCGGGTAGCCCGTGTCGCGCGCGTAGCTGTCCCCTGCCTCCACCAGGTCAGCGGGAGAGATCCGCGGCGCGCGCGGCAACAGCTCGGCGCGCAGGTCATCGCGCGTGCTGTGCAGGGACAACGCCAGGGCCGGCTTCACCGGGCCTTGCGGCAGCCGCTGGAAGACGCGTTCGTCGCCCACCGTCGAGAACACGAGGTTCTTGTGCCCGATGTTGCCCGCCGTGCCGAGGAATTCGATGGCCTCCATCACGTTGGCGAGGTTGTGCGCCGGCTCGCCCATGCCCATGAACACCACCTTCCTCACCGGCCGCAAGGTGCGGGCCGACGCCACCTGCGCGACGATCTCCGCGCTGCCGATCTGCCGCACGAGCCCGTAGCGGCCGGTCATGCAGAACGTGCAGCCGACTGCACAGCCGATCTGCGTGGACACGCACAGTCCGTCGCGCGGGAGGAGTACGGATTCGCAGGTCTGGCCGTCGGCGAGTTGAACCAGCAGTCGGACCGAACCGTCTTGCGCGGGGTGTTGGGAGGCGATGCGCACCAGGCCGTCCAACCCGGAAATGATCCCGGGAAGGGCGTCGCGCAGCTGCCTGGGCAGGAAGTCGTCGATGTCGCGGCGCCCGCTGTCCTGCGGCAGCGCCTGCGCCCACAGGCGCAGCACCCGCTGCTCATGGCTGGGCTTGGCGCCGCAAGCGCGCAGGCGCTCGCGCAGGAAGGGGATCGCGGTCACGGCCCAAGCTTACCGCGTGGCGCCGCCCCGCAACGCGCCAGCCGGCCGTGCGTTAGCACCATCCACTTGGATGGTGCTAAGATGGCCCGATGCCCAAAGCCAGCCGCACCTCCCTGGTCGCCAGCCCCAAGCCGGCCGACGAGAAGATCACCATCAACCTGGGCTGCGTCGACCTCGGCCAGGTGGACCTGCTGGTGCAGGAAGGCTTCTATGCCAACCGCACGGACCTGATCCGCACGGCGATCCGCAACCAGCTGTCGGCGCACGGCGACGCGCTGCGCCAGGCCGTGTCGCGCAAGACGCTGACGCTGGGCATCCAGCACTTCAGCAAATCCGACCTGGAGGCGGTGCGCAAGTCCGGCGTGAAGCTGCAGGTGCGGGTGCTGGGGCTGGCCTCGATCGCGCCGGACGTCACGCCCGCGCTGGCACTGGCCAGCATCGAATCCATCACCGTCCTGGGCACGCTTCATGCGAGCCCTTCCGTCAAGGCCGCGCTCATGAAGCGGACGCGCTAGACCCCCAACAACCAGAGCAGTATGAATCCCTTGTTCCAGCGCCTCATGCGCAACGCCACCGAGCTCACACGCCGTGGCAACCTCAAGGCGGCCACCGCCGCGATCCAGTCCGCGCTGCGCGGCGACGCCGGCACCCATCCCGGTGCTGAAGCACGGCAGGTGCGGGACGCGATCGATGTCGCCGCACGCGAGGTCGAGCCGGACACGGCGGTGTCACCGTCCTCCCAGGAGGCGCCGGCCGCGCCGCCCGAAGGGCGCTTCATCGCAGGCAATCACGCCGGCGCCGGCGCGTCCCGCGACTTCAAGCTGTACATTCCGCCCGCCGCCGGCGCGCGCCCGCTGCCGCTGTTCGTGATGCTGCACGGATGCACCCAGGATGCGGACGACTTCGCGGCCGGGACAGCCATGAACGAGCTGGCGCGGGCGCACGGCTTTTTCGTGCTGTATCCGCAGCAGTCGCGCGAGGCCAATCCGCAACGCTGCTGGAACTGGTTCAAGCACAGCCACCAGGCGCGCGGGCGTGGCGAGCCCGCGCTGCTCGCCGGCATGACGCGTGAAGTCATGGCGGCCCATTCGATCGACCCCTCGCGCGTGTACGTGGCCGGCCTGTCGGCGGGGGGCGCCATGGCCGCCATCCTCGGCGATGCCTACCCGGAGCTGTATGCCGCCGTCGGCGTTCATTCGGGGCTGGCCACCGGTGCGGCGAAGGACCTGCCCTCCGCCTTCGGCGCGATGAAGAGCGGCCCGCAGATCGTGGTGCCCGCCACGGCCAGCGGCATTCCCACCATCGTGTTCCACGGCGACGCGGACAGCACGGTGCACCCCGGCAACGGCGGGCATGTGATCGCGGCCAGCGTCCACAAGGATGCCCAGGTGAGCACCGAGCAAGGCGTGGCGGCGGGCGGGCGACGCTACACCCGCGAGCTGCATCGCGCGGCCGACGGCGGCGCCGTCATCGCCGAACACTGGATCGTGCATGGCGCGCGGCACGCGTGGTCCGGCGGCAGCGCCAGCGGGACGTACACCGACCCGCTCGGCCCCGATGCCAGCGCCGAGATGGTGCGGTTCTTCCTGGCGAATTCGCGCAGCGCCCCGCACTGAAACCCTGGGGCCCCGACGACGCCCGCGTCAGTTCCCGCGCACTCGCGCCGGCGCGGCGGCCAGGCCGAGTTCGTCCTCGATGGGCACCCGCGGATAGTGGAAACCCACAGGCCCTTCGGGTAGCGAATTCACGTACTGGTGCACCAGTTCATCGGTGCTGCCGCGCATCTGTTCCGGCGAGCCTTCGGCGACCACCTTGCCGTCGGCCAGCAGGATCACGTGGTCCGCGATCCCGAAGGTCTCCTCGATTTCGTGCGACACGAAAAAACTGGTCAGCCCCATCGAGTCGTTGAGCTGGCGGATCAACCGCGCGACCGTGTGCAG
This sequence comes from Stagnimonas sp., assembly GCA_030696045.1. GTDB lineage: Bacteria > Pseudomonadota > Gammaproteobacteria > Nevskiales > Nevskiaceae > Stagnimonas. Next base: position 16,916 of record JAUYNO010000066.1, on the reverse strand, counting down.
CGAGATGGGATCGAGGCCGGAAAAGGGCTCGTCGTACAGGGTCAGGTCCGGATCGAGGGCGATGGCCCGCGCCAACGCGACGCGCCGCGTCATGCCGCCGGACAGCGAGCTGGGCATCAAGTCCCGTGCGCCGCGCAATCCGACTGCGTGGAGCTTCATGAGCACGATGTCGCGAATCAGCGCTTCCGGCAGGCCGGTGTGTTCGCGCAGCGGGAAGGCCACGTTCTCGAAGACGCTGATGTCGGCGAAGAGGGCCCCGAACTGGAACATCATGCCCATGCGGCGCCGCATCGCGTAGAGCTGCTTCGCATCCATGCCGGTCACATCCTGGCCCTCGAAGAGCACTTCGCCGGACTGCGCCCGGACCTGGCCGCCCATCACGCGCAGCAGGGTCGTCTTGCCCGAACCCATCGGCCCGATCAGCGCGGTGACCTTGCCCTGCGGGACGCTGAGCGAGACATCGTGCAGGATGACGCGCTCCCCGTACCCGAAGGTCACGTGACGCAATTCGACGATCGGTGATGTGGAGCTGTACGCCATGATTGTGCGGGCCGCATCGCACCCGCTGCCCTGATCATACGGCGCTTGCGCACGGCCGCTCCGGCGCGCCGGTCCGCGGTATGCTGGGCACCGAAAGGCCCCCACCATGCACGAACCCGCCCTTCGCGAGCTGATCGAGTCCGTCCGCGCCGGCCGCCTGCCCCGCCGGAGCTTCATCGCGCGCATGGTCTCCCTGGGCCTCACGGCGCCGATGGCCGCCCAGTTGCTGGTGCACTGCGGCATCGCGCAGGCCCAGCCCCCGGCCGCCCCCGCCTACAAGCCCACCCGGCGCGGTGGCGGCGGCGCGCTGAAGTGCCTGTGGTGGCAAGGCGCCACGCTGCTCAATCCGCACTTCGCCAGCGGCAACAAGGACCAGGAGGCGGCACGCGTTTTCTACGAGCCGCTGGCCGTGTACGACGCGGACGGCAACATGCTGCCCGTGCTGGCGGCGGAGATCCCGTCGCGCGCCAACGGCGGCCTGGCGGCGGACGGCCGGTCGGTGGTGTGGAAGCTGAAGCGGGGCGTCACCTGGCACGACGGCAAGCCCTTCACCGCGGACGATTGCGTCTTCAACTGGGAATACGTGCGCAATCCGGCCACGGCCGCCACCACCATCGGCAGCTTCACCGGCTTCAGGTGCGAGAAGGTCGACACGCACACCATCCGCCTCGTCTTCGACAAGCCCACGCCGGACTGGGACCGGGCGATGGCCACCAGCCTGCTGATCCCGAAACACCTTTTCGCGCCCTACGCCGGCACGAAATCGCGCGAGGCGCCGGGCAACCTCGCGCCCGTGGGCACCGGCCCCTACAGGTTCGCGGAGTTCAAGCCCGGCGACATGCTGCGCGGCACCATCAACACCGGCTACCACATGCCCAACCGCCCGTTCTTCGACACCATCGAGATCAAGGGCGGCGGCGACGCGGCGTCGGCCGCGCGCGCAGTGCTGCAGACGGGCGAGTACGACTACGCGTGGAACCTGCAGGTGGAGGACGAGGTCCTCAAGCGGATGGAATCCGGCGGCAAGGGCAAGGTGCACATCGTGGCGGCGGGCGACATCGAGTTCGTGCAGCTGAACATGACGGACCCGTGGAACGAGGTGGATGGCGAGCGGGCCAGCATCAAGAGCCGGCACTTCGCGTTCAGCGAGCTCGCCGTGCGGCAGGCGATGGCGCTGCTCACCGACCGCAAGGCGATGCAGGAGTTCATCTACGGCCGCACCGGCTTCGCCACGTCCAACTACCTCAACGCACCCTCTCGCTTCCGCTCGCCGAACACGAAGTTCGAGTTCAACGTCGACAAGGCCAACGCCATGCTGGATGCCGCGGGCTGGAAGAAGGGCGCCGACGGCGTTCGCGAAAAAGGCGGCAGGAAGATGAAGTTCGTCTTCCAGACCTCGGTCAACGGCATCCGCCAAAAGGAACAGGCCGTCATCAAGCAGGCTTGCCAGAAGGCGGGGATCGAGCTGGAGCTGAAGTCGGTGAGCGCGTCGGTATTCTTCTCGTCCGACGTCGGCAATCCCGACACCAACACCAAGTTCTGGTGCGACATGCAGATGTTCACGGCGCTTGCCGGCGGGCCGGACCCGGCCCTGTTCATGAACCGCTTCACCACGGCCGAGATCTCGAGCAAGGCCAACAAGTGGCAGGGCCGCAACCTGGCGCGCTGGCGCAGCGACGAGTACAACAGGCTGCACAAGGCCGCCGAGGGCGAACTCGACCCGGTCAAGCGCGCGGCGCTGTTCATCGCGATGAACGACCTCGTCATCAAGGACGTGGCCGCGATCCCGCTCATCAACAGGGGGCGCGTGATCGGCGCCGGCACCCGGCTGGTGGCCGTGATGTCGGGGTGGGACCTGGACCTGGCACAGCTGCACAACTGGTATCGGGAAACCTGATCCGGATCAGTACGCAGCGCCGGCCGCGATGTACAAATAGATCGTGACCGTGCCATCCAAGGAGGTTTCGCATGGAACGAAAGTTGCATTTTCTGGAGTCGTTCAGCGCCAAAGGTACCGACGGCTCTCCGTACAAGGTGCTGGTCTATGAGCACATGGCGCGCGACGAGTCGGTGGCCGACGGCATCGACCATTGGGAATCCACGGGGGAACTCGAGTACCGGCTGGGCGGGGGCGAGCGGGTGGAAGTGCACAAGGACGGCTCGATGCGCGTCGCCCGCTCCGGCGTGCAGCTCCACCGCGCCGAGGCCGAGCACACGCTTCACTGACGCGGATACGTGGGCGCGGCCGCCAGGAGAGTGCCGCAGCTGCTGGGCGCCTGAACAGGCGCGGTCGCTCAATCCACCTTGATGTTGCCGGCCTTGATCACGCGGGCCCACTTGTCGATCTCCGCCTTCTGGAAGGCCGAGAACTCGGCGGGCGTCATGCCGGACGGCTCGATGCCCTGCCCCACGAGCTTGGACTTGACCTCGGGATCGTTGATGGCCTTGATCATTTCGCCCGCGAGACGGTCGACGATCGGCTGCGGGACGCCGGCGGGCGCGAAGATGCCCTGCCACGACACGATGGCGAAGCCCGGCAGGGTCTCGGCGATGGCGGGAACGTCGGGCAACGAAGACGAGCGCTTGTCGGACGTCACGCCCAGGGCGCGCAGCTTGCCGGCCTTGATGTGCGGCAGCGCCGGCGCGAGGTTCTCGAAGATGACGTCGGCGCCCTGCCCGGACAGGATCGCATTGAGCGATTCCGCGCTGCTCTTGTAGGGCACGTGCACCATCTTGCCGCCGGTGAGCTGTTCGAAGAAGACGCCGGACAGGTGCTGGGACGTGCCGTTGCCCGACGACGCGTAGTTGATCGTGCCGGGCTTGGACTTCACGGCGGCGATCACGTCCTGCATCGACTTGTAGGGGCTGTCCGCGCGCACGACCAGCACGTTGGGCATTGAGCCGATCAGCGTGATGGGCTGGAAATTCCTGACCGGGTCGTAGGGCAGCTTGGGGTAGAGGCTCACGTTGATCGCATGCGAGCTGATCGTGCCGCCCTGGATCGTGTAGCCGTCCGGTGGCGCCTTGGCCGTGAGGTCGGAGCCGTTGCTGCCGCCCGCGCCGGGCTTGTTCTCGATGACGAAGGTGGTGCCCAGTGCCGGCCCCGCCTTCATGGTGACGAGGCGCGCCAGCACGTCGGTGGTGCCGCCGGCGCCGAAGGGCACGATGTACGTGATGGGCTTGGACGGCCATTTGTCCTGCGCCTGCGCCACGGGGCCGGCAGCGGCGGCGGCCAGGGCGGCGGCGAGAAGGAAGCGACGTTGCATGGGAAGTCTCCTTGAGTTGTGACAGAAAAAATCGATCAGGTGATCGGCGCGGGGTTGAACAGCGCGAGCGGGTTGTGCAGCTTCCAGTGCTCGGCCCAGGTCTTCTTGCGGCCGCTGGCCACGTCGAGGATCAGCTGGAACAGCTCGAAGCCGACGTCCTCGATGGTCGCCTCGCCGGTCGCGATGCGCCCGGCGTTCACGTCCATCAGGTCGTGCCAGCGCCGCGCCAGGTCGTTGCGCGTGGCCACCTTGATCACCGGCACCGAAGCCAGCCCATAAGGTGTGCCGCGGCCCGTGGTGAAGACATGCATGTTGATGCCCGAGGCCACCTGCAGCGTGCCGCAAACGAAATCGGAAGCCGGCGTCGCGGCGTAGATCAGGCCCTTCTGCCGCACCTTCTCGCCGGGCGACAGCACACCGGAGATCGCGCTGGAGCCGGACTTGACGATCGAGCCCATCGCCTTCTCCACGATGTTGGACAGGCCGCCCTTCTTGTTGCCGGGCGAGGTGTTGGCGCTGCGGTCCACGCCGCCCTTCCTCAGGTAGGCGTCGTACCACTCCATCTCGCGCACCATCGCGGCGGCGACGTCGGCGTTGATGGCGCGCGCCGTCAGTTGGTCGATGCCGTCTCGCACTTCGGTCACTTCCGAGAACATCACTGTGGCGCCGGCACGCACCAGCAGGTCGCTCGCATGGCCGACGGCCGGGTTCGCCGTCACGCCGGAGAAGGCGTCGCTGCCGCCGCACTGCACGCCCACGACGAGGTCGGCCGCGGGGCATTCCTCGCGCCGACGCTTGTCCAATTGCTGCAACCGGCGCTCGGCGGTGCGCATGATCGACTCGATCATCGACATGAAACCGACATGCTGCTCGTCCTGCAGCACCACGAGGCTCGAGCCTATGTCCTGGATGGGGATGCCGCCTGCCGGGAACAGCCGCGCGGGCTGCAGCTTCTCGCACCCCAGGCTCACGGCCATCGGCTGGCCGCCGAAGTTGGGGTTGGACGCGATGTTGCGCAAGGTGCGGATCGGGATCTCCGCGCCCGGCGCGTCGATGGCGACGCCGCAGCCATAGCTGTGCTCGATACCGATCACGTCGTCCACGTTCGGGTATTTGGGCAGCAGCTCGGCGCGGATGCGGTTGACCGCGAACTCCACGACGCCGGTCACGCACTGCACCGTGGTGCTGATGGCCAGGATGTTGCGCGTGCCCACGGTGCCGTCGGCGTTGCGAAAGCCCATGAACGTGTAACCCTCCAGCGGCTCCACGGGAGCGGCGGCGCGCGTGGCGATGGGCAGGTTGTCCAGCGCGCGGGCCGGCGGCATCCGCACGACCGACTCCTCCACCCAGCTGCCGCGAGGAATGTCGCGCAGTGCGTATCCGATGGTGACGTCGTAGCGGACGATCGCGTCGCCCTCGGCCAGGTCTTTCAGTGCGATCTTGTGGCCTTGCGGCACCCGGTCGAGCAGCACCAGGCCATCGGGAAATGGCGTGCCTGCGGGCAACCCGCCATCGTTGACGACGATGGCCACGTTGTCGTTGGCGTGCATGCGGATGTAACGCGGCTCATCGATGCGCAGGGGCGCACCGGGGGCGGCAAGGGCGTGGCTCATGGGGTGCGATCTTGCCTGCGGCGCAGGGCCCATGGAACCGGGGTGACCCGGACAACGGAAGTAGTCGGTGTGTAGCCCAGCCGCGTGGCACGGGCTGTAGGCAAGGACTTGCGGCCATTTCCGGCATCGCCCGATGCCCTTTCGGCGCCGGCCGCGCAGACTGTAAGGGCATCCGCGCACGTCAAGCGCGGGTTAGGAGTAACTCATGAAAGCGTATTACCTACTTGCCCCTCTGGGCGTGGCGGCCCTGGTGGCCGGCTGTGCGTATGACCCGGTGTACACCGCGCCGGCACCCGTGGCCTACGTGGCGCCGACCCCGGCCTACGTCGTGCCTAACACCGTCGTGATGGGGGCCCCGGCCATCGTCGACAGCGACGGCGACGGCTACGCCAACCACGTGGACCGCTGGCCGTCCGACTCGCGTTTCCACTGAACCGGCGACTGAATTCCGCCGCCTTCGGGCGGCGGAACTCCCGGGCCCCGCCCGAGCACCCGGGCTCTTGCTCACCCGACTTGCACGCTGTTGCCCCCGGTAGCGGTGTGCGCTGTCACTATCGCGCGTCGCTCTCACGCGTACGCAGTCCAACATCAATTCGAGAGGAAACATCATGGAAATCAAGTCCAGGACCACATCCGGCGCGCTCGCCGCCCTCGGCGGGCTCGCCGTGGGAGCATTGCTGCTGTCGAACAAGCTCAAGGTCAGCACGGGCGACGTTCCCGGGCTCGCGGTCCACCGGACGGTGGACGTACAGGTTCCCGTGGGCAAGACGCTCATCACCGCTGCGGCGCTGGCGGCAGGCGCGCTGCTCGCATCGAAGCTGATGCAAAGGGTCCGCGTCCCGGGCGCCACTTCGTCGGTGCGGGAAACCATCGACCTCGACGTGCCCGTCAGCACGGCCTACAACCAGTGGACCCAGTTCGAGGAATTCCCGCGGTTCATGGCGAGCGTGGAGGAAGTGCGGCAGCTCGACGACACGCACCTGCACTGGCGTGCCAACGTGGCGGGCAAGGTCAAGGAGTGGGACGCGGAAATCACCCAGCAGATTCCTGACCAGTGCATCGCCTGGCGCAGCACAGACGGCGTGAGGAATGCGGGTGTCGTCACGTTCGACAAGATCGGCGAGAACCGCACGCGCGTGAGGCTGCAGATGGACTACGACCCGCAGACCCCCGGCGAGAAGATCGGGGACGCCGTCGGTGGCGTCAAGCTCACGGCCAAGGGCAACCTGAAGCGGTTCAAGGAACTGATCGAGCGGCGTGGCGTGGAAACGGGTGCGTGGCGCGGCACCGTGGCGCAGCACTGAACAGGGACACGCAATGACCAACGAGCCCGAGACGCGCGACCTGTTCAATCCCTTCGTGCTGTGGACCGACCTGGGGATGCGCGCGGCCGAGGCCGCGTTGGCCTCTACCCAGACCATGACCGAAGGTGCCGATCGATTGACGCGCGCCGTTGCCGGCGCGGAAGCGGCCGAGGCCAAGGAGCCCGCGTCGGCCGGCGGCGATTACGCGAATGCCTGGACGACCGGCGGCATGGACGGCATCGCCAGCATGCAGCGCCTGATGTGGGACATGACGGCGCGAAACTGGGTGCGGTGGATGTCGGCTGTCGGCAACTTCATGTCCGCGGGCGCCGGCGTCGGCCTCGCACGCAAGGCGGCCGGCCAGGACAACCCGCTGGCTACCGTGCGCGACAACATGGAGCACGCATTGGCGTCGGCGGAACCGAAGCCGCGCCGCAAGCCTGCGGCCCGGCGGCGTCCTTCGCACAAGCGTTAGCCCTGTTTCGCCAACGCCCGGCAGCGGGCCTCGTCCAGCGTGTGGCCGCAGGCGTGGAAGCCCTGCGCCGCAGCGGCGAAGCTCTCGCGCGCCGCCGCGGGCTCGCCTCCTGCCAGCGCGAGGTGCGCGCGCGCCTCGTGCAGGGAGGCATACCACGCGGGCAGCTTCATGACCACGTTGGCCAGGTAATCGGATTGCCGCTCGTGGCTGGCGGCCAGGTCCATCTCGTGCGCCCGCGCGGCCGCGATGGTGGCGGGAATCGCGAAGGTGATGCGGCAGCCGGGACAGGTCTCCAGCGGGCCGCGCACGGCGGCCTCGGCCTCCTCCAGCACTCCGAGCGCGGCGTCCGGCTTCGACGCGAGGGCGATACGAGTGCCGTAGATCCGGTCCAGCAGGTGGAAGCCGACGTCTGACTGGCGCGCCACGTCCAGCGCTTCATCCAGCAGTCCGCGTGCCCGGTCCGGCCGTCCGCGGTACAGCGCCAGTTCGGCGCGGCGCTGCAGCGAGAGCGCCTCGCCCGTCGCGCCGCCGATGGCGCGATGCATGCGCCCACCAGCCAGGAGGTCCTGCTCGGCCGCGTCGAGCTGGCCGCTGAGGAGGCGCGCCTCGCCCCGCAGCGTCACCGCGAAAGCATGGCCTCGCGCGGCGCCCAGCCGCTGCGCCTCCGTCGCCAGCGAATCGGCGAACGCGATCACATCGGCATAGGGCCGTGAACCGTAGAGGAAGCGCTGCGTGATGCACAGGTGGCCGTCGAACACGCGCGTAGCCAGGTGCGGCAGGTGGCTGGTCTCCTTCAGGTCGGCCCACACGCTGCCGTGCAGGTCGCCGCGCGCATGCGCGGCCGCTGCCTGCGCCCACGACGCGATCACCAGGGTGCCTTCGTCGCCGGTCTCCAGGGCGATGCGCCGCACCTCGGCCGAGCGGCGCGTGCCTTCCGCCGGATCGCCAAAACCCAGCGCTGCGGCGCCGCTGTACGCGAGCGCCTCGGCCAGCCGGCCCGCGACGGTCGTCGGGTGCACGTCCTGAAGGTACTTCAGCGCGCCCGGCGGGTCGCTCATCTTCACCTGCGCAAGCGCGCGCTTGGCCCGCAGCTCGTGCGCATGTTCGTGCTCCGCAACGTCGGCGGCGGCATCGTAGGCGGCGAGCGTGCCGGGGCGGCCCATCGCATCCAGCGACTCCGCGCGCAATGCCAGCGCTTCCGGGTGCGCGGGCCGGTGCGCCAGCAGCGGGTCGACGTGGCGCAGCACGTCGTCGTAGGCGCCCAGCCGGAACGCCTGGCGCGCCGCGGCGAGGGAGCAAGGCACGGCCCTGTCGATCTCACCCGCGGCCAGCCAGTGCTGGCCGACCAGGCCCGGCGCGGCGCCGGCTTGCTCCAGCCGCGCGGCCACGTCACGGTGCAGCGCCATGCGCCGATGCGGCGGGATCCCCTCGGCCAGCGCCTGCCGCACCAGCGCATGACGAAAGCGATAGCGGGCGTCCGCCACCACCAGCACGCCCGTGGCCAGCGCGCGGTCGAGCCGGGCCAGCGCGTCGTGTCCTTCGTCGGCCGCCAGCGCGATGGCCGTGCCGACATCGAACTCCTGCGCCGAGAGCGCCAGCCGGCGCAGCGCTTCCATCGATCCTTCGTCCACATCGCAAAGGCGCTCGGCCAGCGCCGCCGACACGCTCCGGGGCAACGCCACGGTGGCATCGCCGGATGCCGTGGCCACGCGCGCGAGTTCCACCACGGCAAACGGCAGGCCATCGGCCCGCTGCGCGATGGCCGCGGCCGCATCGGGTGAGAGCGGCGCGTCGGCGGCGCGGGCGGCCAGCATGGCCGCCTCTTCGGCGGCCAACGGCCCCAGCTCGATCGCTTCCAGCTGGCCTGCGCGAAGCATGCGCGAGACATGCCGCTCCAGCAGGGCCGGCAGCGCGGGCCGGCAGGCGAACAGCACGAAAACCGGCGGGCCGCTCGCGGCCAGCTGCACCAGCGCCTCGGCGCTCGCGTCGTCGGCCGAATGGGCGTCATCCACGATCACCAGCACCGGCTTTGCCGATGCGGTCGCCAGCAACAGGCGGCGCAGCGCGCCCACCATCTGGTGGCGGCCGAGCGGCAATGCCAGCGGCTGCGCGCCGTCGGTGGCGGTGATCGCGGCCAGCACCAGGTGCGCATGCGGGCCGATGGCCTGCTCCACGTCGGGCGCATCGCGCAACAGCGGCTCCACGAGGTCGGCCGCGATGCCGTAGGGCCGGGTCCAGTCGCTCGCCTGCAATGAGCGCACCTGCCAGCCGAGGCCGCGCGCTTCCTCGGCCACGCGCCGGCAGAACGCCGTCTTGCCCATGCCGGCCGGGGCGCGCACCACCGCCCCGCCCCGCTGCCCCGCCAGGCCCGCACGCAGCAGCGTGAGCACGCGCACCAGCTCCAGCGCGCGCCCGACGAAGCGCGGCGCGGCGCCTTCCATCCCCGCGACGCATTCGCGGTACAGCGCTTCTGCCTGCGGGCCGGGGCGCAGGCCCATCCCCTGCTGCAGGTGGTCGCGCAGGTGCCCGTACCAGCGCAGCGCGGAGGAACGCCGGCCTGCCGCCAGCTCCTCACGCATGAGCTGCACGTGCGCGGCCTCGTCCGTGGGATCTTCCCGGATCAGCCGCTCCAGGTCGCCGGCCTGCCGCAGCAGGCGCAGGTACTTGTCGCGCAGGCGCTGCCGGGGCGCCTCCGTCCACGCTTCATAGCGCGCATCGGGCAACAAGTCGCCACCGTAGAGCTGCGCCGCCGCCTTGCTCGCCTGCGCGCTGCCGCTGTCCAGCGCTTCATCGGCGGCCCGCTCGAAGCGCCCCACGTCGCACCCCACCTCGCGGTCAGGCAGCAGGAACACCTGGCCGCCGCGCAGGACCAGGGCGTCCGGCACGCCCAGGAACTGGCGGGCATGGTGCGCCGCCTTGCGCAGGTTCGCGCTGCCGGCCTCGGGGTCGAGGTGCGGCCACAGCGCCTCGACCACCTGCTCGTTCATCAGGCTGTGCTGGGGCTGCAGGCTCAGCAGTTGCAAAAGCTCGGCCGCGCGGCGGGTGAGCTGCGCATGGAGCGTGGCGCCTGCGACGCTGACACCGAACTGCCCGAGCAGCCGGATCGACACGGGCGCTGGTGGGTGAACCGGTGGCGACGACATCGCGATTCATTCTCCCGGGAACGTTTCAGGAACGCCCGGTGCGGAACATGTCCATCACGGGCGCTGAAGGTGCCTGAGTATGCCGCCTATCGGTTCAACCGGGTGCAACGACAGGCGGCCGGACAGGAAGCACCCGGTGACCCACACAGGAGCAGCAAATGCATATGGCCAAGGATGACGTGGACGTCAAGATGCAGATCCCGGGCGCCGTGATCCGCCAGCGGCTGGATTTCGGCGACGCAACCGGCTTCGGCAGGATCAGCGGGGAGTACTTCAGCCTCTCGGCGGGCGTCGACACGACGCCGCTGTTCGTCGGGCTGCAAGGCAACTCATGCCAGTGCCCGCACTGGGGGTATGTCCTGCAGGGCCAGATCACCACGACCGATGAGCGCGGCGCGCAGGAAACGGTCAAGGCCAACGACCTCTTCTATTGGCCGCCCGGCCACAACGTCAAGGTCGATGCCGACGCGGAGATCGTGATGTTCAGTCCCCAGCACGAGCACAGCCATGTGATCGACCACATGCGCGAGATGGTGAAAGCCTGATTCGTCCCCTCTTCTCCAACAAGGAGTACGACATGAACCCGAACAAGGCCCTCTGGGAAAAAGGCGACTTCACCCGCATCGCCGAGAGCATGCGCGAAAACGGCGAAGACCTGGTGAGGCAGGCCGGCATCACGCCCGGCATGAAAGTGCTGGACCTCGGCTGCGGCGACGGTACCACCGCGCTGCCGGCGGCGAAGCTGGGCGCCAACGTGCTCGGCGTGGACATCGCGAGCAACCTCGTCGCGGCGGGCAACCGGCGCGCGGCGCAGTCCGGATTGTCGGCAACGTGCCGCATCCTGGAGGGCGACGCCTGCGACCTCGGCGGCATCGAAAACAAGAGCTTCGACCTCGTCATCAGCATCTTCGGCGCCATGTTCGCGCCCAAGCCGTACGACGTGGCCCGGGAGATGGTGCGCGTGACCAAGCCGGGCGGGCGCATCATCATGGGCAACTGGATTCCCAACGACCCGACGCTGGTCGCGCAGATCCTGAAGATCAGCTCGTCCTACTCCCCGCCGCCGCCCGAAGGCTTCGTCAGCCCGATGACCTGGGGCTCGACGCCCCACATCCTGGAACGCTTCGGCGCGGCGGGCATCGCGTCGGAGGCGATCGGCTGGGAGCGCGACAGCTACGTGTTCGATTTCAAGGGCTCGCCCGCGGAGTTCGTGGATACGTTCCGCCGGTACTACGGACCCACGATGAACGCCTTCGAAGCGGCCGCCAGGGATGGCCGCTCGGACGCGCTAAGAGACGAACTGGTGACCCTGTTCCAGAGCCAGAACCAGAGCCAGTACCCGAACACGTGCCTGATCCCGGCAACCTTCCTGCGGGTGACGGTGGACGTGGGTTGACGCGGGTCGCGCGGGTGCCCGTGAGCGCCTGCGCACGATGACGTGCGTGGCGCGCTCACGACCGCGCGTTGGCCTTCTCGACCTGCGCGCGCAGCCGCTCCTCCTGCTCGCGCAGCTCGGGCGTGAGCGCCTCGCCGAAGTCCTCGGCCTCGAAGATCTGGCGGATCTCGATCTCCGAGTCGCCCGGCATCGGGTTGGGGCAGCGCTTGACCCAATCGATCGCCTCCTGCAGCGAAGCGCATTGCCAGATCCAGAAGCCCGCCACCAGCTCCCTGGTCTCGGCGAACGGCCCCTCGATCACGGTGCGGCTCTTGCCCGAGAAGCGCACCCGCGCGCCTTTCGAGCTCGGCTGCAGGCCCTCGCCGGCCTGCATGACGCCCGCCTTGACGAGCTCCTCGTTGAATCGGCCCATCTCGGCGAGCAGTTGCCCGCTGGGCAGGATGCCCGCTTCGCTGTCGGAGGTGGCCTTGACCAGAACCATGAATCTCATATCGGTCTCCTTGGGGGTGGATGGGGAGCACCATGCTCCGCCTGACCCTACGACGAACGGACGCGCGCCATTTCGACATCCTGCACGGTCAATTGTTGACGTTGCGGTATCGCTCGACCTGGCATTCGTAAGAAGCCTCGTTCGCGTAACAGGGGGATGAGGCATCGGGCGCGCGGGGAACGCCTGAGCAGCCCGCCAGCAGGAAGAGGAGAACGACGAGAAATGACTTGGCCATGGTCGATCCTGTTGCGTCGCGAGTGCCGCTCCCGAATGGGGCCTCACCACTTGTTGCGCAGTTCCCTCAATTTGGTGAACACGGTCTTCGGTTCGGGCCGGTCCGGCAGCTCGGGGAAATCCTCGCGCAGCCTGGCGATCACTTCCGGGCTGTCCAGGCGCATGAACGTGTTGATGCGCCTTTCGTCGGCGAGCGTGGTGACGGTGGCGGCGGGGTCGTGCCCGGCCACCTGGGGCAGCATGTCGCGGGCGGCATCGTTGCCGGGCTCTCGCGCCAGGGTGAACCGCAGGTTGTTGGCGATGTAGTCGTGCCCCGGATAGATCCGCGTGTTCCCGGGCAGCCTTCCCAACTGCTCAACGAACGTGGCAAACATGTCGTCCACGTTGCCGCCGTTGTGCACATTGCCGGCGCCGGCGTTGAACAAGGTATCGCCCGAGAACAGGGCCGGCTGGTCGGTGTGCGAGCGCAGGCAGATGTGGCACATCGTATGGCCGGGCGTGTCCAGGCACTCCAGCTCCACGTGCTTGCCGACCTTGATCACATCGCCGGCTTTCACGCCCCGGTCCACACCGGGAATGAGCCCGGCCGCGCGATGGTGCGCGATCAGCTTGGCGCCGGTGGCGGCGACCACGGCCGCGTTGCCGCCGGTATGGTCGTGGTGCTCGTGGGTGTTGAGGATCTGCGTGATCTGCCAGCCCTTGACCCGCGCGGTGGCCAGCGTCTTCTCATGGTCCAGCGGGTCGATCGCCAGCGCCTCCCCGGTGTCCGGGCAGGCCACCAGGTAGTTGAAATTGCGAAGGGAATTACCGGTCCAGATTCGCTCGACGATCATTTGTCGCTCCCGAACACGCCGTTGTAGGCCTGGCGTAACTCACGCTTCAACAACTTGCCGGAGGGGTTCTTGGGCAAGCTCTCCGCGAAGACCACGCTCTTCGGCGCCTTGAACCCGGCCATGTTCTTGTTGCAGTGATCGACGACCTCCTGCTGCGTCAGCGACTGCCCCGCCTTCACCACGATCACCGCCGTCACCGCCTCCACCCACCTGGGGTGCGGCACGCCGATCACGGCCACTTCGCTCACGGCCGGCAGCCGGTAGATCATCTCCTCCACCTCGCGGCTGGCGACGTTCTCGCCGCCGCTCTTGATCATGTCCTTCTTGCGGTCCACCACCGTGATGAAGCCCTCCTCGTCGATGGTGGCCAAGTCACCGGAATGGAACCAGCCGCCGGTGAACGCGGCCTTCGTCCGTTCGTCGTCGTGGAAATAGCCGAGCATCAGGTGCGGGCTGCGGTGCACGATCTCGCCCACCTCGCCGCTGCCCGGCTTCACGTCGCGCAGGTCGTCGTCCACCACGCGAGTTTCGACGTTCAGCACCGCGCGTCCGCACGAGCCGGGCTTGCGCAGCTGGTCGTCGGGGCCGAGCATGGTGGCCAGCGGCGCGATCTCGGTCTGGCCGTACAGGTTCCAGAAGCCGACGTCGGGCAGCCGGCGCGCCAGCTCCTTGAGCACTTCCACCGGCATGATCGACGCGCCGTAGTAGCCCTTGCGCAGCGTGGAGAGGTCCGTGTCGTCGAACAGCGGCGAGCGCAGCAGCGCGATCCACACCGTCGGCGGCGCGAAGAAGCTCGTGATGCCGTGCCGGGCGATCAGCGGCAGCAGGTTGTCCGGGGTCGGCTTGGCGGTGACGATGCTCGTCGCGCCCACGTAAATGGCCGGGCCGAGGAAGACGTCCAGCTGCGCGCAGTGGTACAGCGGCAGCGCGTGCAGCATCACGTCGCCATGCGCGATGCTCGCGTCCACGGCGCAGCTGGCGTACTGCCAGATCACAGCGTCGTGCGTCAGCATCGCGCCCTTGGGGCTGGATTCGGTGCCGCTGGTGTAGACGATCTGGGCCAGGTCGGTGCTGGTGAGTTGCGGCGCTTCCGGCGCCGGCGCCTGCGTGGCCGCGAGCTCGTCGAAAGATGTCATGCCCGCCACCGGCTGCGACGGGTCCTCAGAGGGCAGCCAGATGAACTGCCTGACAGCCGTGTCCATGGCCACCGCGGCACGGGCGGTTTCGGCCAAGCCGGAGTCGGTCGCCAGCGTCTGCGCACCGGCGTGCTTGAGGATGTACGCGACCTCTTCGGCCCTGAGCATGAAGTTGATCGGCACCAGCACCGCGCCCAGGCGCGCCAGTGCGAACCTCAGCGCCGCGAAGCCGTGCGAGTTGCGGGCCAGCACGGCCACGCGGCTGGCGTGGCCGACACCCATGCGCGACAGGCCGGCCGCCACGCGCCCCACCACGGCGTCGAACTCGGCGAATGTCCAGCGCGTGTCGCCGCAGACCAGCCCTGTCCTGGCAGGGTAGCGCTTGGCGGTGCGGTGCAGCAGGTCGGCGATCGTCTGCCGGCGGATGGCGGGGTCCATGGCTTCTCCTGGGGTGCTTCGCCCGCATGGTAAGCGAAGCGCCATGCCGCCCAGCTATCCGCAAGCCCACCGCCTGCGACGTCCGACGGCGCCCGACGACTCCCCTTGGTGGGCAATTCCTACAGGGTCTATCGAGGTCCTGGCGCACGATGAAATCGCCGTGCAACCTTCGTTGCGCCCATATTGGAGAAAGTCATGAGATTCGCTCTTCTTTGCGCCGCGGCCCTGCTGGCCGCGCCCGTGCTTGCAGACGAGATGGTCGCCAGCAGCGGGAACGATTCGGTCCGGCTTTCCAACAGTCCTTGCTCCAGCGAGCACGTCCTCAACCGCCTGAAACCGCAGTACCGCGCCGAGCTGCGCGACGCCACGGCCGTGGTGCAAGGGCAGACCTTCAAGGCCTGCTGGGTCGTTGAAGGCCAGGCCGCCCACCTGCTGTACGAGGACGGCGACCAGGGGCTGATCCCGCTGCGGGATTTCAAGGCCCCGACGTCCGCCTGACCCTCAAGGCGCCCGCTGCGCCGCCAGCACTTTCATGACCACCGGGTCGGCTGACATGCGCGCGTGGTGGTCAGCCACCTTGGGAAAACGGGCCATTTCCACGCCGTCGTCCTTCATCCAGCCGGCCAGCGTGAACAGGTAGGGGTCGCATGACGTGAAGTGTTCGCCCATCACCCACGGGCCCTGGAACAGCTGCCGCTCGATCAGCTCGAAACAGTCGCCGATGTTCTGCGGCACTTTCTTCTTCATGGCCTCAATCGCCTGTTCGTCGTCCGCCCAGCGGTAACCGCGCATCCGGTGCGCGTGGGCAATGTGGACGGTCGAGCAGAGGTAGCTGTTGAATTCGTTCACGCGCGCCAGCTCGAACGGATCCCTCGGCGCCAGATGGGCTTGCGGGTAGCTCTGCGCGATGTAAAACAGCAACGCGGGCGTCTCCGTCAGGATGCCGCGCTCCGTGACCAGCGCCGGCACGCGGCCCTTGGGATTGAGCCGCAGGTACTCGGGCGATTGCTGTTGCCTGCTCGAAAAATCGACGCGGACGGCCTGGTAGTCGGCACCGGCATATTCCAGCGCAAGGTGCGACGCCAGTGCGCACGTTCCGGGGGCGTAGTAAAGGGTCAGCATGCCGCGATCATAAGTACTTCACCACGCGCGCGTCGCACGGCCCTGCTGCTCAGTCGGACCGGTCCGACGAATGCGTAGGCACGAATCCATTTTTGGGGCTGGAGGCACGGCGAACATGCGGGCCACCGTCCGCCGCCGGATACTGCACGCGGTAGTTCGGCAGTAGATGGACCCCGGAGCAAGTGGAACATGGACAGACGAGACTTTTCAAAGGCGGCGGCCGCATTCAGCGCGCTGTCGGCGGTCGTGGGAACGGCCATCGGCAGCCACAGGCCCGGGCACAAGCCCAAGCCCACGCCAGCCCCGACGCCAGCCCCGACGCCTTCGCCGACGCCCGCACCTACGCCCGCCCCGACACCGGCCCCGCCCCCCGTCGGCGCCGCCGTCATCGGCGTGAACCTCTCGGGAATGGAATGGGCCGAAACGGGGTTCCGATACGGCTCGGGCACGCAGCCCAACCTGAACTACACCGTGCCACGCCGAGCCGACGTGGCCTGGCTCGCATCCAATGGCTTCTCGCGGTCGCGCCTGCCGATCAAGTGGGAGATGCTGCAGCCCATGCTCCACGACACGCCCGCCAACGCGACGGCGCGTTCACTGATCGGCGAGCCCGGCGCGTTCCACGCGGGCTACGAGTCGTACATCACCGGCGTGCTCGATGCGCATGCCGCCAACGGCACGAAGTGCATCATCGACCTGCACAACTACTGCCGCTACCGCGACTTCGTGTTCCAGTCCGACGGCTCGGTGATCGGCCTGGAAAAGCAGCAGAACCCGCTGATCTACGCGTACACCACGGACAACACGCAGGTCCAGACGCGCATCTTCGCGCTGGCGCCGGGGGCCACGCTCAAGCAATCGAACTTCATCGACTTCTGGACGCGCGCGGCCAACAAGTGGAAGAACCACCCGGGCTTCGGCGGCTA
>JAUYNO010000064.1 GCA_030696045.1 Stagnimonas sp. | reverse complement strand
ATATCGGCTGGCCCAGCTTCATCGACTGGCCGGCGGCGCACTCTCTGACCCACGAGGCCATGTACTACAAGTGGGTCGAGCGAGCCTGGAAGGCCGGCCTGCGCATCATGGTCAACAACCTGGTCGAGAACGAGGTGTTGTGCACCCTCGCCTCGCCGACCCAGGGGCAGTTGCCGATCTGCAACGAGATGGACAAGGCGATGAATCAGTCGACCTTCATGCACCGCTTGCAGGACTACATCGACGCCCAGGAAGGCGGCCCGGGCCAGGGCTGGTTCCGCATCGTCACCAGCCCGCAGGAGGCGCGGCAGGTGATCAACCAGGGCAAGCTGGCGGTGGTGCTGGGCATCGAGATCTCGCACCTGTTCAACTGCGATGTCAGCTACCTGGCCAACCTGAGCGAGGTCAGCGGCTGCACCGAGACCGACATCGACCAGCAGTTGCAACGGGTCTACGACGCCGGGGTACGGCAGATGTTCCCGCTGCACGAATTCGACAATGCCTTCGGTGGCAACGGCATCTTCGACGGCACCATCCTCAACATCGGCAACTTCGTCGACACCGGCAAGTTCTGGGGCACCTACGACTGCCCGGCAGACGACTACCTCTACGACGCCGGCGCGATCATGACCACGGTGCCGGGCCTGGGCAACGACCCGCTCACCGCCCAGCTCATCCCCATCCTCAACGGCGCGGTGCCGCTCTACAGCTCCAGCAAGAAGCAGTGCAATGCGCGGCAGCTGACCGACCTCGGCCGCTACGCCTTCGAGCAGATGATGGAGAAGAAGATGATCATCGAGGTCGATCATCTGGAGCTGAAGATCAAGACCGAGCTGCTGGATCTGGCCGAGTCGAAGACGCCGATCTACCCGCTGGTCTCCACCCACGGCGGCCACGGCGGCATCAGCATGGCGCAGGCGCAGCGCATCCTCGCCGGCGGCGGCATCATCTATCCCTACAAGGGCAATGGCCGGCAGCAGGTCGAGATGCTGGAGCGGTTGAAGCCGATCCGGAGCGACCGCTACCTGTTCGCGCTCGGCTACGGCGCCGACACCAATGGCATGGGTTCGCAGGCCGATCCTCGCGGCAGCGAGGCAGAGCCGGTGCAATACCCCTTCACCCTGTTCCGGGGGCCGGGCTGGGACAGCAAGTTCGCCGGCATCAGCCCGGTGGTGTTCGACCGGCAGCGCAGTGGCGAGCGCGTGTTCGACATCAATGCCGAGGGCATGGCGCAGTACGGCCTGGTCGCCGACTTCGTCGAGGAAGTGCGCATCGAGGGCGGCGAGGAAGCCCTGAACGCGCTCTACGACTCCGCCGAGGGCTATCTGCAGATGTGGGAGCGCACGCTCGCGCGCTGAGCGCGCCCCGGATCGACCGGCACCGCAGGGCAGACGGCCGGTCGACCAGGCACGGCGATGCGCAGGCTAAGCTGTGGCCCGAACCTGCCCAGCCGGAGCCGCCGATCATGACCTCCGCCCCCCCTCAGCGGGTTGTGCTGCTCTGGCATATGCACCAGCCCGAGTACCGGGTCGCCGGCATTCCGCGCCTGCCCTGGGTGCACCTGCACGGCCTGCGCGGCTACGCCGACATGGCGGCGCACATGGAAGCCGTGCCCGAGGCCCGCGCGGTGGTCAACTTCTCGCCGGTGCTGCTCGACCAGATCGTCGCCGCCGCCGAGGACGCGCGCGGCTATTTCCACGCCGGCCGCCGACCGGCGACGCCGCTGCTGGCCGGCCTGCTCGACGCCCCGACCGGCACCGGACGAGGCGCCCTGATGGCGGCCTGCCAGCCGGCGCTGGCGGGCCCAGGCAGCACCCGCTTTGCCGCCTACGCTGAGCTCGCCGGCACGGCGGCGACGGCGCTGGCGCTGGGCGCCGAGGCGGTCGCGGCCTATCCCGATGCGCAGCTGCTGGACCTGGTGAGCTGGTACCACCTGGTCTGGCTTGGCGAGGGCCTGCGCCGCGACCCGCGCGCCGCCAGCCTGCTGGCCCAGGCCGGCGGCTACAGCGCCCGCCAGCGCCAGGGGCTGCTGGCGCTGATCGCCGATACCTTGGACGACCTGCTGCCGCGCTACCGCCGGCTGGCGCGCGACGGCCGGGTCGAGCTGTCGATGAGCCCCTACTACCATCCGCTGCAGCCGCTGCTGCTGGATTTCGCCAGCGCCCACGAGAACGCGGCAGTGACACCGCTGCCAGGGACGGCCTATCCGGACGGCCGCGAGCGTGCGCGCTGGCACCTGGAGGCCGGGCGCGAGTGTTTCGAAGCCCTGTTCGGTAGCCGCCCGCGCGGCTGCTGGCCCTCGGAAGCCGCCGTCTCCGACGCCGCCGCCCGGCAGATCGCCGCGCTCGGCTTCGACTGGATCGCCAGCAGCGAATCGGTGCTGCGCGCCAGCCTGCACCACCACGGTCTGAGCCCCACCGGCCAGCCCAGCCAGTTCCGGCTCGCCGACAGCCGGCTGCAATGTTTCTTCCGCGACGACGAGCTGTCGGACCGCATCGGATTTGTCTACAAGGATTGGCAGCCGGCCGACGCGGTCGCCGACCTGGTCGAGCGCCTGGAGCGCCGTTTCGCCGACAGCGACCGGACGCTGATCGTGATCGCGCTCGATGGCGAGAACCCCTGGGAGCACTACCCGGACCAGGGCATCGCCTTCGTGCGCGGCCTGTACCGCACCCTGGCGGCGCATCCGCGCCTGCAGCTCGCCACCTTCGCCGATTGCATCGGCGCCGCGCCGGCAACGGCCGAGCTGCCCTTCCTGGTCGCCGGCAGCTGGGTGCACGGCCAGCTGCTGACCTGGGTCGGTCATCCGGAGAAGAACCTGGCCTGGGAGCTGCTGATGGACGCCAAGCGCTGCTTCGACGCCAGCCCCGATCCTTCGCCGGCGGCACGGCGCGCGCTCGCCGCCTGCGAGGGCTCGGACTGGTTCTGGTGGCCCGGCACCCACCACATCGCCTCCGCCATCGCCGACTTCGACCGCCTGTTCCGCGCCCATCTGCGCGAGCTGTACAGCCTGCTGGGCGAGACCCCGCCAGCGGTGCTCGACCAGCCCTTCGCCAGCGCGCTGGCGAGCCAGGGCGCGGCGCTCGGCGCGATGCTGCCCAGCCAGGGGCCGGCATGAGCCCCTGGATCGAACGCAGCGCCGGTCTGCTGCTGCACATCAGCTCCCTGCCCGGCGGCCGCGCCGATGCCGAGGCGCTGCGCTTCGCCGACTTCATGGTGGCGGCGGGCTTCCGGGTCTGGCAGATCCTGCCGGTCGGCCCGGTCGATGTGCACGGCTCGCCCTACCACCTGGATTCCGGCTTCGCCGGCGACCCGCGCCTGGTCGCCGACCAGCCCGAACCGGACGCGCCGGCCTATTCCCGCTACCTGGAGCAGAACGCCGACTGGCTCGACGACTACGCCCTGTTCAGCGTGCTCAGCCAGGTGCACGCCGGCCTGGCCTGGAACCGCTGGCCGGCGGCGCTGCGGCACCGCGAGCCGGCGGCGTTGGCGGCGGCGCTGCAGCAGTACCGGCCGGAGCTGGACCAGGTCCGGCGCCAGCAATGCCGCTTCGAGCTGGGCTGGGCCGGGTTCCGGCACCAGTTGCAGGCGCGCGGCCTGCTGCTGTTTGGCGATGTGCCGCTGTTCCTGGCGCACCACAGCGCCGATGTTTGGGCGCATCAGCAGTTGTTCGAGGTCGATGCCGAAGGCGAGTGCGAGGCCTTTCTCGGCGTGCCGCCCGATGGCTTCGCCGCCGACGGCCAGTGGTGGGGCTATCCGGCCTATCGCTGGCCGGCGATGGCGGCGGAGAACTACCGCTGGTGGCGCCGCCGCTTCGAGGTGCAGGCGCAGCGCTTCGACCTGGTGCGGCTCGATCATTTTCGCGGCTTTGCCGCCTACTGGCGCATCCCGCGCGGCGCGCGCACCGCCGCCGCCGGCGCCTGGGTCAGCGGCCCCGGCCGCGCCGCCATCGAGGCACTGCAGCCGGTGCTGGGCAGCACCCGGCTGGTGGCCGAAGATCTGGGCCACATCACCGAGGACGTGGTGGCGCTGCGCCAGAGCCTGGGCATCCCCGGCATGCGGGTGCTGCAATTCGGCTTCGACGGCGATCCCCACAACCCGCACCTGCCGGCGCAGCACGCGGCCGACACGGTCTGCTACACCGGCACCCACGACAACGACACCACCCTGGGCTGGTGGTCCGGCCTGGAGCCGGCGGTGCAGCAGCAGATCCGGCAGACCCTGGGCGACGACAGCCCCATGCCGGGCTGCCTGCTGGCCCAGGCCTGGGCCTCGCCGGCGCCGCTGGCCATCGCACCGCTGCAGGACCTGCTCGGCCTCGGCAGTGCGGCGCGGATGAACCGCCCCGGCGTTGAGGCCGGCAACTGGAACTGGCGCTTCCAATGGGCCGACCTGCCCGCCGACCTCGCTGCCCGCACCCGCGCTGCGCTGGAGCGCCAGGGCCGGGCGTGGCCGCCGCCGGCATGAGCCGCGCGCCGATGCCGCCGCAGGTCGGCGAGTTCGACCGCCAGGTATTTGGCGAGGGCCATCACTGGCATGCCTACCGCTTTCTCGGCGCCCATGCGCGCCGGATCGACGGCGAGGACGGCGTGCTGTTCGCCTGCTGGGCGCCGCGCGCGCGGCAGCTGGCGGTGGTCGGCGATTTCAACGGCTGGCAGGGCGAAGCGCATCCGATGCAGCGCCACCCCGGCGGCATCTGGGAGCTGTTCGTAGCGGGGCTCGCGCCCGGCGCGCTGTACAAGTACGCGGTCAGCGGCAGCGACGGCCGCCGGGTGCTCAAGGCCGACCCCTACGGCCAGCAGATGCAGCTGCGCCCGGACACTGCCTCGGTGGTGACCGCGCCCAGCCGCCATGTCTGGGGCGACGAAGCCTGGCTGCGCCGGCGGCGCGTGGCGGACTGGCGGCAGGCGCCGATGAGCGTCTACGAACTGCACCTGGGCTCCTGGCGCCGGGCCGGCGATGGCCGGCCGCTGTCCTACGCCGAGATCGCAGACCAGCTGGTGCCGCATGCGCTGGCGCTGGGTTTCACCCATGTCGAACTGCTCCCGGTGATGGAGCACCCCTTCGACGGCTCCTGGGGCTACCAGACCTTGGGCTACTTCGCGCCCACCCGCCGCCACGGCGAACCCGATGGCCTGCGCGAGCTGATCGACCGCTGCCACGCCGCTGGCCTGGGCGTGCTGCTGGACTGGACGCCGGCGCATTTCCCGTCCGACGAGCACGGCCTGGTCTGCTTCGACGGCGAGCCGCTGTACGAGCACCCGGACCCGCGCCGCGGCCGGCACCCGGACTGGGGCACCCTGATCTACGACTACGGCCGCCCCGAGGTGCGCAACTTCCTGCTCGCCTCGGCGCTGTACTGGCTGGAGGAATTCCACGTCGACGGCCTGCGTGTCGATGCCGTCGCCTCCATGCTCTACCTCGACTACTCGCGCCGCCCCGGCGAGTGGCTGCCCAATGCCCACGGCGGCCACGAAAATCTCGACGCCGTGCGCTTCCTGCAGCAGCTGAACGCGGTGGTGCAGGACCGCCATCCGGGCGCCCTGCTGATCGCCGAGGAATCCACCAGCTGGCCGCGCGTCACCGGCGCGACCCGCGACGGCGGCCTGGGCTTCGCCATGAAGTGGAACATGGGCTGGATGCACGACACCCTGGGCTATCTGGCGCTGGACCCGCTAGCGCGCCGCCATCACCACCAGCGCCTGAGCTTCGGCATCAGCTACGCCCAGCAGGAAAAATTCATGCTGCCGCTGTCGCACGACGAGGTGGTGCACGGCAAGGGTTCGCTGCTGGGCAAGATGCACGGCGGCAGCGACCAGGCCCGCTTTGCCCAGCTGCGCCTGCTCTACGCCTATCAATGGACCTATCCCGGCCGCAAGCTGCTGTTCATGGGCCAGGAGTTCGCGCAGCGGCGCGAATGGGACCACGACGGCGAACTCGACTGGGCGCTGCGCGATGAGCCCGCGCACGGCGGCGTGCAGCAGCTGGTCACCGACCTCAACCGGCTGTACCGCGATAGCCGCGCCCTGCATGCCGGCGACTTCGCCGCCAGCGGCTTCGAGTGGATCAACTGCCACGACGCCGAACAGTCGGTGCTCAGCTATCTGCGCCGCGACGAGGCCGGGCAGCTGATCGTGGTGGTGCTCAACTTCACCCCGGTGCCGCGCCTCAACTACCGGATCGGTGTGCCGCAACCGGGCTATTACCGCGAGCGGATCAATACCGACTCCAGCTGCTATGGCGGCGGCAATCGCGGCAATCTCGGCGGCGTGCAAAGCGAGCCCAAGCCCCGCGACCAGCGCCCCCACTCGCTGGCCCTGACCCTGCCGCCGCTGTCGGCGTTGATCCTGGAGCCCGAGCCGCCGAGTCCGGCCCTCAGGGTCCGTAGACTGCGAGCCAGCCCGGATTCCTGATCGCCGCCGGACCGGCGGACGGGCGTCAGCGCTACACTGCCGGACGACGGCCAGACACCCTAATGGAAATAATTGAATCCGCCCCTCAGGCCAACGGCGCTAGCGAAGACTCGACCCGTCAGGCGCTGATCGCCACCGCGCGACGGCTGTTCGCCGACGAGGGCATCCATGCCACGTCCATCCGCCGAATCACCGCGGAAGCTGGCGCCTCCAATCAGTCTGCGGTGCACTACCACTTCGAGAACAAGCTCGGCCTGCTCAGGGCCGTACTCGACGACATCAACCGCCAGCTGGAACCGCTGCAGGCGGAGGCCTACGCCGAGTTGGAGGCCGTGATGCGGGAACGCATCCCGACCGTGACCGAAATCGTCAGCATCGGCTTTGCGCCCTACGTCTACCTGTTCCAGCAGTCCCACGAGGGACGGCTGGGCTTGCGGGTGCTCTCGCGCCTGACCTGGGAATCGGGCAGCGAGGCACAGGACCTGCTGTTGCAGAAGGTCCGTCCCTATTTCCTGCGCCTGACGCCGATGTTCCAGGCAGCCCTGCCCGACAAGCCCACTGACGTGCTCGACTTCCAGCTGTACATGGCGGCGGCCAACCTGATCCACGGCCTTTCGGAGATCACCCTGCTGGGCCGAGAGCCCGATACGCCCGTGGCCGAGCTCTATCGGGACCGGCCGCTGGAGTTGCTGGTGCACTTTTATTCGTACATCAGCGCTGGCGTGGCCGCTCCACTGGTCCAGCCGTTCGCTCCGCAGTGAACATGCGCTTGCATTAATGCTTATGCATTAGTACAGTCCTGCCCGTGCCGGACCCACCGGCCACCACCCGGCCAGAGAGTCGGGATACACCGGCAGGAACAGTGCAGAGGAGCAGCATGAAAAAGAAGCTGGCGATGGCCATGTTGGCCCTGGCGTGCGTGGGCTGCGGCCACCAATCCGCCGGTTTTCCGGACCAGGCTCCCGCCGCAGGCAGCAGTTCGGGTGGCGGCAGCTCCGGCGGCAGCGGCAGCGAGCCGAGCCCGACCTCCTTTACCCGCGACTGCGCCTGGGCGGTCGCCTCCGACCCGGATCTGGTCAACATCGCCTATCCGGACACGGCCGCGCAGTACTGGAGTGCCATTGTGCCGATCCCGCCCGGCGGCGAGGTCGTGATCGAAGGCGAGTATCCGCATGCGCGCTACATGTCGTTCAACGTCTACAACCCGACGCTGGCCTCGTTCGAAGGCATCGCCGACGCCGAGATCGCGCCGGACGCAGGCAGCTTCAACCCCTTCCTGCCCGGCGCCGAGCGTTACGCCGAACCACGCCGGTATCGCCTGCACGTGCTTGCACAACCGCCACCGGACGATCCGGCCCAGCGGCAGGCCAACACGCTTTACAGCGCCTTTGCGCCGACCCCGGCGGCGGCCTACGCCAACATCATCTACCGCATCTACGTCAGCGACCGCGGCACCTCGCTGGCCGGCAATGTCGATCTGCCGACCTTTCGCTATCTGCTGCCCGGCGGGCAGGAACTGCCGGGCGTCGAGGCCTGCGCCTTTCTCGAACAGGCGCGCCTCGGCCTGGGGCTCAATGATCGCGTCGCCGCGCTGAACCTGCAGTCGGTGCCGCTGGCCATGGAAGCCAAGGAGCCGCTGCACTGGAATTCCTTCGTCAACGCGCCGATCTCGATCACCACGATGGCCGAGGGCTATACCAACCCGATCACCGTTGGCTTGCCGATCTGGGACCCGATCCGACAGGCCTTTTTTGCCACCGGCCTGCGCGGAGGGTTTCTGAGCAACCGCGACAATGCCTATATCAGCGGCACGGTGAACCAGGCCATGGGCGAGATCGCGGTGATCGCCTCGCGCATGCCGAAAGTGCCCAAGACCTACGAGAACGTGCCGCGAATGGCTCCAGCGCAGTTGCGCTACTGGTCGCTGTGCAGCAACGACGCCCCCAGCCAGCGCTTTTGGGACTGCCTCTACGACGAGCAGATTCCACAAGATGCCGAGGGGGACTATCTGATCGTGGTCAGTCGCCCGGAAATGCGGCCCGCCAATGCGCGGCCGGAATGTGGCGTCGCTTGGCTCGACTGGGGGCCGATGGCCAGCAGTCTGCTGATCCTGCGCAACATGCTGCCGGACCCTGACTTCGCCCAGGCGATCCAGAACATCCCCGCGATGGAAGGCGCGGAGCGTGAGGTCATGGGGGACTACTACCCCTACGGGACCCACGCCAGCGTGGCGGAGTTCGAAGCCCTGAGCGCCGACCCACAGGGGGCCGCGGACCGTTGTCGCGTTGACGCAGAGCGGCTACGCGAGCGTGCGCGGAGTGGTTGATGCAAGCCACCCGTGGCGGCCCCGACAGCACGAATTGGGCAACGCGCCAAAACGTTCTTCCTGCGCTCGCCGCAGCGCTCCTACTGACCGCCTGCTCGGGGTCCGACCCGGAACCGCCCCCCGTCGGCGGCACCGTTCCGGCAGCAACGCCACAGGCGGTATGTGGCGCCGGCGCGCGCCCCGAAACCAGTTATCAGGGCCGCGTCACCCAGGACGATTGGGATAACGGCCGCGTCGAGCAGGGCTTCCGCTGCAATATCGAGATGATCGGCTCCTACACCGTGCCCGGCCTGCTGGGGACGGTCGGCGGCTACAAGGTGGAGCGCTACGTCGACGCGGCCGGGCACGAATGCGCCTACTACGACACCACCCTGCTGTTCCCCAGTAACGTCTTCGGTGCCGAGGCCGGGGTCAACGTGATGGACCTCAGCGACCCGACCCGGCCGGTGCGGGTCGATACCTTACGCACTGCGGCGATGCTGTCGCCGCACGAATCCCTGGTGCTCAACACCAAACGCGGCCTGCTCGCCGCAGTACTCGGCAGTCCGCTGGCCTACCCGGGTGCGGTGGACATCTATGACCTGTCGCAGGACTGCCGGCATCCCGTGCTCAAGGCCACGGCGCCACTGGCCGTGCTCGGACACGAGAGCGGCATGTCGCCCGATGGCTACACCCTCTATTCCGCCTCCCCGGGAACGCCGACGCTGACGCCGATCGACATCAGCAACCCGGCCTTGCCCAGGCCATTGACCGTCATTCCGATCAGTTCGCACGGTCTCGGCATCAGCGACGACGGCAACCGCGCCTACGTTGCCGGCGTCGGCCTCAAGCAGCTGGACAACCTCGGTATCCCCACCGACCGGGGCCTGGTCATTCTCGACGTGTCGGAGGTGCAGGCGCGCGCCCGCAATCCCCGGGTGCGCGAAGTGGCGCGACTGCACTGGGATGGCATCAGCACACCGCAAGCCGTGATTCCGGTGACCATCAAGGGCCATCCGTATCTGGTCGAGATCGACGAGTTCGGGGCTCAGTCAAGAGTCGGCGCCGCACGCATCATCGACATCGGCGACGAAACCAGGCCGAAGATCATTTCGGATCTGCGCCTGGAGGTACACCAGCCGGAGCACTTCGCCGAGCAGGCTGCCGATCCCGGCGCCGGCAGCACGACCCTGGCCGGCTACGCCGGGCACTATTGCAGCGTCCCACGCCGACAGGATCCAGGCATTGTTGCCTGCAGCATGATCCTGTCCGGTCTGCGTGTATTCGACATCCGTGACCCTTACCGCCCGCGCGAGGTGGCGTACTTCAACGCCCCCGTGATCGAGCGCCTCATCACCCAGCCCGGCAACTGGGCGATGTCCAGTCCGGCGTTCGCGCCAGAGCGGCGGGAGATTTGGTACACCGATGCCAACAGCGGCTTCTACGTGCTGCGCCTGAGTCCGGACGCCTGGCCAGAGCCCTGAAGCTCAATCGTTTCGGCCTCACCGCCGAAGCCGCCGCCCGAAGACAAGCGGTTTGCCCATGCTGCGCGCCCCGTGACTGAACGCTTGGTCGCGCCGACGGGCCCGACTGCGCGCGGCAGGTCAGGCCGGCGCGGAGAGCCAGACTCATACGATCAAATGCATTTGCATTAATGCATTTGAATTAGTACGCTTCCAGGTGAGGCTGACTCGCATGTCACGTCAATGGCGGCACCAGCTCAATCGGCATGGCAGACAAAGATTCCGACCGCCCGCTTCCTCGGGACGCGCCAAGGCAGGTCGGACACCGCAGTTGTGTGAGGAGAAGACATTGCAAAAGAGCTGGATGGCCGCGTCTGCGGCCTTCGATTCGTCCCCGGTCGGCTCGCGGATTTTCGCCCGCCAGCAGACAGGCCTCGCCCGCGCCGTGCTGGCGGTATGGCTGGGGCTGGCCGTGACCGGCTGCGGCGACAGCCAACCGGCATCGAAGCCGACCTCAGCGATTCCGAAACCAACGACCTGTGCAGCGCCTTCGCTGAAGGCAGCAAGCCCGGGGGATGCGGCGGACGACGCAACCGGCCGGGGCCAGCTGTTCGAGCAGATCGAACTAACCGGGATCACCGACGTGGTCGTGGACGCCGGCACCGGCGGCCTCGCGGCAGTGGACATCAACCACGACGGCCTCACCGACCTGTTCGCGGTCAGCGAAGAAGGCGGCTTCCCCGACGCCCTGCGCCTCTATCTCAATAAAGGCTGCTGGCAGTTCGAGCGCGAGGCCGTTGAGCTGGTCAATCCGGAAGGGCTGCCGGAAGGCAATCACGCCATCCCGGTGTTCGCCGACTTCAACAACGACGGCTGGCTCGATTTCTACCTGACCGGCGATCCGGCGATGAGCCCCACCGCGCCAACGACCGGCATTCCGCATCCCAACATGCTGTTCCTCGCCCGCGATGGCTACCGTCGCTATGAGGAAGTCGGTCGCGACATGGGCCTGGACGGCGGCGGCGTGGCCTACAGCCGGCAATCGGCGGTCGCCGACGTCAACGGCGACGGCTGGCTCGACATCGGCGTTGCCGCCGACCAGATTGGCGACCGTACCTTCCGTCCGGGTCTGTCCTGGCAGCGCCTGTACATCTACCAGCCGCACGGCGGCTCGACCGAGTTCAGCAACGGCGAATTCGTCGACATCGGCGGCACCGACCTCATCCCTGGCTTCGGTGGCCAACCGGTCGACGACCCCGAGCACGACCGCGCCTCGCCGGGCATGCTGCTGCGCGACATCGACGGCGATGGCGACATCGATCTGGTGCAGGGCTATCACGACGACATGCTGCTGGCCCTGTGGTTCCACCCCAATGCCACTGGCGAGCGTCATCACGGCGTCTACGTCTGGAAGAACCAGCTGGCCGAGAGCGGCGAATTCCGCTTCGTGCAGGAGCTGCCTGGCACTGGCGGCCTGGCCGAGGAAGGCTGGTCGGCTTACAGCGTGGTCAGCCAGGTCTACGAGCCCGTGCAACACGCGGTCAGCATCCCCTACATCAGCGCCGCCGACCCCGACAACGACGACGATCTCGACATCCTGCTGGTCGGCCCGCCGGACCTCGAGTGGCATGTCGGCACCGATCCCATCGCCGGCAAGTTCTGGCGCAACCAGGGCGCCGCCGGCTTCGCCGCCGCCACCGAGGACGCCGGCCTGCAAGCCCTGAACTGGACCTACGACCAATGGTTCGCGTTCTGGGAGGCCGGCCAAGTCGGCCCCACCGACAGTGCCCAAGCGGTAACCTGCGCCGCCTCCAACCAGAAGCCCAAGTGTCTGGTGCAGAGCCCCGGCGAGCACCAGTTCTACCAGGCCGACGCGATCTGGGCTGACTTCAACAATGACGGCTGGCTGGACCTGCTGGACGTGGACCGTCGGGAAAGCGACCCCGGCTTCGGCGTGCGCCGTAACGTGCTGTTCCTCAACCGCGGTGACGGCACGCTGGAGCCGGTGCCGACCACCCTCTCTGGTATCGACGAGAACAGCATCGCGGCCGAGGCGGCGGATCTGAACGGTGACGGCCTGCTCGATCTCTACTTCATGAAGGACATCACCAACTCCTCGCCGTTCTCGCGTGACGATGGCCGCACCCCACACAGCGAGTTCACCGACAGCGTCTACTGGAACACCGGCACCCTTGGCGGCCGTGACAATCACTGGTCGCGCCTGCGTCTGACCGGCCTGCCGCAGCGGCAACTGATCGGCAGCAAGCTGCGCCTGTACGCGGCCGACGGTCGGCTGCTGGGCCGGCGCGACCTGTTCCCGGTCACCTCCTACAAGACCTCGGTGCAGCTGGAAGCCCACTTCGGCCTCGGCCAGAACCACGCGGTGCGCCTGGAGGTGGAACTGCCCGACGGCCGTCGTCTGACGGTGGCTCAGCTCGCCATCGACGCGCTGGTGGAGGTGGACGTCGTCAGCGGCGGAACCCGGATTCTGCAGCCCGCCGTGCGTCAGCTGGATGCGGCGATGGAGCTCAGGCCATGAGCCGCCGCACCCCGTGCTGGCCAGCCCTCGCGTTAGCACTTGGGCTCACCGCCTGCGGGCGGTCCCAGCCGCCGACCACTCCCCTCCCGCCACCGCCGGTCGGTGGAATCGACGGAGCGCGTTGCGGGGACTACTCGGAAACCCGCAACGCCTACTTCGGCGACCTGCACATCCACACCGCCAACTCCTTCGACGCCTACCTGTTCGGCAATCACATGAACGATCCGGCGGTGGCCTATGACTTCGCCCAGGGCCGCCGCATTCAGCTCAATGACAACGCGGCCGGGCCACGCAGCGTGCAACTGCAGCAGCCCCTCGATTTCGCCGCCGTCACCGACCACAGCGAGTACATCGGCGAGGTCAATCTCTGCACCAACCCGGATCAGAGCAGCCTCGCGTATCAGGATCCGCTCTGCCAACAGTTCCGCACCGCCGATCCCAATGACGCGCTCGGCTTCCTGATCTGGGGCCTGCGTCTGACCAAGCCCAGCTACGGGCGTCAGCATTTCTGCCTGTATGCCGACTGCACCGCGTCGGCGCAAAACGTCTGGGAAGAGAGCGCCCGCATCACCGACAGCCGCAACCAGGCCTGCCGCTTCACCACCTTCAACGCCTACGAATACAGCCCTTCCTCGGACGGCGCCCGCCTGCATCGCAACATCCTGTTCCGCGGCCGCGAGGTGCCGACCGTGCCGGTCAGCTATTTCGATGCCCCGGAGGCCCAGCAGCTGTTCCAGCAGCTCGACGCCGCCTGCCGACCGGAAGACGGCTGCGAGTACCTGTCGATTCCGCACAACTCCAACCTTTCGCACGGGCGCCTGCTCTGGGCCGACCCGGAGCGTTTTGGCGATCCCGATTACGTCGCCGGCCTGCGTCAGATCGCCCAGGTCAATCCGGTGCTGGAAGTCATGCAGATCAAGGGCAGCAGCGAATGCAAGCTGGGGCTGGGCACCAGCACCACCGACGAGGAGTGCGAGTTCGAACAGGTGCGCGCCAAACCCCTGTGCTGCGACAGCGCCAACGGCATCACCGAAAACTGCGTGCAGGCCCTGCCCTCGGTGCCGTTCCAGGGCGAGCCCAACTGCCACGAGGTCTGCCCGGGTGACCGCCCCAAGGCCAGCCAGAACGAACCTGACAATTCCCAGGGCTGCGTCGCCAGCCACGACTTCGTGCGGGGCGCCTTCCTCAAAGGCATGGCGGCCCAGAAGCAACTCGGCTTCAATCCCCTGCGCTTCGGGATGATCGCCTCCACCGACAATCACAATGCCGCATCCGGCGACGTCGCCGAAGCCGGCAATCCTGGCTCGGCACTGGGCTGGGAAGGCGCCCACGGCGGCCAGGATGACGATCCCGCAGAACGACTGGACGTGCTGACCAACATCGGCCGCATCACCAATCCCGGCGGGCTCGCCGGCGTCTGGGCCGAAGAGAACACCCGCGACGCGCTGTTCCGCGCCCTGAAGCGCGGAGAGGTGTTCGCGACCAGCGGCACCCGCCTGCGCCTGCGGCTGTTCGCCGGCGACTATCCGGCCGATCTCTGCAGCCGACCGGATGCCGAGTTGCAGCGCCTCGCTTACGAACGTGGCGTGCCCATGGGCGGCGATCTGCGACCGCCGGGCGCAGGAGCGGCGCCGCAGTTCCTGCTGCAAGCGCTGGCCGACCGGCATCCGCTGCAGCGCTCACAGATCGTCAAGCTCTGGGTCGATGCCGCTGGCCAGGGGCATGAAAAAGTGTTCGAACTGCAACGCCACGGCGATCCGGCCAGCGTCGACGAGGCCTGTGGCGTGCACTTTCGCTCGCCCCCGGAGACCCGCATGTCCAGCTGCCTGCAATGGCAGGACCCGGAGTTCGACGCCGGCCAGCCGGCCAGCTACTACGCGCGGGTATTCGAGGACGCCAGCTGCCGTTGGACCGGTCATCTCTGCGCCGCCCTGCAACAGCGCGGCGCGCTCGATTGCGCCGCCACACCGGATCACGCTTGCTGTAGCAGCAGCGCCGATGCGGTGACGAAGGTGATCCAGGAGCGTGCCTGGTCCTCACCGATCTGGTACCAGCCGGCAGCGGCGCCATGAGCTTCGCGGCGACGCTACTGCGCAGCGCTCGGCACTTGCGACCGGAATTGAGCCTGCTGAGCCTTGGCGCCCTCGCCTTCCTGGTCGACGCCTGGACTACGCCACTACCGGCCGGAGACCCGCTGCGTATCCGCCTGCCGGATGCCGAGGAGCGTCGGCGACTGCCCGCCGAGGACTTCGGCGAGGTGCCGACAGCGGACGCCGCCAGTCTGGAACAGTGGCTGCGCAGCGAGGTGCTGTATCGGGAGGCCCGGCGCCTAGGCCTGGATAACGGCGACGTGATCGTCCGCCGCCGGCTGGTCCAGAAGATGGAATACCTGCTCGATGGCATGAGCAAGCTGCCCGAGCTCAGCCGCCCCGCCCTGGAGCGCTACTACAGCGAACACGCCGAGCGCTACCGCGAGCCCGAGCGCTACCAGTTCGTCCAGCTGTTCTTCAATTCGGAGCAAGGTCTGGAGACGGCACGATCACGGGCGCTGGCGGCCTTGCCGAACCTGCGCGGAAAGGCACCGACAGCGGCCAGCGCGCTGGCCGGCGACCCCTACCCGGGGGAAAGCCGCCTGAGCGAGGTCGGTCTGGAGCGCGTAGTGCAGCTGTTCGGCGCCGGTTTCGCCGAGTCGTTGACCAAGGCTCCCCTGGGCCAATGGTCCGGCCCCTACCGCTCGCGCCACGGCCTGCATCTGGTCCACTTGCAGGCCCGCTCGGCGCCGGCACTGCCGCCGCTCGACCGGATCTATCCGTCGATTGCGCGCGACTACATCGCCGACTATCAACGCCGGGAGCGCGAGCAGCGCTACAGCGAGTTGCGGCAGCGTTACCAGGTCGAGCCGGCCGAACGGGCCGAAGCCAAGCTCACTCCCGGACACTCGTGAGCCGCCTGGTACTCGGCCTGGCCCTGCTGATCTCAGCGCTGTCGGCCCCTGCGCACGAGTTTCGCAGCGCTTATCTCGAAGCACGGGAATCCGGCGACGGCCAGTTCCAGCTTTCCTGGCGCCTGCCGGCCACCGAGCAGCGCGGGGCGGTGGTGCAACTCTCAGTGCCACCCGGCTGCCAGCTTCAGGCCGGCCCGGTGCGCAGTTCCGACCGCATCCAGGTGCAAGACTACGCCGTCGATTGTCGTGGTAGCGCCGCCCCCTGGTGGGTCGAGCTGAGCGGCCTGCGCGGCGCCGCCTTCGATGCGCTGGCCAAGTACATCGACGCCCGCGGCAACGAGCACTACCAACACCTGCAGGGAGCGCAGAACCGGCTGCCGCTCGCCCCGGTCGCGCCGCCCGAAGACAAGCGGCACAACAACCTCTTCCTGGAGGGAATCAACCATGTGCTGACTGGCTACGACCACCTGCTCTACCTGGGCCTGCTATTCCTGTTCCTGCGCCACCGGAAGTCTCAGCTGGCATTGGGAGTCACTGTCTTCACGCTGGCGCACAGTCTGAGCCTAGGACTGTCGGTGTTCGGCCTGCTACGGGTACCCGCACGGCCGGTGGAAGCGGTGATCGCACTGACCATCAGCTACTTCGCATTGGCCCTGATCCGTGGCGAGCGCCCCATCGCCGGCTCTGCCTGGCGATGGCAGCTGGTGATCTTCGGCTGCGGCCTGATCCATGGCCTCGGCTTCGCCAACAGTCTGGCCGAGGTCGGCTTCGAGCACCACGACCTGCTCTGGGGGCTGCTCAGCTTCAATCTGGGCCTGGAGGCGGCCCAGAGCCTGCTGTTGCTCGCCGCAGCCGGGCTTGGCTGGCTGGGCCACCGACTGTGGTCAGGCCCGACCGTGACGCGGCTGGAGCCGCTGCTCGCGGGCTTCGCGGGCAGCATCGGCGTCTATTGGTATCTGCAGCGACTGCTGGGCTGAACGCCGCACTTAGCTCTCGGCCGGTCGCTGCTAGTCTTGGCAACCAGAAATTCCCGAACGCAACGAGTCACACCATGAGCACCGAACTGATCCAACGCCGCGATCTTGATTTCCTGCTGCACGAATTCCTGCAGGTCGAGAAGCTCAGCGACTACCCGCGCTACGCCGGCCAGGACCGCGCCACCTACGACGGCGTGATCGACGCCGCCAGCACCCTGGCGGAAGAGCAGTTTCTGCCGCACGCGGCGAAGATCGACGCCAACGAGCCGCACTTCGACGGCGAGCGCGTGCACATCATCCCCGAGGTGAAGGCGGCGCTGGATGCCTATATCGAGGGCGGCTTCCTGAGCACCGCCTTCGACAGCGAGCACGGCGGCCTGCAACTGCCCTACACCATCTTCCAGGCGCTCAGCTCGCTGTTCACCGCCGCCAACATCGGCACCAGCGGTTACCTGTTCCTGACCGGTGCGGCCGCCAACCTGCTGCGCGCGCACGGCACGCCCGAGCAGCGGCAGCGCTACATGGCGCCGATGCTGTCCGGCCGCTACTTCGGCACCATGTGCCTGTCGGAGCCGCAGGCCGGCTCCAGCCTGGGCGACATCAAGACCCGCGCCACGCCGCGCGCCGACGGCCGCTACGACATCAGCGGCAGCAAGATGTGGATCAGCGGCGGCGAGCACGAACTCAGCGAGAACATCGTGCTCCTGGTGCTGGCGCGTATCGACGGCGCGCCGGCCGGGGTCAAGGGCATCTCGCTGTTCATCGTGCCCAAGTTTCGGGTCAACGACGACGGCAGCCCGGGCGAGCGCAACGGCGTGCGCCTGCTCGGCCTCAACCACAAGATGGGTTATCGCGGCACCACCAACACCGCGCTCAATTTCGGCGAACGCGGCGACTGCCAGGGCGAACTGGTCGGCGCCCCCGGCCAGGGTCTGGCCTGCATGTTCCACATGATGAACGAGGCCCGCATCGGCGTCGGCCTGAGCGCTGCCGCCCTCGCCTCCGCCGGCTACCGCTACAGCCTCGATTACGCCAAGACCCGTCTGCAGGGCCGTCCGGTCAACAACAAGAATCCGGAAGCCAAGCCCATCGCCATCATCGAGCACAGCGATGTGCGGCGCATGCTGTTGCAGCAGAAGGCCTATGTCGAAGGCGGCCTGGCGCTGTGCTTCTACTGCGCCCGCCTGGTCGATGAAGAGATGGCCAACCCCGACCCGAAAGCGAAGGCCGACGCCCATCTGCTGCTGGAGATCCTCACCCCCATCGCCAAGGCCTGGCCCAGCGAGTTCTGCCTGGAAGCCAACAAGCTCGCCATCCAGGTGCTCGGCGGCTACGGCTACACCCGCGACTATCCGGTGGAGCGGCTCTACCGCGACAACCGCCTGAACCCCATCCACGAGGGCACCAACGGCATTCAGGGCCTGGATCTGCTGGGCCGCAAGGTGACGATGCAGAACGGCGCCGCCTTCAAGCTGCTGCTGGCGAAGATGCAGGCCAGCATCGCCAGCGCCCAGGCCAGCGGCGATGCCGCGCTCGCCGAATACGCCAGCGCGCTCGCCAAGGTCATCGACGCCGCCACCCGCACCACCCTGACCCTGGGCGCGGCGGCGGCGCAGGGCAAGGTCGATCTCTTCCTCGCCAACGCCCATCTCTATCTGGAGATGCTGGGCCACACCGTGATCGGCTGGATCTGGCTGCAACAGGCCACGCTGGCAACCCAGGCGCTGGCGACCACCGCGAGCGCCGTCGACCGGGATTTTTACGAGGGCAAGCGCTGGGCCTGCCGCTACTTCATCCGCCACGAACTGCCGAAGGCGCTACGCCAGGCCGAGCTTCTGGCGAGCCTGGACGACACCAGCCTTAGTCTGCCGATTGCGGTCTTGTAACGGCGGGCTGGCGGCGATCAGTTGCGATGGACGCGGGGCCTAGTCATCCGCAGCCTGCGCCGAAGAGCGCTGCGTGGGCTGATTCCCGTCCTACCTCGCTGCTCCAAGCCAGCCCGGTCGCACCACCCGCGTCAACGCCCGATCCAATGCCACAGTCGCCCAGCAAGACTTGAAACGCGCTTCTGGAGGTCACGCAATGACTGAGACCACCCTCTCCCTTTCCACGGCCGCGAAAGACCTATCGCCGGCTGGACGCGTGGATCTTGTCGATCAGATTCTGGAAAGCCTGGACAAGGCTGATCCTGCCTCGGACGCCGCATGGGCCACGGAGGCGGACGACCGGTTGGCAGCCTACCGGCGAGGCGAGATTCGCGCGCTGTCCCTGGCTGAGGTGCTGGCGAAGTACCGCACCGCGTGAGGGTTCGCCTGCTCGAACCCGCCGAGGTGGAAATGGACGAGGCCATCGCCCGGTATTCCGCTCAAGCAGCGGGACTGCCACCGGTTTGTGGCGGTGCGCGGGAATGACGTAGGTTCGGGGTGAGCCGAATTTTGACTCCCATCCGATCACCCCACCCAACCGCCCATGAACCAGCAACAGCAAACCCGTTACGGCCTCTGGCTGGCCGCGCTTGGTGTGGTGTTTGGCGACATCGGCACCAGTCCAATCTATGCCCTGCGCGAGTGCTTTTTCGGCCACAGCGCGCTGCCGCTCACCACCGACAACGTGCTCGGGGTGCTGTCGCTGATCAGTTGGGCGCTGATCCTGGTGGTGTCGGTCAAATACCTGCTGTTCGTGCTGCGCGCCGACAACCACGGCGAGGGTGGCGTGGTTGCCCTGGTGGCCCTGCTCAACCCCTGGAAGGCCAAGCCGGGCTC
Organism: Stagnimonas sp.; assembly: GCA_030696045.1. Lineage (GTDB taxonomy): Bacteria > Pseudomonadota > Gammaproteobacteria > Nevskiales > Nevskiaceae > Stagnimonas. The sequence continues at coordinate 163 of JAUYNO010000064.1, read as the reverse complement.
GCAGCGCAATCTGCTGATGCTGCTGGGCCTGTTCGGCGCGGCGCTGCTGTATGGCGACGGCACCATCACGCCGGCGATCTCGGTGCTGAGCGCGGTGGAAGGCCTGGAGGTGGCGCTGCCGGCCTTCGAGCCCTACGTGATCCCGGTGACGGTGCTCATCATC
>JAUYNO010000053.1 GCA_030696045.1 Stagnimonas sp. | reverse complement strand
CGAGGCGGCGGACAGGTTCGACGGTTTGGACTATGCCCAGCTGAACCTCGATGACGTCGGAGCCGTTGAGCAGTGGGAGCCCGGCATTTCAGGGCTCGACGTCCTTGTGCTTTCGCAGGGGACGGTCGAGTACCGGCGCCGCGAGTTCGAGACCGAGACGTTCCGCAAGGTCGTCGACATCAACCTCAACAGCATGTTGAGCTGCGCAGTGAAATTTCGTCCGTTGCTGGCCGCGAGCGGCGGCAGTCTGATCACGATCAGTTCCGTCGGCGGGCTTCGGGCCGCTATCGGCAATCCGGCCTATTCCGCGTCGAAAGCCGGCTTGATTCACCTGACGCGCGTTCTGGGCGCGGCGTGGGCTTCCGATGGAATCCGGGTCAACGGGGTCGCGCCGGGCCTCGTTGAAACGAAGATGACGTCGGTCACCACTGACAACCCCGACCGGCTTGCTGCGCGGCTGGCCGGAATACCCTTGAAGCGCCTCGGGACACCCGAGGAGATCGCATCGATCGCCCTGTTCCTGGCGTCCCCGATGGCATCTTTCATTGTCGGTCACACGATCGTTGCCGATGGGGGCAGAACTCTGACCTGAGCGAAACCAAGCGGATAGCAGATGGAAAGTGCGTTCAAGCACCGTTGCGGTCACGTCTGAATTGAAGAATTTGACAACACGTGATGTACATGGTGCGATTGAAATCACCACTGAGCCCGAGCAAAAAGATGTCCTATTACGCATGGAATGTGTGGTGGGCCGAGCGGCGGCCAAGATTGCCTTATCGCGCAATCCCAACCATATGCTAGTCTTTAGTCTTGCGCGACATACGACGTCAGGAGCGACATAAGCCATGAACGAGCAATCAGTCATGGGTGGAGGACAAGTGCATCAATATCTCCAGTACATTGGCCAGGATGTGCAGCCGGATACTGGCCGATACCTCGACAAGCTGTCCCCTTCATCCGGGCTGAAGATGGGGACTGTGGCGGTGGGATCGGCCGCCGACGTCGATATGGCGGTTCGGCACGCGTGGGAGGCCTTTCCGGCCTGGCGGAACCGGCACCCCATGGAGCGGGGGCGTGTACTGAACGAGATCGCTCGCAAAATCCGAGAACAGGTCGGCCGCTTCGCAGAGCTCGAAGCACTGGAGACCGGCAAGCCTGCCTGGCAAGCGCCCATCGAGATAGAAACCGCCGCCAAATACTTCGAATTCTATGCTGGCCTGGTAAATCTTCCGAAGGGCGAGGTGCTCGATCTCGGGCCCGCCTATCATGCTTATACCGCGCGCGAACCATTCGGTGTCGTCGGTGTTATTCTTCCGTGGAATTCTCCGCTCAACCAGGCCGCCCGTTCCATTGCCCCGGCGATCGCGGTTGGGAATGTCGTGGTGGCAAAGCCTTCCGAGGAAACCCCCGGCACACTCGTTATGCTGGCTCGCATGGCGGTCGAAGAGTGCGGATTGCCCGCGGGAGTCCTGAACGTCGTACAAGGTTCAGGGAAGGAAACGGGAGCTGCGCTGGTCGCCCACCCGCTCGTGCGCAAGGTCGCGTTCACGGGAAGTGTCCGAGGGGGCCGGGAGGTCGGCAAGGTCGCCGCCGAGCGAATCATTCCGCTCACCCTGGAACTGGGCGGCAAGTCGCCGAACATCGTATTCGACGATGCCGATCTAGAAGCCGCAGTTGCCGGAGCGATACGCGCCTTTTCCGTCAATGCCGGGCAGGTTTGTCTCGCCGGCACGCGTTTGCTGGTCCAGGAAACCATCCATGACGAGTTTGTCGCCAAGCTTGTCGCTGCCGTCGAGCAGATGAAGGTCGGCCCACAGTCAGACGCGCAGGTCGGTGCGCTCTCGACGTCCGCTCAGTTCGAGAAGGTTCAATCCTATTTCGATGTCGGCATTCAGGACGGCGCAACGCTTGCGGTTGGTGGTCGAGCGTTGACGCCCGAAGAGGGTCGCGGCGGCTGGTATGTCCGCCCGACCGTTTTCACAGGGGTGCGACCGGACATGCGGATCGCCAGAGAAGAGATATTCGGTCCGGTGCTGGCGGTGCTTCCGTTCACCGACGAAGCCGACGCAGTGCGAATCGCAAACGATACCGAATATGGATTGGCGGCGGGAATCTGGACGCGGGATCTCGGGTGCGCGCATCGTGTCGCTGCTCAGCTAGAAGCCGGGCAGATCTACATCAACCAGTACATGCCCGGCGGAGTGGAAGCCCCACTTGGCGGATACAAGCAGAGCGGATACGGGCGCGAAAGGGGTATAGAAGCGTTACATCACTATACCCAGCTCAAGTCCATCATCATCAAGATCTGAATTCGATATGGTGGTTTTGTCGAGAATAGCCGCCGTCCCGAAACAGATCGTTCGTGCGGGCGAGAAGCATGATTGAAGATATCATTGGCAAGGCCAAACTCTGGAAGAAGGGGATCCCTTACGAGGGCTTCTCTGCCGGCCAGAAGTTCAATCATCACTGGGGGCGCACGATAACGGAGAGCGATAATCTGCTTTTCAGCACTTTGACGCTATCGTTCGTACCGCTGTATTTCAACCGCGCTTATGCAAGGGCGCATGGTCACCCCGATATTGTCATCAACCCCCAGCTGATCTTCAACGTCACCCTTGGCCTGAGCGTGGAGGATTGCAGCGAGGGACTTGGAGGCCCGTTCCTCGGGGTCTATGATTTGGTCTACCATCGTCACGCTTATCCGGGCGTGACGCTGACCGCGAGCAGTACCACGATCGAGACGCGGCATTCGGCCAGCAATCCTGCCAATGGTATCGTCACTTGGGTGACCGAAGGCCATGACCAGGACGGCAATCTGCTGATCAGTTTCCGTCGTTCGAACCTCGGCCACCGCCGGGAAGGATCTGCGCTATGAGCGCCGAACTTAGCCTTACGGGTGCGGAGAACTATTTCGAAGACTTCGAGGTGGGTGCGGTCATCGAGCATTATCGCGGAAAAACCATCACGAACCTCGAAAATGTCCTGATCACGAACATGGTCATGAACACCGCCCAAGGGCACTTCAACGAGGACAGGATGTCCCGTTCGCCGTGGGGAAAGATCCTGTCCTATGGGGGGGTCAACTTTTCCATGGTTCTCGGGCTAGCGTCTCAGGACTGCTGCGAAAACGCCATTCAGGAGCTTGGCCTCAACAATATCCGCCTGACCAAGTCCGTTCACCACGGCGATACTATCTATGCCTATTCCGAGGTTCTCGAGAAGTCTGACAGCGATCGCGAGGACGCGGGCGTCGTCACGTTCCGCCACTACGGCGTGAACCAGAATCGGGAAATGGTTGCGCAGATCGATCGTAAAGTCCTGTTGAAGCGGCGCCCTGCTGCAAGACGTTTGAGCAGCCATGCGCCACGCGCGCGGTAAGATCATGTTATCCGCTGGGGCGCCGGCTTTTGATGCGCGATCGATTTCAAAGCGCCGGCTGACGGCTCCTGGAGAATGAATAATGGCATGGGGTTTCGCAACTGATCCTCAGTTTCAGAAGGAGCTCGATTGGATCGATGGCTTCGTGAAGGACGAAGTTGAGCCACTGGACTTAGTGCTAGGTGCGGAGCACGACATTCACGACCCGCGTTTCAAGAAGCTGGTGCGGCCGCTGCAAAAGCAGGTGCAGGAGCGTGGATTGTGGGCGTGCCACCTCAACCCGGAAATGGGCGGCAAGGGGTTCGGGCAGCTGAAGCTTGCCCTTATCAACGAGGTCATCGGCCGCTCGCGTTTCGGTCCGATCGTGTTTGGAGCTCAGGCGCCCGACAGCGGAAACGCGGACGTCCTTGCGGCGTTCGGCACGCCGGATCAGAAGAAACTCTATCTCGAGCCGCTTCTCGCTAACGAAGTCGTGTCCTGTTTCGCGTTGACCGAGCCGCAGGGCGGCGCGGACCCGACGATGATCGAGACGACCGCCATCCTTGATGGCAACGAATGGGTCATCAACGGCGAAAAGTGGTTCGCCTCCAACGCCTCGTTCGCCAGCTTCTTCCTGATAATGGCCGTCACAGACCCTGACGAGCGTCCTCACCGCCGTAGCTCAATGTTCATTGTCCCCGCCGCAACGCCAGGAATCGAAGTCATTCGAGACTATGGCTTTTATGGTCACATTCCCACGCACGCGCATATGCGATGGACGAACGTGCGGATTCCCGCTGAGAATTTGCTTGGAAGCCGCGGTGAAGGTTTTGTCGTCGCCCAGGAGCGGCTGGGCGGCGGTCGCATGCACCATGCGATGCGGTCCATCGCGCTCGCCCAGAGCGCCCTCGACAAGATGTGCGAACGCGCCGTCTCCCGCGTGACCAAGGGCGATCAGCTCGGCAAGATGCAGATGGTGCAGGCGGCTATCGCTGAGTCTTGGGCGCAGTTGCGGCAATTTCGGCTGCTTGTTCTGGAAACGGCATGGCTGGCCGACAATGGCCACAGCTGGAAGGATCTGCGGCGTAACGTCTCTGCCGTGAAGTTCGTCCTTCCGCAGGTGCTACAAGATGTCGCTTCACGCGCGCTGCAGATTCATGGCTCCCTTGGTCTGACCGACCAGATGCCGTTCGCGAGCATGGCGATGACGGCGTATAAGATGGGGCTCGCCGACGGCCCGAGCGAGGTTCACAAGGTGACCGTCGCACGCGAGTTGCTGAAAGAGACTAAGCCGGCCGAGGGTCGTTTCCCAAGCTACATGCGCTTCGAGCAGGAAGCAAAAGCTTACGCCAAGTTCCAGGGTCAACTGGAACGATCGGAGTGACGTGATGGGATCGCCCGATTCTCCGTCGACCCACCACATGGTGGGGGTAGCCGGATCCGATGCACCCTTGGCCGACAGATTGGCCGCCTTGCTAGAGAGCCAGTCGGGTCGACAGGTCACCGTCCGCCAGGTCACGCCCTTGGCCGGGCACGCCGGAGTTGCATACAGCTTCGTCACCGACGATGGCGTGGAAGCGCGCAAGATGATGGTCAGGACGATCGCGCCGAATGCGCCGGCGACCGGGCCGTCCGACGTCGTCCGTCAGGCGCGGATCATGCAGTCGTTGCGTGGTTCAGCGGTTCCCGTTCCGCAGATCCACTCGTTAGGTGATCATACGTCCGTTTTCGGGCGTCCCTATTTCGTCGCCGAGTTCGTTGAAGGCACAGGGCTGCCGCCGAAGCGCGAAGACCAGGAGGACGTGCATGCGGCTCTGGCGCGGAGCGGGGTCGAGGTGATGGCGCGGTTGCACCAAATACCCTGCACGGACTTGGACTCCGCCTGGGGCCCCCCTCGCGGCGTGCACGACGAGTTCGAAAGACTGCACCGGTTGTTTGACCGGCCGACTATCGACGCCTCCAGGGCCGGCAGGGTCGAGAGGCTGCGCGAGCGGCTTCTCGCCAGCGCGCCTGAACACTTCAGCGTGGGCTGCGTCCACGGCGATCTGCATTTCAACAACATGATCTTTGGCCCCAATGATGTGCGGTCTGTCATTGACTGGGAAATTGCCTTCCTTGGATCGACCCTACTCGATTTGGGTATGCTGACCTTCTACGCTGACCCCCAAGCGGGGATCCCGGAACATAGGCACAGGGCTGAGCGCTGGGTGCTGTCACCGGACGAAATCATCGAAACCTATAGGACTGCCCTTGGCACCGCGATAGCTGTCGATGCCATCGCTTGGCATCGCGCGTTTGCCGGTTACCGGTTCGGCATCATCACGCTGTTCAATGAGATGCTGCACCGCCGCGGCAAGAAGCACGACCCGATGTGGTCCGATACGATCCGCTCCGTTCCTACGATGATGGAGCGAAGCCTCGAGCTCCTGGACTCGTGACCGCAAGTCGCATTGTGAAGCGAGGCGTCGGCCATGACCGTTGATGATCAAGCTCCAAAGCTGTTGGCCCGGCGGAAAAGCATGCAATGGGGAGCCACGGCCCCACCGACGAAAGTCAATGGCGTGGCTCGCGACCCACGGTCGGCCAAACGGTGATCCTGGGACATTGCGTCCTCGGTGGCCAAGTGTCGTCGTGTGACACTATCGGGATAGTCGGCAGAACCGACCGCTGGTCATTGTGTTTCCATTGCAGTGCCCGCCAAGCGTCGCGACAGTTCTTGAAGCGGTAACGCCCTTACAGAAGGACAATGAGGCATGAAGATCGGACTACTGGGAACTGGAAACATGGGCCGGATTCTTGCGCGTAAGTTGCCCGCCGCGGGTCATGAGGTGAAGGTGGCAAACTCCCGAGGTCCCGACAGCATCAGCGGTGACGTGCTGGAGAAAGGGGCGCGCGCGACTACAGTCGAGGACGCACTTGCCAATGTCGATGTCGTGATCCTTGCCATGCCTTCGACCGGCTTCGAGAAAATCAGGCCGCTTATCGCGGCGCTGCCCGACGACACCGTCCTCATCGAAACCTCTAATTATCTGCCGCAACGCGATGGCCATAATCCTGCACTCGAGGCCGGGCAGGTGGAAAGTGAATGGGTTCAAGAATTCTTCGGTCGCCCGGTCACTAAGGCGTGGAACTCGATCGGGTCGGATTCCTTCGAGCGCAAGGGGCAGCCCCGGGGAACCCCTGGGCGGATTGCGCTTCCGGTTGCCGCGGACAGGGCACGTGATCGCGACATCGCCATCAGCCTGGTGGAGGATACCGGTTTCGACGGGTATGACGCGGGGGTTATAGCCGACTCCTGGCGTCAGCAGCCCGCAGCGCCGGTATATTGCACGGATCTGACCCGCGAGGAAATGGGACGGGCGCTCGCATTGGCGGAAAAGGACCGGCTTCCCATTCGTCGCAGCCTCGCATTCGATGTGATCATGGAACGCATCGGGACGGGCAACATGCCCGACGCAGATTTCCTCGTGAGGGTCGGTCGGACGCTCTACATGTAAGACGAAGTGGGACGCCCTCACCATGCGGACGCGGCTAGAGCGCAGTCTCACTCCAGCAGGGCGAGAGCCGTTGCGAGCGCCAGCCAGCCAGCGTCACCGAAAATGCTCCGCTACGAGCGATGCATCGCTCGGTGATCGGTAGGGTACGAGAGTACTGTTCGCGCCTGCAATTTGTCAGGCCAATATCTAAGAGGATCGAGATATCGCGTTCGGCTAGATGTTTGATCCTAGGCTTTGATGGTGCATTATTCACCGTCAGCTGGAAGGAAGCGCTATGGGCCAGGTACTCCACGGGAGCGCCACAACGACTGAGGCAGTCCGTCGAGCGATACAGCATATTCAAGCGAGCCAGAGGACGCTGGCCAGGCGCTACGGGATCAACCAGAAGACCGTCGCCAAGTGGAAGAAGCGGACCGCCACCGCCGATCTCCCCACCGGCCCGAGGGTCCCGAGATCGACCGTGCTGTCGATCGAGGAGGAAGCGGTGATCGTCGCCTTCCGCCGGCACACGCTGCTTCCGTTGGACGACTGCCTCTATGCTCTGCAGGCCAGCATTCCGCACCTGACGCGTTCTTCCCTACACCGCTGTCTCCAACGCCACGGCTCTCGCAACTGCCGAAGATCGACGGTGACGCGCCCAATAAACGCAAGTTCAAGAGCTATCCGCTCGGCTACTTTCACATCGACATTGCCGAGGTGCGTACCGAGGAAGGGCGCCTCTACCTGCTTGTGGCCATCGATCGCACCACCAAGTTCGCCTTCGTCGAGCTGCACCAAAAGGCCACCCGTCGGATCGCCGGTGACTTCCTGCGTCACCTCGCCGCCTCAGTGCCTTATAAAATCCACACCGTGCTCACCGACAATGGGACGCACTTCACCGATCCCACCGGCGATGGCTGGACGCCCAACGATATCAAGAAGATGCAGGCAGAGAACCAGCGCTTCCTTTGCCACGCGTTCGAGTTCGCCTGCGCCGAGCTGGACGTGGAACATCGGCTCACCAAGCCTCGACATCCGTGGACCAATGGCCAGGTTGAGCGAATGAACCGGACGATCAAGGAAGCGACTGTCAAGCGCTACCACTACGACAATCTCGACCAGCTGCGGCAGCACCTCATCGACTTCATCGCCGCCTACAACTTCGGCCGCAGACTCAAGACCCTCAAAGGCCTCACACCCTACAAAGCCATCTGCAAAGCCTGGCTCCGAGAACCTCATCGATTTACGTCAGACCCGACCCATCAAA
>JAUYNO010000041.1 GCA_030696045.1 Stagnimonas sp. | reverse complement strand
GGCCACGTACTTGGTGTTGCCAAACTTGTCAGCACTCACCTTCGTCAGCGCCGCCGTCGTCGTGGTCTTGCCATGGTCAACATGACCAATCGTCCCCACGTTTACGTGCGGCTTGTTACGAGAAAATTTTTCCTTGGCCATCGCTGCGCTCCGCGTCTAAATCAAAGAACTGTCGTTTTAGGGGTGGTGCTCACAATCGGAATCGAACTGACGAGGGGCCTCGCCCCTCGTCAAAAACCCATGACCCGATCATTGGAGGTCATCGGTTCGATTCCGATTGGAACCGGTACATCTGCTGCTTGAAGATGGTGCTCACAATCGGAATCGAACCGATGACCTCTTCCTTACCAAGAAAGTGCTCTACCGACTGAGCTATGTGAGCGTTAACTTGTCCTTTTGCGCCATGGCTGCGTTGCGATTCGGCTGCGCTGCTCACGCACATTCAGTGCGCTCCGCTGCTCACTCTCATCGCGCCTTGCCCTGACGCAAAAATCCTGCGTTACCGTTACTGCCTTGCTGGAGCGGGTGATGGGAATCGAACCCACGCTATCAGCTTGGAAGGCTGAAGTTCTACCATTGAACTACACCCGCCCGAACCGCAAAAACCGAAAAAAAATACCGACAAAAATCTGGTGGAGGGAGAAGGATTCGAACCTTCGTAGACATAAGTCAGCAGATTTACAGTCTGCCCTCGTTGGCCGCTTGAGTATCCCTCCGACAAACGAGCCGCTGATTTTCAAGTCGAGCGGCCGATGTGTCAAGCCAATTCAGTCGTTGCGGCCTATTTCATCGACTCCAGCAGCTCCCAACGCGCGTAAACGGCGGCCAGATCGACCTGCAACGCCGACAGCCGCTTCTGCGTCTCCACCGCCTTGGCCGGATTCTTGGCGTAGAGATCGGCCAGCTGACCGCCCAGCCGGGTCTGCTCGGTTTCCATTTTCTCGATCTGCGCCGGCAACTCGGCCAGCTCGCGCTTTTCCTTGCCGGACAGGGTTCGGGCGGCTGGTGCGGCGGCCTTGGCGGCCGGCTCACTCTGGACCGCGCCGGGCTTGGGCGCCGAGGACCGCGCGGCCGGGGCCGGCCGCTGGCGCAGCCAGTCGGAATAGCCACCGACGTAATCCGCCACCCGGCCGTTGCCCTCAAAAGCAACGGTGCGGGTCACGACGTTGTCGAGAAAGGCGCGGTCATGGCTGACCACCAACACGGTGCCCGAGAAATCGAGCAGCAACTCCTCGAGCAGATCCAGGGTTTCGACGTCGAGGTCGTTGGTGGGCTCGTCGAGTACCAATAGATTGGCCGGCTGGCTGAACAGCTGGGCCAGCAGCAAACGCGAACGCTCACCGCCCGACAGCACCCGGGTCGGGCTGCGCGCGCGGTCCGGCGTGAACAGGAATTCTTGCAGATAGCCCATCACATGCTTCTGCTTGGCGTTCTCGCCCATGCCGACGGTGACGAATTCCTTGCCGCCGGCGATGTTCTCCCACACCGGCTTGTCGGGGTCGAGTGCCGAGCGCATCTGGTCGAACCAGGCGACTTCGATGTTGGTGCCGGTCTTCAGATCGCCCGAGGTAGGCTGCAGGCGCCCCAGCAGGAGGTTCAGCAGCGTGGTCTTGCCCGCCCCGTTGGGGCCGATGATGCCGATCTTGTCGCCACGGATGACGTTCAGCGAGACCTTGTTCAGCAAGGTTCTGCCGCCCACGGCATAGCTCACGTTCTTCGCCTCGGCGACCAGCTTGCCGCTGGCGGCGGCCTCCAGCACCGAGAACTCGGCCTTGCCGACCAGGTTGCGGCGCTCGGCGTACTGCTTGCGCATCTCCATCAGGCGACCGACCCGGCCCATGTCGCGGGTACGACGGGCCTGCACCCCGCGACGGATCCAGACCTCCTCCTGCGCCATCTTCTTGTCGAACTCGAACAGGGTCTTGGCCTCGGACGCCAGCCGCTCTTCCTTGCGTCGCAGGAAGTTGTCGTAGTCGCCGGGCCAGCTCGACAGCTGGCCGCGATCCAGCTCGACGATGCGAGTCGCCAGCGCGCGCAGGAAGGCGCGGTCGTGGGTGATGAACAGCAGTGCCCCGCCCCAGGACTTCAGGAATTCCTCGATCCAGGCAATGCTTTCGAGATCGAGATGGTTGGTCGGTTCGTCGAGCAACAGCAGGTCCGGCTCCAGGGCCAGGGCCTTGCCCAGCAGGGCTCGGCGCTTGTAGCCGCCGGAGAGCGAGTCGAAGGGCGTGTCGCCGGGCAGCTCCAGCCGCGTGACGATGGACTCGACCCGCGCGTCCAGCGACCAGCCTTCGCCCGCGTCCAACTGGGCTTGCAGCTTGCCCAGCTTCGACATCAAGGCATCCATCTTTTCGGGGGGGGCATGCTCGATATCGGTGAGAGCATGGTGGTAGTCCGCCAGCACCTGACCGATCTTGCCAAGGCCGCTGGCCACCACGTCGCGCACCGTGCCCGGCAGCGTTTGTGGAATGTCCTGCGGCATCTCCGCCACCCGCATGCCCGGCGCCTTGATGACCTCGCCGTCATCCGCCACCTGGGTGCCGGCGATGATCCGCAGCAGGGTCGACTTGCCCTCGCCATTGCGGCCCAGCACGCAGACGCGCTCGCCGCGCTCCACCACCAGGCTGACGCGGTCGAGCAAGGGCGGGCCGCCGAAGCGGAGGGTGAGATTCTTGATGGTTAACACAGAGGGGACTCAAAGAGATTCGAGGAGCAGCGCCTGCCGCTCGACGGCGGTCAGCGCGGCGAATGCGCGCGGCTCCGCGGGGTGATCGGAATGCGCCTGCAACGCCAGCTGCCACCAGCCGACGTCGTGCCAGGCGGCGCACTTGTACCCGACCCGGCGGTAAATGCCTACTGGCAGGAAGCCGCAGGCCTCGTGCAAACCGACACTTCCGGCGTTCGGCAGGGTGATTCCGGCATAAGCGTTGACCAGACCCAGGGCCCGCAGGATATGGAACAAACGCGCGTACAGCTGGCGCCCCAGACCCCGCCGATGGGCGTCCGCCGCCAGGTAGATGCCGACATCGACATCCCAGCGATAGGCGGCGCGATTGCGATGCTCTCCCGCGTAGGCATAGCCCAATACCCTGCCCTCGCGCTCGGCCAGCAGCCAGGGATAGCGGGCCAGCACCGTCTCGATGCGCTTCGTCATCTCGGTCAGGTCCGGCGGCTCGACCTCGAAGGAGATGGCGGTGTTGCGCACATAGGGCGCGTAGATGGCTGCAATCGCACCGGCGTCGGCAAGGCCGGCAAAACGGATGGAGTAAGTCATGGCGGGATAACAACGGCGTTCGGTCGCATCGGCTGCCCGGCGAGCACACAGCCGGCGCCGCATTAATGACCCATTAAGTGGAGGAGACAATGCTGTCACGCTTTACAACCGGGAGGAGAACCCCATGCGCCAGATCGTGATCGCATTGATGACCGCAGGCCTGTCCGCCGCCATTGCGGGCTGTGGCGGCAACGCTCAGGGCAGCGGACAGCTGAGCGTCGCGGTGGCGGACGCCCCGGTCGATGGCGCCACCGCGGTGGTCGTCAAGTTCAGCGGTGTGGAAATCAAGGCGCGGGATGAAGCCCCCGTTACCTATGACTTCGCGACGCCAAGAACCGTGGACCTGCTGGCCACGGCGGGTGGGCAGGCCTTCGTCTTGATCGATGATGAGGAGGTCCCCAGCGGCGATTACGAGTACATCCGTCTCAAGGTCATCAGCGACCGGGATACCGCTGACTCCTACATCGACCTGGAAGACGGCTCCCGCGCCAATCTCTTCGTCCCCAGCGGCTCGCAGTCCGGGCTCAAGCTGAATGGCGGCCTCGCGGTGCCAGACGGAGGCGTGCGTTCCGTGGTGGTGGACTTCGACCTGCGTCACTCCATCGTCAAGCCGGAGGGACAGGCGGCCTACACGCTCAAGCCCGTGCTCCGCCTGGTCGATGCCGAGCAGATCGGCTTGGTGCGCGGTAGCGTCGACGCCTCCCGACTCAGCGCCAGTGGCTGCACCGGGGATATCAACACTGGTGCCGGCAATGCGGTGTACATCTACACCGGCACCGTCGCCACCCCGGGCGACGCAGGCGGCAGCGGGGCCCCGCTGGTCAGCGGCACACTGCATTACGACACGGTCCTCGACGAATACCGCTACGTCGTCGCCTACCTGCCGGCGGGCACCTACACCGCCGCCTTCAGCTGCCAGGCGGGAGACGACCAGCCTGAAACCGACGAGGCAATTGCCTTCAGCGCGCCCATCACATTTACGGTCGTCGCCGGGCAGACCACCACCGTCGACTTTGCCGCCGCTGGCGGCTAGACAGGCTCAGGTACCGCGCGGCTTCGCCCGCGCCGTCGCCTGCGCAGCCAGCGGGTCGTCCGGCCAGGGATGGCGCGGATAGCGGCCGCGCAGGTCCTTCTTTACCTCGAAATAGCTGCGCGCCCAGAAACCGGCGAGGTCGGCGGTGATCGCAATGGGTTTGCGGCCGGGCGAGAGCATGTGCAGCACCACCTTGATGCGGCCGTCGCAGACGGTGGGGGTGTCGCGGGCGCCGAACATCTCCTGCAGCTTCACCTCCAGCGCCGGGGACTGGCCCGGTGTATAGCTGAGCGCATGGCGATTGCCGCTGGGAACCGTCATATGGGTCGGGGCCAGGCGCGACAGCGCCTGTTGCTGCAGGTAATCGAGCATGGAATTGAGCGCGCCGATCAGGTCCAGCTTGTCGAGGTGCGACAGGCGGCTGGCGCCATCGAGGTAGGGCGCCAGCCAGCTTTCGAGGCCCGCGAGCAGGGCCTCGTCGCCGACCTCCGGCCAGCCCCGCGCAATACCTTGCGCGTCAATCCAACCAGCCGGCTGCCAGCGTCGCAACGATTCCACCCGCGCCTGCCAGTCGCGCGCATTCTCGGTCCAGGGCAGCAGGTGCAGGCCGCCAGCGCGGATGCCGCCGATCAGCGCCGCGCGAATCTGCTCGCGCGCCGCCGCGTCAGGCTCGCGCAGCGGCCGCGCCGAGAGCACGATGGCGCCCAGGCGCTCCTGCTGTTCGGCCTGCACCGCGCCAGCCGACGCATCCCAGCGCACCAGGGCCTCGCGCCGGATGCGCTCGCCGTGCTCGGCACGGATCTGCGCCTCGTTCAGCGGCGCCGCCAGACGCACCCGACGCTGGGTGCCCTCGACACTCCAGTGGGCGATGGCCAGCCAGTCGGCGCGGGCCAGCGGGTCGGTCTCTGGCAGCCGTGCCTCGCCGCCGTCGGCGCACAGGAAGGCGACCTCGCGCTGCTGCCGGCCGCTGTCGCGGGTGCCCTCGCGACGGCGCGCGAGGCGTTCGGGATAGGCATGCGAGAGCAGTACCGCGATGACGTCCTCGCCTCCTCCGCCCGCCGGGGCGGGAGCATCCAGCAGGCGCAGGAACTGCCGGACCGAGTCCTGCACCCGCCGCAGCTGCGCCGGGTCACCGCGACCGGCGCGTAGCCGGGCCACCCGCTCGCCGGCGTCGCTGCCGCCGTCCGCCTCCCGCTCTTCCAGCGCCGCCGCCAGCCAGGCCGCCGGCTCGCCCTGCCCGCGCGCCTGGCCCTGCAATAGCAGGTGCGCGAGCCGTGGCGTCGCCGGCAGCCGCGCCAACTGGCGGCCGTGCGCGGTCACCCGGCCCTGCGCGTCCACCGCCCCCATCGCCAGCAGCAGTTCGCGGGCATAGCTCCAGTTTGCCGCCGGCGGCGGATCGAGCAGGCGCAGCGCCGTCGGATCGGCAATGCCCCAGCCGGCCAGTTCCAGCGCGAAGCGGCTGAGGTCGGCGGAGAGCAGCTCCGGCGTGTCGTGCGCCACCAGGCGGCCGTGCTGCTCCTGCGACCACAGGCGATAGGCGGTGCCCGGCCCCAGGCGGCCGGCGCGGCCAGTGCGCTGGTCGGCGGAGGCGCGCGAGACCCGGCGCGTTTCCAGCACATTGGCGCCGGCGCCCAGATCGAAGCGGGCGCTACGCAGCAGACCGCCATCGACCACGGTGGTGACGCCCTCGACAGTCAACGAGGTCTGGGCGATGTTGGTGGCGAGGATCACTTTGCGCCGACCGTCGGCATCCGGCCGCAGGGCAAGGTCCTGCTGCTCGCTGGACAGCTCGCCGTACAGCGGCCGGATGGCCAGGTCGCGATGGCGCTCGGCCAGCCGCCGCTCGACGCCGCGAATCTCGCGGGCACCGGGCAGGAAGCAGAGGATGTCGCCTGCCGTCTCGGCCAGGGCGGTGCTGACCAGGGCGGCGACAGCTTCGTCGTGCGGGGCGTCGGTGCGGCCGGGGCGGTAGCGGACATCGACCGGGAACAGGGTGCCTCCGGCGGTGACGATCGGTGCCGACTTGATCGGGCCGCCCCCCTCCCCGCGTTTGGCTTGGGGCGGGACTGACATTGAGTCAGTCCCGCTTAGGCCAAACGCCCCCGCGAGGGGGAGGGGATCGGAAAGCAATGCGGCGACACGCTCGGTATCGAGCGTTGCCGACATCACCAGCAATCGCAGCTCCGGATTGAGGTTCTCGCGCGCATCGAGGGTCAGCGCCAGGGCCAGGTCGGCATCGAGGCTGCGCTCGTGGAACTCATCAAAGATCACCAACCCCACGCCCGGCAGTTCCGGATCGGCCTGCAGGCGGCGGGTCAGCAGGCCCTCGGTGACCACCTCGATACGGGTGCCGGGGCCGATACGGCGCTCGAAGCGGATCTGGTAGCCGACGGTGCCGCCGACCTTCTCGCCCAGCAGCGATGCCATGCGCGCGGCGGCCGAGCGCGCAGCGACCCGGCGCGGTTCCAGCAGGATGATCTTCTTGCCGGCAAGCCAGGGCTCGTCCAGCAGGGCCAGTGGGATGGTGGTGGTCTTGCCCGAGCCCGGCGGAGCGGCCAGCACCGCGCGACCCGGCCCGGCCAGGGCCTGCCGCAAGGCAGGCAGGGCTTCGAGCGCGGGATAGGCGGGCAGTTTCATGGGGCGCGCATTGTCACCCAGCCTCCGGCGACAATGCGCGAATGAGTGAGATCGAACTGCACCGAAAACTGCTTGGCGACCGGGTCCGCAACCAGGCCTTCCACGCCGCCCTGAAGTCGGTGATCGTCCCCGGCAAGACCACGGTGGCCGACCTCGGCGCCGGCACTGGCTTCCTGTCCTTCCTCGCCCGCCAGCTCGGCGCCAGCCACAGCACCCTGATCGAGTACACCGACACCCTCGACCTGGCGCAGGAGCTGGCGCGGCAGAACCGCATCGACGGCCTCAGCTTCATCAAGGGCCATTCGGGCGAGCTGAAGCGGCCGCCGAAGGTCGACGTGGTGGTCTCGGAAACGCTCGGCAACTACGCGCTGGAGGAGGGGCTGCTGGAAACCCTGGCCGATGCCCGCCGCTACCTGAAGAAGAACGGCCTGCTGATTCCCTGCGCCCTGCAGCAATTCGTGGCGCCCGTCCTGCATCCACGCCTGCAGCAGGAGATCGACATCTGGCCCGCCGTCGGTTTTGGCGTGAAGCTGGACGAGGCGCGCCGCGTCAGCCTAAACAACATGTACGTGCGTCGGGTCGTGGCCGAAGACCTCGGTGGCGACGAGAGCCTGGCAAAAAGCTGGGACGAGCTGCGCTTCGGCGCCAGTGACGAACCCGCGCCCTCGCTGCGCCGGCGCAGCCTGCACTGGTCGGCGAAGCAGTTGGAGGGCCAGACCGTGTACGGCTGGGCGTTGTGGTGGGTTTGCGAGCTGGTGCCGGGCATCGCGATTTCCACCGCGCCCTCGGCGCCGGCCACTCATTGGGACCAGGTCTACCTGCCACTGCTGGAAGCACAGACCATCGACGCCGGCGACAGCCTGGAACTGACCCTCACCAGTGACACCCGACCGGAGGCCGGCCTGCGAGTCGGCTGGCGCACCCGGCGGCTACGCGAGGGCAAGGCGCTGAATACACAGGATCAAGACATTGCTCAGGGGAGAATCTGAGATGGTGAAGAAGGGTTTGCTGTCGCTGTTGATCGTGGTGCTGGTGCTGCTGGCCGGAATCGCCGGGTTTACCCAAATGGCTCCGGCAAAAGCCACCGCGCTGGCGATCCATGCCGAGCGCCGCGCCTCCGGCCTGAGCGAGCAAATGGTGACGGTGGGCGGCTACCAGTGGCACCTGCTCACCGGCGGCCCGGTGAACGATCCGACTCCGCTGGTACTGATCCACGGCTTCGGCGGCGACAAGGACAACTGGACCCGCGTGGTGCGCGGACTGACCAAGACGCAGCGGGTGATCATTCCCGATCTGCCCGGCTTCGGTGACAGCGACAAGCCGGACATCCAGGCCGGCTACACCATTCCCGAGCAGATGGGGCGCTTGCACAGCCTGCTGTCGGAACTCGGCATCAAGCGCTTCTACCTCGGTGGCAACAGCATGGGCGGCTGGATTGCCAGTGCCTATGCCAAGGCCTTTCCGGAAGAGGTGATCGGCGTCTGGCTGCTGGCACCCGCGGGTATCGCGGGGGCACAGAAGAGCGAGATGACCGAGCACCTCGAACAGGGCGGTCGCCTGCCGCTGGTGGTGCGCAACCGCACCGAGTTCGACGAGCGCCTGGGCTGGGTGTTCGTGAACACGCCGCCCCTGCCGGGCTTCGTGCGCGAAACCCTGAGCGCGCGGGCCGCCGCCAACGCCGACCTGCACGAGCTGATCCGCCAACGGCTCTACGGCATCTCGCCGTCCCAGGAAGAACTGCTCGGCGCGCCCATTGCCATGCCGGCGCTGATCGTCTGGGGCGAGCAGGATCGGGTGCTGCATCCCTCGGGCGCGGACATCCTGGCGCCGTACTACAACTCCAACGGCACCACGGTCATCAAGCTGCCGGCGGTCGGTCACCTGCCGATGACCGAGCAGCCGGAGCGTTGCGCCGCCGACTATCTGACCTGGCGCGCGGTGCTGGAGCGCTGGAACATCGGCAAGTAGGCAGTCGCCGCATCGCGGGCAAGGCCCGCTCCTACAAGCTGCGGTTCTGTAGGAGCGGGCCTTGCCCGCGATGAACCCGTGCAGGGCTTGCCTAAGGGCGCGTACTGAACTCCAGTTCGGCCAGCCAGACCAGCGCCTGCTCGCGGCGCCCGCCGCACATCTCCGGCGTCGGCTGCAGGCTGCCGCAGACCTTCGGCCGCAGGGGCGAGCCGAACAGCTCACAGCGCAGTTCCGCGTCCAGATGGCCGCAGGGCAGGCCCGCCGGCTTGCCCTGCGGATGCTTCGGCGTCGGCGAGGAAATCGAGGGCGCGATGCAGCAGGCGCCGCAACCGGGCCGGCAGTTCATGGCCGGAACGGCGCGCGGGCCGTGGCACAAGCCGCGATAATGGGCATCTTCATTCGCCCGCATTTCAGCACACGATGAACGCCGACGCGCCGCGCAACAGCCCCGAAACCTTCCTGCGCGAGCTGATCGCCCAGCTCGATCTCGAAAACCTGGAGGTCAATCTGTTTCGCGGCAGCTCGCGCGACCTCGGCGGCCGCAGCGTGTTCGGCGGCCAGGTGATCGGCCAGGCCATCGTCGCCGCCACCCGCACCATCGAGGGCCGCGTGCCGCACTCGCTGCACGCCTATTTCCTGCTGCCGGGCGACATCAACGCGCCCATCGTCTACGAGGTCGACCGTATCCGCGACGGCGGCAGTTTCAGCGCCCGCCGCATACAGGCGATCCAGCACGGCCGGCCGATCCTGTCGATGATCGCCTCCTTCCAGGTGCCCGAGGTCGGCCTCGAACACCAGACCGCCATGCCCGAGGTGCCGCCGCCGGAAGCGCTGCGCTCCACCGCCGAGCTGATCCCGGAATGGATCGCCGCCGCCGGCGAGGTGCACCCGCGCATCCTGGCCTCGCTGGCGCGTGCCGAGGTGCTGGAGTTCCGCCCGGTCTACCCCTGGAATCCGCTCAAGCCGGATGTCACCGAGCCGCGTCAGGCGATCTGGTTCCGCATTGGCCAGAACCTGCCGGACGACCCGATGCTGCACCGCTGCCTGCTGGCCTACGCCAGCGACTTCAACCTGGTCGGCACCGCCCTGCGCCCGCACGGCAAGAGCTGGTATTCGCCGGACATGGTGGTCGCCTCGCTCGATCACGCGCTCTGGTTCCACCGCGACCTGCGGGTCGACGACTGGCTGCTGTACTGGATGGACTCGCCCAGCTCCCAGGGCTCGCGCGGCATGACCCGGGGCCAGGTGTTCGATCGCCAGGGCCGGCTGGTGGCCAGCGTGGCGCAGGAAGGGCTGATCCGGCTGGGCGAGAAAAAGACCTGATTCGGTCTTGCCCTCGGGCACTCAGTCGTAGAGGTGCTCGGCCGCCATCTTCTCCAAGCCGTTCCGGTAGTAATCGAAACGCCCGGCCAGCTCGCGATAGGTTTGCGCCAGGCCGAACTCGTCAGCGAGCGGATGTTTCGAGGCCATGTGGAAGCGCGAGCTGCCCATGGTCACGTAGTAGCCGAGATTGACCGGCCGCCGCTGGTAGCGGTGGCGGTGCTCGACCCACTCGGCGCAGACGCCGCCGAGGAACAAGGAGTAGTTAGCGATGTGGGCCTGCACCACGAAGCGGCGCGAGGCAGTCGCCGCCTGCTCCTCGGCGACCAGGTCCACCAGGTATTCGTACGAGGTGTCGTCGCCTTCCTGCACCCGACGTACGCGCTCGGCGCGACTGAATAGCGCCAGCAGGTGGGCGATGTAGTGCAGGGCCTGCTGTTCCTGGCGCGTGCGCCGCCCCGGCAGTTCGTGCCGCAGCATCACCTCGAACCAGAGCTGGGGCGACACCGGCAGGTCGAAAGCCTCGGCATCGCGCAGGGCCTCGTAGACGTAGTTGGCGTCGAGCATCGAATCGAGCGTGTTGAAGAACTGCCCGACCTCGGTGATGGCGCGGGCGATGTCGATCTTTCCGGGAAAGTGCTCGAACAGGAAATTGATGTCGCGCACCGGCAGCGGCGGGTGACCGAGCTGGGCGAAATCGGGCGTCTGCATGCGATGAACCTCCATGGCTGAACTGCCTTCCCTCGAGTGGGGAATCTGCAAGGTCCGGGCCAGTGTGCAGGCCAACTTGCTGGCGCAAGGCTTGGCAGTGCACTAGCCCGAGTGCTGCTCGCGCCAGGCCGAGGGCGTCAGCGAGGTCCAGCGCCGGAAGGCGCGGGTGAAGCTGCTGGCATCGGAAAAGCCCAGCAGGAAAGCCACCTCGTTGAGCGACAGCCGCGCGTCGCGCAGATGCGCCTGCGCCAGCTCGTGCCGGGTGTCGTCGAGCAGGGCCTCGTAGCGCAGGCCGCGCTCGGCCAGCTTGCGCTGCAGGCTGCGCAAGCTCAGGTGCAGCGCCGCCGCCAGATCGGCGGCGGTGGGCTCGCCGTCGGGCAAGCGCACGATCATCAGCGCCCGCAGGCGCGCCGGCAGATCGGCGGCATCGAGTCGCGCCAGCTGCTGCGCCGCCAGCGATTCGTTGAGTCGGGCCAGCTCGGCGTTGCCGCCCTCCAGCGGGCGGGCGCAATCGGCGACGGCAAACACCAGACGGTTCTCGTCGGCGCCAAACCGCACCGGGGCGCGGAAGGCACGCTCGTACGGCGTGGCGTCGGCGGGTGCCACACGGCGCAGCTCGACCCGTCGTGGCAGGACCGCGCCGCCGGTGAGCACTAACGCCGTGCGCGCCTGCAGCGCGGCGAAGGCGTCGGTGGCCTCCTCAGCCGGCGGTGACTCGCCCGGCGCGGTGCGCAGCAACACATGGCATTCCTCGTCGTGTACCTCGACGGCAAGATCGCCGGCGTCGGTGACGATGCGGCAGTAGCGCGCGGCGCGGGCGAAGGCCTCGCCCAGCGTGGTGCTGGCCGCCAGCGCATAGCCGAGCGCATGGAAGGTGGTGGGCTGCACCTCGCGCGCCACCTTCAGTCCGAAGGCGGGATCGCCGGTGGCCGCCACCGCCAGCTTCCATAGGCGCGTGGTCTGGGTCACCGGCAGCCGCGCCTGCGGATCGGACAGGCTCTCCGGCGCTATGCCGGCTTCGCGCAGCAAGGCATCGGCATCCACCTGCGCGGCCAGCAGGGCCTTGCGCACGGCCCGGGTCCAGCTGGCGAGGGCGGTGAAAGCGGGTGGGTTGGCGTCGGCGGTCAAGCGATTGGCGCGCCGGGCTGGGCGCGGGTGAGGGCTGAATCCCTAGAGTCTGCACACAAGCCGGACCCACGTCACCGAGAGCCTCATGACCACTGTCACCCTGATGACCGACGCTGAGAAAACCGCCCGCATCAAGACCGTGGTCTATGCCGCCGGCGAGAGCCTGCGCCAGCGCCACCCCTGGCTACGCCGGCAGGACCGGATCGGCGCCGCCATCATGGCCTTCGCCCTGGCCGGCATGGGCCTCTGCGGCTGGCTCTACTACACCGGCGCCATCGCCTGGTGGGTCTGCCTGCCGGTGTCGGCGATGTTCGCCTCGCTGATCCACGAACTGGAGCACGACCTCATCCACCTGATGTACTTCCGCAAGCAGCCCATCCCGCATCACCTGATGATGGCGCTGTGCTGGCTGTCGCGGCCGGGCACCGTCAATCCCTGGATCCGCCGCAAGCTGCACTTCCAGCACCACAAGCACTCGGGCACACACAAGGATCTCGAAGAGCGCGGCATCACCAATGGCCAGCCCTGGGGCTTCAAGCGCTTCCTGATGCTCGGCGACTGGCTGCTGGCGCTGTGGCTGCGGGTGCCGCAGATGCCGACCACCAAGCGCAAGCTGCTGCTGTTCTTCGTGGCGCCGCTGGGCTACTTCCCGCTGGCCTGGATCCACCTTGCCATCTGGTACTGCTTCCTCGGCTTCCACGGCGCCCAGCTCTACGCCGCGCTGAGCGGCAGCGAGATCGCCTGGAGCGCGGCCACCCTCGCCCGCATGCCCTGGATCGACCTCGCCACCGTGGTCTGGGTCGGCCCCAACCAGCTGCGCATGTTCTGCCTGCACTTCGTCAGCTCCAACATGCACTACTACGGCGATGTCGAGGACGAGAACGTGATCCAGCAGACCCAGGTGCTGAATCCGGCCTGGATGCTGCCGTTCCAGCTGTTCTGCTTCAACTTCGGCAGCACCCACGCGATCCATCACTTCGTGGTGAAGGAACCCTTCTACATCCGCCAGTGGACGGCGAAGCAAGCCCATGCCGTGATGCGCGAGATGGGCGTGCGCTTCAATGACACCGGCAGCTTCGGTCGCGCCAACCGCTGGCGCATGGAGCCGCAGGCCGCCTAATCTCTCTCCCCCGCAGCCTGCGGAGGAGAGACCCCATGAAAGACAGCCGCCTGGGCGCGCTGCGCGGATCGGTACGGCTGGCGGGCGTCAGCTTCGACCAGCTGACCACCCGCATCCACGAATTCCACCGCGCCATCTCGGACATGCCCTTCAACACCGCCGCCACGCTGCCGGCGGTAAGGGAGAGCGCGGCGGCAACCCGGGTGATCCACGACGGCATCACCGACGGCGTCTACAACACCGTGCGCGGGATTGGTGGGGCGCTGTTCAAGGCCGCCGACCTGAGCCTGAAGGCGGCCGAGCGCAACTTCCAGCCGGCGACACGACAAGCCGTCGCACTGACACCCCCCGCCATCGCCCGCGACAACCTGGTCAGCGCGGTCAGCGGCCTGGTCGGTGACTTCATGGCGCAGGAGCGCAATCCGCTCGCGGTGCGCCTGGGCTTCTACCGCGAAGGCCATCGCCGCGCGCTGACGCCGGCCGCGCTCGCCGCCGCCTATCCCGAGGCCAGCGGCAAGCTGGTGGTGTTCATCCACGGCCTCTGCTGCAACGAACACACCTGGGGCTTCTATCAAAAGCCGGACGACCCGGAGACGGTGCCCTACGGCCTGCGCCTGGAGGCGCAGGGCTGGACCCCGCTGTACGTGCGCTACAACAGTGGCCTGCGCATCTCCATGAACGGCCGCACGCTCGCCCGCCAGCTGCAGAAGCTGGTCGAGGCCTGGCCGGTGCCAGTCAAGGAGATCGCCCTGATCGGCCACAGCATGGGCGGCCTGGTGGCGCGCTCGGCCTGTCATGCCGGCGCCAAGGCGCAGCTGGGCTGGACCGCAAAGGTCAGTCAGGTGATCTGCCTGGGTTCGCCGCATCTCGGCGCGCCGCTGGCGCGGGGCGCGCACGCGGCAGCCGCGGCGCTCGACGCCTTCCCGCTGTCACGGCCGGTGTCGAAGGTGCTGAACATCCGCAGCGTCGGCATCCGCGACCTCAACCACGGCCGTATCGTCGACGAGGACTGGCGCGGGCGCCCGGACGACGCGCTCAACGCCGACGCGCTGACGCCGATCCCGAGGCTGGAGAACGCTCGCTACCACTTCATCGGCAGCAGCTTCGGCGCCGATGAAAACGATCTGGTCGGCAAGCTGCTCGGCGACGGCCTGGTGCTGCTGCCCAGCGCTACCGCTCGCCATCTGGCGGACGCCGACACCGCCATGCTCTATCGCGCCCACCACATGACCCTACTCAACAACCCGGTGATCTACGCGCAGATCGCGGCCCGGCTCGGGGTCAAGCCCAAGGCCGCTAAGCGGCTTGCACACCGAGGTAGCTGAGCAGCTTGCCCTCGTGCCGCTGCCAGCGGCCGACAAACCGCAGGCCGGCGAAGGCCGCGCGGGCGGGGTCCGACAGGGCTCTGGGCATCCAGCGCCCCTCCTGCTGACTGGGGTCGCTGATGGCGATGGCGACTTCCTCGAAGTCCAGCCAGACACCGCCCAGCGGGTGGATCGCCTTGTGCACGCATTCCTTGGCACCGAACACCAGCCGGCCATGGCGCAGCGGCTCACCCGGCGCCGCCACCGCCGCGCGCTCCAGGTCCGAGAGCACGATCTCGGCGGCATCCTCGTGCAGCGGCTGGTCCGGTTCGACATCGACGCCCAGCGTCAACCAGTCGCGACGCCAGCCGACCAGGGCGATGGCATGCTCGGAGTCGTGGGCGATGCTGCCACTGATGCCGGCCGGCCAGACCGGCGCGCCGGATTCGCTGCGCGGCACCTCGGTCGCCAGGTCGGCGAGCGCGCTCAGGGCCTGCGCCGCCGCACCGCGCCCGGACAGGAACTGCTGGCGCCGCAGTCGCGAATAGCGCTGCGACAGCTCGCGGGCACGGACCGGCGCCCAATCAGCCATGACCTCGTGATTGCCGAGCGCGATCTGGGTCCCGGGCAGGAGAGAAACAAGCTTCTGGGTGGACATGGCCTGACACTACAATCGCGGTCCGGGTTGCGGACCCGGTTTGCTCCATCTGACAACAAAAACCATCAGGAGAACAAGATGCAGATCCAGGGTTCCAGCTTCATCGTCACCGGCGGGGCCTCGGGCCTCGGTGGCGCTACCGTCCGCCGGCTGGCGGCGCTGGGCGCCCGGGTGGTGATCGCCGACCTCAACGAGGCCGGCGGCCAGGCGCTCGCGGCCGAACTCGGCGCGGCGGCGCGCTTCGCCCGCGTCAACGTCGGCTCCGAGAGCGACTGCCAGGCGGCGGTGGACCTGGCCTGCGCCCAGTTCGGCAGCCTGCAAGGCGTCGTCAACTGCGCCGGCATCGCCGCCGGCGAGCGGGTGGTCGGCAAGACCGGCCCGCATTCGCTGGAGGCCTTCAGCAAGGTCATCCAGATCAATCTGGTCGGCACTTTCAACATGCTGCGCATCGCCGCCGATGTCATGAGCCGGCAGGCGCCGAACGCCGACGGCGAGCGTGGCGTGATCATCAACACCGCGAGCGTCGCCGCCTATGACGGCCAGATCGGCCAGGCCGCCTACAGCGCCAGCAAGGCGGGCGTGGTCGGCATGACCCTGCCGATCGCCCGCGAGCTGGCGCGCTTCGGCATCCGCGTGATGACCATCGCCCCCGGCATCTTCGAGACCGCGATGATGGCCGGCATGGCGCCGGAGATCCGCCGCTCGCTGGAAGCCACCGTGCCCTTCCCGTCCCGCCTCGGCCGCCCCGAGGAGTACGCCCAGCTGGCGCAGCAGATCATCGAGAACGCCATGCTCAACGGCGAAACCATCCGGCTCGACGGGGCTATCCGGATGGCCCCGAAGTAGCAATGCGCCGACCTCCTTCCCCCGCCTGCGGGGGAAGGCCGGGATGGGGGCGGTTCGACCGGTGACCACCATCCTCGCCCTCAAGCTGCTCCTGGTCCCGGCCCTGATCGCCGGCATCACGCTCGCCGGCCGGCGCTGGGGGCCGTCGGTGGCCGGCTGGCTGTCGGCCTTCCCGGTGGTGTCGGCGCCGGTGCTGTTCTTCATCGCGCTGGAGCAGGGCCCGGCCTTCGCCACCACGGCGACCACCGCAACGCTGTCGGCGGTGCTGGCGATCCTGGTGTTCGGCATCAGCTACTGCTGGGTGTCACTGCGCTACCGCTGGCCTGTCTGCCTGGTGATCAGCCTGCTGGCCTACGCGCTCGCGGTGGGCCTGCTCAACGCCTGGCACGCGCCGCTGGGCACTGCGGCCGGGCTGGTGCTGGCGGCGCTGTTGCTGGCGCCACGCCTGTACCCGCAAGCACCCGCAAGCGTCGCACCCGCCCGCAGCTCGCGCGGCGATCTGCTCTGGCGGATGCTGGCCGGTGCCGTGCTGGTGCTGACCGTGACCGGCTTCGCCACCCAGCTCGGCGCGCGGCTGAGCGGTCTGCTGGCGATGTTCCCGGTAATGGCGACAGTGCTGGCGGTGTTCTCGCAGCGACTGGCAGGCGCCGGCTTCACCGTCCGCCTGTTGCGAGGCATGGTCTACGGCTACTGGGCCTTCGCCTGCTTCTGCCTGAGTCTGGCGCTGGCGCTGCCACGCCTGCCGCTGTCGGCTGCCTTTGCGCTGGCACTGGGCATCGCCACCGGCGTCCAGGCCCTGACCCGCCTGCGGCTATCACGTCCCGCACTCACTGCCGGTTCAGCAGGCCGAGCCTAGGCTCCCGACCCTGATCAATCGGGGGTTCGTGCATGCTGCTCACCCGTCGTCGCCGGCTACCGCTGTTCAGCGCGCTGTTCGCGACCGCGGTGATCGTGCTGGTCCTGCTCTGGGACTGGAACTGGTTCCGGCCCCTGGTTGAACACCAGGCTTCGAGAGCGCTGGGCCGCCAGGTCAGCCTTCGGCATTTCGATATCGACTGGTCGCGCCAACCCCTGCTGATTGCCGAAGGGATAGCGATTGCCGATCCCGAGGGCTTCGCGGAGGGCAGCCAGACCGGCCGGGTCGAGGCATTGCGGGTGCGCGTCGACCTGCCGGGCCTGTTCCGTGGCCGCCTGGGCCTGCCGGAAATCGAGATCGACCGGGCCGACCTCGACCTGCATCGCAGCGCGCAGGGCAGTCCCAACTGGCAGCTTCCGGGCACCGATGACGACCCCGAAAAGCCTTCCCGTTTCAGCCCCGAACTGGGCGAGTTGCGCATCGAGGACAGTCGCCTGCGCTTCGTCGATCCCAAGCTGAAATCGGACTTCAGCCTGCGGCTTCGGACCCTGCCCGCCAAGGACGGCGGCGAGAACACCATCCGGGCTGACATCAAGGGGCGCTATTCCGACGCGAGCATCCGGGGGCATGTCCTGGGCGGTTCGCTGCTGGGTCTTCGCGACCCCGCCAGCCCCTACTCGATGGAGGCGACTCTCGCCCACGGCGAGACTCAACTCGACCTCAAGGGCAGCTTGCTGCAACCACAGTCACTGGGCGGCGCCAAGCTGCGGCTTAGCCTGGCTGGAGCGGACATGGCAGCACTATTTCCGCTGCTGGGCGTGCCCCTGCCCTCGACACCGCCCTATCGGCTGGTCGGCGATCTCGACTATCAGCCGGGCATCTTCGGCTTCCGCAATTTCAAGGGCACGGTGGGCGGCAGCGATCTTGCCGGCACCTTCCGGCTGGAGCCCTTCGGCGCCCAGCCCAAGCTGACGGCGGAACTGAGTTCGCAGAAAGTCCTGCTCCGCGACCTCTCCGGTTTCCTCGGTGGCAGTCCGCAGGTCGCAGGCGAGCCAGTTCCAGCCGCCAGCGACCCGGACCCAAAGCGCCTGCTACCCAGCGTGGCCATCAACCTGCCGAAACTGCGCGCGGCGGAGGTCGATATCCGCTACGCCGCCCAGCGCATCGAGGGCGAACGCATGCCCCTGGATGACCTGCAGGCCCATGTCCGGCTGACCGAGGGCGAGTACCGCTTCGAGCCGCTGAGCTTCGGCATCGGCGAGGGCTCGATCCGGGTGCTGATGCGGCTCGACGGCCGCGCGGCTCAGCCCAAGCTAGATGCCGACCTGCAGTTCCGCCGGGTCGATGTCAGCCGGCTGATGGCGGTGACCGGCGGCGTCTTCAAGGGTGCCGGCACCATCGGCGGGCGAGCCCAGCTGAAGGCGCAGGGGCCCTCGGTTTCAGCGCTGATGGCGGGCGGCAATGGCGAGATGCAGCTGTTCATGCACGGCGGCGATCTGAGCGCCCTGCTGGTCAATCTCGCCGGTATCGACCTCGGCAATTCGACGCTGTCGCTGCTCGGGGTGCCGCGCCGCGCCAAGGTGCGCTGCATGGTCTCGGACTTTGGCCTGAAGGACGGCCTGCTCGACACCCGCCTGTTCCTGATCGATACCAGCGAGGCCAACCTGATCGGCAAGGGCCGGCTCAACTTCAGGGACGAGTCCCTGGACTGGCATCTGCGTACCGAGCCCAAACGCGCCGGCATCGGCTCGTTGGCGACTCCGATCCGCATCGGCGGCAGCCTCAGCGACCCCAGCGTCTATCCGGAGCCCAAGGCCTTGGCCGGTCGCGGCGCGATCGCCGCCGCGCTCGGCCTGTTTCTTACCCCGTTGGCCGCCCTGCTGCCGACCATCCAGCTGGGCCTGGGCGAGGATCACGACTGCCAGGCGCTGGTGGCGCAAGTGCAGCAGCAGGCCCAGCAGGTCGTCGTTGCACCGACGCCGCGCTAGGCCTGGGCGGCGCGCCTCGACAGCATCGGAATGTCGAGCCGGCGGTAGACATCCGCCAGCAGCCACAGCGGCCCGATCAGCAGGAACTGCAGGTCCTTGAAGAACGAGGGCTTGGCGCCTTCGATGTGATGGCCGATGAACTGCAGCACCCAGCCGAACACAAAGATGCCGGCCGCCGCCCAGACCAGGTCCGGACCGAGGCTACGTTCCAGGCTCAGCACGCCGGCATAGAGCAGGGCCGAGACCAGGGCCATGCCCAGCGCCAGGCGCCAGGACAGCAGCAGGTAGTAGCCGACGAAGACGGCGATGGACAGCGTCGCTGCGTTCAGCCACAGGGTGCCGACCGGGATCGCCTTGAGCGCGCACCAGATCGCGAACACGATCAGCGGGATGCCGATCCAGTGGGTGAGCTTGTTGCGGGGATTGCGGTGGCTGGCGCTGTACTCGTCGAGCCACTGGTTGAGCGTTTTCATGGGCAGCCTCCCAGGGCGGCTTCTTTAAGTGTCGGGCAGTATCGGCTTGCCCTCCGGGACCTGCGATAGTAAAAGCGGCTCTTGGTAAATTGAGCTTAGGGTGTGTTCACAATTAAATGATCGCTGCGTTGCCATCCGAAATCGCGTCAGGCAAGGCGCCGAACGACGCCAAGGCTGGAGCCTTGGCTAGGCCGGCAACGCCGCATGAC
>JAUYNO010000029.1 GCA_030696045.1 Stagnimonas sp. | reverse complement strand
GGCCAGCTCGGCGCGCCGCCGGCCCCCAATGCCGCAGAGTTTCAACTCAACATCAATGCCGCTGGCCGTCTGACCAGCGAGGAAGAGTTCGGCAACATCGTGGTCAAGGTCGGCGCCGATGGCGCCATCACCCACCTGCGCGACATCGCCCGGGTCGAGCTGGGCTCCTCGAATTACGCGCTGCGCTCGCTGCTCAACAACAAGTCGGCGGTGGCGCTGCCGATCTTCCAGCGGCCGGGCAGCAATGCCATCCAGATCAGCAACGACGTGCGCGCCAAGATGGAGCAGCTGAAGAAGGACTTCCCCGAGGGCATCGACTACAGCATCGTCTACGACCCCACCGTGTTCGTGCGCGGCTCCATTGAGGCGGTGGTGCACACGCTGTTCGAGGCGCTGCTGCTGGTGGTGCTGGTGGTGATCCTGTTCCTGCAGACCTGGCGCGCCAGCATCATCCCGCTCGCTGCCGTGCCGGTTTCCCTGGTCGGCACCTTCGCGGTGATGCACGCGGTCGGCTTCTCGCTCAATGCCCTGTCGCTGTTCGGACTGGTGCTGGCGATCGGCATCGTCGTTGACGACGCCATCGTGGTGGTCGAGAACGTCGAGCGGAATATCGAGATGGGCAAATCGCCGCTGGAAGCGACGCGGCAGGCCATGCGCGAAGTCACCGGCCCCATCGTCGCGACCGCCCTGGTGCTCTGCGCGGTGTTCATCCCGACCGCCTTCATCAGCGGCCTCACGGGCCAGTTCTACAAGCAGTTCGCGCTCACGATTGCGATCTCGACCGTGATCTCGGCCTTCAACTCGCTGACCCTGTCGCCGGCGCTCGCCGCCGTGCTGCTCAAGGGCCATGACGCGCCCAAGGATCGCTTCCAGCGCGGCATCGATGCCGCCTTCGGCTGGCTGTTCCGGCCGTTCAACCGCTTCTTCGCCAGTGCTGGTCGCAGCTATGTCGGCGGCGTGCAGCGCCTGCTGCGCGGTGCGACGGTGGTGCTGATCGTCTACGGCGGCCTGCTGGGTCTGACCGCGCTCGGCTTCAAGAGCGTGCCGGAAGGCTTCGTGCCGCAGCAGGACAAGCAGTACCTGGTCGCCTTCGCCAATCTGCCGGACGCCGCGACCCTGGACCGCACCGAGAAGGTCATCCGCGAGATGAGCCAGATCATGATGGAGCAGCCGGGCGTGGAGTCGGCGGTGTCCTTCCCCGGCCTGTCGATCAACGGCTTCACCAATGCACCGAACGCTGGCATTGCCTTCGCCTCATTGAAGGGCTTTGACGAGCGCAAGGGCCCGGGCCTGTCGGCGGCGGAGATTGCCTCTTCGCTGAACGAGAAATTCGGTGGCATCCAGGACGCCTTCATCGCCGTGTTCCCGCCGCCGCCGGTGCAGGGCCTGGGCACGATTGGCGGCTTCAAGCTGCAGCTGGAGGATCGCGCCGGCCTGGGCTTCGAGGAGTTGTACACGGTGACCCAGAACATCCTGCACAAGGCGCGCGAGACTCCGGGCCTGACCAGTGTATTCAGCAGCTACCAGGTCAACGTGCCGCAGATCTTCGCCGACATCGACCGCGAGAAGGCCAAGGCCCAGGGCGTGAGCCTGCAGGCGATCAACGAGACCTTGCAGATCTACCTGGGCTCGCTCTATGTCAACGACTTCAACCGCTTCGGCCGCACCTACCAGGTGAATGCCCAGGCCGACCTGCGCTTCCGCCTGCAGCCCGAGGACATCTCGCGCCTGCAGGTGCGCAACGCCGAGGGCCAGATGGTGCCGCTGGGCGCCTTCCTGAAGGTGCAGGAGACCGCCGGCCCGGATCGGGTGATGCACTACAACGGCTATGTCACCGCCGAGATCAACGGCGCTCCGGCGGCCGGCTATTCCAGCGGCCAGGCGCAGAAGATCATCGAGCAGGTGGTGCAGTCCGAGCTGCCCAACGGCATGGCCTACGAGTGGACCGAGCTGACCGACCAGCAGATCCTCGCCGGCAACACCGCGCTGCTGATCTTCCCGCTCTGCGTGCTGCTGGCCTTCCTGGTGCTGGCCGCGCAGTACGAGAGCTGGAGCCTGCCCCTGGTGGTGATCCTGATCGTGCCGATGTGCCTTTTCTCGGCCATCACCGGGGTCTGGCTGTCGGGTGGCGACAACAACATCTTCACCCAGATCGGCCTGATCGTCCTGGTCGGTTTGGCCTGCAAGAACGCCATCCTGATCGTCGAGTTCGCCAAGGAGCAGGAAGAGGCCGGCGCCAGCACCTGGGACGCCGTGCTGGAAGCCTGCCGCCTTCGCCTGCGGCCGATCCTGATGACCTCGCTGGCTTTCGTGATGGGCGTGCTACCCCTGGTGTATTCCAGCGGCGCCGGCGCCGAAATGCGTCACGCCATGGGCGTGGCGGTGTTTGCCGGCATGATCGGGGTCACCTTCTTCGGCCTATTGATGACGCCGGTGTTTTATCTGGTCATCCGCAGGCTGGCGCAGCGCAAGCCCAAGGCGCAGCTCGCCGCGCAGTTCTCGATTCCGGGCATCGAAGCCCACTAAACATCAGTCAGGAGAAGAACATGAGCAAGACCATTACCCTCGTCACCGGTGCCAACAAGGGCATCGGCTTAGAGACCGCCAAGCAGCTCGCCGCACTGGGTCACCACGTCATTCTCGCGGCGCGTGATCGCGCCAAGGCGGTCGAGGCCGCGAAGCAGATCGATGGCGAGGTCGAGCCCCTGCAGCTCGACGTCACCGACGCCATTTCAATCAGCGCGGCAGCTGCCATCGTGGCGCAGAAGCACGGCCGCCTCGACGTGCTGATCAACAACGCCGGCGTGATGCTCGACGACCCTGCGCGCAGGCCTTCGGAGCAGACGCTCGCCACCTGGCGGCAGACCTTCGACACCAATGTCTTCGGACTCGTCGCCGTGACTCAGGCCTTCCTGCCGCTGCTGAAGCAGTCGGCCGGCGCGCGCATCGTCAACCTGTCGAGCATCCTCGGCAGCAACAGCCTGCACCAGACCCCGGACTCCGGCATCTACGAGTTCAAGGTGCCGGCCTACAACGTCAGCAAGAGCGCGGTGAACGCCTGGACCGTGCACCTTGCCCACGAGCTGCGCGGCACGCCGCACAAGGTCAACGCCGCGCATCCCGGCCACGTGCAGACCGACATGGGCGGTGCCGCCGCGCCGATGGGCATTCCGGATGGCGCCAAGACCAGTGTCTGGCTGGCGACCCTGCCGGTCGATGGCCCCAATGGCGGCTATTTCCATCAGGGCGAGACCCTGCCGTGGTAAGCCGACTCACTCCATTCGCGGCGGCGCTGTCCGCCCTCGTGCTGGCCGCCTGCGCGGTCGGCCCCGACTTTCACGCACCGGAGACGGCGCCCGCCGGCTTCGCCCGCGCCGGTAGCGAGGTGGTCGCGGGCGGCAATCTGGAAGCGAAGTGGTGGACGCTGTTCGGTGATGTCGCGCTGAGCGATCTGGTCGATCAGGCCTTGAAGGCCAATCGCGATCTCGCCGTCGCCGTCACCCGCGTCGAGGAAGCCCGCGCGCTGTTCAAGGACCAGCAGCTCGACGCCTATCCGGTGGTTACCGCCAATGGCAGCGCGAGCAAGGGCGAGGCGCCGCAGCTGGGCGCCAACAGCACTGGTCCGCGTGGCCAGACCGAGAATGTCCGCCTCGGCTTCGACGCCGCCTGGGAACTCGACCTGTTCGGCCGCGTGCGTCGCGGCACCGAGGCGGCTCGCGCCGATGCCGCTGCCGCGAGCGCCGGCCTGCACGAGGCGCAGGTGCTGGTCGCCGCCGAAGTGGCCCGCAACTACTTCGAGTGGCGTGGCAGCAGCCAGCAGCTTGATGTCGCACGCCGCAATCGCGACACCCAGGCCGAGACCCTGCGTCTGACGCAGATCCGTTCGCAGACCGGCGTCGGCACCGAACTCGACGTCGCCAGCGCGCAGGCGCGCCGGTCGGCGACCGAGGCCGGCATCCCGCTGCTGGAGACCCAGCTTCGCCGGGCCGAGCACCGTCTCGCCGTGCTGCTGGGCCAACGACCCGGCGCCTGGCAGCCGCCAGCGCCAGCGGACGTTGCCGCGTCGGGTGCCTCGCTGCCAGTGGGCGAAGCGGGCGAGTTGCTGCGTCGCCGGCCTGACATCGCGCGCGCCGCCGCCGAGTTGCATGCCGCGACCGCGCGCGTCGGCGTCGCCACCGCCGACTATTTTCCGCGCCTGAGCCTGGCTGGCTTCGCCGGCTTCAGCGCCGGCAGCTTCCAGGACCTGGGTGCCGCCAGCCGCGCCTGGAACGTGGGGCCGACGCTGTCCTGGGCCGCCTTCGATATGGGCAGTGTTGCTGCCCGCGTCGATGCCGCCGACGCGCGCAGCCGCGCCGCCGCCGCGCGCTACGAGCAGACCGTGCTGACCGCGCTGGAGGAGACCGAGAACGCCTTTGTCGGCGTCAGTCAGTCGCGCCTGCGCCTGCGGCACACGCTGGATCAGGCCGCCGCTGCCCGTCGTGCCGCCGAGTTGGCGCGCATCCGGTACAAGGCCGGCGTCATTGATTTCCTGGTCTTGCTCGATGCCGAGCGCACGCTGCTGGCGGCCGAGGACGCCGTCGCGGCCAGCGAAACTGCGGTCAACACCTCGGCGGTCGCGCTATACAAGGCGCTCGGTGGCGGTTGGGGCGGCGAGACGCCCGGGAGCAGCAAGGTATGAGCGATGCGCAGCGCCTGTTCAATGCACTCTACGCCGCCATGCCGGGCATCCTCGACCAGCCCTTGAACCCGGCCCTGGCGGCCGCCAAAACCACTTCACCCGATTCGTCCGTTTCCGGAGCCCACATGCCCCTCGATCTGTTCAGCCCGCTCAATCTCGGTGCGCTAGCGCTGCCCAATCGCATCCTGATGGCGCCGTTGACCCGCACCCGCGCGGGCACCACGCACATCCCCAACGATCTGATGGTGGAGTACTACAGCCAGCGCGCCGGCGCCGGCCTGATCTTCACCGAGTGCACCCTGATCTCGCCCGACGCCAGCGCCTACCTGGGCGAGGGCGGCCTGTTCGACGAAGCCACGCAGGCGGGCTGGATGCGGGTGACCGAGGCGGTGCACGCGAAGGGCGGACGCATTTTCATGCAGGTCTGGCACGCGGGCCGCGCCGCGCATTCCGATATCAACGGCGTGCAGCCGATCAGCTCCAGCAACAAGCCCATCCGCAACGACCTCACCCACACGCCCAAGGGCAAGGTGCCCTACGAGACGCCGCGTCCGCTGCGCACCGAGGAGATTCCGGGGATCGTCGAGCTGTTCCGGCAGTCGGCCATCCGCGCGAAGGCGGCGGGCTTCGACGGCATCCAGATCCACGGCGCGCACGGCGATCTGGTCGACCAATTCCTGCGCGATTCGGTGAATGACCGCAGCGACCAGTACGGCGGCTCCATCGAGAACCGCGCGCGCCTGCTGCTGGAGATCGTCGATGCCACCGCGAGCGTGCTCGGCGCCGATCGTGTCGGTGTGCGCATCTCGCCGCTGGTCGCCTTCAACGACATGGCCGAGTCGCAGCCGAAAGAGTTGGTCGAATACGTCGCCAAGGAACTGCAGAAGCGCGGCGTCGGCCATCTGGAACTGCGCCACGAGCAGTGGGACCAGCCGGCCGAACTGGAGCTGGCGAAGATTGCTCGCGAGCACTACAAGGGCGCGTTGCTGCTCAATGGTGGCTTCGATGCCGACAGCGGCCATGCAGCGATCCGCGAGGGCCGCGCCGATGCCATCGTCTATGGCAAGGCCTTCCTGGCCAATCCGGACTTGGTGCAGCGCTTTGCGAAGAAGGCGGCATTGAACGCAGTGGATTTCACGACGCTGTATTCGCCCGGTGGCAAGGGCTATACCGACTACCCGACACTGGCGGCCTGAGCGTGCGGCTGCTGGCGGAGCGTTGCATTGATCTGGCCTGCCCGGTGGAGCAGGCATTTCTCTACGCGACCAATCTGGAACACTTCGGGGAGTGGTTTCCCGGCGTGCTGGCGATCCGCTCTGACGACGGTCTGGCGCCCACGGTGGTGGGCAAGCGCTACCAGGAAACGGTGGCAGTTCCCGGGCGCGGCAGGCGACAGGTCGAGATCACGGTGCGGGAGGCGCTGCCATTGCGATTTCTGGCAACCGAAGGCGCCTTCCCGCCGCTGCTGCCACGCATGGAAATGGCCTTTGAGGTCATTGCCGATGGCCATTGCCGGGTGACTTGGCGGATGTTCAGTCGTAACACCGGCGGGCTGGCGCGCTGGACCCTTATTCCGCTGGCGCGAGCTGTCTTGAGCGCGCGGGCCGGCAAAGGGTTGCGGGCATTGAAACAGCGGCTGGAAAACAGCGCCTGATACTCCGGCTGGCGAGCGGCGGCGCGGAGCCCTAACCCTGTTGGATCGGGCGACGGGCAGCCCGCTCTCGGGCCGCGACCACGACCGAGCCATACAGCAGCGAATCGATGAACAGCGCCGTGCGCCGCACCAGCGCGGCGCGCTGGCGCGGATTCTCCAGATAGTCGAGGGTGCGCAGGAACACATGCTCGACGATGGAACGCGCCAGCTCGCGCAGCAGGCCCTCGTCCAGCCCGGGCACCGGGCTGCGGACCAGCACGTCGTCCGCCATCTCCTGTGCCAGCGTCGTCAGCCTCCGGCGCAGGGCCTCGCGCGCCGAGTCGAGCGCGCCGTGCAGCTCGCGGACGCCGACGATGAAGGCCTCCGGGTTCTGCTTGGCGATGTCGAACACCAGCTCGGTGGTCAGGGCTGGAACCTGCTCGATGGGGGCGTTCAGCCGGATATTGCGCAGCGCCGGGCCGATCTCCGCCCCGAACTCCTCGACCACGGCGGCGTAGAGCGCGTCGAGATCGCGGAAGTGACGATAGAAGGTATTGGGATTGAGCCCGGCCTCGCGGCCCAGCTCGCGCAGGCCGATCCCCTGCAGGCCGCGCTTTTCGGCGGCGAGCCGCAGCGCGGCTTCGATCAGGCGGCGGCGGCCGCCGAGTTCGAGGGGCGCGGCAGGCTTGGGGGCTGGCTTGGCTTTGGCGACAGGCATGAGGTGATTCTGCGGCCTTGACGGCATGCATACAAGTGTCTACATTTAAGTAGACAAGTGTATGCATCTATCGGAGGAGACCGTCGTGCAAGCCAAGCAAACCACTGCAAGCGAAGTCCTGGTCGAACAGGTCGATATCGCCATCATCGGTACCGGCTTCGCCGGGCTGGGCATGGCGGTCAAGCTCAAGGAGGCCGGCATAGCCAACTTCGTAATCCTGGAAAAGGCCGGCGATGTCGGCGGCACCTGGCGGGACAACCACTACCCGGGCTGCGCCTGCGATGTGCAGTCGCACCTGTATTCCTTTTCCTTCGCCCAGAACCCGAACTGGTCGCGGATGTTCTCGCCACAGCCGGAAATCTGGGCCTATCTGCGCGGCGTCGCCGACCAGCACGGCCTGCGTCCGCACATCCGCTTCAACAATGAGCTGGCGGAGGCGCGTTGGGACGAGGCGACCTCGCTCTGGCAGCTGCGCAGCGCCGACGGCCGCCGCTATGCCGTGCGCGTGCTGATTTCCGGCATGGGGGGCTTGAGCCGCGCGTCGTTCCCCAAGGACATCCCGGGCCTCGATGGCTTCAAGGGCCGCATGTTCCACAGCCAGCAGTGGGAGCATGACTTCGACTTCGCCGGCAAGCGGGTGGCCGTGATCGGCACCGGTGCCTCGGCGATCCAGTTCGTGCCTCAGCTGCAGAAGAAGGCGGCGCGGGTCGATCTCTACCAGCGCACGCCGCCCTGGGTCATGCCCAAGCCGGACCGTGCGATCAGCGGCTTCGAGCACCAGCTGTTCAAGGCGCTGCCGTTCACCCAGAGCCTGTTCCGCGCCGGCATCTACGCGATGCTGGAAGCGCGTGTGCTCGGGTTCGCAGTGAATCCAAAGCTGATGAAGCTGATCGAGACGGTGGCGCGCAAGCACATCAACAAGTACATCAAGGACCCGGTGCTGCGCAGGAAGCTGACACCGGACTACACCATTGGCTGTAAGCGCGTGCTGGTCTCCAACGACTATTACCCCGCGCTGGCGCAGGCCAATGTCGACGTTCTCACCGACGGCATCCGCGAGGTGCGGGCGCACAGCGTGGTCGACCAGACCGGTGCCGAGCGCGAGGTGGACGCGATCATCTTCGGCACCGGCTTCGCCGCCGCCGATCCGATACCGACTGGCCTGATCTTCGGCAAGGGCGGCACCGACCTGCTCGACGCCTGGAAGGACGGCCCCGAGGCCTACAAGGGCACCACGGTCGCCGGCTTCCCCAATCTGTTCCTGATCGTTGGCCCCAATACCGGGCTCGGTCACAGCTCCATGGTCTACATGATCGAGTCGCAGGTCGCCTATGTGCTCGACGCGCTGCGCCAGATGAAGGCGCGCGGCACCAGGGTGCTGGAGGTGAAGCCGCAGGCGCAGGCCGAGTTCAACGCCGCGTTGCAGAAGAAGGCGGTCGGCGCGATCTGGAGCGTGGGCGGCTGCAAGAGCTGGTACCTGCACCCCAAGACCGGCAAGAACGTCACCCTCTGGCCCGGCGCCACCTGGCAGTTCCGGCGCCAGCTGGCGCGCTTTGATGCGCAGGCCTACCAGATCGAAAGCTGAGTCCTGCTTTGCCTCCCCTGCATGGCAGGGGAGCCACGTCGCCGTTCGCCTTGCCTAACCGAACGGCGCCTTCTGCGCGGCGGTCGGTGGCACCGGTTTCAGCGGCGCCATCAGCTGCACCGGCAAGGTGCCGGGATCGCTGCCGCCGCAGGTGTTTGCGCTCTCATCGGCATATCCGCCAACGACGTTGTCGATCCAGTCGGTAACCAGGGCCACGGCTTCCGCCTGCATTTTGCTGCGCGCGGTCGGCGGCATCTTGATGCCGGCCTCGGTCGAGGCCATGCGAATCGCCAGCAGCGAGTTGGCGGCATTGCCCGGCACGATGTCGTAGTCGGCGTTGTCCGCGGCCTTGCCGGCGGCGATGGGCGGCTTGCAGATGCCGTGGCCCTGGTCCATGGGCTCGGTGAAGGCGTCGAGACGCAGGCCGGAGTTCTGCGCCGCGCCGGCGGCGTTGTGGCAGTGCATGCAGTTCACCTCCAGGAAGGCGCGGGCGCGCAGATGCCGGTCCTTGGCGGTGTCGGTGGCGTCGCCACTGCCGATGACGTTGAACCTCGGCATCTGCTCCAGATCGGCTGGGGTTTGGCCGGCTGGCAGGTCGAGCAGGCCCTTTAGCTGCAGGTAGTCGAGCTGGTTCATGTCGCCGACATCGGCGTAGTGCACGCGCTTGTTGAGGTTGCGCACCTTGGGGCCGATGGGCGCCGCGCCCGGTTCGCGGTCGTCGCCACCGTGGCAGAGCAGGCAGGCGCCGGCATTGGGAATGCCGTAGTGCTCGGCGCTGCCCAGGTAGTGCAGGCGCTGGCCATTGGCGTCCTTGGCCTCCGGGTCTTCGTCGTCGTAGTCCCAGTGCACGGCGCGGGTGGCGCCCTCCAGCCGGAGCTCGGCATGGCGCCGGCCGTCGCTGCCGGTTTTCCATTCATAGGCATAGCCGACCCAGTAGGGCGAGCCATCGGCATGCGCGCGCTTGATCAGCAGACGGGTCTCGACCACGTCCTCGCTGCCACCGGCACGGAAGGCAAAGGTCTTGGCGAACACGGTGCCGACCGGGAAGCCGAGCGTCGCGGTGTAGCAGTCATAGATGTTGAGCGTGTCGCAGTGCTCGTGATCCTGATACGTCGCCTTCTGCGGCCTGCCGGCGGCATCGGGCGGCAGGAACAGGAAGCGGTGCTTCACGGCGTAGTCCGAGAACAGGATGCTGTTGAGGTCGAACCGCACACCGAAGCCGCTGGGGTTCCGGGTCGGATCCGCAGCGTCCTGGAACAGGCCGTAGTTCTGAAGCAGCGGGCAGTTGAAGCGGGCCAGGGCCTCGTAGTTGACCTGGCCCGGCTGGCCGGCGCCGCAGACTCTGGCGAGATCGGTCTCCGAAGGCCGCGGATCGTTGGCCGGGTTCGCGACATAGGACTCGATCACCGGCGTGAATTGCGCCAGCAGCGGTGCTTCGACGATGGGGCACTCGGACGGCATGTCGTGGGTGGCTGGCGTGAGGTTGCCGGAGGCGGTCGGATCGGCAGTCGCGAAATGGATGTTGGCGTAGTCGTCCACCAGCAGGGCCAGCGGATTCGACTTCACGAAGGTATTGCCCTCAATGCACATGCCGTTCTGCGGCCGCTTGAGCGAGCCGTCGGCATTGAACTTCCAGCGGTTGTACTTGCAGGCCGGCTCGGGGTCGTACTGGTAGAGGTTGGGGCGGCCGCGTTCGTCCATGCGCGCCTCGTAGCGCTGCGCCCGGCCTTCCTGCGGATTCGGCTGGCTGAGCGGAATGCCGGCGCTGTCCACCGGCACCGCCTCGCAGTCATTGGCGACGTCGGTGGCGCCGTCCCAGATGATCTGCGCCGACTTGCCCAGGTTCTTGGCCTGGATGATGGTCACCAGCAGGGTGGCGTTGTTGGTGAAGCAGTCGATGGGCGCGGTCGGGTTGTCCGGCGTCGGCAGGTCCGGGATGCCCGGCAGGCCGTTGGCGCCGTGGCAGCTGCTGCGGGCGGTCTCCGGCAGCTGTGGGGCGTAGCCGTTGTTGGTGAGGAGGTTGTCGTAGATGTGGATGCCTTCCGGGAAGAAGTCATAGCGCGTCTGCGACTGGTTGACGTCGGCCAGGCCGTAGTTGGCGACGACGATGCCGACGGTCTTGTTGTCCTTGATGTCGTTGGCGTACAGCTCCAGCTGGTCGGAGGAAAACACCAGCACGCCGGTGCCCGAGGGCACGTAGGCGACGATGGCGCCGTGCGGCGCGAAGCTGGGGATGTTGTTGTTGTAGGAGCGGTTGTGGTGGACCAGGTTCTTCTCACCGAACTGCACGCGGCCGGGCAGATCGAACACCAGGAAACCGCCGACGTTGTCGTGCGCGTAGTTGTCGACGAACTCGGCGCGGTAGGTATTCTCGAACTCGAAGCCGGCGACGTTGTGATAGGCCTCGGTGCGCCGCACCAGGATGTCGCTGGACTGGCCGACGTAGACGCCGGCATCGGCGGAGCCGACCGAGATCGAGTCCTCGATCAGCACCTGGTGGGTGATCACCGGGTAGAAGGCGTAGGAGCCGTTGCCGCTCCAGCTGGTGGGGTCGGAGTTGTAGTTGCCGTAGGGCGAGACCGGGTCGGAGACGCTCCAGCCCACCTTCACGCCGCGCACCGTGACCTGGTCGCTGCGGAAGATGCGCAGGCCGTTGCCGGGCGCGTCGTAGATGGTCAGGTCCGCGACGGTGACGCCGGTCATACCGTTGAGGTTGAAGCCGTCCTGATCGCTGCTCTGGGCAAAGCGCAGGAAGGTCTTCTCGCGGCCCGCACCCCTGATGGTGATGCCCTTCTTGCCGGTCATGGTCAGGCCGACGCCGAAGTCGAACTGGCCCGCGCAGAACTCGATGCTGTCGCCCTCGTGGGCGTCGAAGAAGGCGATGACGGCCTGCTTCTCGGCCTCCGGGCCGGGGCAGATGCGGTAGGTCTTGGTTGCCGCGTCGCCCCCGCCGGCGGCGCCGTCGACCGGTTTCGAGCTGCTGCCGCAGGCGGCCAGCAGGGCGGCGGAAAGCAGCAGGGGCAGGGACAGGGAAGACGGTGCGCGCATGGGGACCTTGCGGGGGCCGCGATCCGCGGCCGGTGGCTGGGCTGTTGCGCAACTTAGGCGCGCATCGAACCCGCTGCCAACTGCGGACGATAGGAAATCCTGCCCATTCACCCACCCGCCAGGGGCGGCCGGCCTTGAGGGATGGTGCCGGGCGGTATAGTGCGGAACAGGCCGCCCGATAGAGACGTGCCGAGGATTTTCGCTGGAGGAGTTTGTTGGATGAATAACTTACGCCGGGCGCTGCGCGTCCTTGCCCCGCTCTCGGTTCCGCTGCTGCTGGCGGCCTGCGGCGGCAGTTCCACGCCGGGCGCCAGCAGTGGCGGCTACGAGGTCAGCATCACCCGCACCGCGCTGGGCATTCCGCATATCAAGGCGGCGGATTTCGCCGGCATGGGCTATGGCTACGGCTATGCCTTCGCCGAGGACAACCTCTGCGTGCTCTACGACGATTTCCTCACCATCCGTGGCGAGCGTTCCAAGTACATCGGCCCGGACGGCAGCTACACCATCCGCGCCGCCAGCACCACCACCGACAATCTTTCCAGCGACTTCTTCTGGAAGCTGCTTGCGACGGACGCGGTGGTCGAGAATCTCAAGGCCAAGGCCCTACCGGAGTTGCGCGAGGCCACCAGCGGCTTCGCGGCCGGCTTCAACCGCTATATTCGCGAACTCAAGGCCGGCGGCCATGCCGGCCGCCACGCCGCCTGCCGTGGCGAAGCCTATCTGCGGGAAATCACCGAGGCGGACATGTACCGCCGCTATTTCCGGCTGGCGGTGATCGCCAGTTCGACCGTGTTCTCCGCCGGTATCGGCAGCGCCCAGCCGCCGTCCCCGACCAGCCCGACCGCGCCGGTGCTGAGCGCGGCCCAGCTGCAGCAGGCCTTCCAGGAAACCCCGGATGCGTTGGCCTTCTTCCGCCCCGACCGCCCCTTCGGCAGCAATATGTACGGCATCGGCAAGGACGGCTCGGCCACCGGCGTGCCGATGCTGTTCGGCAATCCGCACTTCCCCTGGAGCGGCACCGAGCGGCTCTACATCGCCCACGCCACCATCCCCGGCAAGCTCGACATCATGGGGGCCAGCCTGTACGGCGTGCCGGCGGTGCTGATCGGCTTCAACGACAAGCTGGCCTGGAGCCATACCGTCTCCACCGCCTTCCGCTTCACGCTCTACCAGTTGGTCATCAACCCGGCCAATCCCACCCAGTACCTCTACGACGGCCAGTTCCGCGACATGGAGCCGGTGCAGCTCAGCGTCGATGTGAAGCAGGCCGATGGCAGCATCGCGCCGCTGCAGCGCACGCTCTACAAGACGCACTACGGCCCGATGGCCGGGCTCAAGCTGAACCTCTCGGGCCAGACCGTGAACGCGCTGCCCTGGACCAATGCCATCGGCTTCACGCTGCGCGACGTCAATGCCGAGAACGACCGGCTGATCAACCAGTTCGCCAAGTGGGACCAGGCGAAGTCGCTGACCGAGTTCAAGGCCCTGCAGAAGGAGATCCTGGGCGTGCCCTGGGTCAACACGGTCGCCACCGGCCCCGGCGAGAAGGCCTACTACGCCGACATCACGGTGGTCCCCAACATCACCGATGCCCAGCGCCAGA
Organism: Stagnimonas sp.; assembly: GCA_030696045.1. Classification (GTDB taxonomy): domain Bacteria; phylum Pseudomonadota; class Gammaproteobacteria; order Nevskiales; family Nevskiaceae; genus Stagnimonas. The sequence goes on along the minus strand of JAUYNO010000029.1, from coordinate 12,469 downwards.
CCTGCAATGCGGTGCCGCTATCGGCGGTGTTCGGCCAGCTGGTGCCGGGCGTGCCGCTGCTGGACGGCTCGCGCAGCGCCTGCGAATGGGGTACCGATGCCGACGCGCCCGCGCCCGGCATCTTCGGGCCGGCGAACCTGCCCAGCATCGAGCGCGACGACTACGTCACCAACTGCAACGACAGCTACTGGCTGGTCAACGCCAAGCAGCTGATCACCGGCTACAACAGCATCATCGGCGCCGAGGGCACGGCGCGCTCGCTGCGCACCCGCCTCTGCCTGCTGCAGGCCGAACGCCGGCTGGCCGGCACTGATGGCCGCGAGGGCACGAAATTCAGCTTCGAGCAGCTCAAGGAGATCACCCTGGACAGCCAGCTGCATTCCGCCGAACTGGCGCGTGACAGCGTGCTGGGCACGCTCTGCCCGCTGGGCTACGCCCTGGGTGCCGGCGGCCCGGTCGATATCGCCGAGGCCTGCGCGGTGCTGGCGGCCTGGGATGGCAAGGCCAATCTGGAATCCCGCGGCGCCCTGCTGTGGCGGGAGTTCTGGCTGCGGGCGATTGCCGCGCCCGGCGGCCTGCCGGCCAATCCCCTGACCCCGGTGCTCTGGCAGCAGCCGTTCTCGGCCAGCGATCCGGTCAACACCCCCAACAGCTTCAACGTATTGCTGCCGACGGTGCAGATGGCGCTGGCCGACGCGGTGAGCGCCCTGAGCAGCGCGGGCTATGCCCTGGATGCGCCGCTGGGCGAGGTGCAGCACTCCGGCGTCAACGGTGCCGACATCCCGATCTTCGGCGGCACCGGCGCCGAGGGCGCGTTCACCATCGTCTCGCCCGAGCAGCGCTATGTCACCGACACCGGCTACAACATCGTCTACGGCAACAGCTATATCCAGGCGGTGACCTGGGAGGATGGCAAGGTCCGCGCCGAAGGCTTCATCACCTATTCGCAGTCCACCGATCCGGCCAACCCGCACTACAACGACTTCACCCGGGAATACTCGGCCAAGCGCTGGCATCGCTTCCCCTTCGCCGAGCAGGACGTGCAGGCGCGGAAAGTCAGCGAGCTGCGGCTGCAGGAAAAGCGGGCGCAGTAGTTCGCGGCCGATCAGTCGCCGGCCACGCGCACCAGGGTGCGGCCGGTGACCTGGCCGGCGACGATCTGCGCGCAGGCGGCCGGCAACTCGTCCAGCGAGACGGTGCGGCTGACGATGTGCTCCATCAGCCCGGCCGGCTTCCATTCGGCGCGCAGCTTCTCCCACAGCGCCAGCCGCCAGGGGCGGGGGCATTCCACCGAGTGGATACCGAGGATCGAGACGCCGCGCAGGATGAAGGGCATCACGGTGGTTTCCAGGGTATGCGCCTGCGCCAGGCCGATGCTGGCGATGTTGCCCCAGGGTTTCACCGTGCGGGTCAGCCAGTTCAGGGTCGGCCCGCCGAGGTTGTCGATGGCGCCGCCCCAGAGCGCGGTCTCCAGCGGCTTGCTGCCCATGACCTGGTGGTTGCGGTCCAGGATGCTGTCGGCGCCGAGCGCGGTCAGATAGTCCTTGCCCGCCTCCGGCTTGCCGGTGAGGGCGGTGACATGGAAGCCCTCGCGCTTGAGCAGGGCGATGGCGATGCTGCCGACGCCGCCGGTGGGGCCGCTGACCAGGATGCTGCCCATCGCCGGTGCCTGATGGTTCTCCAGCATCCGGCGCAGAGCCAGGGCGGCGGTGAAGCCGGCGGTGCCGATAGCCATGGCCTCGGCCAGGCTCAGGCCCTGCGGCAGCGGCACGATGGCCTCGGCCGGAAGGCGGGCGTACTCGCTGTAGCCGCCGTCCAGCTGCTCGCCGATATTGCAGCCGGTGACCAGCACCTTGGCGCCGACCGGATAGCGGCTGTCGCCGCTCTGCACCACGACGCCCGAGAGATCGATGCCCGGCGTGCGCGGCGAACCGCGCAGGATGCGGCCCTTGCCGGTGACCGCCAGGGCGTCCTTGTAGTTGATGCCGGAATAGGCGACCCGGATCACCACCTCGCCGGCGCTCAGCGCATCCAGCCCGATGTGCTCGAAGCTGGCCTGGTGGCCGCCCTCGGAGCGGACCCGCAGGGCGCGGAAACTGGACCGAATGATCGACATGCGCGATTCCTGAGAAAATGACCGGGCCGAAAGTTTACGGCCGAATCCCCCCGGGAGCCCCGATGGCGCAGTACACCAAGAATCCGCCCCTGATCGAGAGCGCGGTGCTGTCCGACCCGCTGGAACAGTTCGAGGCCTGGCTGCAGGACGCCGAGGCGGCGGGAGTGATCGAGCCGACGGCGATGAATCTGGCGACGGTCGATGCGGATGCTCGGCCTTCACTGCGGGTGGTGCTGTTCAAGGGCTGGCACCAGGGTGGGCTGTGCTTTTACACCAACTACGAATCGCGCAAGGCGGCGGCGCTGGCGGCGAACCCCTACGCGGCCGCCACCTTCTGGTGGGATCGGCTGGAGCGCAGCGTGCGCTTCGAGGGTCGCATCCAGAAGCTGCCGGAGGCCCTTTCCCTGGCTTACTTCCATTCCCGGCCGCGCGGTTCGCAGATCGGGGCCTGGGCCTCGCGGCAATCGCAGACGGCGGACAGTCGCGAAGGGCTGGAAGCACGCCTGGCCGAATACGAGCAGCGTTTCGCCGAAGGCGAGATTCCGCTGCCCCCGTTCTGGGGCGGCTACGCGCTGATCCCCGAGCGGGTCGAGTTCTGGCAGGGCCGGCTCAACCGCCTGCACGACCGCCTGTGCTTCGAGCGTGCGGCCGAGTCCTGGCAGTTGCGACGGCTGCAGCCCTGAGGCCGGGCATTCAGCGCAGGCTGATCACTGGCCAGCCTCGGCGTTCGGCCTCGTCGCGCAGCACCGGGTCGGGGTCGACCGCGACTGGCCGGTCGGCCATTTCCAGCAGGGGAAGGTCGTTGCGCGAATCCGAATAGGCGGTGATGCCCTCGGGCGGGAGCGCCTGCTCGGCGATCCATTCCCGCAGGCGCGTCACCTTGCCGACGTTGAAGTTGGCGCGCAGCAGGCGGCCGGTGAAGCGGCCCTCGCTCAGCTCCGGTTCCGACGCCAGCAGGTGCTCGACCCCCAGCAGCTTGGCGATCGGTTCGGTGATGAAGCGCTGGGTCGCCGTGGTGATCAGCAGGGTGTCGCCCTCGGCGCGGTGGCGCGCCAGCAGGTCCGGCGCCAGCCGGGCGACGCAGGGAACGATCTGTTCCTGCACGAAGCGCTGACGCAGCGGTTCCCACTCCTGCAGCGTCTTCAGCCGCAGCGGCGCCAGCGAAAAGCGGTAGAAGGCATCGATATCGAGGCGGCCGGCCGTGTAGTCGGCATAGAACTCGTGGTTGCGCGCCTCGTACTGCGCGCGGTCCACTAGGCCCTGATCGCAGAGGAACTGGCCCCAGAGATAGTCGCTGTCAGTCGCCAGCAGGGTATGGTCGAGATCGAAGACGGCGAGGCGCATGACAGGGGCGGGATCAGCGAGGCCGCGCAGGATAGCAGTGGCCTCACCGGGTCCTGTGATTGCTGCCTTGCGATGCCTTGTGAAAAGATCGTGACAGACAATTAGGGACGCGCCGTGATCGACTCCGATGGTTTCCGCCCCAACGTCGGCATCATCGTGCTCGGCGAACCGCTGGCTGGCCAGGCGCAGGTGCTCTGGGCCAAGCGGGTCGGCCAGCAGGCCTGGCAGTTCCCGCAGGGCGGTATCAAGCGGGGCGAGAGCCCGGAACAGGCCTGCTACCGCGAACTGCACGAGGAACTCGGGCTGCTGCCTGACCATGTCGAGGTGTTGGGGGTGACCCGCGACTGGCTGCACTACCGCTTGCCCAAGCATCTGGTCCGGCGCGGCCGGCGCCCGGTCTGCATCGGCCAGAAGCAACGCTGGTTCGTGCTGCGGCTGCGGGCGGAGGAGTCCCTGGTGCGGCTGGACGCGGCGGCCCGGCCGGAGTTTGATGACTGGCGCTGGGTGGACTACTGGCAACCCGCCGAGGACGTGGTGTTCTTCAAGCGTGAGGTCTACCGCGCGGCCCTGGCAGAACTGGCGCCAATTGCCGGCGCCCCGCAGCCACCCGTACCGCCGGCTGCCGGAGCGGCGGGCTGATCGGCAGCGAGCGGCGGTCCGCCGGGTGCATGCGCCGTGTTATCGATTGACAATCATTCGCATTGGCAATAATCTGCCTGTCGCGGCCACCTCCGGCCGTTGGCGGAATTCCCTGCTTCGTTCCATGTACATCTGCGTTTGCAAGGCGGTCAGTGACAAGCACATTCGCCGGGCGGTGGGCGAGGGAGCGGTGTCGCTGCGCGACCTGCGGCAGGCCACCGGCCTGGGTAGCTGCTGCGGCAAATGCGTGCCCGACGCCCGCCGCACCCTGAGCGAGGCGCTGACCCGCCGCAGCGCTTCGGAGCAGCCCTGTTTCGCGCCGGCCGGCTTCGCCGCCGCCTGATTGGCGGCGACTGCGAATCGCACGCAAAAGCAGTAAAAACCATCAAATAAAACAATCGCTTGCGATTGCGATGCGGCGCGCGTAGCCTGCCGGCTCAGCCCTCCGGAGCGCGGCCATGCACGGCGACCCCAAAGTCCTCGAATACCTCAATCAGGCGCTCCGCAACGAGCTGACGGCGATCAACCAGTACTTCCTGCATGCGCGCATGCTCGACAACTGGGGCATGAAGAAGCTCGGCAAGTACGAGTACAGCGAGTCCATCGACGAGATGAAGCACGCCGACCGCCTGATCGGCCGCATCCTGTTCCTGGAAGGGCTGCCCAATCTCCAGGATCTCGGCAAGCTCTACATCGGCGAAGACGTCAAGGAACTGCTGGAGTGCGACCTGAAGCTGGAACTGGAGGCGCACCCGCTGTACGCCGCCGCCATCGCCCATTGCGAGAGCGTCAAGGACTATGTGACGCGCGAACTGCTGGTGCGGATACAGGAGAGCGAAGAGGAGCACATCGACTTCATCGAAGAGCAGCTCAAGCTGATCGAGACGGTGGGCTTGCAGAACTACTGTCAGTCGCAAATGGAACCGCCGAGCGCTTCCTGAGCCTGGCAATCAAAAAAGGCCGCTATCAGCGGCCTTTTTTTGGCTGATCGATCCTCAGAACGGCTTCACCACCACCAGGATCACCACCACCAGCATCAACACTGCTGGAACCTCGTTGGCGATGCGGTAGTAGCGGGCGCTCCTGGTGTTCTTGCGATTGGCGAAAGCGCGCAGGCGGCCCTTGAGCCAGCCGTGGTAGCCGGACAGTGCGATCACCAAGGCCAGCTTGGCGTGCATCCAGCCGGTCTGCAGATAGCCCGGCAACAGCAGCAGCAGCCAAATGCCCAGGACCCAGGTGCCGATCATGGCGATCAGGGTCAGCGTGTAAAGGCGCTTCTCCATCACGCAAAAGCGCTGGTGGCCGATCTCGTCGCTGACTTCCGTGTGGTAGACGAACAGGCGGGGCAGGTAGAGCATGCCGGCCATCCAGGAAATCACGAAAACAATGTGCAGGGCTTTGACCCAGAGCATGGCGCGCACGGAGCGGGAGTGAACCCGTATCATCGCCGCTCGCCCAGCGTGCCCTCAAGGCGGCTGGCAGTTTCCAGGCAGAAGGATCATGGCGGACCGGATCAAGATCGGCATTGTCGGAGGCACCGGGTACACCGGGGCCGAGTTGCTGCGCCTGCTGGCGCGGCACCCCCGGGCGAGGGTCGAGGTATTGACCTCGCGACAGGAGGCGGGCAAGCGCGCCGATCAGCACTTTCCGTCGCTGCGCGGACAGTGTGAGGCGGTGTTTGAAGCGCCGGACCAGGAGCGCCTGGCGGCATGCGATGCCGTGTTCTTCGCCACCCCGCACGGTGCCGCCATGCAGATGGCTCCGGCGCTGGTGGCGCGGGGCGTCAAGGTGCTGGACCTGTCCGCCGATTTCCGGCTCAAGAGCCCGGAGCAGTTCCGCCAGTGGTACAAGCTGGAGCACAGTGCCCTGCCGGAGTTGGCAGAGGCGGTCTACGGCTTGCCGGAGCTGCACCGCGAGGCGATCCGTACCGCGCGTCTGGTCGCCTGCCCGGGTTGCTACCCAACCTCGGTGCAGCTGGGGTTCGCGCCCCTGCTGGAGGCGGGGCTGATTGAAACACGGGGCCTGATCGCGGACTGCAAGTCCGGCACCTCCGGCGCCGGGCGCGAGCTGAAACTGGGTTCGATGTACTGCGAGGTCACTGAAAGTTTCAAGGCCTATGGCGTGCCCGGACATCGCCACCTGCCGGAAATCACCCAGGGACTCTCCGCGCTGGCCGGCCAGACGGTTGGTCTGACCTTCGTGCCGCACCTGGTGCCGATGAGCCGCGGCATCCACGCCACGCTCTACGCCCGCCTTCTTCGGCCGGTGGCCGACCTGCAGGCGCTGTTCGCGCGGCGCTACGCCGGCGAAGCCTTCGTCGACGTCATGCCGGCCGGTGAGCACCCGGACACCCGCAGCGTGCGCGGTGCCAATGTCTGCCGGCTGAGCCCGCATCTCGCGCCGGATGGCGAGACCGTGGTGGTGCTGTCGGTGATCGACAACTTGGTGAAGGGGGCTTCCGGCCAGGCCGTGCAGTGTCTGAACCTGATGTTTGGCTGGTCGGAAGGGCTGGGCCTGGAAGCACCGGCGCTCGCGCCCTAAGCCGGCGGCTTTCGTATGCGACACGCGATCGTCATCCAGCGTCACCGACCGTTCTTTCGGTTGCTGCTGACCATTGGCATCAGCGCGGCGCTCGCGCTCGCGGGCTGGGGTCTGTACCGCTATACCCGCCAGAGCGCGGTGGCGGATTTCGAGAAAGCGACGACCGAGCGGGATCGGCTGCTCGACGAGCGACGCTCATTGACCCAACAGCTGCGTGCGGCGAAGGCCGACATCGGCAAGCTGCGCGATGAGCTGGCCTACGCCGAGCAGTCGAAATCCATTGACGGCGACGCCTGCCGCAGCGTGCGCGAGTCGCTCGGCAAGCTGGAGGCGGAGTCGGCATCGCTGCGCGAGCAGCTGGCGTTCTATCGCGGCATCGTTTCGCCGAAAGAGGCGCGGGCGGGGGTACGGGTGCAGGATCTGAAACTACGCCGGACTGCCACTGGCTGGCGTTACGAGCTGGTCCTGATCCAGGCGATTCGCGAAGAGAGCCGCATCGCCGGTGCCGTCGAGCTGACGATCGAGGGCGTGCAAGGAGCCAAGCAGACCCAGCTGGCGATGGCCGACCTGGTGACGGCAGGCGAGAAGAATCTGCTATTTTCGTTCAAGTATTTCGAGGAGTTCAGCGGCGAGTTCCGGTTGCCCGCAGGCTTCAAGCCCGCGCGCGTGATCGTGACGCTCAAGCCCGCGAACGACCGACCGACGGTGATGGATCAGTACAACTGGTCCAGCATCGAAACCCTTCAGGAGCGCAGCAATGATTAAAGGATTGGGTGGTTCGGGCTCCAGGCCGGCCGCCATGGATACCCTCATCGGCCGTCAGACCGAGATCGTCGGCGATGTGCGGTTCTCCGGCGGTCTGCATGTGGACGGCCGCATCAAGGGCAATGTGCAGTCTTCGGGCGACAAGTCCACGACCCTGTCCTTGTCCGAGACCGGCGCCATCGAGGGCGACGTGCGCGTCGCGAACGTGGTGGTCAATGGCCGCATTGCCGGCGAGGTGCGTGCCTCCGAGCGCCTGACCCTGGGCGCCAAGGCGCGGATCGTCGGCGACGTGCGCTACCGGGTCCTGCAGATGGAAGCCGGCGCGCTGGTAAACGGGCAGCTGATCTACGAAGGCAACGAGGTGATGAGCGCAATCACCCACGTCAAGGGCGAGGGCGGACGCGAGGACGGCAAGTCATCCGCCGGCCACGGCAGTCTGTCGAAGGCAGCCTGAGCCACTTGATCGTGGCGCGCCCGCCCCGATCTTTCCACCACTGTCTCGGAGTTCGCCATGGACGTTGCCCGCCATACCCCCACTGCTCCGGTCCCCGGCGAACTGGTCTTTACCGACGCCGCGGCGCTGAAGGTGAAGGAACTGCTGGCCGATGAGGAAAACCCCGAGCAGGTGCTGCGGGTCTTTGTCACCGGCGGCGGCTGCTCGGGGTTCAAGTACGGATTCAACTTCGACGAACGCCCCGCCGAAGACGATACCTGCGTAGCGAATGCCGGCGTGACCCTGGTGGTTGATCCGATGAGCCTGCAGTACCTGGAAGGTGCCGAGATCGACTACAAGGAAACCGCCGAGGGTTCGCAGTTCGTCATCCGCAACCCCAACGCCAGCTCGACCTGCGGCTGCGGGTCTTCGTTCTCGGTCTAGTAGGGCGAGGGCATCGCGCAGACCGCGCCGGCGGCGACCTGGTAGATCGCGCCCAACGGGGTTGCGCATTGGGCGCCGGTTACGGCCGGCAGATTGCCGGTTTCCCCGAGCAGACGTCTGCGGGCCAGCCAGGCAAAGGCTGCGGCTTCCACCCATTCCGGTGGCAGGCCATAGCCATCGGTGGTTTCGAAGCGCACGGCGGGCGCCAGCGTTTGCAGGCGCTCCAGCAGGTGCAGGTTGCGCGCGCCGCCGCCGCAAACCAGGGCGCGGCGGCTGCCCGGCGCCAGCGAGTCAATGATGCTGCGGGCGCTCAGCTCGCAAAAACTGCTCTGGACATCGGCCACCGGCAGCTTGTCCAGGGATTCGCCCGCTGTGCGCTGCGCCCAATCCAGATTGAACTGCGCGCGCCCGGTGCTCTTCGGTGGTGCGGCGGCGAAATACGGGTCCGTCAGCCAGGCCGCGACCAGCTTGTCCCGGGGCCGACCGCTCGCGGCCAGGCGGCCGTCCTCGTCGTAGGGGCTGCCGCGCTGCTTCTGGATCCAGGCGTCCATCAGGCCGTTGCCAGGGCCGCAGTCGAAGCCGCGAACGGAACTGGTCTCGGGGCCCGGTAGCCAGGTCACGTTGGCGATACCGCCGATGTTGACGATGGTGCGCGGCTCGGTGGCCGAGAACACCGCGTGGTGAAAAGCCGGCACCAGGGGCGCGCCTTCGCCGCCCAGCGCGATGTCGGCGCGGCGGAAATCGGCGACGACCGGTCGCCCGGTGCGGGCGGAGATGCGGTTGGGATCCCCGATCTGCAGGCTGCTCTGGGCGCCGCGCGGGTCGTGGAAGATGGTCTGGCCATGGCTGCCAATCGCGCTGATGTCATCCGGCGCCAGTCCCGCGCTGCGCAGGACACTGAGCGCGGCTTCGGCGAAGCTGTCCGCCACCTGGGCATCCAGGCTGGCCAACTCCTTCAGGCTCAGCGCCGTGTTTTCACTGCTGCCGATGGCGATCAGTCGGCTGCGGAGCGCGGCCGGATAGTCGAGGTGAAAGGCGCCCTGCAGGCCGCTATAGCGGCCGTTCTCGAATACCGCCACCACCGCATCCACGCCATCGGCGCTGGTCCCGGACATCAGTCCGACGAAGCGCTCGCGCGTGGACATTCGGAGGTGTGAACCGATTGGAGTCAGGCGTTGGTGGCCTAGGGCCGAGCCAGGGCGCCGAGGCTGGCCAGCCGGGTGTCGGCCCGTTCCAGTGCGGCGGTCATCTGCGCCGAGTCGCTGCGGAAGCGGGCCATGTAGCGCGCTTCAATCGGATTGGCGCGTGGCAGCGCCACGGTCATCGGATTCTTGTGCAGGCCGTCAATGCGAAACTCGTAATGCAGGTGCGGCGCGGTGGCGAGGCCGGATTTTCCGACATAGCCAATCACTTGGCCCTGACGCACGCGGCTACCCGTGCGCAAGCCCGAGCGGAAGCGGGACATGTGCGCGTACAGGGTCTCGACTCCGGAACCGTGCTTGATCGTGACCACGTTGCCGTAGCCGCGCTTGGCGCCCTGGAAGCTGATCTTGCCGTCGCCGGTTGCCTTGATCGGAGTTCCGGTTCCTGCGGCGTAGTCCACGCCCTTGTGAGCGCGGATGGTGTGCAGGATCGGATGCAGGCGTCGCAGGTTGAACGGCGAGGAGATGCGGGCGAAGTCCACCGGGGTGCGGATGAAGGCCTTGCGCAGCGACTGACCCTGCGGTGTGTAGTAGGCGGTGTTGCCATCCGGTGCGGTGAACCGCACGGCGCGCAGCTTGTGGCCTTGGCTGTTGAACTCGGCCGCCAGGATGTCGCCGTCGCGCAGCTTCTTGCCGTCCCTGTAGAGCTCTTCGTAAACCACGGCGAATCGATCACCCGGGTGCAGGTCCTGCGCGAAGTCGATGTCGTAGCCGAAAATGTCCGCGAATTCCATGATCATGCGATCCGAGAGCTTTGCTCGGCGGCCGTCGAGGAACAGCGAGTCACGGATTTCTCCGGCGATTTCGGTGCTGCGGCGTTCGATTTCCGCGGTCAGGGTGACGGCCTCGAGGCCACGATCACCGCGACGCACCTCCAGGGTCCGGCGCTCGTCTAGCGAGTAGGTCAGGCCTTCCAGGCGGTCGTCCGCGATGCGGATGTGCAATTCGTCGCCGGAAATGAGCTTCTTCAGGCGATGTACGTCGCCGCCCAGGGAGAGCAGGTCGAAGACCTCGTCATGGGCGAGCCCCAGTGCCTCGAAGATGATCGACAGGTTCTGCCCGGACTTGACCGAGACCGTGGTCCACTGACTCGCTTCCGGCACGGTCAGGGCGTCCTTGACCGCAGTCTGGATGATGCTGTCGAAGTCGGCGCCGGAGGTGTCGTTCGGGCTCTGCTGTCCGAGCGCGTTCAGCGCATCCGCCTGCACGGAAGCCGCCAGGAAGCTGCCGCTCAACTGGGCCGTGCCGGCTGCCACTGCGAAGCCCAGTAGGCCCAATAGGCTTAGCCGCCGCCACGGTGTCCGGGGAGTGGGAACTCCCGGGATATAATCAAATTTCATTCGTCAAGGTCGCAATTCGTTAAGTCTGCGCGGGTCCTGAGACCCGCCTCTGCACGGATGCACTTTGTATTTGTGATTGTCGGCATTCCGTGTCTGTTGCGCTGTAAGGAAACATAGTTTTCCTTTGTTTGCAAGCGCTTCCGGGCCACACTTGTTACCTCGCATCAACACTCCCCCCAGGCACTTGTCATGACTTTGGCTGCTCTGTTCGACGAACTTGAACGCGGTACCGATGAAATCATCCCTCACAAGGACTTCCGCGCCCGCATCGAGGAGGCAAGTTCGAAAGGGATCAAGCTGCGGATCAAGGCCGGTTTTGATCCCACCGCCAAGGATCTGCACCTGGGCCACACGCTCTTGCTAAACAAGTTGCGTGCCTTTCAGGAAGCCGGCCACGAGGCCATCTTCCTCATAGGCGACTTCACCGGCATGATCGGCGACCCGACCGGCAAGAACGAAACCCGCAAGCCCCTGACCCGTGAACAGGTACAGGAGAACGCAGAGACCTACAAGGCTCAGGTGTTCAAGATCCTGGATCCGGAAAAGACCACCATTGCCTTCAATAGCGCCTGGCTTGACCCACTGGGAGCCGAGGGAATGATCCGCCTCGCCGCGCAACATACGGTGGCACGGATGATGGAGCGCGACGATTTCAGCAAGCGTTACGCCGCCGGGCAGCCGATTGCCATCCACGAGTTCCTGTACCCCCTGCTGCAGGGGTATGACTCGGTGGCGCTGCGGGCAGACGTCGAACTGGGTGGCACCGACCAGAAGTTCAACCTGTTGATGGGCCGGCATCTGCAAAGCGCCTACGGCCAGCGGCCGCAGATCATCATGACCTCGCCGATCCTTGAGGGGCTGGATGGCGTTCAGAAGATGTCGAAGTCGCTGGGCAACTACATCGGCCTGGCGGACGGCGCGGCGGAGATGTTCGGGAAACTCATGAGCGTCTCCGACACCCTGATGTGGCGTTACTTCGAACTGCTGTCGTTCCGTCCGCTCGCGGATATTCAGCGCTTCAGGGCCGAGATCGCGGCCGGTGCCAATCCGCGCGACATCAAGATGGGGCTGGCGGTGGAACTGGTGGATCGTTTTCATGGCGCCACTGCCGGCGAGCAGGCGCGCGCCGGCTTCGTCGCGCAGTTCTCCCAGGGAGCGCTGCCGGATCACATCCCGGAGATATCCCTGCCGGCTCCGTTGACGGGCTTGAGCTTGGTGAAGGTGCTCAAGGAGGCGGGGCTGTGCGCATCCACCTCCGAGGCCGGGCGCCTGGTTGACCAGAAAGCCGTTCGAGTGGATCAGCAGCGGGTGGAAGACCGTGGCCTGATCCTAGCCGCAGGGCAGACCTATCTGCTGCAGGTGGGGCCAAGGCGCTTCTGCCGCGTCGTGCTGGTCGCGATGTGATCACGAAGGGCAGATGATCGGGGCCTGAGGTGCGGCGAGGTCCCGATTTCTGATGATCTATTGGCCAGTTCGCGCGCGTTTCGCCTGGGGTTTCAGTCTATTTTTAAGCGAGAAGTCATCTGAAAACATGCAGTTACATGTCATGTTGCACTTGTTCGTTGACGCCTTAGGAAATCTCGCTATTATTCGCCTCCCCTGCTGACGGGGCGCGGCGCAAAAAGTGCGACGGCCTAGCCAGCAA
>JAUYNO010000023.1 GCA_030696045.1 Stagnimonas sp. | reverse complement strand
CACCAGGCCGCAGCCAGCACCAGCGCCATCGCCAGCAGGTAGCGCAGCCGCGGCGGCAGCACCGCCACCCCCATCAGCGCGGTCCATTCCCAGGCGGCAATGAGGCCGACGCCGCAGAACACGGTGTACAGGGTTGGGGTGTCGAGCCGGAAGATCGCTGCCAGCAGCAGCGGCAGCAGCACCAGGGCGGTCAGGACGCGCGGGATCAGCATGCCTCGGCGCCGTTCACGCGGCCTCCGGCACGCGACCGAAACGACGCTGCCGGCCGGCGAACCAGCGCAGCGCCTGGAGGAACTCCTCGGAGCCAAAATCCGGCCACAGGGTTTCGCAGAAATACAGCTCGGCGTAGGACAGCTGCCAGAGCAGGAAATTGCTGATCCGCAGCTCGCCGCCGGTGCGGATCATCAGATCCACCGGCGGCAGGCCGGCGGTCACCAGGCGCGCTTCGATGGCCTCGGCGCTCGGGGTCAGGCCCTCGGCGACGGCACGGCTAGCGGCCTGGGCGATGTCCCACTGGCCGCCGTAGCCGACCGCGATCAGGAGGGTCAGGCCGTCGTTGTCCTTCGACATCGCCTCGGTCTCGCGCATCAGCGCCTGCAACTCCGGCGGAAAGGCGCTGTGCTCGCCGATGAAGCGCCAGCGCACCCGGTTCTTCATCAGCGACTTGATCTCGCGCCGCAGCGTCTGCACGAACAGGCGCATCAGCAGGCTGACTTCCTCTTCCGGCCGATGCCAGTTTTCCTGCGAGAACGCGAACATGGTCAGCACCTCGACCCCGGCATCCGAGGCGGCCCGCACCACCCGCCGCGCCGAGCGCACGCCGGCGTGGTGGCCGAAGGCGCGCGGTCGGAGGCGGTCCTTGGCCCAACGGCCATTGCCATCCATGATGACGGCGACGTGGCGCGGAACGCGCTCGGCAGGCAGAGGGGGAACGGCGGCGGTCATGAGGCCCTGGGGATCGATGCGAGTCGGTGCATGGTAGTCATTGCCGCCGGAAGCGAGGCCTGCGAGGCTTCGACCGGCGACTTTCTACTACCGGGCGCCTACATCGACATCAGTTCCTTTTCCTTGGTCGCCATCATTTCCTCGGCCTTGGCGATGTGCTGGTCCGTGAGCTTCTGGATATCGGTCTCGGCGCGCTTCTCGTCGTTCTCGGAAATCTGCTTGCTCTTGAGCAGGTCCTTGACCGCCTGCATGGCGTCGCGGCGGACGCCGCGGATGGCGACCCGCGCACCCTCGGTCTCGCCCTTCACCACCTTGACCAGATCCTTGCGGCGTTCCTCGGTGAGCGGCGGCAGGTTGATGCGGATGGTCTGGCCGGCGGTGTTCGGCGTCAGGCCCAGGTCGGACTTCAGGATCGCCTTCTCGATCGGGCCGGTCATCGGCTTTTCCCAGGGTGTGATCGAGATGGTGCGGGCATCCTCGACCACCACGCTGGCAACCTGCGACAGCGGTACGTCGGAGCCGTAGTAGTCGACCTGGATGTGATCCAGGATGCCGGCATTGGCGCGGCCGGTGCGCAGCTTGGTGAAGGCGGTCTTGAGCGCATCCAGCGTTTTCTGCATGCGCTGGGTGGCGTCTTTCTTGATGGGGTCGATCATGGCAAGGCTCCTGCGGGAAGCAATCCGGCCCCGGAGGCCGGTCAAGGAAGTTTCAGACGGTGACCAGGGTGCCGACCGGCTCGCCCTGCACGATGCGCAGCAGCGCACCCGGGCGGTCCATGTCATAGACCCGCAATTTCATCTTCTGGTCGCGGCACATGACCATCGCGGTCTGGTCCATCACGCCCAGGCGCTGGTTGAGGGCGTCGTCGTAGCTGAGGTGCTCGTACTTGGTGGCGGCCGGGTCCTTGAACGGATCGGCGGTGTAGATGCCGTCCACCTTGGTAGCCTTCAGCATCAGGTCGGCGCCGATCTCGACCGCGCGCAGGGCGGCGGCGGAATCGGTGGTGAAGAAGGGATTGCCGGTGCCGGCGGCGAATACCACCACCCGGCCATTTTCCAGGTGACTGACCGCACGGCGGCGGATGAAGTCCTCGCAGACCTCGTTGATGCGGATCGCCGACTGCACCCGTACTTCCAGCCCCAGGCGCTCGACCGCGTCCTGGATCGCCAGGGCGTTGATGACGGTCGCCAGCATGCCCATCTGGTCACCGGTGACCCGGTCCATGCCGGCACGGGCCAGGCCTTCGCCCCGGAAGATGTTGCCGCCACCCACCACCACCGCCACCTGCACCCCGGCATCCACCGCCGTCTTGATTTCGCCGGCGACGAAATTCATCACGGCCGGAGAGATGCCGAAGTTCAGCTTGCCCATCAGGGCTTCGCCGGAGAGCTTCAGCAGAATGCGTTTGTAGACCGGTGTGGGCACGGAGTCAGACGGCATGGTTCAGAAATCCGGTGGCAGCTAAGACAAGGCCCCGTTGCCGGGGCCTTGCAGTGTGCAGCAATTCTACTTCTTCGGCCTCAGAGCTTTGCAGCCTCGGCGACCTCGGCCGCGTAGTCCGTCACCTTCTTCTCGATGCCTTCGCCAACCGCCAGACGGACGAAGCGCGCTACCGAAGCGCCCTTGGCCTTGAGGGTCTTCTCGACCGCCTCGTCGGACTTGGCACCGTAGGCCTCGTTCTTCACGAACGGCTGGCCGAGCAGGGAGACTTCCGAGGTGAACTTGTTGATCTTGCCGTCGATCATCTTGGCGACGATCTCGGCCGGCTTCTCCTTGAACGGCTTGCCGGCTTCCTCGGCAGCGGCCTTGGCTTCGGCCTGCTCGGTGGCGACCTGGCCTTCGATGATCTTGCGCTCGGCGGCAATCGCCTCGGCAGAGACATCGGCGGCCGACAGCACCTTCGGCGACATGGCAGCGACGTGCAGCGCCAGGTCCTTGGCCAGGGTCTCGTCACCGGCGTGCATGGCCAGCGCGACACCGATCTTGGTGCCGTGCAGGTAATGCACCGCCGGGCCAGCGGCCTTGGGCAGGATCTCGAAGCGGCGGATGGTGATGTTCTCACCAAGCTTGGCGACCAGCGCGCGGCGGGTCTCGTCCAGGCTGGCATCGCCATCCTTCAGCAGCACCAACTCCTCGACGCTGCCCGGCTTGTGGGCCAGGGCGAGGCGGGCGGCGGCATCGGCCAGGGCGACGAAGTCGTCCGCCTTGGCGACGAAGTCGGTCTCGGAGTTGACCTCGACCAGGGCGATGGCATCGGCACCGACGGCGACCGCGATGCGGCCTTCGGCGGCGACGCGGCTGGCCTTCTTGTCGGCCTTGACCATGCCGTCCATGCGCATCTTCTCGGCCGCGGCATCAATGTTGCCCTCGGTCGCGACCAGCGCCTTCTTGCAATCCATCATGCCGGCGCCAGTGCGCTCGCGCAGCTCAGCCACCAGCTTGGCGGTGATATCAGCCATGTGACTTAAGCCTCCGTACGGGAGGCGGGCTTGGCACCACGGCCAGCGCCCGGACCACCGGGACCGTTGCGGCGCGGGGCGCCACGGTCGTCACGGCGCGGCGGCTTGCGGGCACCGCGCTCTTCGTCGGCACCTTCAACCGGCTCCGGACGCGGCGCGGTGGTGATGGTGCCCTTGCCTTCGATGATCGCTTCGGCGATGGCGGTGGCGTAAACCTTGATGGCGCGGGTGGCGTCGTCGTTGCCCGGGATCACGCACTCGATGCCGGAGGGATCGTTGTTGGAGTCGACCACCGCGATCACCGGAATGCCCAGCTTCTTGGCTTCGGCGACGGCGTTCTTCTCGTAGCCGGTGTCGATGATGAACAGGCAGTCGGGCAGGCTCGGCATGTCCTTGATACCGCCCAGGGACTTGCGCAGCTTCTCGATCTCGCGGGTGAAGTTGAGCTGTTCCTTCTTGTTCAGGCGGCCGATGGAGCCGTCGTCGACCTGCTTCTCCATCTCCTTCAGGCGCTTGATCGAGAGCTTGACAGTCTTGAAGTTGGTGAGCATGCCGCCCAGCCAGCGCTGGCTGACGTAGGGCATGCCGGCGCGGACGGCCTCTTCCTGCACCACGTCGCGGGCAGCGCGCTTGGTGCCGACGAACAGGATGCGACCGCCGTTGGCGGCCAGCTTGCCGGCGAAGTTGCAGGCATCCTTCAGCAGCGGCAGGGTCTGCTCAAGGTTGATGATGTGGATACGGCTGCGGGCGCCGAAGATGTAGGCTTCCATCTTCGGGGACCAGTAGCGGGTACGGTGGCCGAAGTGGGCGCCGGCTTCGAGCAGCTGGCGCATGGTGACGTTTGACATGGTTCTAGCTCCAATGGGTTCAGGCAAACCGCGCGGTGCACATCGTCAAAGCGATGCACCCATGGGCCACGCGGATGGGTTGACAGGCTCCCGGATCCAGCACCGCGATCCAGGCCTTCGGGGCGGGATTGCCTCCGGAGGGCGCGCTTTATACCATGCGCCCCCTTTTGGGAACAATAAGTTGGCCGCTTTGCGCCGCTTGGATGATTTGCGCCACACCGCCGGGATTCGATGACCATCACCTACAAGACCCCCGCCGAGCAGGACGCCATGCGCGCCGCCGGCCGCGCCGCTGCCCGGGTGCTGGAATTCATCGCGCCCCAGGTCAAGTCCGGCGTCACCACCGGCCGCCTCAACCAGCTCTGCCATGACTTCATCACTGGCGAGCTGGGCTGCGTCCCCGCCCCGCTCGGCTACGGCGCCAGCGGCAACCGGCCGCCGTTCCCGAAATCGGTCTGCACCTCGGTCAACCACGTGGTCTGCCACGGCATTCCGGGCGAGAAGCCGCTCAAGCGCGGCGACATCGTCAATGTCGACGTCACCGTCATCAAGGACGGCTTCCACGGCGACACCAGCTATATGTTCTCGGTCGGCGAGGCGCCGGTCCTGGCCCGGCGCCTGATCCAGGTCGCCCGCGAATCGATGCTGGCCGGCATCCGCGTGGTCAAGCCGGGCGCCCGCCTGGGCGATATCGGCCACGCGGTGCAACAGGTGATCGAGGCCAATGGCTACTCGGTGGTGCGCGATTACTGCGGCCACGGCATCGGCCGGGTGTTCCATGAAGACCCGCAGGTGCTGCACTACGGCCGCCCGGGCACCGGCATCGAGCTGAAGCCGGGCATGACCTTCACCATCGAGCCCATGGTCAACGCCGGCCGGCACGAAACCCGCCTGTTGCCGGATGGCTGGACCGTGGTGACCAAGGACCATTCGCTGTCGGCCCAATGGGAGCACACTGTGCTGGTGACCGAGACCGGTGTGGAAGTGCTGACCCTGCGGGACGGCGAGACCCTTTGATATCCGGTCGGTCGGCCGCCTAGCGCTGCTCCAAGCTTGCCGTAGCCCCACCCCTCGCCCGCACCCCACCCATGCCCGTCGAGCTTGATCTGGCTGAAGACACCGCCGCCGAAGTGTTCTCGGCGCGCAAGGTGCGCGGTCGGCTGCGCATCAACGGCAAGCCGCCGATCACCGCCTTCAAGGAAACCCTGGCCTGGGGCAAGGACCGCCTCTACGGCCTGTTCCACGACGGCGCGCCGGCCGATGTGCTGGTGCGCGCCCGCGCCCTGCTGATCGACGAATTGCTGCGCGAGGCCTGGGAGCGCCACCTGGGCAAGAGCGCGCCCGGCCTGGCGCTGCTGGCGGTCGGCGGCTACGGTCGCGGCGAACTGCTGCCACATTCCGACATCGACCTGCTGCTGCTGCACGAGGCCGACGCGCTCGATACCTACAAGGCGCGGCTGGAACCCTTCTTCGCCTTCCTCTGGGACATCGGCCTGGAGGTCGGCTCCAGCGTCCGCACCGTCGCCGACTGCGAGCGCATCGCCGCCGAAGACCTCACCGTCATCACCAACCTGCTGGAATCGCGCCTGCTGACCGGCGACGCGCAGCTCGGCGAACAGCTGAGCGAGCGCATCTCCCCGGCACATATGTGGCCGGTGGCGAGCTTCTTCCACGCCAAACTCGAAGAGCAGAAGCGCCGTCACGGCAAGTACGACGACACCGGCTACAAGCTGGAGCCGAACGTCAAGGAATCGCCCGGCGGCCTGCGCGACATCCACACCATCGCCTGGGTCGCCAAGCGCCACTTCGGGGCCACCTCGCTGGCCGAGCTGCGCGATGTCGGTTTTCTCACTAAGCAGGAATGCGACGAGTTGTTCGCCGGCCAGGACTTTCTCTGGCGGGTGCGCTTCGCCCTGCACATGGTCACCGGCCGCCACGAAGACCGGCTGCTGTTCGACCACCAGGTACGCATCGCCAGCCTGTTCGGCTACATCGACCTGCCGCCGGAAGATGGCGGTCGCGCCGACAACCGCGCGGTCGAGCAGTTCATGCAGCTCTACTACCGCACCATCAAGTCGCTGAGCTGCCTCAACGACATGCTGCTGCAGCTGTTCGAGGAAGCCATCCTCGGCGAGCACGACGACCCGGTGGAAGTGAACGTGCTCAATGCCCGCTTCCAGCTGCGCGCCGGCGTGATCGAGGCGCGCGACGACCAGGTGTTCAAGGCCCAGCCCTGGGCCCTGATCGAGATCTTCCACCTGATGCAGACGCATCCGGAAGTCGAGAGCGTGCGCGCCGAAACCCTGCGCATGATCCGCCGCGACCTGCGCCTGCTCGACGACAGCGTGCGCCAGGACCGGCGCGCCAAGAGCCTGTTCATCGACCTGTTCCGGGTCGGCGACGGACTCACTCACGGCCTGCGGCGGATGAATCGCTACGGCGTGCTGGGCCGCTACCTGCCGGCCTTCGGCAAGATCGTCGGCCACATGCAGTACGACCTGTTCCACACCCTGACGGTCGACGAGCACATTCTCTACGTGGTGCGCAACGCCCGCCGGCTGGCGATGCCGATGTTCCGCCACGAGCTGCCGTTCGCCTCGGAAATCGCCGAGCGCCTGGCCAAGCCGGAACTGCTGTATCTGGCCGCCTTCCACCACGATCTCGCCAAGGGCCGTGGCGGCGACCACTCCGAACTGGGCGCGCTCGACGCCGCCCAGTTCTGCCTCGACCACGGCCTCTCCCATGCCGACGCCGAACTGGTCGCCTGGCTGGTGCAGAACCACCTGCTGATGTCGCTCACCGCCCAGAAGCAGGACGTGCAGGACCCGCAGGTGATCGCCGCCTTCACCGAAAAGGTGCAGAGCCGCGAGCGGCTGGACTATCTCTACCTGCTCACCGTCGCCGACATTCGCGGCACCAATCCCAAGCTCTGGAACGGCTGGCGCGACTCCCTGCTGAAGGAGCTTTACAAGGCCACGGCGCGCGCGCTGGCGCAGGGCATCGGCAGCGTCTACTCCCTGGAAGAGCGCGCCGGCATGCACCGCGCCCAGGCGCTGGCACGGCTGGCCCAGCAGGGCATCGACGACGAGGTGGCGAAAGCCGTCTGGGCGCGCTTCGACACCGACTACTTCTTGCGCCACACGCCGGACGAACTGGCCTGGCACCTGCCGGAAATCCTGCGCGCCGGCGAGCTGCCGGTGGTGGTGGCCAAGAACTTCGAGGACCGCGGCACCACCGTCTTCCTCTACTGCCGCGACCGCGATCACCTGTTTGGCCTGTCGACCGGCGTGCTCGCGCGCCTGGGCCTCAATATCCTCGACGCCCGCCTGCACACCACCGCCGACGGCTACGTGCTCGACAGCTATGTGGTGCTGGAGGCCGATGGCTCGCCGATCACCGGCGCGCACCGTTTCGCCGAGATCGCCGAACGCCTGATCAAAGTGATCGCCGATCCCAAGCTGACGGTGATCGACGTCAACCGCCGGCTGCCGGCCAAGCTCAAGCACTTCAACACCCCGACCCGGGTCCACGTCAGCCAAGACAGCGTGCGCCAGCGCACCGTGCTGGAACTGGTGGCCGCCGACCAGCCGGGCCTGCTGTCGATGATCGGCCGCGTGTTCCACAAGCGCGGCATCCTGCTCGACGCCGCCAAGATCGCCACCATCGGCGAGCGCGCGGAAGACGTGTTCTACCTCACCGACCGTGCGCACCAGGCGATCACCGACGAAACCGCGCTGGAGGAACTGCGCGAGGTCCTGATCCGCACCCTCGACCGCCCCGGCGAGGCCTGAGAAATTCCCCTCTCCCCTCGTGGGAGAGGGGGAGCACCCTCAACCATAAAGAACGCGAATCCAGATAGAGAACATGAACACCCTGCAAACCACCATCGAAGCCGCCTGGAACAGCCGCGACACGCTGGACCGCAACGACCCCGCCGTCCGTGATGCCGTTACCACCACCATCGCACTGCTCGACAGCGGCCAGGCGCGCGTCGCCGAGCCGACCGCCGAAGGCTGGAAGGTCAACGAATGGCTGAAGAAGGCCGTGCTGCTGTATTTTCGCCTGCACGACAACGCCCCGGTCGAGATGGGCGCGCTGAGCGGCTACGACAAGGTGCCGCTCAAGTTCAGCGGCTGGACCGATGCCCAGTTCAAGGCCCAGGGCGCCCGCATCGTGCCGCCCGCCACCGCGCGCAAGGGCGCCTACATCGCCCCGGGCGCGATCCTGATGCCGAGCTACGTCAACATCGGCGCCTACGTTGGCAAGAACAGCATGGTCGATACCTGGGCCACCGTCGGCTCCTGCGCCCAGATCGGCGCGAATGTCCATTTATCCGGCGGCGTCGGCATCGGCGGCGTGCTGGAGCCGCTGCAGGCCAGCCCCACCATCATCGAGGACGACTGCTTCATCGGCGCCCGCTCGGAAGTGGTCGAGGGCGTGGTGGTGGAGCAGGGCTCGGTGCTGTCGATGGGCGTGTTCATCGGCCAGTCGACGCCGATCTACGACCGCGCCACCGGCGAGATCAGCTACGGCCGCGTGCCGTCCTACAGCGTCGTGGTGCCCGGCTCCCTGCCCCGCGACGGCGGCCGCTACAACCTGACCTGCGCGGTGATCGTCAAGCGCGTCGACGCCCAGACCCGCGCCAAGACCGGCATCAACGCCCTGCTGCGCGACGACTGATGGACAGCGCGCCCGCACAGGTGCTGCCGCACTGGAGCGACGGCACGGTGGCGCTGGAGCCTGCGACGCTGGCGCACACCGATTTCCTGCTGCGCAACCGCAGCGACCCCGAAATCCTGCGCTATCTCGACCGCGAGCCGCTGGCCTCGCGCGACGAGGCTCTGGCCTTTGCCCAACGCCTGGTCGACGACAACGCCACCGGCCGCGCGGCGGTTTGGCTGATCCGCGAGCAGGCCAGTGGCCAGCCGGCCGGAACGGTCGCGCTCTGGCGCCTGGACCGCGCCAACGACCTCGGCGAGGTCGGCTACACCCTGCTACCCGAATTCTGGGGGCGCGGCTACGCCCGGCGCGCGCTGGCGGCGGTGCTCGACCACGGCTTCGGGGTGCTGGGCCTGCACCGCATCGAGGCCAACATCAATCCCGACAACGCGCGCTCGCGCGGCCTGCTGGAGCGCCTGGGCTTTCGCCTGGAAGCGCGCTTGCGCGAGAACTACCGCTTCCGCGGCCGCTATCTCGACAGCCATATCTACGGCCTGCTGGCCAGCGAGCACGCCGGCGCTTGCCGCGCGCCCGGCGGCTCGCCATAGTCGCCGGAAAACCGTTCCCGGATGCGCCATGGCTGAAGGCCTGAGTCAAGACGTCGATGACATCCTGCACTGGCTGAACGCTCACAGCGTCCAGGTCTCGGATGGTGTGCCGGCGATCTTGCTGCAACAGAAGTGGCAGACCACCGGCCGCGAACTGGAACGCCTGCGCGGCGGCCTGGAATGGCTGTTTCAGGAGCAGCTGGTCAGCCTCACGCCCGGCCTGGAACCGCCGCACGTGCGCTTCACCGCCCAGGGCTTCGCACGCCTGCTCGCCAGCTTCGACGGCAACCGCGCCGCAGCGGTCGCTCCGGCGCCGGTAGCCGCCCCGCCGCCGCCGCCCCGTCCGGCCACGACCACCGTACCGGCCGCTGCGGCGCGCCCGCTGCCGCCGCCTATGGAGCAGGCCCCGCCCCAGCGTTTCACCGCACCCGGCCAGCCGCCCACCGAGATCGGCCTGCGCAATCAGGTGCTGCACATCTACCGCGACCTGAAAGTGAAGGCGGGCAGCCAGATCATCGCCATGACCCTGTCGCGCTACTGGCAGGAGATGGGCCTGCGCGCCGGCGATCTGCGCCTGGGCATCGACGTGCTGGTGCGCGACGGTTACCTCAAGTACAGCAGCGTCCGCTTCGAGCCGCACTGGATGCTGACCGAAGCCGGCTACGCCTATTCCTCGGCAGCGCTGACGCCGGCACCGCTGCTGGCGCTGGCCAGGCCGGTCGGCCAAATCGAAGACCACGGCCTGGACGACGCCGCGCTGCGGCGCGCCGGCCTGGCCCTGTTCCGCGGGCCGCCGGCCGAGCTGCGCACGGTCGCCTCCTTCGAGAGCGCCTGGGCGCACGACGACAACAGCCTGCTGCACGCGCTGGACCTGCTCTGGAAGGCCGAGCTGATCGAGCTGCACCTGGGCGCGACCCTGGCGATCCGGCTCACCGAGCGCGGCATTGCCGCCCGCGTAAAAACCGGCGGCCTGCGCCGCCTGATTGGACTCTAGATGCCCCACGACTCACCGGTACTCGCACTTACCACCGAGCTGATTGCCCGCCGCTCGCTGACCCCGGACGACGCCGGCTGCTGCGCCCTGATCGCCCAACGCCTCGCCCGGCTCGGCTTCGAGATTGAATGGATCGACGCCGGCGGCGTCACCAATCTCTGGGCGACCCGTGGCACGGGTGCGCCGCTGACCATCCTGGCCGGGCACACCGACGTGGTGCCCACCGGCCCGCTCGAGCAATGGCAGAGCGATCCCTTCAGCCCCAGCATCCGCGACGGCGTGCTCTATGGCCGTGGCGCGGCGGACATGAAATCCGGCCTCGCCGCCATGATCTGCGCGGTCGAGCGACTGCTCGCTGCGGGCCCGGTGCAAGGCACCCTCGCCTTCCTAATAACCAGCGACGAAGAAGGCCTGGCGCAGTACGGCACCCGCCATGTGGTGAAGCTGCTGGCGGCGCGTGGCATCAAACCCGACTACGCCATCGTCGGCGAGGCCAGCAGCAACCTGCAGCTCGGCGACCGCATCATGATCGGCCGTCGTGGCTCGCTGAACGGCGTGCTGAAAGTGTTCGGCAAGCAGGGCCACGTCGCCTACCCGCACAAGGTCGAGAACCCCATCCACCGCTTCGCCCCGGCGCTGGCCGAGCTGGCGGCTACGGTCTGGGATGCCGGCAACGCCCACTTCCCGCCGACCTCGTTCCAGGTCTCCAACCTTAACGCCGGCACCGGCGCCAACAATGTGGTGCCGGGCGAGTGCGCGGCGGTGTTCAACTTCCGCTACTGCACCGAATCGACCGAGGCCAGCCTGCGCGAGCGCGTGCACGCCGTTCTCGACAAGCACGGCCTGCGCTACGAGCTGGCCTGGCAACTATCGGGCGAACCCTTCCTGACCGCGCAGGGCGCCGCCATCGCCGCCGCCCAGGCCGCGATAGCCGAAGTCACCGGCCTGAGCCCCGAGCTATTCACCGGCGGCGGCACCAGCGACGCCCGCTTCATCAGCCCCTGGGGCGCGCAGACCCTGGAGATCGGGCCGGTCAACGACTCCATCCACAAGATCAACGAGCACGTGATCGTCGCGGACCTGGAACCGCTGTCGGCGATCTATCAGGGCACGCTGCGGCGGCTGCTGCGGTAGGCGCTATGGCGAGGCTCAACGCGCCGGCGGCTGCACTGCCGGAACAGCCGCCCGAGCCTTGTCGAGTAGCGAGTCGCAGTTCACCCGCGACATCGGAAACGGGATCACCTTGAGCCGCCCCTTCACCATGCCCTCGATACGGGCATTGAGTTTGCCGCTGTCGTCGAGCGCGTAAACGACGCGCTGCGGAAAATCGTGTTGAAGCTCCTCGAACACCGCCTCGACGTCGCTCAGGCTCAGCAGCGGGAAAGCCGTCGGACTCTGTCCCGAGGGCTGAGCCAGGAATGCGAGCTGGCCCTCCTTGTGCTCCCGGATCTGCATGAACTCGTGGGCCACCGTCTTGCCGTTCTTCACGGTACGGCCGACGCCCAGCAGCGTGCCGCCCGCAAGCGGCATCCATTGCTCGCCGGAGCCCGCCTCCGCCCCGTCGCTCTGCCAGCAGCCGGCCAGCCATGCGAGCCTGGACAGGTCCGTCGGCGCGGCCTGCGCGGCCTCGCCATTGAGCAGAACTGCCGTGAGGATGACTAGGATCGCTTTCATCTCGCTCCTTGGGGGTACGCCTGCGGGCTGGGTGCCAGCCGACAGTCTGCGATGAAGGTCGGCTGCACCGGTAGCCCCGGCCACATTGCCATCGTCCAATGTCACCAAGGCCATAGGTGCGGAACCCTTGCCGGCGTAGCGTGCTCTGTAACAAGCCGTGAGGAGAACACAGCATGGATAACCCGCAACCGGTCCGCCGCGATCTGCACTTCGCCCTCGACGCCAGCCGCGTCAAGGACTGGCACGGCCAGGGCGAGCACGTCAGCCAGTTCTTCAACACCATGTCGCTGTACTTCCCGGAAGGCGAGAAGTTCTTCATCAACAGCGTGCGCCATTACCGCGACCGGATCAGCGATCCCCGGTTGCAGGAGGCCGTGAACGGCTTCATCGGCCAGGAGGCCATGCACGGCCGCGAGCACCGGGTCTACAACGAGATGCTGCAGGAAGCCGGCCTGCCGGCCCAGCGCATCGAGGACTTCTCGCTCAATCGCCTGAAGATGGCGCACAAGATCTTCTCGCCGGCCATGCAGCTGTCGATGACCATCGCGCTGGAACACCTGACCGCGATCATGGCCGCGCACATGCTGAAGACTCCGGGCGTGCTGGCCGGCTCCGAGCCGGGTTACGCGCGGCTCTGGCGCTGGCATGCGCTGGAGGAAACCGAGCACAAGGCGGTGGCCTTCGATGTCTGGCGGACGGTGATGCCGCCGACTCTGGGCAGCTACATCAAACGCTGCTGGGGCCTGATCCAGACCAGCTGGTTCTTCTGGCTGTTCACGGCGATCTTCCAGTGGCAGATGTCGCGTGCGGCACGACCGAAAGAGAGCCATTGGCGCGGCTATGGGCGGCTGTTCCGCTTCCTGTTCGTGAAGCCGGCCGCCTGGCTGGCGCTGGCGCCGGCCTGGTTCGCCTACTTCAAGCCCGGCTTCCATCCCTGGGAGCATGACAACCGCGCCGCGCTGGCGGAGTTGCCGGTGCTGGTGGGAGAACTCCAGGCCGAGAGCCGTTAGATCGTCGTGGGCGTTTCGGCGCATGGAATGCGCCCTACGGAACGCAGGCTGCGGCGTAGGGCGCATTCCATGCGCCGCGTCCGCACTGGCGGATAGCGGCGCGCCGCCGTTCTACTATTGGCTATCCACCCAAGCCATCCAGCCTGCATGCTCCCCGCTTTCGAGCCCGCCCCGGGCCTGCGTTCCGCCTTCCTGCAATCGGTCCTCGCCAGCAAGCGCCCGGTGCGCTGGCTGTGGCGGCGGCGTGGGCTCGACCTCAATGCACTCTCGACCCTGCACCATTTCCCCGTGCAGGACGAGCAGGGCGATGCGGTCACGCTGACCGGCTGGCATACGCCGCAAGCCGGCGCAAAGGCCCTGGTGGTGCTGATTCACGGCTGGGAGGGCGGGCAGGATTCCAGCTACCTCTACGGTCTGGCCTGCAGCCTGCACCGCGCCGGCTATGCCGTGGTGCGCCTGTGCATGCGCGACCACGGCAGCACCCACCACGGCCTCAACGAGCAGATGTTCCATTCGGCACGGCTGCGCGAGGTCGCCGAAGGCGTGCGCGCCGCGCAGGCACTGGAACCGGCGCTGCCACTGTTCGTGGTCGGTTTCTCGCTGGGCGGCAACTTCGCGCTGCGGCTGGGCATGCGCGGCGGCCAGTACGGCGTCCATCCGCGCCTGAGCCTGGGCATATCGCCCGCGATCAATCCGCGCTCGACCCTGGTCGGAATCAACCAGGGGCCCAAGCTGGTCAACCGCTACTTCCTCGACAAGTGGCGCAAGACCATGGACGCCAAGGCGGCGGCCTTTCCCGACCGCTACGACTTCAGCCGGCATCGCGCCATCGGCGACTTCACCGAGATCACCCGCGCCTTCGTCGAGGACCACACCGAGTTCGAGACGCTGGACCACTACCTGGAGCAGTACACGCTGACGCCAGCGATGCTGATGGCCAGCCCGCAGCCGCTCGCCATCCTCACCTCGCGTGACGACTCGGTCTGCCCGCCCGCCGACTTCGAGGGCCTGCGCGCCGAGGGCGGTGTGCTTGCCTATGCCGCCACCGAGCACGGCGGCCACTGCGGCTTCATCGAGAACTGGAAGCTGGAGTCCTGGGCCGAAAAGCGGGTGCTGGAGTTGCTGGCGCGGGCGCCATAGCCCTGTCTCCCCTGCGTGCAGGGGAGACACACAAGCAAGCTTCACCCGGGCCGAAAACTGCTCGGGAAGCGCCGCTCGCGCAGGCGCATGAAGGGTGTCTCCACCAGCCGGTACAACAGCCATCCGCCCAGCAGGCAGGCGAGCCCGATCAGCAGCACCGCCAGCGGCGAGCTCGGCGCGATACCCAGTGGTTCCAGCTGGCGCTTGAGGATCACCGCCAGCGGCTTGTGCGATAGATAGATCGCATAGGACCAGGCCGCCAGCGCGGCGGCGCCGGGAATGCGCAAGCGGTATAGCCATGTCTGCGGGCTGAGCGCCGCGACCACCAGCACCGCGAAGCAGGCCGCCAGCAGCGAATAGCCGAAGGCGGTCATGAAGAAGCCGTAGCCATAGCCGTCGATGTAGTAGTGCTCGTGCAGCGCCCAGGCCAGCACCGCAAAAGCGGCGAGACCGGCGTACAGCAGCCCTCGCCCCTGCGCCAGCAGACGCTGCCAGACCGCCGGATGCGCGTTGCGGATCAGCGCCACCGCAATGCCAGGCAGGAACTCGTCAAGGCGACTAAGGCTGGCGTAGTAGACATTCGGGTAGTAGCCGGCCGCGTCGGCCTCCAGGCCGTGGAGGGTCCACAGCCACGCGCGCCAGGCCATCGCGGCCAGCATCAGCCCGACCAGTAGCGTCCAGGCTCCGCGCAGCGAGGGTGCCCAGCGCAGGCCCAGCAGGGTGACGGCAGGCAGCAGCAGATAGAACTGCTCTTCGATGCATAGCGACCATGCGTGCGAAAACGCAGTGCCGGGCTGCAGGCCAATGTTCTGGGTGAAGCTCAGGAAGCGCCACAGCGGCGGCGGCTCCTTGCCGCCCATCAGCACCGGGAACAGGAAGTACAGCGCCAGCACGACGTAGAAATTCGGCAAGGTGCGCAACAGGCGCCGCGCGTAGAAGTGCTTGAGTGACAGGCTCCGGCCGCGCCGCAGACCACTGAATATCTGATTGCCGATCAAGTAGCCGCTGAGCACGAAGAACAGGTCAACGCCGATCCAGCCGATCTCGCTGCCCCAACCGAAGGTCGCCTCGCGGCTGACGAAGACCTGGTAGTGGTACATGAACACCAACAGGATCGCGAGCGCGCGCAGGGTTTCCAGGCCGTGGTAGCGCGGCGGCGTATCGGATTGGATTTCGGCCATGGCCGGAGCGCTCGTTCAGGGATGGGTGGCGCTACGCCCGAAGGATCAGAGGAAGCAGGGCCCGGTTTCGCGCACTTCCACCGTCGCCCACTCGGCGGCTGGGCATTCGGCGGCGATCGCCAGCGCTTCCTCGCGACCGGTGCAACTCAGCAGAAAGAAGCCGCCGACCATTTCCTTGGCTTCGGAAAACGGGCCGTCGAGCAGGCGGTCACGACCCTCGCGCCGCTGCAGGCGCACACCTTCCTCGTCCGACTTCAGGGATTCGACCGCCAGCAGCAGGCCGCGCTGTTTCAGCCCGGCTCCGTACTGGACCATGCGCTCGTAAAGGATGCGGCCCTCGGCCTCGCTACGGCTGGCGCGCTGGCCGCGCGGTTCGTGGATCAGCAGCACATAAGCCATTCGGGGTGAGTTCCTAGTTGTTGATGACGCCGGCCGCGACGTGACCGGTCGGCACCACGCGCGCCGCCGCATCGCAATGGCGGGTCTGGTCGTCGAAGAAGAAATCGGGCTCGAATTCCTGCAGGAAGCTGCTCTTGTCGAGGCCGCCGAGGAACATCGCCTCGTCCACTTCCAGTCCCCAGTCGAGCAGAGTGCGGATCGCCCGCTCGTGCGCCGGCGCGCTGCGCGCCGTCACCAGTGCCGTGCGCAGACGCATCAGCGGCGCCGCGCCCTCGCCCACCTTGCGCAGCACATGCAGCGCCTCCAGCAGCGGCTTGAAGGGGCCCGGCGGCAGGGGCGTGGCGAAACGCTCGGCCTCGTGCGCCTGGAAGGCATCGAGGCCGCTGGACTGGAACACCCGCTCGGCCTCGTCGGAGAACAGCACGGCGTCTCCGTCGAAGGCGATGCGGATCTCGTTGGCGTGCTGGATCGCCTCGCGCGCCGACTCGGCATAGACCCGCGCGGCCGGAAAGCCGGCATTGAGCGCCTCCCGCACATCGTCCTCGTTCATCGACAGGAACAGGTGCGCATGCAACGAGCGCAGATAGCCGAAGGGCGAGCGGCCCCGGGTGAACACGCAGCGCTCGATGGCGAGCCCGTGCGCCTTGGTCGAGCGCAGCACCCGCAGGCCCGAGACCGGATCGTTGCGCGACAGGATCACTACTTCGACGCGCTGCTGCTCCGGCGTGTTGAAGGCGAGCAGCTTCTGCACCAGCGGGAAGGCCACGCCCGGCTTGGCGGGGATGTCGAGCCGCTTGAACTGCAGCTCCATGTAGGCGCGGTCGTCGGTCTGCTCGAAGACGCGGTTCTCCTCTTCGAAGTTGAATAGCGCCCGCGAGGACAGCGCAACGACCAGCTTGCCTTCCAGGGTCGGCATCAGGTGACCTTGGCGCGCTTCAGGGCATAGCTGAGCAGGCCCGGCAGATAGCGTTTGAGGCGCACGAAGATCGCCTCCTTGCTGCCGATCAGGGCTTCTTCCTTGCCGGCCGCGACCGCTGCCCAGATCTGCCGCGCGCACTCGGCCGGCTCCATCCCGTGTAGTTGGCCGCTGTCCATCAGGCCGTGCTGGCCGCCGTCGGCGGTGACGGCGTTGAGCGAGACATTGGTCTTGATGAAGCCCGGGCAGATCAGGGTTACCTGCACCTGTTCGCGCCAGACTTCGGCGCGCAGCGCGTCGTAGAAGCCGTGCAGGGCGTGCTTGGCGGCGGCATAGCCGGAGCGCAGCGGCGTACCGACGTAGCCGACGACGCTGGAGATGATCACCAGCTGACCCCGCTTGCGCGCCACCATGCCCGGCAGCACCGCCTTGGTCAGCGCCACACAGGCGAAGAAGTCCAGCTCGAAGATGCGGCGGTAGACCGCCATCGTGGTGTCGAGCACGGTGCCGCGCTGGCTGATGCCGGCGTTGTTGACCAGCACGTCGATGGGGCCGAAGTAGCTTTCGGCCAGCGCCGTAGTCTTGTCGGCATCGAAGGCGGTGAGGTCGACCGCCAGCACCGCGACGTTCTGCGGATTGAGGCAGGCGCTGCGCACCCGCTGCAGCTCGGACTCGCGCCGCGCGCTGAGCACCAGCTTGGCGCCCTGCTCCGCCGCCGCCAGCGCCATCGCCTCGCCGATGCCGCTGCTGGCACCGGTGATCCAGACCACCTTGTCTTTGAGTTCGCTCATCGCTCTATTCAGCCCAGTTCGAGCACGATCTTTCCGTGCGTTTTCTTGCCCTGGATCATCGCATGCGCTTGTCGCACTTCGGCGAGCGGAAAGCGCGCGGCGATCACCGGCTTGAGCCGGCCTTCGGCGACCCAGGCGGCCAGGGTTTCGAGATCGACGCGCTTTGAGCGCACCACCACCAGCCGCGCCTTCCTCCGCAGCGACAACCAGGTCAACAGGTGATCGCGGATGTTGCGCGCGTTCGGCACGGTGCTGACATAGGTTCCGCGCGCGCTCAGCAGGTGCTTGACGCCTCGGTAGTACTGGTTGCCGAAGACATCGAAGAAGGCCTGATGATGCCCGCTCAGCTGCGTCGGTGCGGTCCGGCGATAGTCGTGGACCTCGTCCGCGCCCAGGCTGCGCACCAGCGCGGCCGAATCGGCACCGCAGAGCGCGATGACCCGCGCACCCAGGGCCTTGGCAATCTGCACCGCCAGCGTGCCGACACCGCCGGAGGCACCGTGGATCACCACGCTGCTGCCCGGCCCAACCCGGGCAAGGTCGCGCAGCGCCTGCAGCGCCGTCAGCGCCGCCAGCGGAATGGCGGCCGCCTCGGCATGGCCCAGCCCCTTCGGCGCCGCCGCCAGCTCGGACTGGGGCACGGCGGCGTAGTCGGCAAAGGCGCCCGCCGTCCAGCTCTGGATCATTCCGTAGACCGCTTGCCCCACGACCAGCCCCCGCACTCCCTCGCCCAGCGCTGCCACCTCGCCGGCCAGGTCGTAGCCCATGCGCTTGGGGAAGTCCGGCCCCGCCAGCCGCTTGAACTTGCCGGCCCGCACCAGCGCGTCCTTGGGATTGAGCGCCGCCGCGTGGACGCGCACCAGCACCTCGCCGCGCGCCGGCTGCGGTACCGGCGCCTCCCGCAACTCGATGACTTCCGGGCCACCGTAGCGATCGTATTCGACGACTTTCATGGGGTTACCGAAGATTCTTGCGGTACTGGATGAAGCCGGCGTGCTCGGCCAACCGGTCGTACAGCTGGCGGGCGACGGTGTTGTCGGCATGCGTCAGCCAATGCACGCGCGTCGAGCCAGCGACCAGCGCCTGGGCATAGACGTGCTCGATCAAGGCCCTCCCCTGCCCGCTACCGCGTCGGGCGGGATCGACGTAGAGGTCTTGCAGGTAGCAGCTGTCGCTCGCTAGCCAAGTGGAGCGATGGAAGATCCAGTGCACCATGCCAATGGCCCGGTCATCGACCCAGGCCAGCGCCCCATTCACCGCCTCGGAGGGGTCGAGCAAGCGCTGCCATGTCAGCACCGTAGTCGTCGCCGGAATCTCGGCCTTGTAGAAGCGCTGATAGCCCTCCCACAGTGGCAACCAGGCCATGTGGTCTTCGGCCTGCAGTGGGCGAATCAGGGGCGCGGCGGGCATGTGTTTTCGCTGGGTTACGGCAGGGAGCCACATGATGCCCGCTCGCAGAGCGCATCAGATGACGAGAACGAAAAAGCCCGCCAGACCTCGCGGTGCGGCGGGCTTGCGTATTCAGCCCTCTCCCGCTGGCGGGAGAGGGGAACATCTCTATCAGGCCGCCTTCTCCAACGACTTGTCCCACTTGCCGAGCGCCGCCAGGCCATTCATCTTGGCGCGGTGCAGATGGGCCAGCTTGCCGGCCTCGGCGTTCTTGCCACCCCAGGCCTTGAGCGCGGCGGCCTGCAGGGCGCGGCCGTAGCTGAAAGTCAGGCCCCAGGGGAAGCCACCGATCTTGTTCATGGCGTCGAGGTGGGCAGTGGCCAGCTCATCGGCCTGACCGCCGGACAGGAAGGCGATGCCGGGCACCGCCACCGGCACGCGGCGCTTAAGCACGCGCAGGGTGGCTTCGGCGACTTCCTGCACGCTGGCCTGCTCCGGGCACTTCGCGCCGGCAACCACCATGTTGGGCTTCAGCACGATGCCTTCCAGCAGCACCTGCTGGGCCGACAGCTCGGCGAACACGGCGTCGAGCACGATGTCGGTGACTTCTTCGCAAACCTCGATGCTGTTGTCGCCGTCCATCAGCACTTCGGGCTCCACGATCGGGACGATGCCGGCTTCCTGGCAGAGCGCGGCGTAGCGGGCCAGGGCGTGGGCGTTGGTGTGGATGGCGTAGTCGCTGGGGGCTTCTTCGTTGATGGTGATGACCGCGCGCCACTTGGCGAAGCGGGCGCCGGCGGCGTGGTACTTCGCCAGGCGCTCACGCAGGCCGTCGAGGCCTTCGGTGATGGTCTCTTCCAGGCCGCCGCCGGCCAGGGGCTGGGCGCCCTTGTCGACCTTGATGCCGGGGATCACACCCTTGCTGGTCAGCAGTTCCGGGAAGGCCTGACCGGCGAGGCTCTTCTGGAACAGGGTCTCTTCAAACAGGATCACGCCGGAGGTGTGCTGCTCGAAGCCCGGGGTGGTGAACAGCATGTCGCGGTAGGCCTGGCGATTGGCCTCGGTGTTCTCGACGCCGATCTTGTCGAAGCGCTTCTTGATGGTGCCGGTGGACTCATCGGCGGCCAGCAGGCCCTTGCCGGGGGCAACCATGGCGATGGCGGTTTCGTTCAAAATCTTTTCGTTCACGTCCTAACTCCTGGGCGGTGGGTCGGTCTGGCGACAAGCCCCCGGCAGCTCAATGGCGGGCTTTCTCGCGGGAAATCAGCGGCTTAAATCGGGGGGCGCGTAGGATAGCCGAGCCGCCCCGGCGCTGCCAGCCAGAACAATTCACTACGCCGCCGTCGTAGGGGGCGAAGACGGAGGGCTCCGGACCATGCCAAAGCCCTCCGCCATTGCCCTTCAGCGCGCCGGCGCGTAAGGCATAGCCGTCAGGCCGGAGCCTTCGACCCGACGCACCTTGAACCAGGCCGCGTAGAGCGCCGGCAGGAAGCTCATGGTCAGCAGCGTCGCCACGAACAGCCCCCCCATCAGCGAGATCGCCGCCGGCCCGTAGAAGACGCTGCGGGTGAGCGGGATCAGCGCCAGGATGGCGGCGGCGGCAGTCAGCATGATCGGCCGCGCGCGGCGCACCGCCGATTCGACGATGGCGGTCCAGGTGTCGTGGCCGGCCTTGATGTCCTGCTCGATCTGGTCCACCAGGATCACAGAGTTGCGCATGATGATGCCGGCCAGGGCGATCACCCCGAGCAGGGCGACGAAGCCGAACGCGGTCTGGGTCGCCAGCAGCGCCAGCGCGGCGCCGATGATCCCCAAGGGAGCCGTCAGCAGCACCAGTACCGTGCGGCCGAAGTGCTGCAGCTGGATCATCAGTAACAACAGAATTACCACCAGCATTTTCGGCATCTCGGCATTGATCGAATCATTGGCGACCTTGCTGGCCTCCAGCGGCCCGGCAATGCCGATGCTGTAGCCCGCCGGCAAGCGAGACTTGATCTCGCCCAGTTGGGCATCGATGGCATAAGCCGCGTCCGGCGCCTGCACGCCATCGACCACCTCGCCCTGGATGGTGATCGCCCACAGCCGGTCGCGGCGCCAGATCACGCCGGGCTCGAAGCCGGGCATCGCCCGACCGAAGTGCGAGAACGGCACCGACTGACCGGTGGCGGTCGGCATGTAGGCATCCTTCAGGCTGCCGAGATTGTCGCGCTCGTCCAGCGGCTGGCGCGCCAGTATCTGGATGTCGCGGTTGCGCTCGCGGTAGTTGCCGACCGGCGTGCCGGAGAGGATGGTCTGGCCGGCGCCGCGCACGTCGTTGGAGCTGATGCCGAGCACCCGCAGCTTTTCCTGGTCGACCTCGATGCGCATGGTGGCGATCGGCTCGTGCCAGTTGTCGTGGACGTTGTGCACCAGCGGGTTCTGACGGACGACCGCCTTCACCTCTTCGGTGAACTGGCGCACCACCGCCGGGTCCGGCCCCTGGACCCGGAACTGCACCGGCCAGCCGGTGGGCGGGCCATTGGGCAGGCGGTCGACCTTGGTGCGCACGCCGGGGAACTCGTTGTCGATCCAGCCGTGGATGCGCTTGCGCACCCGTTCACGGGCCTTCAGGTCCTTGGTCAGCACCATGAACTGCGCGAAATTGACGTGGTTGAGCTGCTGGTCCAGCGGCAGGTAGAAACGCGGGCTGCCGACGCCGATGTAGGCGACGTAGTCGCTCACGTCCTCGTCCTGCGCCAGCTTGGCTTCCATGCGCTGGGTGACGTCTTCGCTGGCAGCAAAGCTCGACCCTTCCGGCAGCCAGAGATCGACCATCAGCTCCAGGCGGGTGGAGTCCGGGAAGAACTGCTTGGGGATGAACTTGAAGCTGTAGATGCTGAGCACGAACATCGCAATGGTCAGGCCGATCACCAACCAGCGATGGGCGACACAGGCGTCGATGATCGCGCGCAGACGCCGGTACATCGGCGTATCGAACAGCTCGTGGGGCTGGCCGTCGGCCGGCTTGTGCTCCTTCAGCAGCCAGTAGCCGATGTAGGGCGTGACATAGACCGAGGCGATCCAGGAAATCATCAGCGAGATGCCGACCACCTGAAACATGGTGCTGACGTACTCGCCCGAGGACGACTTGGCGATGCCCACCGGCAGGAAGCCGGCGGCGGTGATGAGCGTGCCGGTCAGCATCGGGAAGGCGGTGGAGGTATAGGCGAAGGACGCCGCCTTGAGCTTGTCGTAACCCTCTTCCAGCTTGCGCGCCATCATCTCCACCGAGATCATCGCGTCGTCCACCAGCAGGCCCAACGCCAGCACCAGCGCGCCGAGCGAAATCTTCTGCAGCTGGATGCCCATCCAGTCCATCACCACGAAGGTGACACCCATCACCAGCGGGATGGTCAGCGCGACGACGAGGCCGGTGCGGAACCCCAGCGACAGGAAGCTGACTGCCATCACGATGATCACCGCCTCGACCAGGGAGCGCACGAAGCCGCCGACGGCCTCCTCGACCACATGCGGCTGGTCGGTGTACTGGGCGATCTCGATGCCGACCGGAAAAGCGCTGCGCAGCTGCGCGGTGGCGATCTCCAGGCCCTTGCCGACGTGCAGCACGTTGGCGTCCTTGCGCATGACGATGCCCAGCGCAATCGCTTCCTTGCCCTGGTGGCGGATCTTGCTGCGCGGCGGGTCCTCGTAGCCCCGGTAGACCTTGGCGAAATCGCCGATGCGGATGCTGTTGCCGCCGGCACGGATGCGGGTGTTCTCGATCTCCTGCACCGAGTCGTAGTGGCCGTTGACGCGCACCACGATGGATTGGTCCTTGGTGTCGAGCACACCGGCCGGCGTCATCGTGTTGTAGCCGGCCAGCGCCGCCTGCATCTGCTGGAAGCTGATGCCCAGCTGCGCGAATTTTATGTAAGAGAACTCGATGAAGATTTTCTCTTCCTGCTGGCCCAGCACGTCCACCTTTTCCACCCCGGGCACGCGCAAAAAGCCGTTACGCGCCTGGTCGACGTAGTCGCGCAGCTCGGCGTAGTTGAAGCCGTCGGCGACGAAGGAGTACATGGCGATATAGGTATCGCCGAACTCGTCGTTGAAGAAGGGCCCGACCAGGTTGGCCGGCAGACTGCCGCGCACGTCGCCGGCCTTCTTGCGCACCTGGTACCAGATGTTCTTGACCTCCTTGACCGGGGTGTCCTCGCGCAGCAGCACCTGGATCGCCATCTCGCCCGGCTTCGAGTAGCTGATGAGCTTGTCGAGATAGGGGGTTTCCTGCAGCTTGGCTTCCAGCGGGTCGATCACCTGCTGCGCCATCTCGGCGGCGGTCGCCCCCGGCCAGTAGGCGCGCACCACCATGACCCGGAAGGTGAACTCGGGGTCCTCCTTCTGGCCCAGCTTCAGGTAGGCGCCGGCGCCGGCCAGTAGCAGCAGCACGATCAGGAAGCGGGTGAAATTGCCGTGCTCAATGGCCCAGCGCGAAAGATTGAAGCGGTCGGAGTGCTCCATGGCCGGCTCCGGCTCAGCCTTCGGCCGGCTTCGGCGCCGCCGAGGCCGCTGCCGGCGGCGGCGCGCCGAGCAACCTCACCTTCTGGCCGGCGTGCAGGTAGGCGGCACCGGCGGTCACCACCACGTCGCCGGCTTCCAGGCCGGCACCGACCAGCACCTCGTTCTGCTCGACGCCGGCGAACTCCACCGGCTTGAACTGCACGGTCGAGCCCTGCGGCTCCACCACCCAGACGCCGGCCTTGCCGCCCTGGGTCACCATCGCCGGCGACGGCAGATGGATCAGGTCCGGCTGGCCGGACAGCGGGAACTGCACCGAGGCCGTCATCCGCAGCTTCATCTCCGGCGGCGGCTGCAGCACGCTGATGCGCACGGCATAGGTGCGCGCCAGCGGATCGGCGGCCGAGGACAGCTCGCGGATGCGACCGGCGTAGGACTTGCCGGCCTCGGTCCACAGCGAGACCTGCACCGGCAGGCCGACGCTCAGGTTCTTGACCTGGTCTTCCGGAATGGCGGCGGCGATCTCGATCTCGCCCTTGCGGGCGATCTCCACCACCGGCTGGCCGGCGGCGACCACCTGCCCGCTCTCGGCCAGCACGGCGGTCACCACACCGTCGGTGTCGGCGAGCAGCCGCGCGTAGGCGGTCTGGTTGGCCTGCACCGCCGCCTGGGCCACCACCGCCTCGGCCTGGGCCTTGGTTGCCTTCAGTTGGGTTTCCTGGCGGTCGTACTCGGACTTGCTGATGAAGCCCTTGGCGAGCAGGTCCTTGACCCGCTTGTAGTCAAGTTCGGCGACGTCCGCTTGCGCCCGCGCTGCCGCCACCTGGGCCTGCGCGGCCGATTCGCTCAGCAGCAGATCCTTGGGATCGAGCTGGGCCAGCAGCTGGCCGGCCTTGACCGGCGTGCCGACATCGACCGCACGCTGGGTGATCTTGCCGCCGACCCGGAAGGACAGCGTCGAGTCGTAGCGGGCGCGCACCTCGCCGGCATAGGTGATCGAGGCCGAGGTCGGCGTGGCGCCGACCGTGAGCGTGCGCACCGGCCGGATGTCCTCGACCGGCACCGGCGGCTTGCCGCAGGCCACCAGCAGCACGCCCGAAAAGCTCAGCGCCGCGATCATTCTCATGCCCATCTCGCTCTCCTCACCAAAAACCGGTCAGTGCCGGCACCACTCATTAACAATGACGATCTTTGGCAATCGTCACTAAATCGACAAAGAATCAGGCCTTGAGCGCCTTCACCAGGAACTCACCCATCGCCATCGCCTGGCGCTTGTGATCCTTGGCGAACTGCTCCGCGACGATCTGCGGATGGCAGAACGGCAGCATGGCGTTGTTGACGCAGGTCTCGACGAAATCGAGATCGGCCTTGGCGAACTCGCCCGACTTGATGCCCTCGGCGATCAGGCCACGGACAATGGAACGGATGCGACGGATGTGGGCGTCGATCACCCCCCACTGCTCCCGCATGGCCTTGGCGCACAGCTCGTGCACCTCGGTGTCCTTGAGGAAACGCTCGCAGGAGAAACTGTGCATCTCCAACAGCAGCTTGCGCAGGCGATCCGACGCCGGGCGCTGCTCGGCCACCACCGCCTGGGCCTTCTGTTCGACCTCGGTCAGCAGCACCTCGGTGATCGCCTCGTTGATCGCCGCCTTGCTCTCGAAGAAACGGTAGATGTTGGCCGGCGACATGCCGCATTCGCGGGCGATGTCAGCGACCGTGGTCTTGCCATAACCCCAGGCGCGGAACAGCCGTTCCGCCGTCTCCAGGATCTGGCCACGGACCTCGGGTTGGGTGATGGAGGCGCTACGCATGTGACGATTATCATTTTTCGTCATCCGTTTGCGCAACTACCTCCACGGTCGTTGACGCGGCGTTCGCCGCCGCCAGACTGAGCAGTTGCTCGCGCAGCCAGCGGTTGGCCGGTTCGTCTTCATAGGCGGGGTGCCAGTACAGATGGCCCTGGACTGCCGGCAAGCGCAGCGGCAAGGGCAGCAGGTGCAGGCCGAAGCGCTCCCGCAACCACTGGCCCTGGGTGCGTGGCAGGGTCAGCAACAGCTCTGAGTCCGCCACTGCCCGCCCGGCGGCCTCGTGGCTCTGGCAGCGCAGCAGCACCCGCCGCTCCACCCCCAGCCGTCCCAGTTCGAATTCCTCCATCGCCGGCCCGGAGCGGCGCGAGGACACCGCGACATGCGCCGCCTTGCGGTACTGGGCCGCGCTGATCCGCTGCGGGCGGGCACTGGCAATGCAGTAGCGGTCCTCGAACAGCGGCGCATGGCGCAGGCCCTGCAATGGCTGGGCAAGGTCGACGGCGAGGTCGAGGCGGCCGGCGGCGAGGTCGGTCTTCAGCTCGCTGCGCTCGATGCGGACGCTGCTCAACAGGGCCTCCGGCGCCACCCGCCGCAGCTGCTTCAGCAGCGGCGGCAGCAACATCAGCTCCATCTCGTCGGCCATGGCCAGCCGCACCCGCCGCAGCTCGCGGGCCGGATCGAATCCGCGCTCCGGCCGCAGGATCGCCTCCAGGCTGGCCAGCGCCTCGCTGAGGCGCGGCGCCAGCTGCTCGGCGCGCGGCGTCGGCGCCAGCAGCCGCCCCTGCCGCCGGAACAGCGGATCGTCGAGTTGCCGCCGCAGCCGAGCCAACGCATGGCTGACGGCCGGCTGGCTCAGGTGCAGGCCGGCGGCGGCGCGCCCCAGATGCCGCTCGCGGTAGACGCAGTCGAACACCCGCAGCAGGTTGAGGTCCAGCCGTGACAGCCGGCCACGCTCATTCATTTCCTGCATAACACCCCATTCAGACAAATCAGTTCATGAATCGCCGTTCGCAGCATACGATGCCGCCACCACACCGGAGAGAGACCATGGACTTCGAACAGAGCGCCAAGAGCAAGGACTACACGAAGCGGGTCCGCCAATTCATCAAGGACCACATCGCCCCCATCGAGAAGCAGCACTGGGACGAGATCCACGCCCAACGCCACGGTGGCGACTGGAAGAGCTGGCGCATTCCCGACCACGTCGAAACCCTCAAGGAAATGGCCCGGGCCCAGGGCCTGTGGAATATGTTCCTGCCCGACCCGGTGCTGGGCGCCGGCCTGTCGGTGCTCGAATACGCGCCCATCGCCGAGGAAACCGGCCGCAGCCTGATGGCACCCGAGATCTTCAATTGCAACGCCCCCGACACCGGCAACATGGAGGTGATCTGGAAGTACGGCAGCGCCGAGCAGAAGGAGCAATGGCTGAAGCCGCTGCTGGCCGGGACCATCCGCAGCGTGTTCTTCATGACCGAGCCGGACGTGGCCTCCTCCGACGCCACCAACATGCAGGCCACGGCCGTCGTCGAGGGCGACGAGGTGGTGCTCAACGGCAAGAAGTGGTGGTCCTCCGGCGTCGGCGATCCGCGCTGCAAGATCGGCATCTTCATGGGCCTGACCGCCAACGACCGACTCGGCCGCCACAGCCAGCACAGCATGGTGCTGGTGCCGCTGGACGCGCCCGGGGTAGAGATCCAGCGCATGCTGCCGGTGTTCGGCGACTACGACGAGCCGCACGGCCACGGCGAGGTGCACTTCACCAACGTGCGCCTGCCCTTGTCGAGCATCGTCGCCGGCCCCGGCCGTGGCTTCGAGATTGCCCAGGGCCGCCTCGGCCCGGGCCGCATCCACCATTGCATGCGCTGCCTCGGGGCCGCCGAGCAGGCGCTGGACCTGAGCATCGCCCGCGGCATGTCACGCACCGCCTTCGGCAAGCCCCTGCTGAACCTCGGCGGCAACCGCGAACGCATCGCCGATGCCCGCATCGCCATCGATCAGGCGCGCCTGCTGACGCTCTACGCCGCCTGGAAGATCGACAAGGTCGGCCCACTGCAGGCGATGACCGAGATCAGCGCCATCAAGGTGGTCGCGCCCAATGTGCTGCAGACCGTGGCCGACATGGCCATGCAGATCCACGGCGGCGCCGGGGTCTCGCGCGACACGATGCTGTCGGGCTTCTTCGCCCAGGGCCGGGTGCTGCGCCTGGCCGATGGTCCGGACGAGGTACACAAGGGCGTCATCGCCCGCATCGAAATGGCCAAGCGCGGCTTCGGCAAATGAGTCTGGGCAGCGTCGAGGACCGTGGCGGCGCAACAGTCGCTGAGGACCGCGGCGGCGCGGTCCGCCACGGCGAGGAACTGCCGCTCGACCGGATCGGCGACTGGCTGCGGGCCCAGGGCGTGGCCCTGGACGGCGAGCCTCAGGTCACCCAGTTTTCCGGCGGTGCCTCCAACTGGACCTACCGGCTGCAATACGCCAACCGCGACCTGATCCTGCGCCGCCCGCCGGCCGGCACCAAGGCCAAGGGCGCGCACGACATGGGCCGCGAGTACACCGTGCAGTCGGCGTTGAAGCCCGTCTTCCCTTACGTGCCGAACATGGTCGGGCACTGCAAGGACGAGACGGTGATCGGCAGCGAGTTCTATGTGATGGACCGCATCGCCGGCATCATCCCGCGCAAGAACCTGCCCAAGGGCCTGACGCTGACGCAGGCGCAGACGCGCCAGCTCTGCACCAACATGCTCGACAAGCTGATTGAGTTGCACCGGGTCGATGTCGCTGCCACCGGCCTCGCCAGCCTTGGCAAGGGTTCGGGCTATGTGCAGCGCCAGATCGAGGGCTGGTGCGACCGCTACGCCAAGGTGCCGACCTGGAACGTCAGCGCCTTCAAGGGCGTGCAGGCCTGGCTCAAGGCCAATTGCCCGACCGATGTCGCCAACGTCGTCATCCACAACGACTGGCGCTTCGACAATCTGGTGCTGTCCAGCGCGGACCCGACCCGGGTGATCGGCGTGCTGG
>JAUYNO010000016.1 GCA_030696045.1 Stagnimonas sp. | reverse complement strand
TCTATGCCCAGCGCTACAACGCTGCTGGCACCCCGCAGGGCAGCGAGTTCAAGGTGAACACGACCACCGCGAACAACCAGAGCGACCCCGCCATCGCGATGGACGCCGACAGCGACTTCGTGGTGAGCTGGGCGAGCAATTCACAGGACGGCAGCCTCTACGGCATCTATGCCCAGCGCT
Organism: Stagnimonas sp.; assembly: GCA_030696045.1. GTDB lineage: Bacteria > Pseudomonadota > Gammaproteobacteria > Nevskiales > Nevskiaceae > Stagnimonas. The sequence goes on along the minus strand of JAUYNO010000016.1, from coordinate 51,733 downwards.
ACAACGCTGCTGGCACCCCGCAGGGCAGCGAGTTCCGGGTGAACACGTACACCACGAACAATCAGGACAGCCCCGCCATCGCGATGGCTGCCGACGGCGACTTCGTGCTGAGCTGGGCGAGCAAGTTACAGGACGGCAGCCTCAACGGCATCTACGCCCAGCGCTTTGCCGCGCCGGTGGATCTGTCGCTAACCGGCACCCAGAGCACGGACCCGACGCCGGGTTACGCGCAAGTCAACGGATCGGTGACGTACAGCTACGGGCTGCAGAACCTGCACAATTCGGAGAGTGCGCACCGGGTTGAAATTTTCTTCAACCTGCCGCCTGCTTTCAGCTACGACACTTTTTCGGGCGCCGACTGGTCCTGCGTCAATACACCGCCACTGACCTGCAGCTACGGCCCGACCCTGGCGCCCGGCGCGACTGCCGAGACCCTGGACCTTACTCTGAACATGCCGGCCACCCCGATTAAGGCCGATGTCATCGCCAACTCGTTCAGCACTCAATCGGAGACCAATGCCGCCAACAACAGTTCCGTCTTGCGCACCATCGTGTGCGACACCGGTGCCACCGATAGCATCAAGGTCTCCAGCCTCAGCGTTAGTGAAGCTGCTGGCTTGGTCAGCGTTGGAGTCACCCGCAGCGGTGGGGCCTGCTCTGCTGCTGCAGTTAACTACGCCACCAGCAACGGCACGGCTACGGCCGGCAGTGACTACACCGCTGTCAGTGGCACTCTGAACTGGGCTGCTACAGAGCAGGGCGAGAAGACCGTCATGGTTCCGGTGACGCAGGATGCGCTGCATGAAGGACAAGAAACCATCACCCTTGCCCTGAGCAGCGGCGGCAGCGGCGGCAGCGCCACGCTGGGCGCACCGGGCAAGATCACCATCCTCGACGACGATCCGTTACCTACGGTCCGCCTGAGCACTGGCAACAAATCCATTACAGAAGCGGGGATTAGCGCGACGATCACCGCCACCCTGTCCGCTCTGAGCGGACGGCGAGTCACAGTCCCGTTCACTCGCAGCGGCACGGCCGTCTTGGACTCTGATTACCTTCTGAGTGACACCACCCTTGTCATTCCCGCAGGAAGACTCAGCGCCAGCTTGACCTTGGTTGGCAAGAACGATGCGCTGGATGAAGATGACGAGACCGCCATCGTCACCATGGGCACTCCCCTAAACGCCACCGCCACCGCCCCCATCAGTAACACGATCACCATCCTCGACGACGACCCGGTCCCGACGGTCAGCCTCAGCACTGGTAACCAATCCGTTTCAGAAGCGGGGGGTAGCGCCACGGTTACTGCCACCCTGTCCGCTCTGAGCGGACGGAATGTCACAGTCCCGGTCGCTCGCAGCGGCAAGGCCAAGTTTAACTCTGATTACTTTCTGAGCCCCACCACCATTGTCATTCCCGCTGGCGGCCTCAGCGCCAGCATGACCCTGGTCGGCAAGGACGATGCTTTCGATGAAGCTTACGAGACCGCCATCCTCACCATGAGCACTCCCCTAAACGCCAGCGCCACGGGCACCACCAGCAACACGATCACCATCGACGATGATGATGCCCCTCCCACGGTGGCCTTCGTCACTGCCAGAAGCAATGTCACCGAAGGCAGTGCGAATGCAGGACAGTCTGTAACGGTCATGCTCTCGGCACCAAGCGGCAAAGCGGTCAGTGTCAGCGTCAAGCAGATCGGAGGCATCGTCCCCGGAACGGACTACAGCATGGTCAATGGCGGGAACATCAAGATCCCGGCAGGGGCGAACACGGCCGCTTCGGTGATGGTGCTCGACGACACGGAAGCCGAAACCGACGAGCAGGTCCGCTTTGAACTGTCCGCGCCGGTCAATGCAACGCTCGGGACCAAAACCACCCACAGCCTGACGATTGTGGACAACGACTGAGGTTCAGCGAACCGCAGGACACGGCCAGGGCGGAATCAACTGATTCCGCCCATTTTGTTTCGGGTGGAAGCCTGCGGTGCTGGGTATGCATTGGTGTATTGATAATTCGAGCCATGTCGATTTCCAACTTAAATAACGCATGAACGACGCGAATTCGTCTGATGAAAAAGCAGCGGATGTAGGTCCACTCGCCTGCAGCCCCGACCTGGGCTTTAGCGAATGGATGTCCAAGTGTGGTGGATCGCTCGTCATCAGTACCTATCAGGCGGGTAAATTGCTGCTGGTGGGCTGGAATGGACAACAGGTGACCTTCCTGCCACGACAGTTCGACAAGCCGATGGGGCTGGATGTAGTTGGCAATCGCATGGCGCTGGCCACGCGCAACAACGTCACCTTGTTTGCTTCAGACGAAGTGCTCGCAAATCACTACGACCACGACACGCCGGGCCGTTATGACGCGCTGTATCTGCCGCGCCTGTCGTATCACACTGCCAATATCGCGGCACATGATCTGGCGCTCACGAACGACGATCTGTGGGTCGTCAACACCCGGTTTTCCTGCCTCGCCGGTCTTTCCAGCCATTACAGTTTTGAACCACGCTGGCGTCCGCCGTTTGTGACCGAGTGCGTGCCCGAAGACCGCTGCCACCTCAACGGACTGGCAATGGTGGACGGCAAACCCGGCTATGTGACGATGCTGGGTGAAACCAATACGGCGGGCGGCTGGCGCGCGAACAAGGTGAGTGGCGGGCTGGTTATGGATGTGCGCAGCGACGAAATCGTGTTTCGCGGCTTGGCCATGCCGCATTCTCCGCGCTGGAACAACGGCGCGCTGTGGGTGCTGAATTCGGGTGCGGGCGAAATACTGCGCTGGACGCCAGGCACGCAGAGGCCGGAGGTGATTTGCACACTGCCCGCCTATCTGCGTGGCCTGACATTTTTCGGGCCGTATGCCCTCATCGGCCTGTGCATGATCCGCGAAAAGAAGGTGTTCGGTGGCATGCCGGTGCAAGAGCGATTTCCGAAGCTGTATTGCGGCATCGCCATCGTCGATACGCGCATAGACCGTCCGGTGGGCATGCTGACCTTCCATTCCGGCTGCACCGAGATTTACGACGTGCGATTCCTGCCCGGCATTCGCAAACCCAATGTGCTAAATCTGGAAAAAGAACAGGCCTTGCAGACCATGAGCGCGCCGCCCGATGTGCATTACTGGCTGCGACCCGAAAACGCGATACACGATCCCGACGATCCAATTGACGGCGCCTGAAATGCCGGTGGGAGAGGCGATCCATCGCCGAGCGGCTCACCAGCCGTCGCGGCAGTGGCTGCGAACGGACCATGCTCATCTGCCGATAGTTCGTTTGGCTTGTTTTCCGGTTTTCCGTGCGCGCGCGGGTGCGCGTACTGTTCGGTTATTCACCTGCTGCGGCCCGTGAGCAATGTTGGCTTGCTTGGCGAACACCACGGTCGGGTTCTTGATAGCTGCCAGCGATTCGAGGGTGGTCCGGCACTGTGACTGCACCTTCAGCGCCAGCCGCATGTAGGTCTCGGCAGCCGGCAGGTGCTCGCTCAGATTGTGGGCGGCTCGACACGCCGGGTGGTTAAAGATGGCGTCCAGAGTGTGCGCCTGCGCGGCCATCGGTGTTATCCGGTTGCTTGGTGGCACTTATCCGGATTGTTATCCGGCTAAAGCGGATAAGTCACGAGCCCCGATGATCCACCCTGATACGACAGACAACAAAAAACCCCACATTTCTGCGAGGTTTCGGGCCTTCTTGAGTCGTCTTGATACCTACAAATGGTGCCGGCTGAGGGATTCGTACCCCCGACCTACGGTTTTCAAAACCGTTGCACTACCGCTGTGCTAAGCCGGCCCGGTAGAAGGCGCGCAGTTTAGGCAGGCGCGGTCGCCAGCGCCAGCAAACCTTCCAGCACCAGCTCCGGCCGCCGCTCCCAGTGGCCGGGCAGTTGCGCTTGCAGTGCCGCCGCATCGCCGCCGGTGAGGATGCGACGTTCGGTGGGATCGGTGCCGGGCAGCGACAGGCAGCGCTCGACCGCGCCGACGGCGGCGAACAGGGCACCCTGGCGGATGGCAGTCTCGGAACTGGTGCCCAGCTGATCGGCGGCGCCGACCACGGTCGGCCGGCCCGGCGTAGCCGTGACCTTGAGCAGCGAGGCCAGGGTGCTGCCGTAGCCGGGCGCGATGATGCCGCCCAGATGGCGACCATCGGCGGCGACCCGGTCCACGGTCAGCGCGGTGCCGGCGCTGACCACCACGAAGGGTGCGCGCAGCTGCTGCCAGAGCGCCAGCATCGCCAGCCAGCGGTCGATGCCCAGTCGCTGCGGTTCGGCGTAGGCGCTGCGCAGGCCCCGCCATTCCGCAATGCTGTGCGCGAACTGCGGCAGCAGGCCGCAATGCGCCAGCACGGCGGCATTCCAGCCGGCGGGATCGGCGAGACGCGGCACCGCCGACAGCCAAACGGCCTCGACCGCCGGCCAGGCCTGGGCAAGGAACACGTCGAGCGGCCGGTCGCGGTGCGGTTCCGCCCGCACCGGGCCGAGCACGCCGTCCCAGACCGCCCACTTGAGGCGGGTGTTGCCGAGGTCGAGCAGCAGCTTCATTGCGCGCGCACGCTGACATCGCCGGCGTGCACCACGCGGCGTCCGCCATCGCCCTCGACGATCAGCCCGCCATCACTGTCAATGCCGCGGGCGATGCCCTCGCAACCACCGGCACCCTCGACCCGCACCGGAAGATCGCGCAGCAGATCGCGACCGCGCCATTCGGCGGCGAAGGGACTGAAGCCGTGGTCCTGGAAATTCCGCAGCGCCAGGGCCAGTTCCGTCAGCACCGCGACCGCCACCGCCTGCCGCGCCGGCGGCGCACGCCCGCGCGCGGCGAGCGCGGCGGCGAGACTGGTCCAGGGTTGGCTGAGGCCCACGGCCTGCGGCTCCTGCATGTGCAGGTTCAGGCCGACGCCGACCACCACGCGGCAGGGGCCGCCCGCTTCGCCGCGCGGCTCGATCAGCACCCCGGCCAGCTTGCGGCCGTCGGCGTGCAGGTCGTTGGGCCACTTGATGCCGGCCTCGGGCAGGCCGAGCGCGGCCAGCGCGCGCGCCAGGGCGACCGCGACCGCGAGCGGCAAGGTCGTGAGCCGCGCCGGCCAGGCCGGGAAGCTCCAGGCCAGCGAGAGATAGAGATTGCTGCCGAAGGGCGATACCCAGTCGCGGCCCCGGCGACCACGGCCGGCAGTCTGGCTCTCGGCGAACAGCGCCTGCGGATCCAGCGCGGGGTCGGCCGCGAGCAGGCGGCTGTTGCTGGAATCGACGCGCGCCGCCACCGCCACCGCCAGCCCCAGCGCCCGCACCGCCGGCGGCAGCGCGGCGGCGATGCCGGCGGCATCGAGGCGTTGCAGCGGATGGCCGAGCCGGTAGCCGGCGCCGGGCTGGGCGTCGAGGGCCACGCCCCAGTCGCGCAGCTTGTCGACCCGCTTGGCCAGCGCGGCGCGGCTGATGCCGAAGCGCGTCGCCAGGGCCTCGCCGGAGTGACGCTCGCCGTCGGCGAGAGCGTCGAGCAGGTCCAGCAGGGTCGCGTCGCTCACTTCAGACCCAGGGCCCGACCCAGCAGCCGCGCCTTCTCGAACCGTGGCTCGCTGCCGGCGCGCAGCCGCGCCCAGTTGGCGCGGTGCTTGACCACCAGCAGCAAGGCCATCGCCGCGGTGAAGGCACCGGCGGCCGAGAACAGGCCACCGGAGGAGAAGCAGCTGACCTGCAACAGCGCCACCGCGCTGGCGCTCAGCGTCGCTAGGCTTACCGTGCCGGTCAGCAGCACCACCAGCACGAAGGCGGCGATGATCCAGAGGAAGGTCGCCGGCAGCAGCGCCGCGAACACGCCGGCGACGGTGGCGACGCCCTTGCCGCCCTGGAAGCGGTGCCAGAGCGGATAGCAGTGGCCCAGCACCGCCGCCGCGCCGCAGGCGTAGCCAAGTTCCGGCGTCGCCGCGCCACCGATCAGGCGCGGCAGCAGCAGCGCCGCGACCACGCCCTTGCCGATGTCGATGAGCAGCACCGCCAGCGCGAAGGCGGTGCCCTGAGTCCGCAGGGCATTGGTGGCGCCGACATTGCCGCTACCGCTGGCGCGCAGGTCGATGCCACCCCGGAGCCGTCCGACGATGAAGCCGCCCATCAGCGAGCCCAGCAGGTAGGCCAGCACCATCAGGCCGAAGGAGGTCAGGATCAGGGACATGGATTGCTGTGGCGGCGGTGGATGGCTTCGATGCCCGCCAGCACGTCCTTGCCGAGCGACAGCCGCACGGAAGCAAGGTTGCTGGTCAGCTGCGCTGGCGTGGTGGCGCCGATCAGGGTACTGGTGACGAAGGGCCGGCTGCTGACATAGGCCAGCGCCATCTGCGCCGGGTCCAGGCCGTGCGCGCGCGCCAGCTGCAGGTACTCGGCGGTGGCGGCATCCGCCTCCGGCGTGCTGTAGCGCTGGAAGCGCGAGAACAGGGTCAGCCGCGCATCCGGCGGCTTCTGGCCGTTTTCGTACTTGCCGCTAAGCTTGCCCATCGCCAGCGGCGAGTAGGCGAGCAGGCCGACTTGTTCACGATGGGCAAATTCGGCCAGACCGACTTCATAGCTACGGTTGAGCAGGGAGTAGGGATTCTGGATGCTGGCGATGCGCGGCCAGCCCCGCTCGCGCTCCAGGCGCAGATACTCGGCCAGGCCCCAGGGCGTTTCGTTGGAAATGCCTAGCTGGCGCACCTTGCCGGCCTGTACCAGTTCGGCGAGCGCGCCGTAGGTTTCCTCGATGCCGGGGCCGTCGCGCTCCTGCGGCGTGTAGCCGAGCTGGCCGAAGAAATTGGTCGGCCGCTGCGGCCAGTGCACCTGGTAGAGGTCGATCCAGTCCGTGCGCAGGCGCTGGAGCGAGGCATCGCAGGCGGCCAGCACGCTGGCGCGGTCCAGGCAGGAGCCGCCGCGCAGGTAGGGGAACATGCCCGGTCCCGTCACCTTGGTGGCGAGCACGATGTCGGTGCGCCGGCCGGTCCGCGCGAACCAGCTGCCGATGTACTGCTCGGTGCGGCCCTGGGTCTCGGCGCGCGGCGGCACCGGGTACATCTCGGCGGCGTCGAAGAAATTGACGCCCTCGGCAACCGCGCGGTCCATCTGCGCATGCGCCTCGGCCTCGCTGTTCTGCTCGCCCCAGGTCATGGTGCCGAGGCCGAGCAGCGAGACCTTCAGGTCGGTGCGGCCGAGTGGGCGGTATTCCATGGCGCCCATGCTAACGACGGCGACGCTCCGCCAGGTGCTCGATGGCGTCGCCCAGCAGCAGTTCCATCGCCTGGTCCAGCTGCTCGCCCGGGATCACCACGGTGTTCTGGCTGGAGATGAAGGAGTCCGGGACCAGCGCCAGGATGCCCTCGAAGCTCGCCTCGAAGCGCGCCGCCTTGTTGAAGTGGATGACGATCAGGCTTTCCTCCGGCGCCGGGATCGCCTGCGGCTCGAAGGGGTTCGAGGTATCGACCAGCGGCACTCGCTGGAAGTTGACGTCGGTGCGCGAGAACTGCGGCAGGATGTAGTTCACGTAGTCGGGCATGCGGCGCAGGATGTTGGAGGTGACTTCCTGCGAGGTATAGCCACGGTCGGCGGTATCGCGGCTGATCTTCTGGATCCATTCCAGGTTGATGATCGGCGTCACCCCCACCAGCAGGTCGACGTGCTGGGCGACATTCACCTCGCTGGTCACCAGGCCCCCGTGCAGCCCCTCGTAGAACAGCATGTCGCTGCCATCCGGCAGCCGCTTCCAGGGGGTAAAAGTGCCGGGGCTCTGGTGCGCGACGCGCGCCTCGTCCTCGGTGTGCAGATAGTGGCGCGCGAGGCCGGTGCCGCGCTCGCCGTACTCGCGGAACAGCGCCTCCAGCCGTCCAAACAGATTGCCCTGGGTGCCGAACAGCGACAGTGTTTCGCCGCGGATGCGGGCGCGCTCCAGCATCTGCCGCCAGCTGTCACGTTCGTAGGCGTGAAAGCTGTCGCCCTCGACGTAAGCGGCGTTCAGGCCCAGGTCCGAGAAGATGCGCTCGAACACCCGCTTGGCGGTGCTGGTCCCGGCGCCAGAAGAACCGGTGACCGCGATGATGGGGTGGCGGGCGGACATGCCCTAGTCTCGCCCGAGCAGGCGCCTGCTGTCAGCGTTAGACCGGGCGCCGCCGATAACAAAAATCTGCGAACTGGTGACCGAGCCGCTCGCCGCGCGCCTCGAAGCGGGTGACCGGGCGACTGGGCGGGCGCGGCACCGGGCCGCCTTCAAACTCCGGCGCGGCATCCAGCACCTCGCGCATGTGCTCGGCATAAGGCGCCCAGTCGGTGGCGAGGCGAAACCGGCCACCCGGCTTCAGGCGGCTGGCGACCAGGCTGGCGAAGGCCGGCTGCACGATGCGGCGCTTGTGGTGCCGGGTCTTGTGCCAGGGGTCGGGGAATTCCAGGATCAGCTCGTCCAGGCTCTGCTCCGGCAACCAGTCCCGCAGCACCTCGACGGCGTCGTGGCAGACCACGCGCAGATTGCGCAGGCCGGCCTTCTCGGCGCGGTTGAGCACGCGGCCGACGCCGGGGCGATGCACCTCGGCGCCGATGAAATCGCACTCCGGCGCCTGCCCGGCGCGCGACAGCAGGGCCTCGCCGGCGCCGAAGCCGATCTCGAACACCAGCGGCGCGGCGCGGCCGAACAGCAGCGCCGGATCGAGCCGGGTGCCGGGCGCCGGAGCCTCGATGCCATAGCGCGGCCAGAGGGTGGCGAGCGCGTCCTTCTGCGAATCGGTCATGCGCCCTTCGCGGCGCACGAAGGACTTGATCTCGCGGCGGAACGGCGCCGGTGACGCTACCGGATCAGGCTCGCTCATGGCGCTTCATCCAGTCGGCCATGGCAATCAGCTCGGGATGGCCGCTGCCCTGCAACTGCACAACAACCTGCGCCCGATCCATCGGCGTCTTGTTCTGATTCATCTTGAATTTCGATTCGATGTGCGTAGGCGCAATGTGGAAGGCGACGATGGCGTTGATGAAGGCATCCAGGCGCGCACCCTCGACCTGCCGCTTCCAGGGCTCGATCTCGGGCTCGAACAGCGCGCTGGTGCGATCCACCAGCGCCAGCTTGCTGGCCGCGTCCTCCATCAGTTCGGGCCGTCCGTGGACGTGCGCGACACTGTAGTTCCAGGTCGGCACCTCGCGCGCCGGCTCGACATACCAGCGCGGCGAGATATAGGCGTGGGGGCCGCGGAAGATCGCGACCGTGTGGCCAGCTGCAAATGCCTGCCAATGCGGATTGGCACGCGCCATGTGTCCGCTCAGCGAGCCATCGGCTTCCAGCAGCAGGGGCAGATGGCTGATGTGCGGCTCGGCACCGGCGACGCTGGTGATCAGGGTCGCGAAGGGATGCTCGCGGATCAACGCCAGCGCGTCGGCTTCGCTTTCGGCCACGAACTGGCGCGGTACATACAAGCTCATGGGTTCAGGCTCCCGCTGGCCGCAGTCCGCGCCGCGCCGCTGCCTTGCGCGCCTTCTCGGCTACACCCGGTGTGTCCTTCCAGTTCCACCACTTCAGCTTCTCGGGAGCGGGCTTGGGGGTGCTGGCGTAGTAGACGGCGCAACGGAAGGTGTAGAGCACGCAGCGATCCTGGTGCTGGCCCTTCTGCTCGCACAACGCGTCGTACATCGCCTGCGGATCGCGCTGCTTCAGATCGGCGATTCGGCGCACGCCGAGCGACAGCAGATCGCGCGCCAGCGAGGGGCCGACGCTCGGAATCTGGCGCAGCTCAGCGAGTTCAGTTTGCTCGGTGCGCGCTGCCGTCCCTGGCGCGACGACCCTCTTCTTGGAGACCCCTGCCCGGCCATCCTTGGCCGGGCGTTCGGCCTCGCTGCGAGCGATGCTCGCAAATCCGCGAGTCCTCACCCGATCACACCGTCCAGGGGCGAGGAAGCCGAGGCATAGCGCCGGCGCGGCATGCGCCCGGCGAGAAAGGCCTCACGCCCAGCGATGATGGCGTGGCGCATGGCGCTGGCCATCAGCACCGGATTCCGCGCCTCAGCAATCGCGGTATTCATCAGCACCCCGTCGCAGCCCAGCTCCATGGCGATGGCGGCATCGCTGGCGGTGCCGACGCCGGCATCGACGATGATCGGCACCTTGGCCTGTTCGACGATGGCCAGGATGTTGTAGCGGTTCTGGATGCCGAGACCGGAGCCGATCGGCGCCGCCAGCGGCATCACCGCGACACAGCCAATCTCTTCCAGCCGCTTGCACTGGATCGGATCGTCGGTGCAGTAGACCATCACCTCGAAGCCCTCCCGCACCAGGGTCTTGGCCGCTTCGAGGGTCGCCGTGATGTCGGGGTAGAGCGTCTTGGGATCGCCCAGCACTTCCAGCTTCACCAGCCGGTGACCGTCGAGCAGTTCGCGCGCCAGCCGGCAGGTGCGCACCGCGTCCTCGGCGGTGTAGCAGCCGGCGGTATTGGGCAGCAGGGTGTAGCGGTCCGGGCGGATGAAGTCGAGCAGGTTGGGCGCGTTGGCGTCCTGGCCCAGGTTCACCCGGCGGATGGCGACCGTGACGATCTCGGCGCCACTGGCCTCGGCGGCGGCGGCGTTCTCGGCGAAGTCCTTGTACTTGCCACTGCCGACCAGCAGGCGGGAGGAATAGGTCTTGCCGGCGATGCTGAGCTTGTCTTGGTCCATGGGTCTCTGCTGGTTCTAGCCGCCGCCGATGGCGCGGACGATCTCGATCTGGTCGGCCTCGGCCAACGTGGTTTCGGGCCACCGGCTACGCGGCACGATCTCGCCGTTGTGTTCGATGGCAAGGCGCTGGCCGCCCAGCTTCAGCGCGGAGACCAGGCCATCGAGCGTCGCCGGGCTGGGCAGCGGCTCAGGTCGTCCGTTGACGGTCAGGGGCATGGACCTCTCGCGAAAAGGCCCTCGCTCGGAGGGCCTACGAAAAACTTGGAGCGGGTGATGGGAATCGAACCCACGCTAGCAGCTTGGGAAGCTGCAGTTCTACCATTGAACTACACCCGCATTGCGGCCGATTTTAGCGGCTCAATCACGATCCCGTCGCGGCCCCTGCCGCCGCTCCTCGCCCCCGGGGGGTGACAGCCGCTGCCTGCGCCGGTCGCCACGCTCGATTTCGCGACGGTTGAACCGCTTGTAGAACGGCACCAGGTCCTCCGGATCGGTGCCCAGGGGACCGGCCCGGCGACTGAACGAGAAGAACAGGATCGCCCCCACCGCCAGCAGCACCAGCACGGTGGCGCCCGGGTTGCGGACCACGAAATTCAGGAAGAAATCCACGCTTCGGCTCCTTGGCACGACGCTTGGTTCAGCTTAGCAGGCCGTGCGGCGACGGTTGGCGCCAGTGCCAGGGGCCAGGCCGCACTACGCAGTGCTACCGGCTTGGCCGGTGGCCGCTAGGTTTCCTCATCCGGGTCGGCCACCAGGCCCGCCAGCGCGGTGGCGGTGTCGGCGGCCGGCAGCGCCTCGACCTCCCGCAGCTGGCGCTGGATGGCGCGCGAGCGCACCCCGGTCTGCTCGATCTGCTTCTGCGCCTGCTCCAGCTTTTCGCTGACCTTGTCCAGCACCTCGCCGAATTTGCCGAACTCGGTCTTGACCGCGCCCAGCACCTTCCAAACCTCGCTGCTGCGCTTCTCGATGGCCAGGGTGCGGAAGCCCATCTGCAGGCTGTTGAGCAGGGCGGTCAGTGTGGTCGGGCCGGCAATGGTGATCCGGTAGTCGCGCTGCAGGCTGTCGGCCAGGCCAGGCCGGCGCAGCACCTCGGCGTACAAGCCCTCAGTAGGCAGGAACATCAGCGCGAAATCAGTGGTGTGCGGCGGCTCCACGTACTTGTCGTGGATCGACTTGGCCTGCACCTTCACGGCTGCTTCCAGCGCCTTGCCGGCCGCCTCGATGGCCAGCACTTCGCCGCGCTCGGCGGCATCGACCAGGCGTTCGTAATCCTCGCGCGGGAACTTGGCGTCCAGCGGCAGCCAGACCGGGGCGCCCTGGGCTTCGCGGCCCGGCAGCTTCACGGCAAAGTCGACCACGGCATCGCTGCCCGGCCGGGTCTTCACGCTGCGGCCGTATTGCTCCGGTGTCAGCAGTTGCTCGAGCAGGGTCTCCAACTGCACCTCGCCCCAGCCGCCGCGCGTCTTCACGTTGCTCAGTACCCGCTTCAGGTCACCGACGCCGGTGGCCAGGGTCTGCATCTCGCCCAGGCCCCGGTGCACCTGCTCCAGGCGCTCGCTGACCAGCTTGAAGGACTCGCCCAGCCGCGCTTCCAGGGTCGCGTGCAGCTTCTCGTCGACGGTCCTGCGCATCTCGTCGAGCTTGGCTTCGTTGTTGGTTTGCAGCTCCTTGAGCCGCGCCTCCACCGCTAGCCGCAGGGCCTCCGCGCGGGCGTCGGTCTGGCTGGTGAGCGCCGCCAGCCGCAGTTCGAAGCCCTCGAAGGCCTGGCCGATGCGGCGCGAGATCGACTCGGTGCGCTCGGCCACGACCTGCTGGCTGGCGGCGAGCTGGCCGCCGAACTCCTGCCGCTGCTGCGACAGGGCCGCCAGCAGGCTGTCGCGGCTGCGTGACAGCTCCGCAGGCATCGCCTGGGTCTGCGCCGCCAGCAACTGCTCAATGCGGGCCAGCACCGGCGCCAGTTCCTCACCCGGCTTGCCACGGCCACGGCCGAGCAGCCAGACCAGCGTCGCGCCGAGCAGCGCCGCCAGCAGCGCCACTACCAGAACCACCATCAGGGAGAGCGTATCCATGCCGGCATTATGGCCCGCGCCTGCCGCCCGTCGGCATTGGCCGGCACAACGGAGCGCGAGCGCGTCGGACGTTCACGCTGAGCTAAGGCGGCCTGTGAAAAATGGCAGCCGGAGTTGTCGCACGGTCGAGACCGCTAGATGGCCGTCGCCAGCATCCGCCTCACTTGAACCTGGAGAATTCCATGAAAAAGCAGCTGATGTTCGCCGGCCTCGCGCTGGCTTCCGGCCTCGCTCTGGCGCAGACCGCCCCCCTCTCCCCACCAGCCTCCACCCCGAACCTGCCGGCCACCCCGGAAATGCCGTCACCGCCCTCGCCGGCAACTCCGCCGAACATCGACCCGCAGGTCTCCGGCGGCGGCGCGGCCAGCGTCGATAGCCGCTTCGGCAGTCTCGACGCCAATGCCGACGGCAGCCTGTCGCGCACCGAGGCCAGCGCCGACGTCAGCCTGCGCAAGGACTTCAAGACCCTGGACAAGGACAGGAACGGCACCCTGAGCAGCCAGGAGTACCAGGTCGCAGCCAGATCCAGCAAGAAATAGTTGCAGCTTGCGTGCCCAAAAGGCCGGATCGCGATCCGGCCTTTTGTTTGCCCCGATTCATAGGCTCAGCACGCTGTCACTGCGATAGATCGGGTAGAGGTTCCAGCGCTCGTCCCAGGACGGGTGGCGACGGTAGAAGAAGTCCAGTCGCGCTTTCGGATCGGCGGCGAAGGCCGGGTCGCTGCCCAGGCGCTTGCGGAACTCGTCGGCGAGCATGGAATCGGCTTCCAGCATCTCCTCCGCCACCTGCTCGGCGACATAGCCCTCCATGTATTCGACGCGCTCGAAGTGGCCGTTGAAATAGCCCCAGGCGGCGTAGGAATCCGGACTCCTGGGCTCCAGCAGGGTCATCAGCAGGCGCGCACCCGGCTGGGCGATGGGCACGAACAGGCAACCGGCGCCCGGCTCGCGCGTCTCCGGCTGCCAGCTACCCTCGACGGCGAGCTTGGTGCGCCCCTCGAAGGTCTGGCTGGACAGGGTCGCCCGCTCGGCGCGGAAGGTTTCCAGCGGCAGGCTGCCGGGCGCGGACTCCAGCCGGGTCCAGGTCAGGCCGTGCAGGGATAGCTGCGGGCCCAGCCAGTCGGCATAGGCGGCCGGCACCACATAGCCGCCGCGCGGGGCGCGCTCGACCAGCCGGGGCTCGATCACATCCTTCAGCGGCACCCGCCAGATCGCCGGCTGGCTGTCGTCGTAGCGGGTTGCCAGCGCGCCGGAAATCGCCGACGGCAGCCGGGTGTAGGCGTAACCACGGAAATCGATCAGGCTGCTGTGGGCGCCGTTCTGGTAGTCCAGGGTCACCGGCTGACCACCGAGCTGACAGCTGGCGGCATCGGCGGCGGCAGCCTGCGCCCGCCAGTCGCGCCCCTGCCCTGCGGCCAGCTCGCACAGCGCGCGGATGCTGTTGCGGGTGATGCGGACACGGGTGGCGTAGTCCTTCCAGGAATGGGTTTCGACCAGCACGGTCCAGCGGTTGCGCCAGGCCCAGTAGCCGGTGGAAAAGCGCGCGCCGTAGGCATCGACGACGAAGCCGGAGGCCGGGTCGTCGTCGTCCACCAGCGAGGGGTAGAACGGCAGCGGCAGCGAGCCCTGCGCGCTCAGCCGTTCGAGGATGCCCTCGCGCAGCGCCAGGCCGGCGGCCTGCAGGCCCGGGGCGTCGAGATAGATCGGCTCTACCTGGATCGAGATGTCGTGCTCGAACTGGGCGCCATTGGTGGCGTGCAGGTCCATGTAGACCAGCGGATCCCAGTCATTGAGCAGGCGCAGCACGGCCTGCATCTCCGGCGCCGCCGCCTTGGTGTAGTCGCGGTTGAGATTGAGGTTGTGCGCGGTGGTGCGCCAGCCCATTTCCTCCGGCCCGTTCTGGTTCGGACGGTTCCAGGCCTTGAAGCGCTCGTGGCCGTCGGCATTGAGCACCGGCACGAACAGCAGCACCGTCTGGTGCAGCCAGGCGCTGTCGGCCAGCAGCAGGTCGCGCAGCTCGGCGAAGCCGGCATCCTTGCCATCGCACTCGCCCGGATGGATGCCACCCTGCACCAGCAGCACCGGCAGCTGGCGCGCCTGGGCCGCCTCGGCGGTGAGCGCACCGCTGAGCGACACCACCAGGGCGTGCAGGGGCCGGCCTTCCGGCGTTTGGCCGAACACGAAGGTGCTCGCCGCTTGCGGCCAGCGCCGCTGGAACTCCGCGCATAGGGTGCCGACTTCCTCGTAGCGCCCGGTGATGCGGTAGCCGGAGCGTTCGGCGATGGTGCTCAGTTCGTCGGTCATGGCGGCTCGGGCGCTCAGGTGGCCTGGGTCTGCGCCTGTGCCAGGCCCCAGACGTGGACGCCGAACTTCCAGTAGCCGCGCACATTGTTGAGACGCGCGTCCTGGTCGGCCGGCACCGGCAGCACCTCGCCGGAAATCTGCGATTGCAGGAACGGTGCCAGCACCGAGCCGCCACCGCCGGAGAGCACGATGAGGTCGATGTCCCAGTCCTCCGCCCACAAGCGATTGGCCTCGGTGGCAATGCGGCCGGCCAGCTGGCTGAAGGCGCGCTGCACCAGCGGCGCCAGTTCGTAGCGCTGGCCGCGGATCTTGATGAAGCCGGCGCTGATCGCCTCGTACAGGCGGTACAGCTCCACCGGCACCCCGGTCTTTTCCTTCAGCAGGTTGGCGATGGCCTCGTAGGCGACGCAGATGCCGGAATCGGTGGAGCGGCTGCCCCGCTCGGAATAGCGGGTCTTGTCGGCGATGGCGAAGTCGCAGGTGCGAAAGCCGACGTCGATGACGCCGATCTTCTCGTTGATGAAGCGCTGTTGCACGGTCCGGCCTTCGGCGTTCAGCATCAGGTTGTAGAGCGAGCCGAAGGGCTGCGGGATCACCCGCACCTTTTCGATGTAGACCATCTTCTCTTCGCGCTGACCGTGGTGGAACTGGGCGACGGTATGGCGGCCCAGCAGGCTCTGCCCCAGGCTCTCGCGGTGGGCGCGGAACAGGCTGATCGGCAGGCCGGTGACCAGCCGGATCGGATCGCCGTGCTCGACCAGCGGCGTCAGCGCCGCCAGCCCCAGCACCTTGGCGTAATGGCCGAGGAACTGCGCCGGGTCGAGGGTGAAGCCGCGTTCGCGGCTCTGGCTTTCCGCAAGCTCGCCGACGAACACCGCCTCGCCACCGATCTCGAAGTGACGCGGCAGCAGCTCCTGGGCCGGCAGCAGCGACTCTTCGAAGGCAGCCGGATTGGCTTCGCCGACGATGGACTTGAAGGCCTGGAACCGACGGCCGTCGGTGGCCTTGGTGTACCCGAAACCGATGTCTGCGGCGAGGATGCGCATGGCCTTGGCGGTGGTCCTAGAGAGCTGAGTTTTCCGGTATTAACACGGCGCTTCCGGCCCGGTCAAAGCGGACGGGTGGCTAGCGCCCTTGGGCCGGGAAGCGCAGCTCCAGCCAGGCCGGCGCCGGCCCCAGGCGATCCGCAAGCTGGCTCCATTCCGGATTCAGCCGCGCTGCCAGCTGATAGCAGCGGCTCGCGTCGGCCGGGTTCCAACGCCCGGAGTAGCCCGGCAGGCCGGCGCTGGCGCGGCGACGGTCGAACTCGACCACGGTGTTGCGGAATTCCTCGTGGGTCTTGCGGCCACTGGCGTATTCGGCGAGCCAGCGCAGCGAGCGATTCAGCGAGGAGCCGCCCGGGCTCTCGTAGGCGAACCAGTCCTGGCCGTGCTCGCGTGCCACCAGGGCGGTGAGCAGCAGGGGCTCCAGCGAATAGGTCACGTAGCGCAAGGCGTCGCGCGCCTCGAAATCGAGCACCGAGCCATCCGGTCGCAGGTTCTCTGCGATCTGCTTGCGGAAAGCCGCCCGGCAGCGCTTGAGCAGGGCCTCGTCGCGCAACACGAACGCCATCAGGCTGGCGAGCTTGATGCGATGGCTCTGCCAGTTGTTGACGGCGGTGCCCGGCGGGTAGCGGCTGGCATCGAGATAGCCATTGGCCATGCGCCGGAACAGGCGGCCCAGCTGCTGCTGCTGCACCAGGCTGAGCTGTTCGCGGCGCAGCTCGACCGCCAGCACCACGGCGTCGAATGGCGACTCGCTGATCGCATCGTTGCCGGGCTGGAACACCGCCAGCCAGGCGTCGAGGTATTCGCCCAGCCCCAGCTGGTAGCGGCTCTGGCCGGTGTCACGGGCGGCCAGAGCCAGCGCCAGCATGCGCGACCAGTCGCGCTTGGCCTCGCGGCTCTCGACATAGGCCTGGTCAGTGAACATCAGCCCCTGAGTGGTGATCGCCATGCGCGGCTGCGGCGGGCGCCGCAGGCTGTCGTCGGCGATGGCGACGATCTCCGCCAGGGGGCTCGCCGGCGGGATCGCCAGCAACGGCGGTGCTGGCGATCCGGCTTCCTTCTCCGGCTCAAGCGTCGCTGCATCGCCGGCCGCTGGTGGCTCCGGCAACGGCTCCGGGGTGCCGGCGCAGGCCGCTAGCAGCAGCAGCAGCAGCGCCAGACTGGCGCGGTGAAGTGCGAACGAAAACAGCGGCCCGGCGCGGGCAGAGGACATCGGCGATCGGACCAGGGAAACTAGCGCCGTCCGGCCTGTGCCTTCTTGCGCGCGAAGGTCTTCAGGAATTCCATCTGGTCGGCGAGGATGCGGCGGTTCTGCAGGATCAGGTATTCCGCCAGATTGGGCGTGTAGGGCACCGCCAGCAGCTTCATGCCCGCCTCTTCCGGGGTGCGCGCGTCCTTGGCCTGGTTGCAGTCGCGGCAGGCGCTGACGCAGTTCTCCCAGCTGTTCTCGCCACCGCGCGACACCGGCACGATGTGGTCGCGGGTCAGCTCGGCATGCGGGTACTCGTCGCCGCAGTACAGGCAGAGGTACTGATCGCGGTGAAACAGGGTGCGGTTGGTGAGCAGGGGCTCGCCCTGGGCGTAGCGCTTGGAGCGGTCGGCCACCGCGATGATGGAACCCAGCTCAAAAAACGAACGCTCGCCAGTGCGAGCGTTGACCCCACCGGCGACCGAGAATCGTTCCTCGCCGGCTTCCCAGCAGACCCGCTGGCGGGCGTAGAGAGTGACCGCAGTCTGCCAGTGGATCCACGCCACCGGTAAACCACCTGCGTCAAGCTTGAGAATCGCCGGGATCATCGACCTGTCCACATGCAGAATTCGCTGCTAGTCCCTGAATCTACGGGCTTTCGCCGGCTTTGACCAGTCTTTGACCAGCCGCGTCACCGAATCTTCATCGGGCTTGCGGCTTCAGTAGACGTCGCGGCGATAGCGCCCCTCGACGATCAGCGCGTCGACGGCCACGGTGCCGAGCTGCTCGCGCAGCAGCGCGTCCACCGCCGGCGCCATGCCCTGAGCACTGCCGCAGACGTAGAGGGCAGCGCCCTCTGCGATCCAGGTCTTCAGCCGCGCGGCCTGCTCGCCCAGGCGCTGCTGCACATAGGCGGGCGCCAGCGGATCGCGCGACCAGGCGAGGTCGAGTCGGCTGAGCAGGCCGTCGGCCTGCCAGGCGGCAAGCTCGGCACTGAAGTAGGCATCCTGCCCGGCGCTGCGCTCGCCGAACAGCAACCAGTTGCGGCCCTGTCCGGCGGCGGCACGCGTCTTCAGCAGGGCCCGCAGGCCGGCGATCCCGGTGCCATTGCCGATCAGGATCAGCGGTCGCGCATCGGCCGGTGGATGGAAGCCCGGATTGCGCCGCACCCGCAACGCGATCTCGCCGCCCAGCGGCGCATGCAGGCAGAGCCAGCCGGAGCCGAGGCCGGGTTCGCCATCCGGGCGCTGCATCTGCCGCACCAGCAATTCCAGCTGCCCGTCGGTGGGCAGCGAGGCAATGGAGTACTCGCGGTGCGGCAGCAGCGGCCAGTTCGCCAATGCCTGCTCCGGCGCCAGCCCAGCCGATGCCGCCAGCAGTTCCGGCGCCGGCGGCTGACGCACGGAGAGCAAGTCGCGCAGGCGCTGGCGCCGGCCGTCGAGTTCCAGCTCGCGGTCGCCATCCCAGCCGAACTGCCTCAGCAGCGCGGCCACCGCCGCCGGTGACTGGCGCGGACCGATTTCGGCGATGTCGCCGGCCTGCCAGTCGGGCGGGCCGTCCAGGGCCTCGAAGGCGAGCTGCCAGGCCGGGCCGCCGGCACTGCCAGGATTGAGCAGACGCCGCTGCGCCAGCCGCCAGCGGCCGTAATCCGGCGGCGCCCAGTCGGGCAGCGTGGCGCCGCCGGCCAGCTGGCCCAGCTGGTGCTGCCAGTGTCGCAGCGCGCCCGGATCGGCGTCGTCGACCTCGACCCGGTCGAACAGCGCCTGCGCGCCCTGCTGCCGCAGCCAGTCGTCGAGCCGACGGCCGAAGGCGCAGTAGCGCGCATAGCTGCTGTCGCCCAGGGCGAGCAGCCCATAGCGCAGCGAGCCGAGCGCCGGCGGCTGCGCCATCACCTGCCGCAGGAAGCGGAGTGCGCCGTCCGGGGCATCGCCCTCGCCGGTGGTGCTGACCACGAACAGCAGGCGCTGGGCGCCGGCCAGCGCGGCGGCATCCAGCTCCGCCAGCGGCAGGGTCCGCGCCGGCAATCCGGCCGCCTGCAGGGCCTCGGCGCTGTAGCGCGCCAGCTGCTCGGCGAAGCCGGTCTGGCTGGCGTGGACGACCATCAGGCCGCTTGTCGCCGGCTCCACCGGCATCGGCCGATGCCGGCGCAGCAGCCAGGTGCAGGCCAGCAGATAGCCCAGTAACGCAGCCACCGCCCAGGCCAGGCGCGCCGCGTCGGGTGCGCTCCAGATCATCGTCCCGGGCTGGCTGCGTCCGGCCAACAGGATCAGCAGCGCCAGCAGGATCAGCAGCGCGAGGTTCAGGAGCCGCCCGCTCATTCCAGCAGGGCCGCCAGCGCCGGTGACAGCCACTCCTCGACGCCGGCCCGACCGCCGCGACGCAGCAGGCGGGCGGCCAGGCCTTGGCGGCGCGCATAGTCCTGCCCCGCCTCCCAGCCCAGCACCGCGAGCGCGGTCGATTGCGCGTCGGCGGCCATGCAGTCGGCATGCACCACGCTCACCGCCGCGAGTTCCGAGGCCGGCGGCTGGCCGCTGCGCGGATCGAGCGTGTGCGAATAGCGTCGCCCGCCGCTCTCGAAGTAGCGGCGGTAGTCGCCGGAACTCGCGACCGCCACCGCATCCAGCGCCAGCCACAGCTCGGCCAGCGCGCAGCCGGGCGGCGCCTCCAGCGCCACCCACCAGGGACTGCCGTCGGGCTTGCAGCCCTGGCCGCGCAACTCGCCGCCGACCTCGACCAGGAAGTGTTCGATGCCCTGCCCCTGCAGCCAGCGCGCCAGCAGATCGACGCCGTGGCCCTTGGCGATGGCGGACAGATCGAGCCTGGCGCCGCCGGGTTGCAGCAGGCGGCCGTGCTCGAAGCGCAGCCTTCGCCAACCAACGGTCGCGAGCGCCGCTGAAATCTCGTCCGGCGACGGCGGGGCGCTGCGGGGCGCTGCCGGACCGAAGCCCCAGCAATCGACCAGCGCACCGGCGCTGGGGTCGTAGGCGCCGTCGCTGGCCGCAGCCACCGCCAGGGCCTGCGCCATCACGGTCGCGAAATCGGCCGGTAGCAGCTGCCAGCTGCCGGGCGCGGCGCGGTTGTAGCGGCTGAGGTCGGAGTCGGGCAGCCAGGGGCTCATCTGCGTCACCACCCGATCCAGCTCGCCCTGCAGACCCTGACGCAGCCGCTCCAGCGGTGGCGGACGGGCGGTCGACAGTTTCGCGGTCCACCGCGTGCCCATGCCCTCGCCGCGCAACTGCAGCAGCTGCGCACCCGGCTCCGGCCCAGCCGCGGCGGCCGCGCTCAGCTGCGCCGGAATCAGCAGACGGCGTTCGGCCGTGCTCACCCGTTCCACCCGCCGCCCGTGCTTATGGCGACAGCACTTCCAGCGTCGCGCTGTACACCGCGCGGCGCTCTGTGGCCGGGGCTTCGACCTGTTGGTCCTCGACAGCGGTCGAGAGCCAGTACAGGCCGGGCTGCGGCCAGCGCAACTCGAAGCTGCCGTCGGCGCCGGTACGGACTTCGATCTCGTTGACCGCATCGCGATAGCGCACACCGTCGGCGACCACTTCCACCTTCAGACCGGCCGCCGGCTTGCCGTCAAGCAGAAAGCGGAAGCGCGCCGGCTCGTCGGCGTAGAGGTCATTGACGCCAGTGATCGGCTGCAATTCGAGCCCGATGCCGGTCGGCTTGAGCGCGGTCTCGCTGGGCTTGCCGGCGGTGACAAAGGTTTCGGTGCGGCGCTGCGAGGCGACCACCTTGAGCTTGTCGGCCTGGGCCGGCACTTCCTTGGCGAAACCCTCGGCGCTGAACGGCTGGCCGCGCGGCGGCCACATGCGGCGCTGACCGTTCTCCTCCCAGCTGGCATTGAGGCCGTTGTTGACCAGGGCAATGCGATAGGTGCCGGCCTGCTTCAGCTGCAGGTCGAAGCTGCTGCGCAGCTTGCCGGTGTGGGCATTCTCCGGCGCCAGCTCGCTGCCATCCGGCGCGGTGATCCGCAGCGGCTCCAGCCGCTGCGGGTTGTGATCCTTGACGAAGGGATCGGTGGAGCTGGCGGCGTCCACCGTCACCCACTGATTGACGCTGAGCACGGTCTTCGAAGGCTGCAGCCAGGCCTTGTGGGCCTGGGCGGCGAAGGGCAGCGACAGGGCCAGCAGCAGCGAAGCACGAAGCAGGGACAGGTTCATGGCGATCTCCGGGTTCGGGTTGGATCAGCGCGACAGCGCCAGGCGGACCAGGCCCAGCTCGCTCTTGCCCTGGGCCTGCAGGGTCTGGCCGGCGGCGGCCGGCCACTGGAAGGGAAGCTCCAGCAGCTCGCGGCCGCCCTCTTCGCGCGCGGCCTCGACCAGCAGCTTGTAGTTGCCGGCCGGTAGCTTGGCGAGCGCGGCGCTGCCTTCGACCACGCTCAGCGCGTGCTCGCCCACCGGGCGGGTGGCGCCGCTGACACCATCGGCCGGCAGGCTCAGGTCGCGACCGCTGCGCCGCCACCACTGGCGCAGGTCCGGCAGCCACTTGCTGCCGCCTTCGCCGGCGCCGGCCATGGCGGCTGCGCCCTCGCCCGCCGGCTTGTCGCCCTTCTTCGGCTGCTGATACCAGACCGCCAGCGTGCCGACCGGGCTGCGGTCCTCGCGCTCCAGCCAGACCGCGACATAGGGACGGTGGTATTCGGCGACATCGAGCTGCGGAATCTGCACGCTGAGATCGAGCCGGCCGGCGAAGGCCGGCGCCGCCAGTAGGCCGCCACCGAGTGCCAGCGCCAGCGCGGAAAGGGAGGGAGTACGCATGCGAACCTCGTCGAGATTAGGGTGTGTGGACATGCAAATGATCGCTGCGGCCGAAGGCTGTTTTGGCGCAGTGCAAGGAAGCGAGGCCGCGCAATGGTGGCTCGCATTGAAGGACTCGCTGACGCCGCAATGCGCCAAAACAGTCCGGCCCCGACACGGTGTTTGCGAAGCAAGGGGTGCGGGAGGGGCCGGATGTACTCGTGCCCGCACCCACCTCGCTACGCTCGGGCACCGTGGCACGAGTACGCCCCGGAGGGTTGCTGGCCCCAATGCCGCCATGCGGCGTTGCCGGCCTAGCCAAGGCTCCAGCCTTGGCGTCGTTCGGCGCCTTGCCTGGCGGCCTTGGGGTCAGCAACGCAGCGATCATTTGCATGTCCACACACCCTAGTCAGTGAACGAACAGCAGGGCCAGCAGCAGCGGCAGCAGCAGACCCAGGCCGACGGTCGGCCAGGTCAGCGCCCGCTGCGCGGCATGCAGCTTGAGCAGGAACAGGCCGGTGCCGGCGAACAGCAGGCAGGCGCCGGCGAAAACGTCGATGAACCAACCCCAGGCGGCACCGGCATTGCGGCCCTTGTGCAGGTCGTTGAAGTAGGAGATCCAGCCGCGCTCAGTCTGCTCGTACTCGGCCTCGCCGCTGGCGCGGTCTATGCTCAGCCAGGCGTCGCCGCCGGGTCGGGGCAGTGAGAGATAAACCTCGTCGGCCGACCACTCGGCCTCGCGGCCGGCCGTGCGCAGCGACCAGTGCTCGCGCAGCCAGTCGCGCAGCGCCGGCGGCAGCGGCGCGGCGCCGTCCTCCGGACCCGCCCGCAGCGCATCCCGCAGCGGCGCCGGCAGTGCGGCCTGGAGCCGGACCACTTCCGGCGTCGCCTTGATCTGCTGCGCGTGATTGAGGGTGATGCCGGTGAGCGCGAACAGGATCAGGCCGATCAGGCACAGCGCGGCGCTGATCCAGTGCCACTGGTGCAGGGTCTTGAGCCAGTAGGAGCGGCGCCGCGCCCGGCGGCTGGGATCGGCGATCGCGGACATCAGGGCTTGGGCGCTACCGTGACCGGCGCGCCGGAGGGATCGGTGACGAAGCCGATCTTGCTCAGGCCGGCCTTGCCGGCCTCGCTCATCACCTCGGCGATAACCTGGTAGCGGGCCTGGCGGTCGACCCGCAGATGCAGCTCCGGCGTGGGCTGCTGCTGGCCGGCCGCGCGCAGGCGCTGGATCAGCTCCGGCATCGCCAGGCTCTCGCCGTTCCAGTACATGCGGCCGTCACCGTCGATGGCGAACTGGATGTTGTCGGCCTTCTGGGTATTGGGCGCGCTGCTGGCCTTGGGCAGGTCGATCTTCACCGCATGGGTGAGCAGGGGCGCGGTGATGATGAAGATCACCAGCAGCACCAGCATGATGTCGACCAGGGGGATCACGTTGATCTCCGCCATCGGCGCGGTGTTGGGCTTGGAATGGAAGCTGCCGAAGGCCACGACTTAGCCCCGACTCGCCGGCTTCAGCGAGGTCACCGTCGAACCGGCCTGAGCGTCGTACTTCACGCCAGTGGCAAGGAAGGTGAACAGGTCGTGGGCGTAGGCATCGAGCTGCGCCAGGGTCAGGCGGTTGGCGCGGACGATGAAGTTGTAGCCGAGCACCGCCGGGATGGCGACTGCCAGACCAATCGCCGTCATGATCAGCGCCTCGCCCACCGGCCCCGCCACCTTGTCGAGCGTGCCGGCGCCGGACAGGCCAATCGCGATCAGGGCGTGGTAGATGCCCCAGACCGTGCCCAGCAGGCCGACGAAGGGCGCGGTGGCGCCCACCGAGGCCAGCACGGTGAGGCCGGACTCCATGCTCGCGGTTTCCTCGTCGATGGTCTTGCGCAGGGTGCGGGTGACGAAGTCGCTGGAGCTGCCGGCCTCGTTCAGGCGATTGACGCCGTGCCGCTCGTGGTGCCGCGCCGCCGCGATGCCGTGGTAGGCGAGATGCGAGAAGGGATCGTCCGGATGCTGCTGCTCGATCTTGGCGGCGACCACGTCGAGCGAGGGCGCGTTCCAGAAGAAGTCGAGAAAGGCGGCGCTGCGGCGGCGCGCCCGGTAGTGGCCGAGCAGCTTGGTGACGATCAGGTACCAGCTGGTGACCGAGGCGAGGAACATCAGCACCAGGATGGTCCTGGCGACGCCGTCCGCCTGCGCGATGAAATGGCCGAAGCCCATGCCCTGCATTGTGTCCATGTCGGTGTTCCTGACTAGCGATTGCTGCGTTCAAAACTGATCGGCACCAGCACCCAGGCGGCGATGGCTTCCTCGCCGCGCCGCGCCGGCACGAAGCGCCAGCGGCGCTGCACCACCTCGACCGCCGCCGCGTCGAGCCGGGCATAACCGCTGCCACGATCCACCAGGACCTGCTGCGGCCGGCCGTCCGGGTTCACCAGCACCCGCAGCCAGACCGTGCCCTGCTCGCCCAGCTTGCGCGACTGGTAGGGCACCTGCGGCCCGGGGTTGTTGAGATGCGCAGCGGCGAAATTCGGCGGCACGACCACCGGCTCGGCGGCCGGTGCGGGCGGTCCCGGTTCCGCAGCGGGCGCGGACTCGGCGGGCGCGGCGGGGGTGGGCTCGGGTGCCGGCGCCTGGATGGCCGCAGGCGTCGGCCTGGGGGTCGCCACCATGCGCGGCTGCTCGGGCTTGGGCGGCGGCGGCCGGGGCGGCTCGACGGCGGCCACCGGCTCGGTGACGAAACTCACCATCAGGGTCTGCGGCACTTTAGGCAGCGGCAGCTCGACACCCGCCAGCCACAGGCCGGCCAGCGCCGACAGGTGGACGGCGGCAATCAGCAGCCAGGCCAGACCGCGCTCGGGGCCGCCCGCGCGTCGGGGCCGCTGGTAGCGAGGGGTGGCGGCGACCGTGCTCACTAGACCTCGGCCCACTGCCGCAGCAGGTTGTGATACACGCCGGTGAGCTGCACCACGCCGCGATGGCCGGGCACATCGGCCCCCAACTGCTGGATCGCCTGATCCATCTCGAACAGCAGGCGCCGCTGGCCGTCGTCGCGGACCATGCTCTGGATCCAGAAGAACGAGGCCAGGCGTTCGCCGCGCGTCACCGGCGTGACCCGATGCAGGCTCGACGAGGGATAGAGGATCAGGTCACCGGCGGCGAGCTTGATGCTCTGGCTGCCGAACGTGTCCTCGATCAGCAGCTCGCCGCCGTCGTAGTCCTCGGGCGCGGCCAGGAACAGGGTCGCCGAGAGATCGGTGCGGATGCGCAGCCCGGACAGCCGGTGCTGACGCACCGCATTGTCGACATGGGTGTCGAACTTCTGGCCGATGCCGTAGCGGTTGAACAGCGGCGGAAACACGTGCTGGGGCAGCGCGCCCGCCATGAACAGCGGATTGGTGCTGAGCGCCTGCAGGATCATCCCGCCAACCTCGCGGGCGGCGGGATGCTGTTCCGGAACCTGGAGATTGCTCTTGGCCTTCGCCGACTGGTGGCCGGAGGTGACGTTGCCGTCCACCCACTCCGCCGCCAGCAGGGCCTTGCGCGCCTGCGCGAGCTGCGGAGCTGACAACAGACCGGGTATCCGCAACAGCATGTCAGCTCCGTTTGCTCACCAGATCAGAACGAGAAGTTGGCCGACAGCAGGAACTGCCGGCCGGTGCCGAGTGCGGCGTAGTGGTTGGTGTAGGCCTTGGTGTAATAGACCTCGTCGAGGACGTTCTGCACGTTGAGCTGCAGCGCCGTACTGGGGCTCAGCTGCCAGCCGGCGTTTAGATCAAAGCGCCAGTAGTCGGGCACCGACTTCGGCAAGGTCACCAGACCGGTGCTGGTGTTGCGGGTGGTCTGGGTGCTGCCGTGGACCTGGCTGACGTAGTAGGCGCCGCCACCGACCGTGTACTTCTCCAAGAACCGGTAGCTGCTGATCAGGCTGAAACTGTGCTCGGGCGTGTTGGGCAACTGCTTGCCCTGGGACGGGCTCAGGATCTCGGACGGTGCTGCCACATACAGGCTGCCACGCACCAGCTCGCTGTCGAGGTAGGAATAGCCGCCAAACAGGGACCAGTCGCGACTGATATTGCCGCTGAGGCTCAGCTCGGCGCCACGGACCCGGGTCTTGCCGACCTGCTGACTGGTGTTGGCGTCGATGGCGAGCAGGGCGTTCTTGCGCTCGGTGTCGAACACCGCGACGCTCAGCAGGGCCTGCTGACCGAACAGCTCCCACTTGGCTCCGATCTCGGCGGTGGCGGCTTCTTCCGGCTTCGCAAGTGCGTTGGCGGAAGTCACCGCATCCTCTTCACCGGTGCTGACGCTCACCGGCGTGGTCTCGGTACTGTAGGCGGCGTAGACGCTGCCCGCTTGCACCGGCTTGTAGACCAGGCCCAGCTGGTAGTTGAAGAACCTGTCCTTGTTGCGGGCATAGAGCGCGGTAACGGCGGGGCCTGCCGTCGGCACGCCGGCATCACGCTGCGCTTCGGTTTCGTAGTTGTCCCAGCGCAGGCCGAGGTTGAGCAGCCACTGCGGATTCAGCGTGAGGGTATCGAAGGCGAACAGCGCGGTGCTGGTGGTGTCGAACTGCGTCGGCGTGTGATTGCGCACGATACGGCCGGCCCAGACATCGTGGGGATTGGGGTTGTAGAGGCTGGTGCAATCGAAACTGGCTTCCAGGGCAGGCGTGCAGGTCCTGGCACTGCCCGTGGGGTTCACCACGCCGTCGGCGCGGACCGTGGCATAGCCATCCTGGTCGCGGCTTTCCTGGCCGTACTCGACGCCGCCGGTCAGGCTGTGCTTGATGAAGCCGGTATCGAACTTGCCGGTCAGGGTGCTGAGGTTGGCGAAGGTATCGGTTTCCGAATAGCGGTTCTTGGTGGACCGATAGACGAGGCCGTTGACGACGTTGTTGGAGCTGTCGTCCGGATTGGTCACCACATAGTCGTTGAGCGAGGAGCCGTAGCGGGTGCTGCTGCGCAGGGTGAGCCTGCTGCTGAGATCGTGGCTGATGGTCAGGGTGCCGATATCGGCCTCGCCCTTGCGGAAGTCCCGGTTCTTGAGACCGTAGAAATT
This sequence comes from Stagnimonas sp., assembly GCA_030696045.1. Classification (GTDB taxonomy): domain Bacteria; phylum Pseudomonadota; class Gammaproteobacteria; order Nevskiales; family Nevskiaceae; genus Stagnimonas. The sequence goes on along the minus strand of JAUYNO010000016.1, from coordinate 24,695 downwards.
CTTGCTGTCCACGCCCTGTGTCTCGGTGACCGGCTCGCCGGTCTGCTGGTCGTAGGGGATGCTGTAGTCCGGCATGCCGTCTTCGGACAGGTGGTAGAAATCGAGACTGACGCGGGTCGGGGTACCGAGTCCGAACGCCAGCGCGCCGGCCGCGCCCCACTTGTCGAACGACACCGCGCTGTCGCGCCCCGCCACCCCGCCGTGGTTGCCCATCACATTGAGCCGGGCGCCGGTGCGCTCGTTGAGCTTCCAGTTCTTGTCGACGGTGGCGCGCAGGGTGTCGGCAGTGCCGATGCTCAGGCTGGCGTTGGCGAAGTCCTCGGCCCGGGCCTGCTTGCTGACCAGGTTGACGCTGCCGCCGCCGGAGCCGCGACCGCCGTAGGCCGAGTCCGCGCCCTTGGTGACTTCCACCGCATCGAGCGCGAACACGTCGCGGGTCTGCGAGCCGATGTCGCGGATGCCGTCGATGAACAGGCTGTTGGCGGAATTCAGGCCACGGATCACCGGACGGTCCGCGATCGGCTGGCCACCCTCGCCCGCCAGAAAGGTGATGCCGGGCACCGTGCGCAAGGCGTCCTGCAGCGAGGTGGCGGCGATGTCCTGCATCAGCTGCGCCGGGATCACCGTCACCGACTTCGGCGTATCGAGCAGCGGCGCGGTGTACTTGGGCGAGGAAACCTCCTCGGCCTTGTAGGGGCTGAGCGCCTCGTACTGGACCTTGACCCCTTCGAGCTGGGTAGCGGCCTCCGGCGCGGGAGCGGGCGTGGCGTCCTGCGCGGCACCCGGCAGGGCGTAGACGGCGAGGACGGCGGCGACGATTGGACTCTTGCGGAACTTCATGTGTAGGCAACTCCCTGTCGTGGTCTGGCATACCGAAGCGGCCGCGCCGTGGACGACGGGGCCGGGCTGTCTTCTTCGGTACCGGCCGGGAGCGATCCGCGAACCTTGCCTACGAGACGAATGCAATTCTACATGAGAATTATTGTTATCTGAAACCTGCCCGCCGCCCGATGGGGACCGCGTCGCCGTTCCACATGTCGAGCCGCTGCGGCGGTTCGTGGCCGAAACCTCGGAGGAACCTCAGGTCTTCGGAACGACAGGCTTGCCCTTGTCTGCCGAAAACCCGCTTTTCATCTGCAGGAGCGCCGTGTTGACCAGCAGCGGGAGACTCAGGCCACTGTTGCCGTCGGCCCAGTAGTCGATCGTGCTGGTCACGACCATCAGCGTGGTGACGGACAGCAGGCGGGGCCGCAGGTCATGCGGCCCGAGCTGCCCGTACCGCGGCGCGACGGCATCGGCAATCGCCTGGGAATAGCGTGCCTGGTATTCGAGTGCCTTGGCCCGCAGACCCGGAGATGCCGCAACCATCTTCGCCTGGAACAGGATCATCGCGCGCTGCTGGGAGAAGTTCTCCTCCAGCCGCGTGAATGCCCAGATGATCGCGTCTACCGGCCCCAGCTCGGCAGGCGCCGCGTTCATCACGGCCACCAGCGCGGCAAAGCGCTGCTCGTAGAAGGCTGCGACCACCGCCGCGTCTTTCGAGTCGAAGTAGCGAAAGAACGTGGCGCGCGCGACCTCCGCCCTGGCCGCGATGTCATCGGCGGTAAAGCCGGTGAATTCCATTTCCCCAAGCAGGGCCGTGGTCGCCTCGACGATCTGAGACCGCAGGCGGAGCCGGTTTTTTTCGCGCAGCGAAATAGGGGTTGACGTCGTCATTGCAACAACATGATACTCAATCCAACTTGAGACTGTGTCTCTTATTTACCGAAGAGGAAGAACCGGATGTCCAACGAACTCCAGCGCGCCTATTCAGACCTGCTCGCCGAACTCAAGGCGATCGAGGAGCGGCTGCGCACCCTCGATCCGCCGCTGGACGAGCCCGACCTGCTCGAGAGCTACCGCTGGATCTTCAGCCTGCTCGGCGCCGCCATCGACGTCTATGTCTGGGGCGACACCGCGCGTCCGCGCTTCACCGACATTGTTGGCCCCTATCGCAAATGGGGCGGCGACAACGCCGACGCCTACTACCAGGTCACCGCGATCGATCCGGCGCGCACCTATAAGGTCACCGTGCGCCCCGGCAACGCCGTCTACTGGTCGCTCACGATCTACGGCGGCCCGGACGACGGCCGCTATTCCAACCGTATCGTCGGCATCGCCAACAACCGAACGGTCAAGCCCGCAGTGGATGGCTCGTATTCGCTGTGGCTCAGTCCTACAGAGCAACCGGGCAACTGGCTCAAGCTGGAGCCCGACGCCGTGGTCGGCCTTACCCGCGATTACCTGAACGACCCCGCCAGCGGCGTCCGCGCCGCGTGGTTGATCGAGCCGGTGGATGCTCCGGTCAAGGCGAAGGAAGACCCCCCAACGCTGGCGAGGCGCTTTCGCGCCGCCCGCACCTGGATCAGCGAGCAGGCGCAGATGGTGCCGGTGCGGCTGTCGCCCGCCAACCAGGTGCAGGAGCCCTTTCCGGTCCCCAAGCAGACCTTCGGCTGGTCTGCGGGTGATGCGTCCTACGCGATGGGCAACTTTGATCTCGAGGACGGCCAGACGCTGCTGATCGAAGGCCGCTCGCCGGCATGCGCGTTCTGGAACCTGAACCTGTGGAATCCCTTCCTCCACACCTACGACTATGCCTATGACCGGGTGTCGATCAACACCTCGCAGGTGCAGTACGAGGCCGACGGCTCGTGGAAGATCTACGTCTCAGCGAAAGACCCCGGCCAGCCGAACTGGCTCTGCACCCAGGGCCACAAGCGCGGCCTGCTCTGGTTCCGCTGGTTCCTGGCCGAGGACGATGTCGTTCGCCCCCGCACCACCCTGATCGGCGCCGACGGCAAGCCGGTCAAGTGCAAGCAGCTGCAAAAGCCGCCGGCTGTGCGCCTCGACGATCTTGCCGACCCCAAGTTCCCGATGATGATGCGCCCCATCATCAAAATGCTCGGCCTGCGCGTGCGCAACGCCAGGTTCACGCCAGAAGCCTTCTGCGAGGAAGCCAGCAAGCAGACCGGCCTGAAGAACTTCGGCGACAACGGCTTCATGAAACGGCTCGACGTGCTGTGCCGTTCCTTGCGCGAAGAAGCCCAGCTGTCCGATCTCGGCAAGCTCAACGCCTGGGAGGGCACGCTGCAACCGCTGCGCAACCGCCTGCTGCTGGAAGACCTCTACGCCCGGCATCCAGAAATCGAGCAGGTGCGGATCGAGCGGCCCATCATCATCTGCGGCATGCCGCGCACCGGCACCACCCACCTGCTCAATCTGATGTCGGCAGACCCGGCGCTGCGCCACCTGCCGTTCTGGGAAAGCCTCGAACCAGTGCTCGCCGAGTCGGAACGCGTTGCGCCGGGCAAGAAGGACCCGCGCATCGGTCGTGCCGCGCAAGCCTGTCAGTTCATCGACGGCTTGATGCCCAACTTCAAGCGCATGCACGAGATGACCGCCGACCATGCGCACGAGGAAATCCAGCTGCTGGCGATGGACATCTCCGGCATGCTGTTCGAGACCATGTCGCACGTGCCGGGCTGGCGCGACTACTACAAGGCCAACGACCAGACCGCTTCGTATCTTTACCTGCGCCGTGTCCTCAAGGCCCTGAGCTGGCTGCGTGGCAGTAGCAAGCGCTGGGTGCTCAAGAGCCCGCAGCATCTCGAACAGTTCGGCCCGCTGCTGAGCGCATTCCCCGACGCCAGCCTGGTGATCACCTACCGCGACCCGGTCGCGATCACCGCCTCGATGGCGACGATGATTGCCTACAGCCGCCGCCTGAGCACCGCCAAGCCGGATCCCAAAGCCATCGGCCGCTACTGGGCCGACCGCAGCTGCGACCTGCTCAACAGCTGCGTCGCCTGGCGCGACAAACTGCCCGCCGACCGCAGCTTCGATGCCACGCTCGACGACTTCATCGCCGACGAGATGGGCGTGCTCAAGCGCGTCTATCAGTCCGCCGGCCAGCCACTGGAAGCCCTGGCACTGTCGAAGATGGCGGAATACTCCGAGGCCAATCCACGCGGCCGTCACGGCACGATCGAATACGACCTGAAGGCGCTCGGCCTGGACGCCAAGCTGCTGCGCGAACGCATGAGTGCCTACAGCAAACGCTTCGGAGTCAGGGATGAAGGACTGAAATAGGCCCGGCATTGTCGCGACGAAAACCCAGCCATGTCGTCAGAACATGGCAGCCGTGAGGAGAACATAAGATGAAAACGCTTCTGGCCTTGCGCCATGCATGGATGCACCTGTTTGCAGGTTTGACCCTCGCCGCGCTTTGCGCCTGTGGCTCGGGTACGCCGCCGCCGCTCGGTTCGCCATCGGTGACCGATGACGCGCCAGTGCCGGTCGCACGGAAGCTGGCCCGCGGCGGCCCCTGGTTCATCGACGCGGAGGGCCGCGTCGTGGTCATCCACGGCACCAACATGATCAACAAGCTGCCGCCCTACACGCCGGAGGCACTGGGCTTCGGCGAAGAAGATCTCCGCTTCCTCGCCGAGAACGGCTTCAACAGCATCCGCCTGGGCTACAGCTGGGCGGGTGTCGAGCCCAGACCGGGCGAGTTCGACAATGCCTACATCGACCATATCGTCGCCCTGGCCGCCGCTGCGGTACGCCACGGCATGCTGCCAGTCGTCAATTTCCATCAGGATGGCTACGCCGAGAAATACGGCGGCAACGGCGCACCCGAATGGGCCAGCATCGACTACGGCGTCCCGGGGTCGCCCCTCCCTTCCGCGGCGAGCGTGCTCCCGGGCGCCGCCGTCGCCAACGAGAATTTCTGGATGAATACGGCGGGGCCCGACAGTGTCGGACTCCAGGATCACTTCGCGGCCGCCTGGGCCCACGTGGCCGAGCGGTTCAAAGGCGATCCTCACACCGTGTTCGAGCTGTACAACGAGCCCTCTCCGGGCTTCGTCGACGTGGCCGTGTGCCCACTGCCCGTCGGCTGCCCGGAGTTCGATATCGGCAAGCTGACGCCGTTCTACGTCAAGGTGCTGCAGGCGGTCCGGCAGGTCGATCCGCAACGACTGATCTTCGTCGAGCCCAATGCCTTTTTCGGCTTGGGTTCGGCGAGAACCTGGGTGCCGGCCATGGCCGACCAGAACGTCGCGTTCGCTTTTCACAACTATTGCGCCCTGGATCTGGCCGGACTTCCGCTGCCGGCAGCGGCTTGCTCACAGATCACGGACCTGACGCTGGCGAACGCGCAATCTCACTTCGATGTGACCGGCGAACCGAATCTGATGAACGAATTCGGTGCCTTCAACACCGATGACAATGTCGCGGCCCTGCTGGACCGCGCGGACCAGCAGATGCTGAGCTGGATGCACTGGGCCTACTGGGCGCAGGACTTCGGCGAGGTCGCCACCTACGGCCTGATCAACGACCTGAATGCGGCGCCCGCCGGTGACAACATCAAACAGGGTCTGCTCAGGGTGCTCACACGACCTTCGCCACATGTCGTTGCCGGAACGCCGCTGAGCTGGGCCTGGGACGAAGCCACTTCGCATTTCCAGGCGAGCTACTCGACTGCGCGTGCCAACGGCAGTGGCCGCTTTTCAGCGGGCGCAGTCTCGGCCTTTTTTGTCCACCCGCGCTTCTTCCCGAATGGCTACCAGGTGCAGCTCACCGGAGGGACGGTGGTCTCGCCGGCGACTGCTCCGTGGTTGAAAATCGCCGCGCTTCCTGGAGCGATGACCGTCAGCCTGAGCGTTACGGCGAAAACGGCGGATTGACGCCGCAACGATATCTGCTCCGGCCATCGCAATCTCCCGCCGCCGTCAGGCTGCGGGAGTTCCTGGTTACGGCTCAGCGGCTGAGATTCAGTTCGAGGCGGCGGTTCTTCTCGCGGGCCGCGTCGTCGACCTCGTTGGCGATCGGCTCGCTCTCGCCGACACCGAGCACTTCCATCTGCGCCGCCGGCACGCCGTATTGCAGCAGGCGTTCGTGAATCTGGTCGGCCATCTTCAGCGTCAGGTCGAGGTTCTGGGACTGCAGGCCGAGGGTGTCGGTATGCACCACCATCTCCAGCTTCAGGTCGGGTTGCCGGCGCAGGCTGATGACGACCGGCACCAGCAGGTCGTCGGCGGTGTCGCTCAGGCGCGCACTCTCCGCCGCGAACAGGCGGGTCCGCGCCAGCACGCTGCGCTGCGGCACCAGGCAGCTATCGGCAGCGGCCTTGACGCCGGCGGGCACCGACGGGCAATGACTGAGATCCAGCGCCAGCAAGGGCATGGACAGCTCGGCCGTGGCGGGCAGCTCGGGGGCCACCGGCGGCGGCGGCGGTGGCATGTAAGGAGCGACCGGCGGCGGCGGCGCAGCGCGGCTGGCCGGTGGCGGGGTGCGGCCGAAGCGCTTGGTCAGCCCCACGGTCAGCAGGCCGTCATAGGTCACGCCGCGACCGGCAATGAAATCGTCGCTGAAACGCACCAAGCCGCGCAGCTCGGTGCGGATCGCCAGCAAGGGAGCCAACTCCAGCTCGGCGCCCCAGCCGATGTTGGCGTAGGGCGCGTTGACCTTGTCACCACCGCGCTTGGCCTGGGCGTAGCCGCCACCGGCGAGGAACAGGTAGTTGAGGTGATCGCCAAGACTCTCCAGCTTCAGGTCCAGACCGGCGCCATAGCTGGTCTCGTCCGGCTGGCCGTTCTTGCCGGACGGCGATAGCCCGAACACGCTGGCTTCCAGGAAGGCCTGTGGTCGCAGCGGAATACCGACCAGCAGGCGCCCCTGCGGTCCCGGCTGCTGATCGCGCAGCGACTCGGGAAGCACGCCGCCGACCCCGGCGCTGATATACCAGGGCGTCGATAGCAGGCTGCTTTGGGCCTGGGCGGCGGAGCAGGCCGCCAGCGCCAGCGCCATACCGGTCCAGAAACGTCCGTGTTGTGAAATCTTGCTCACGATCAGGCTACCTGAGAGGTGGAACTGGATTTGGCTTCGTCAACATTATGTCCGATCGTCTCCGGATCGGAACCCGGCCTGAGGGTCCTGAATCCGGTGGCCACCAGCGCCCCCATCAGCACCGCCAGCCAGCCGCGCAGCGCCGGAATGTGCAGGACGAACTCGGTACTGGCATGCAAGCCCGCTGCCATCAGTGCGCAAAGGCCGGCCAGCGCCATGGCGCGGGCGCCGCTGCGGCGGCGCTGGCGCAACAGCCGCAGCGCATGCAGGCCGTGCAGCGCGCCCATCGCCAACAGCCAGCCGAGACCCGGCACGCCGTGCTCGATCAGGAACTCGGCGTATTCGTTGTGGGCGTGGTCATAGAGGCCATCGAGTTCGTCCCTCTGCGCGCCCATGAACAGGCTCTGGAAGCTGCCGCCACCGCTGCCGGTCAACAGGTAGGGACCGATCAGGGGCCGCAGATCCTGCAAGACCAGGCTGCGCTGCTCGGTCGCCAGCTCGGTGTCTTCCAGGCGCTCGACCACCTTGCCAAGGCCGTAGTAGCGGTTGACGATCCAGAGATCGGCGATCAGGAAGCTGCCCAACAGGACCAGGGCCGTCAGCAGCTTGGCGCGGTCGTACAGCGCCACCCACAGCAGCACGCCGATCACCAGGGCAACGGTCATCGCCACATTGCCCATGCGCGACTGGCTCAGCACCACCCCGCTCAGCAACACCAGCAACAACACGCGCCAGACCGCGGCCGGGCTCATCAACCAGCCGGTGAAACGCAACAGACCACCCCGCCAGCCGTCCAGCCGCTGCCGCTCCGGCGCTTGCGACAGCAACAGCCCCAGCGCCGCCGCCGCCCCCAGCGCCAGCAGGTGGGCAAAGTGATTGCGGTTGACGAAGCTGCCCGTGGCCCAGCCGAGCCCGTAGGTCTTGCGCTGGAAAAATCCGATCTCGGCTCCGCTCAGGGTCATGCCCAGGCCATAGAACGCCTGCACCCCGGCGCTGGCCGCCAACACCCCCAGCAGCAGCTTGCGGCGGCGGCTGTCGCGCACCGTGCGCGCCGCCAGCAGATAGAGCCCGAACAGGCCGGCGCTGGCGAGCAGGTACTGGCGACTGGCCGAGGGCTCCAGGCTCAGGGTCCGGGCCGGCGCCACGCCAAGTGCTGCCACCCCCTGGTGCACTGCCGCCGCCTGCGGCGACAGCGTCGCCAGCAATTCCTGCGGCAGGGGCACCAGGCTGAAAGTCAGCCAGAGCAGCCAGAGCAGCCAGAGCACCAGTGCGACGCGAAACGCCCTGCCACCAGGCCAACGACCACCGTCGCGGGACAGCAGGGACAGCAGCAGGGCCAGGCCGGTCAGCGCCAGCACCACGCCCTGCGACAATGCGCCGACACTGCCCCAGGGCCAGGGCAGCCAGATCACCAGCAACAACAACAGGCCGTAGGCCAGGCGGTCCCGCCAGCTGGGATCGGCGCCGGCGCGGCTCATGGCAGCGCCCCCATCCGCCCGCACCATCGGCGCTGAACCGCCTTGAGCTTCTGCGGCCGCGCGCACCGCGCCAGCTCGGCCTCGACCTGCCCGCACCAGGCCTGGCGATTAAGCGGTACGGCGAACTCGGCGCAGAACGCCGGGTGGCGCCGCTCGCGCACCACCGCCTCCAGCAGCCGGAACCGCTCGCTGCGCGCGCGCATGGTGGCGCGCAGGCTGGGCAGCAGGGTCTCCTGCTGTTGCGGGCTCAGCCGCAGGTGGTAGCGCCAGGCGAGGTCCGCCAGGGTGCCGTGCACCGCCGGCGAGTGCGGCGCCAGCGCCAGGGCGCGGGCCACTGCGAGATCGAAGTCGGCGTCCAGCCGACCGCTCAGCGCCAGGCCGCGCGCCAACTCGCTCCAGCGATAAGCGTCGGCGGGAGCTTCTCGCAGCACTTCCCGGTAGGACGTCAGCAGGAATGGCCGATCACCGGCCGCGGCGGCCAATCGCCCGGCCAGCGCGGTGGCGCGGTCGCTGCCGGGTAGCAGCCAGGCCGCGATGCGCGCGGCGGCATCGGCCCGACGCAGGTCGTCGGCGCGACGGCTGAAATCGGCAAGGCCGTAGTAAAGACTCGACGCCGTCTGCAGCAAACCCGCCAGCAACAGCGCGCCCGCGAAGCCTACGGCCAGCCAGCGCCCGACCGGCACGGGCTAGGGCGCCGCCCGCCAGGAAGGGCCTGCACCTGACGCTGCCTTTTGCCGGGGCTCACTCTGGCTCATCCGTCTTGCCTTGCCTGGTCGCAGTCTGACTAGCCGTAGTAGCGGTAGGCGTACTGGTAGTGCCCGTAGGCATCCGGATTGCGGCGGACGTCAACACGATTGAGCACACAGCCCACCAGCGGCGCATTGATGTTGTGCAACTGGTGCAGGGCGCGGCGCACGGTGGCTGCCGGCGTCACATCGGCGCGCGCCACGAACAGCACCGCGTCGCTGAGCCGGGCCAGCATCAGCGCGTCACTGGCGGCATGCACCGGCGGGCAGTCGATGATGATGCGCTCGTAGCGCCCGCGCAGTTGGTCCAGCAGGGCGGCGAAGGCCATCGAACTCACCGTCTCGGCCGGGTTCGGCGGCCGCTGGTTGACGGTCAGCACATCGAGCTTGCTGGCCTCGTCGGTATAGATCGCGGCGTCCAGCGTGGCGCTGCCGAGCAGCACCTCCATCAGGCCCGGCTGCTGCTTGGGCACCGACAGCATCTTGCGCAGCGAGGGCGCGCGCAGATCGCCTTCGAGCAGCAGGGTCTTCTCGGTGCCGGCCAGCACCATGCCCAAGCAGGCGGCGAGGCTGCTCTTGCCCTCACCCGGCACGGCGGAAGTGATGACGTAGCATTGTCGGCGGCCGGCCACCTCGGCCAGTCGCACCGCCGTGCGCACCGAGCGCACGCCCTCGGCAAACGGGGTCTTGACGTCGTTGCGGAACTGGCCGATGACGCCGGCGCCCCGCTTGAAAGCTACCTTGGGCACCAGGCCAAACAGCGGCACCTGGGCCACCGCCTCCAGGTCCTCGACGCTGCTCAAGCCCTCGCTCAGCACATGCCGCAGCGACGCCAGGATCATGCCCAGCAGGAAGCCGATGAGCGCCGCCATCACCACGATCTTCGGCCGGTTCGGCAACAGGGGCGATTTCGGCACCAGCGCCGCATCGGTGACACGGGCATTGAGCGCCTCGTAGTTGGTGGTGCTGTCGGTTTCCTTGAAGCGCTGCAGGAACATGTTGTAGAGCTGCTGGTTGGTCTGCACGTTGCGCTCCAGCACCCCCAGCTCGAACTGCTTGCGATCCAGCATCCGCGCCCGCTGGGTGGCGCCCGCCACCACCTCGGATTGCTGACGCTCAGTGTCGGCGGCGATCTCGTACTGGTTGCGCACGCCCTCGGCGGCGATCAGCAACTGCTCGTGAAAGGCGCGCCGCGCCGCCTGCAGGCTGGTGATGGCACTGGCCATCTGCGGATGGCGGGCGCCATAGCGCTCCTCCACCTGCTTCAGCACCTGTTGGGCGTCCAGCACCGCCGAACGCACCTTCTGCACCGCGCCATCCGCCAGCAACGCGGTGATCTGCTCCATCCGCGCCGGGTCATTGCCGGCCGCGCGAATCCGCGCGTAGGTGCTGGCCAGCGCCGCCTTGGTGCGCTGCGCTTCGCGCAGGCGGCTGGTGTTGTCCATCACCTCCTGGTCGAGCATGCCGCGATTGCCGCCGACGACCACCAGCTGATTGCTGTCGCGGAATTCCTGCAGCGCCTTCTCCGCCTTCTGCAGGTCGGCACTCAGTCCGCCGAGCTTGTCAGTCAGCCAGCGGTTGGCCCGCTGGGTCGCTTCCAGCCGGGACTCCAGGCCGCTTTCGATGAAGGCGTCGGCGATGGTCTCGGCGACCCGTTGCGCCAGTTCCGGCACGCTGGAATGGAAGTGCACCCGCACCAGCCGGGTGCGCGGCACCGGCTGTACCAGCACCTGGCCCATCACCCGCTGAATCGCGCGCTCGCGTCGCTGCTCGGGCGAGCCTGCCGCCGTCGCTTCCGGCTGCCCGGGCAGCCCGGGCAGCCACTGCTTCCAGTCCAGCCGGCGCTGCAGGCTGGTCAGCAGGCTTTCGTTGGTGGTGTCCTTGAGGAAGCTGTCGTCGTTGGCGAGGTCGAGCTTGTCGACAACCCGCGTCGCCAGGCCGCGCGAACGCAGCAACTCATTTTGAGTGGCGTAGTACTCCTCGGAACCACCGCGGGTCGGGTCGTAGACTTCCGCCACCTGCACCACGCGCTCGCTGCGCGGCTCGATCAGCAGGGTCACCGTCGAGCGGTAGACCGGCGGCAGCGACAGCGCGATCAGTACCCCGATCAGTACGGCCGCCAGGGTAATCAGCAGGATGCCGCCGCGATAACGTCGAAAGAAGCGCCAGAGGGCGGCGATTTCTGACGGGGCCTGCCGGGTCGCTTGGCTAACGGCGAGTGCGGTGCCGCTCATCGGTGTCTGGCTCAAAACACGCCCTCTTCCACAAACAACGTATCGCCCGGATAGAGCGGCGCATCCAGGCCAACCTTTTCACGCGAACTGGCGGGAGCACCTTCGCGCAACACGAAGATGCGTCTGGCGGATCCCAGCGCGCTCATGCCGCTGGCCAGGGTGAGGGCCCGCTCGACGGTAAGCCCCTCGGTGAACGGATAGGCCCCGGTGTTGCGCACCGCCCCCGAAACAAAAACCGGGCGGTAGCGGATCACATAAACCCGGACATCGGGATTGCGCAGGTAGCCGCCGCGCAAGCGCCGTACGAGGTCACGCTCCAGTTCCAGCGGAGTCAGTCCCACCGCAGGCACATAGCCGATCAGGGGATAGTTGATGAAGCCGGTGGACTCGATGCCAGCCTCGCCCGAGAGGTCGGGCTCGCGAAACACCTCGACCCGCACCCGATCACCAACCCCCAGGCGGTAGGTGGCCGCGACAAACTCAGTGCGGGAAACATTGTCAGCCAGCCTGGGCTCGGGCGCGGCGGCGCAGGACAGCAGGCCAAGCACCAGGGGAACCCACAGGGAAATTTTTATCATCGGGTACGACAGGTGGTACAGGCCTAGGGCGTCCAGCGCAGCCCGACGCGGGCTTCGGGCGCAGTGTAATCACGTCCGGCCCGGGTGGATTGGCGCTGCTGGGAAACGTATTCGCCGAACAGGTTGACGGTACGCAGCAGCAGATAGCTGGCACCCGCGCTCAGATTGAAGGTCTCGTCGGTGCGGTCGGTGCCGACGAAATCGCTGTTGACGTAGCCGGCCTTGAGGGTGGTGTTGAAGCGCTCGCTCCAGACCTGGCGCCAGCTGGCATCCAGCCCGCGATCATCGATGAAGAGGGTGTCGTTGCGGAAGGTTTCGGTGGTGCTCTGGCTGGTGGACAGCCGCAGCGTGGTGGTGTCCAGCGGCGACCAGTCGAAGTTGGCGCGCCAGGAGAAACCTTCCCGCGCCGGCCGCGCCCGGCCATCGACCGAATAGCTGCGGGCGCCGATCAGGATTTGGCCGGAGGTCTTGCCGGTGGCCACCCAACGCAGGCCGGTACGTACCGCCAGCTCGTTGCCGTCGCGGCTGTTGCCGTTGGCCAGCGTGCCGATTTCGTAGTTGGTGGAGCTGTGACCGACGGTGAACAGCACCGAGGTCTTCGGCGAGTAGGCGTAGGACAACTGGTAGCCCAACTGCACGCCGTCGTAGTTCAGCAACTGGGTATCCGCCCGATTGCTGACGTACTCGCGGCTACGCGCCCCGACGCTCAACTCGTTACTGGCGAGCGATGACGGCGAGCCGTAGCGGTAGCTCAGCCCCAGACGAGTGCTTTCCCATTCGTCGATGTCACGGGCGTTGAGTTGAGGACCTTCCTCGGTGCGCAACAAGCCGGGCTGATCGTGGCCGCGCAGATAGCCGGCCGAGAGCTCGAACCCATGCTTGGTCAGCGGCCGCCAGCTGAGGCTGCCATTGGTGCCGTAGTCCATGTACTCGTCGAGCGTGCCCGGCAGGTCGTAGCGGCTGTGCTCGAGGAAGGCGTCCAGCGCCAGAGTGGCAATCGAGCCCGCGCGATTCACCATTACCTCGGGGCGAACCCGGTAGCCGGTTGCCGAGATGCCGCCACTCGATTCGTAAAAGTAGTTTTCCCGGCGGACCACGCTAGCTTCCACCTTGCCGCCTCCCAGGAAGCCACCACCCAGTTGGTAGAGCCGGGCCTGCTGCGCCGAGGCCGGGCTCGCAACCAGACTCAGGGTTCCGATGACGAGCAAACCAGGCAGGGCCGAAGCCCGGACATTACTGCGATCGACGATCACTGGAGCAGCTCCCTGAGAAGAAGGTTTAGTTTCCGTACCGACCACCGACACAAAGACTTGGCAGTGCGCCCGCAGCACCGACTCAGGCAACCGTCCGTGACTGGCGGAGCAGCGCCTCAAAGCGCTCAGCCTGGAGGAATGGTGTCCATGTTAATGCCAAGTCTTTGCTTTGCCGAGACATAGCCTGTAGGACTTTTGGCTCTAGGTGGTGAAAGCGCAGCAAAGTGGCCAGCAAAGCTACGACTTCAGGCTCGTACAAATAGCCCGTCTCGCCATCCCGCACGAAGCGCCCGGCCGCCATGCAGGCCCGGCTGGCCAGCACCGGCAGGCCGGCAGCGGCGGCCTCGTGGATCACCACGCCCCAGTTTTCCAGACGACTCGGCAACACCAGGGCGCGGCAACGCGCCATCAGCCCCGGCAGCGCCGAGGGCTGCACGAAGCCCAGGGCATGCACCCCGGGCTGCCCCTGAGCGAGCGCGGCCATCGGCCCGGTACCCGCCAGCCAGAGTTGCAGCGGCGACTCGACCTGCTGTCGGTACTCGCGATAGGCGGCCAGGAGCAAATCGACCCCCTTGTCGCTGACCAGGCGCCCGGTGAACAACAGCGCCGGCTCGCGCTGGGCCAGCGGCTGATCGCAGCGGTAGGCCTCGACATCGGCGCAATAAAGTCCCTCGGCCACGGTCGAAAAGCCCAATCGCTGCGCCAGCCGCGCCTGCGGCGCACCGGCCACCCAGGCAATGTTCGCCATGGGCCACAGCATGAAGGGCGCGGCCGCCATGCCCAGGTACTGGCGCAGCGCGCCGGTCCAGGGATTGTCGATGCCGCAAGCCACCGGCCGGCCCAGGCGGCGCAGGCGGCGGCCGGCGGCACGCTCCAGGGGTTCGATCCAGCCGCCGATCAGGGCGGCATCCGGCAACTCGGCGTCCGGGCGCCGCAGCCAGGCGCGGCGGGCCCCGCGGTCGCCGTCGGCAACAGCCCGCGCGCAGAAGGACAGGTCGAAGGGTTCAAATGGCGCCGCCCCCGCCGCCGGTTCGTAAATCAATTCCAGCTGGTGGCCACGGCCGGCAAGATGGCGCAGGAAGCAGACCGCGTAGGGCGCCAGCTGGCGCGAGAAGACTGTGATCCGCAAGTGCTCTCCGGGGGGCAGCAGCCCGGCCAAGTCGGGCACCAAGTAGTTTTGGCGAGTGTCCGCAAAAATAGCAGGCCCTACACTAGACCGGTCGCCGCGCCCCTCCCTCCCCGTGTCCAATCTCCAGGCCAGTCCAGAACCGCAAGCCGTGGCGCCGGTCAGCTATGCCAGCGCGGCACTCGCCATCGTCGTCGGCACCCTGGCGGCGATCCTGGTGCTGCCCCACGACTACTACGAGCCCGGAGGTCTGCGGGCCTCGGCGGTCTGCCTGACCCTGGGCCTGCTGGCGGGACCCATGCTGTCCTCGCTCAGCGACCTGCGCGGCTGGCTGCGCGCCGAAAGCATCATGATGCTGGGTCTGGTCTATTGGCTGCTGACCGAGTTGTTCTATGCCGACTACAGCGCCTACCAGTTGACCCAGGACGGCGTGATTCGCGCCTACACCTACATCGGCATGTTCGCGCTCAGCATCCAGTTCGGCTCCTGGCTGGCACATCACTGGCGCCTGGGCCGAAGAGACTCCCCGCCCCCCCCTGATTTCAGCGACAACTGGCTGTTCGCCGCGCTGGTGGTCTGTTCGGTGCTGGGCCTGCTGGCGCGACTGATCCCCTGCGGATTCTCGCCGGAGTGCGTCGCCGAGGGGCTGTTCGGTTCCCGCGCGGTGGGCGCCTGGAACCAGGGCACCCTCGGCGGCAGCGGCGCCTTTGTCCACCACCTGGGTTACTTCGGCTACCTGTCCCTGCCACTGACCGTCGCCCTGCACCATCGCGCCGGGCGCATCAACTGGCGGGTCGTGCTGGGCGTGCTGCTGACCCTGTTCTTCCTGCTGTTCCTGATCAAGGACGGTGGTCGACGCTTGGTCGGCATGGTCGCCGGCTCGGGCCTGCTGACCTGGCTGCTGCTGCAGCGGCGCATGGGGCCGCGCCAGGTCGCCACCGGAGCCATCGCCGGCCTGGCTCTGCTGGCGCTGATGGAGTTGATGCTGGTGTTCCGGCTGTCCGAGGGCGGCATCGTCAGCAATCTGTTCAGCGGCCGCGCCTTCGAGCTGAATCCGCTGGAGGAAGGTCCGAAGGTCGACAACAACTTCAACTCCCTGGTGCGCACCCTCGACCTGATCCCGCAGTTCGAGCCGCACACCGGCTGGGAGGCGATCATCTACTGGATCGTACGACCGATCCCCCGAGCGCTATGGCCCGGCAAGCCGATCAACCCGGGCATCGACATCCCCTGGGAGTTGCACGAGCGTTGGGGCGAGGGCTTCACCCTCACCATCTCGGCCGTCGGCGACTGGTACATAGCCTTCGGCCTGATTTCGGTGGTGCTGGCCGGGCTGATGATGGGCTTCCTCGGCGGCCGCCTGGTGATGGCCTGGATGCGGCCGCGCCTGCGCGACACCGTGCTCTACAGCCTCGGCGCCATGTGCCTGTTCATCGGCCTGCGCAGCTATCTGGAGCTGATCCTGATGAGCTACCCGATCCTGGCCCTGCTGGTGATCGAAAAGATCACCATGAAACGGGCGGCGCGGCAGCTGGCAGTGAGTGCCGCGACGTGAGCATCGACGTCGCCGGCAACCGCGGCGCCCGCAAGTACAGCCGTGCCGAGTTGCTGCAGCGCCTGCTCTGGGGCCTGGCGCGGCCGCTGTTCCGCTACAGCCCACGTCATCTCTATGGCTGGCGTAACAGCCTGCTGCGACTGTTCGGCGCGCGCGTCGGTCGGCAGGTTCGCATCTATCCGGGCGCGGACATCTTCCTGCCCAGCCTGCTGGAGGTCGGCGACGAGGTCACCGTCGGCGACCAGACCCGGCTCTACAACCTGGGGCCGCTCCGCATCGGCGCCCAGGTGATGGTGTCGCAGGGCGCGCATCTCTGCGGCGGCAGCCATGACGACCGCGATCCCAGCCTGCCGCTGATCCGCGCGCCGATCACACTCGGCGCCGCCTGTTGGATCTGTGCCGATGCCTTCGTCGGCCCGGGCGTGTGCGTCGGCGAGGGCGCGGTGGTCGGTGCCCGCGCGGTGGCGGTGCGCGATGTCCCGGCTTGGCAGGTGGTGGCCGGCAATCCGGCGCGGGTGATCCGTGCGCGCGCCCTGAACCCCGCCGTCCCGTGAAGCTGCTGCTGGGCGTCCCCGACCTTGATCTCGCCTCCGGCGGCCTCGCCGCCGTGGCGCAGCGGCTGACGGCGGAGCTGGCGGCGCAGTCGCAGCAGGTGACCCTGGCCTATTCGGTCGATCCCGCGCGGCCACGGCTGTCGCTGCCGCCCGGCGTGCAGGCGCTGGAATACCCGCGTCAGGGCCCGCCCTGGCAGTACTGGCGGCAGAGCCGCGCCCGCCTGCGCGCCTGGCTGGCCGCCGAGCGTCCAGACCTGGTCCACGACCACGGTCTGTGGCGGCCGGAAAACGCCGCCTTCCAGAGTGCTGCCGGAGCCGGCGGCCCGCCGCTGCTGGTGCAGCCCTGCGGCATGCTGCAGGACTGGCCACTGCGCCAGAGCCGGCTGAAGAAGCAGTTGGCCTGGCGGCTCTACCAGCGCCGTCTGATTGCGGGCGCGGCGGCGGTGATCGCCACCAGCGAGGACGAGCGTCGCGAGACCGCGCCACGGCTACCGCCGGGGCCGGAACTGGTCTGCATTCCGCACGGGGTCGAGCTGCCCGCCGCGGCCCCGGTCCTGGCGCGCGAGCGGCGGGCGGTCTACCTCGGCCGCCTGCACCCCAAGAAACAGGTCGATGTCCTGCTGCGCGCCTGGGCCCGGCTGCGGCCCCCGGGCTGGCAGCTGCACATCGCCGGCGGCGGCGAGCCAGCGCACGAACGCGAGCTGCGCCAGCTGGCCGAACAGAGCGGCCTCGGCGACTCGGTGCGCTTTCTCGGCGTGGTGCAGGGCGAGGCCAAGTCGGCCCTGCTGGCCGGCAGCCAGTTGTTCCTGCAGCCGAGCCTGCAGGAGAACTTCGGCCTGGCGGTGGCCGAGGCCCTGGCGCACGGCCTGCCGGCGCTCACCACCCGGGGCACGCCCTGGTCCGAGGTCGAAGCCCAGGGCTGCGGCTGGTGGGTGGCGCCCGACGCCGCCAGCGTGCAGGGCGCGCTGGCGCAGGCCCTGGCCTTGACCCCGGAGCAGCTGGCGGCGATGGGCGAACGGGCGCGCCAACTGGCCGCCCGCTACAGCTGGGCCGAGGCGGCGCGGCAGACCCTGGCGCTGTACCAGCGGGTGCTGGAGCGCGGCCGATGAAGGGCCGTCACCTGGCCTGGCTGATGTGGGGCGACGAGCCCCTGGGCGGCGTGCGGCGGGCGCTGGGCAATTTCGCCGCCGGCATGGCCGCCCGTGGCTGGCGGATCAGCATCGTCTGCCTCGACCAGGGCGAGTTGGCGCAGGCCCTGCGCAGCGAGGGCTACGAGGTGATCTGCCTGCATGCGCAGGGCGACCTCCACCGGCGCTATGGGGAGCTGGTCGGGCGCCGCTACGGCCGCCTGCGCGGCCTGCTGCGCCTGCAAGGCTATCGCCGCGCATTGCGCACCGCGCTGGCGCAACTGCGGCCGGATGCGCTGAGCCTGTACTGGCCGGATTTCCTGTTTCTCGCCGGCCCCTGCGCCAAGACCCTGGGCATCGCCCTGGTCTGGGAGCTGCCGGAAGTGCCCTCGCTGCAGCGGTTCCGGCTCAACCAGCGCATCTACGGCGCGCTGCTGCGGCTCTGGCGGGTGCGGCCGATCGCCAACAGCCAGTTCACCGCCGCCCGGCTCGGCCCGGTGCCGGGTCTGAGCGTGGTCTATCCGCCCTCGGATGCGGCGCGGTTCGACCCCGCGCGGGTGCAGGCCTGGCGGCGCGCGGACCACGGCCTGCCGGCCGACAGTCTCTTGCTCGGCAGCATTGCCCGGCTGTCGCCGCAGAAGTGTGGCGAGGCGCTGATTGCCGGCTTCGCGGCCGTCGCCGCCGAGGCGCCGCAGCTGCATCTGCTATTCGTCGGCGGGCCCCTGGACAGCCCCTATGCGGAAACCCTGCGGACCCAGGTGCGGCAGCTCGGACTGGAAGCGCGCGTGCACTTCCTCGGCGAGGTCGCCGATCCGGCACCGGCCCATGCCCTGCTCGACCTGTTCATCAGCTGCCGGCCCGATCCCGAGGGCTTCGGCCTGTCCATCGTCGAGGCCATGCTCAGCGGCAAGCCGGTGCTGGCGCGCGCGCTCGGCGGCCCGGCCGAGACCGTGGTCGACGGCGAGACCGGCTGGCATGTCGAGGACGCCAGCGCCGGGGCCATCGCCACGGCCCTGCGCCGCGCGCTGGCCGCCCGGGCGGACTGGCCTCGACTCGGCGCCCAGGGCCGCGCACGTGCGCTCGACCATTACTGTCTGGAGCAGAGCATTCCGCGCTACGAGCGCTGCCTGCTGGAACACCTACAGGCTCGCGGAGGCCGGCCGTGAGCGCGGCGCGCCCGCTCCGGGTCCGCTGGCTGGCCTGGGGCGACGAGACTGGCGGGGTGGCGACCGCCCTGCTCAGCAATGCTGCGCTGCTGCGCCAACGCGGCCACGCCGTCGGCCTGCTGCACTTCGAGGACGGCGCGCTGAGCGCGGAAGCGGCACGGCGCGGTCTGGCCACCGAACGCATCGCCCACGACGCCGGCAGCCACGCCCACTACCTGGCGCCCGGCTTCAGCCCGCGCGGCGTATTGCGCCGGCTGGCGGTGATGCGCCGGCTGCGGCCGGCGCTGCGGCAGGCGCTGAGCGCCGCGCCGCCGGACCTGCTGTGCACGCCCTGGCCGGACTGGCTGCCCTTGCTGGGCGCGGTAGGCCGGGAGCAGGGGGTCGGCGTTGTGCTCGAGATGCCCAACACGCCCTCGCGCTATCCGCTGGACCTGAATCAGCGCGCCTATGCCTGGGCGGTGCGGCGCTGGCGCGTGCTGCTGCTGGCCAATAGCGACTACAGCGCCCGCCATCTGGCCCGGGTGCCCGGCGTGCAGGTGCTGCCGCCGGGGCTCGATGCCAGCCGCTTCGATCCGGGCCGGGTGCGTCCGCTGAGCCGCGCCGAACTGGGCGTGCCGGAGGACGCCATCCTGCTCGGCCTGATCGCCCGGCTCGATCCCAGCAAGGGCGCCGACCTGCTGCTGCGGGCACTCGCCGACCTGCCCGCCGAAGCCGGGCGCCCGCCCCTGCACCTGCTGCTGGTCGGTGGCCCGCTGGATTCCGATTACGCCCAGGCGCTGCGCGCGCAGGTCGAGAGTCTGGGGCTGTGCGGACGCGTGCACTGGACCGGCCCGGTGCCGGACCCGGAGCGCTACTGGCCGGCCTGCGACCTCGCCGTCAACGCCCGCCGCGATGCCGAGCCCTTCGGCCTGTCGATCATCGAGGCGATGCTGATGGCCAAGCCGGTGCTGGCGCACGCGCTCGGCGCGCCGGCCGACACGGTGCGCGAGGGCGGCACCGGCTGGCTCTACCACCGTCCCGAAGCCGAAGCCCTGGGCGCCGCCCTGCAGCGCGCGCTGGCCGCGCGGGCGCAGTGGCCGGCGATGGGCGCGCAGGCCCGGGCCGAGACCCTGGCCGAATACGCCGCCGATGCCGTCGCCGAACGCTACGAGCAGCTGCTGCGCCGGCATGCGCTGGCCGGGAGCGAGGCATGAAGGTCTCGGTAATCATCCCCACCTACCGCGACTGGCCGCGCCTGCGACTCTGCCTGGCGGCGCTGGCGCGGCAGACCCTGCCGGCCGCCGAGTTCGAGCTGATCGTGGTCGACAACGATGCGGCCAGCGTGCCGCCGCCGCTGCCTGCCGACCTGCGCTACCTGCATGCGCCCAGGGGCTGGTCCTATGCCGCCCGCAATGCCGGCGCGGCGCAGGCGACCGGCGAACTGCTGGCCTTCACCGATGCCGACTGCCAGCCGGAGCCGGATTGGCTGCGATCCCTGGTCGCAGCCTTCGAGCAACGCCCGGACTGGGACCTGGTCGGTGGCCGCATCGACATCCTCGCCGCCCGCGACAACACCGCCGTGCGCTACGAGCGCCTGTTCGAATTCCAGCAGCAGCAGCTGGTTGCACTCTCCGGCTATTCGGTGACCGCCAACCTCGGCGTGCGGCGCTCGGTATTCGAGCAGCGCGGCGGTTTCGATGCCGGGCTGAAGTCCTGCGGTGATTCGGAGTTCTGCACCCGGCTGGTCGCACTCGGCCACCGCATCGGCTATGCCGATGGCATGCGGGTGCTGCACCCGGCGCGCGCCACGCTGGCGGAGATCTTCACCAAGAATCGCCGCATCGCGACCGGCCAGTACGACCGGCTGCTGCGGGAGTCGCACGGCCGCCCGGCGGCGCTGGCGGCGCTGTTGCTGCATGCCTTCCGGCCCCGCCCACGCGAGTGGTATTACATCCTCGCCGGCGGCCGTGGCAGCGAGGCTTTTACCCCCGCGCAGCGGCTGCCGGTGATGCTGCTGCGCGCGCTGCTGCACTACCAGATCGCCTGGCGCATGCTGCTGAGCCGGCTCAGCGGCCGCCGCAACGAGCAGGAGATTCGCTGATGAACCATCGCTTTCCCCACCGGAGGATAGGGTGACCGACCTGGTAAGCCTGCTCGGCAACAGCCTGCCGCGTGACCACAGCCGTCAGCAGAGCGCGCAGCAGCTGGCGCGCGAGCTCGTCGTCCATCGGGCCATCGGCGCGGTGCTCGACGTCGGCTGCGGTGCCGGCAACTCGGTGGACCTGTTCCGCAAGTGGAAGGCCGACATCCGCTGGGTCGGCGTCGACATCGCCAGTTCGCCGGAAGTCGAGCAGCGGCGCCGGCGCGATGCCGAATTCCACACCTTCGACGGCGTCGCGCTGCCCTTCCCGGACGCCAGCTTCGACCTGCTCTACTCCAAGCAGGTGCTGGAGCACGTGCGGCAGCCGGCGGCCTCGCTGAAGGACATGGCCCGGGTGCTGAAGCCAGGCGCGCTGCTGGTGGGATCGACCTCGCACCTGGAGCCCTTCCACTCCTACAGCTACTGGAACTACACGCCCTACGGCTTCAAGGTGCTGATCGAGGAGGCCGGGCTGGAACTGCTGGAGATCCGCCCCTCCATCGACGCCCTGACCCTGATCGTCCGCCGCCTGCTGGGCGAGCCGAAGTTCTTCAGCCGCTGGTGGTCCAGCGACTCGCCGCTGAACCGCCTGCTGTCCTGGCGCGGCGCCGCGCGCAAGCAGGATCACCGCCGGATCAACGCCAACAAGCTGCTCTATTGCGGGCAGTTCGCCTTCGTCTGTCGCAAACCATGAGCACTACTCCCCGCATCTCGGTACTGATCCCGGTCTACCGCGACTGGGACCGCTTGCGCGACTGCCTCGATGCCCTCGCCGCCCAGACCTGGCCGGCCGAGGACTTCGAGATCATCGCCATCAACAACGACCACGGGCCGGCGCCCGCCGGCTTCGAGCGCCCCGGCCTGACCCTGCTGCAGGAGCCGCGCGGGCATTCCTACGCGGCGCGCAATGCCGGGCTGGCGGTGGCACGCGGCCAGGTGCTGGCCTTCACCGACGCCGACTGCCGGCCGGAGCCGGATTGGCTGGCGGCCGGCTGGGCGGCGCTGCAGGGCGAGGCCGAGCTGGTGGGCGGTCGCGTCGGCATCTTCATCGAACGTCCCGGCCTGCTCGCCGAGTACGACCGGCTGTTCGCCTTCCCGCAGGAGCGCTACGTCAGCCAGGGCACCTCGGTGACCGCCAACCTGTTCGTCAAGCGCGAGGTGTTCGAGCGCATCGGCCCCTTCAATGGCGAGATGCAATCGAGCGGCGATTTCGAGCTTTGCCGCCGCGCCGGTCGCGCCGGCTTTCGCCTGGTCTATGCCGCTGCGGCGGCGGTGCAGCACCCGGCACGCGACGAGCTGGGCGCGCTGCTGCGCAAGAACCGACGGGTGGCCGGCGGCTTCCGCCGTCGCGAGTTCGAACTGGCCGGCCGCAGCCGCGCCGAGCTCTGGCGCACCGTGCTGTTCACCATGCTGCGGCCCCGGCCGCGCTACTGGTGGCGGCTGGCGGCCGGCAGCGAGCGCACCGGTGGCCTGCCCCTGTCGCGCCGCCTCGGGGTGATGGCGGTGGTGATCCTGCTCTATTACCACTTTGCGATCTCGGTGCTGCGCCGGGCACCGGAGAAGCATGAGCACTGAGCCGTCCGGCCGGGCCATCGGTCGCGTGGTATTCGCACCGCGCTACGACAAGTTCAATCCCTATCAGGGCCTGCTGGCCGCCGCCATCGCGCGACTCGGGGTGGACGTGAGGATGGCCAGCTTCGCCACTCGTTTCCCGCTGCTTCAGGTCGGGCGTGGGCTGGATCGCGCTACCGAGGTCCTGCACCTGCATTGGCTCGACCGGGCCTACGCTGACGCCGATCCCGCGCGCCACGCCCTGAAGATCGTCCGCACCGTGCTTGAAATCCTGTGGCTGCGGCACCGGGGCCTGCGCATCTACTACACGGCGCACAACCTGCACGGCCACGAGGCGCGTTGGCCCAGGCTGGAGGGCTGGGCGCTGCGCCGCATCGTGCGGGCCAGCGAAAACACCTTCGTGCACAGTTCGGCGGCGCGACTGCGGCTGCTGCGCGAGTACCAGCTGTCCGCCGCATCCGCCGCCCGGGTGCTAGTCGCCGAACACGGAAACTATGGCAACCGGATCGCCAGTCCGGCCGAGCGGGAGGCCGCGCGCCGCCGCTACGGCCTGCAGCCCGGGAAAACGGTGTTCCTGGTTTTCGGGCTGCTGCGCGGCTACAAGGGCCTCGCCAAGCTGATCCGGAATTTCCAGGCCTGGACAGCGCCGGACGCCGTGCTGCTGATCGCCGGATCGAGCCGGGCCCGCGACCCGACCGAGGCCGAGCGCATCCGCGCCGCCGCCCAGGAGGACGCCCGGATCCTGCCCTTGATCCGCAGCTGGCCGGACGAGGAGTTGCCGGATCTGTTCGCCGCCGCAGACGCCTGCGTCGTCGCCCACGACTGGCAGCTGACCTCGGGCTCGCTGATCCTGGCGATGGGCTTCGGAAAGCCTCTGCTGCTGCCGGATCGGGACATCGCCGACGAATGTCCCGCGCTCGACGGCAATTTGATCGCTCGACCCGACTGGTCATCCGCCTTCGGGCAGTTCAGCAGTATGTCCGCAAGCCAACGCCTGAGCCTGGGCGAGGACAATGCCCGCCGCGCAACCGCGCTGTCCTGGGGACGTGCCGCAGAGTGCATCGTCGCCGCCTACCGGCGGGCGGGCTGAGCTCATGGCTGAGCTCGCACCCCGGATCTCGGTCGTGCTGCCCACCCACAACCGGGCAGCCACGCTCGAACGTGCGGTGCACAGCGTGCTCGATCAGAGCTTCGCCGACATCGAACTGATCGTGGTCGACGATGGCTCCACCGACGGCTCGGTCGAGGCGCTCGCCAAGACCATCGTGGACCCCCGGCTGCGCTGCCTGAGGAATCCGGCATCCGGTGGACCCGGCGCAGCCCGCAACCTTGGCATCGCGCAGGCGCGCGCGGACTGGATTGCCTTTCAGGACAGCGACGACCTCTGGCTGCCGCACAAGCTGCAGCGACAGTGGCAGGCACACCTGCAACACCCGTCCTGGGACCTCGTTGCCTGCGATGTCCAGGCTCATCTGCTCGACGGCACACCGCTCAAGCGGCGTCCCAATGACTTCGAGCAACTGGCGGCCAAGCCCAGCGAGGTCCTGTTGCGGCCGCTGCGATTTCCAACCCCGACCTGGCTGGTCCGGCGCTCGGCGCTGGCAGCGATCGGGGGCTTCGACGAGCAAATGGTGTCGGCCGAAGACTGGGACGTCTGCTTGCGGCTGGCGGATCGCGGCGCCATGGGCGGCGTGAACGACTGTCTGGTCCACAAATTCGAGTCGCCGCACAGCGTCTATGGTTCGCCTGGCCGGCGCCACCACGGGACGCTACAGATCTTCCAACGACATCCGCGGCGCTGGCAGAACCCCGCCGGCCGGGAGGCCCGCCATCACATCGCAGTGATCAATGCCCGGATCATGATGCTGCAGGGCCAGAAGGCCTATGCCCTGCGCTGGCTGCTGGAGGCACTGCGTGTTCGCCCGCTCGATCCGGGCGCGCTGATGCTGGGCCTGAGCCTGATCAGCGGCAAGCGCCTTGATCTGGCTTGGCAACGCCTGCGGACAAGACCTCGCTAGACGCCGGCCCGGCAACCAGCCCCCGCACCGGAGGCGGCCGCAGCAACCATCTACGCAAGGGCTGCTCGACCCAGACGTGACTGCCGTGCGCGACCAGCAGCAGGGTCAGCAGATAGGCCAGGAACGAAGCCAGCGAGGTGGTCGGCCCCAGCGGTGATACCACCTGCCACAACCGATACAGCGGCGCCTGATAGATGTAGAAACCGAAGCTGATTTCGCCCAGGTGCACGGCCGCCGGTGCGCTGAGCACGCGCGCCAGGCGAGCCGGCACCTGGGCCATC